>NZ_GG770200.1:388913-453598 GCF_000163715.1 Veillonella sp. 3_1_44
GTAAGGGGATAACCTTTTTTATCTACTAGAGTGGTTGTAATTATGTAATGATAATTTCGATTAGAAATATAGTTGTTAGAATACTAAATTTTAAAACTGAATTATACTTTTAAAAACTAATAATAGTCACATTACTAGATATGCATTTTATGTTATACTTTCAGATAGAATAATATCGAATTAATAGAAGGCTAGTTGGTACATTAGGTGCGGATTAGAGAATAAAATGAAAGATAAGTCAGTATTACCGATAGAGAAACAATTAAATAAATTTCTCCAACCAAAATGCCTCATCCCAGGTGGTCTTGGTTTATGGGAAATATATTTTCGTAAGATTTGCGCGGCTTGGGGTGAGATTAATGGCGAAATTCGACCACAGCATATCATATTTTCTGCCGATAATGGTTGTAATATGGAAGGCTATGTTGGGTATAACTACGAGGTGACGCAAAAGCAATCCTGTAATATGCTCTTAGGTCGCTCATCAGCAACGCAATTTTGTAACTTTAACAATATTCCATATGAGGTCGTCGATGTAGGCATCGCTTCAGATGATGGCATCGGTGTGAATCGCAAAGTAGCGAAAGGGTCAAAGAATATTTTGAACCATCCTGCTATGACTGAGGATGAGTTTAATCGTGCCTTTCAAGCTGGATATGAACGAGTTGAACATTATGTGGCAAAAGGAATCAATCTCTTTTCCTTTGGTGAAATGGGGTTAGGCAATACCACAACCTCTGCTTGTGTGTTGTCTGCTTTAACTGGGGCTGATCCGACGGAAACCGTGGGTCCTGGTTCCTGGCCAGATAAACCAGATTTGATGAAACGAAAAGTTGACTTTGTACGTTCTGTATTAGACAAGCACAAGGCTAGTATTGATTCTGAAAGTGAACCAGACCGAGTTCGTGAAATCGTAGCTCATGTAGGTGGTTTTGATATTGCGGCTATTCTTGGAGCCATGCTAGCTTGTGTAGATTTTGAAAAGCCTTTTGTTATTGACGGCTTTATAACATCTGTGGCAGCTGCTTGTGCAACGCACATAAACGCTCGTATTAAGGACTATGCATTGCCATCGCATTATTCTAAAGAAAAAGGTACGGAAATCGCTTTGGCTGAGGTGGGGATCACTCAAGACATGGTTCCTATTCAAGCACAAATGTCGATGGGAGAAGGCACGGGGGCCATCTTGATGGTTCAAATGCTAAAAACAACGCAGCATATGTTTGTAAATGTGGGCACCTTTGCAGAGCTAATGAAATTATAAGGAAGAAGAATGGAAATAAATAAATACTTTGATATACATTTTGAGCGAGCCGATGATGCAACCATTGCTAAAAGGTTGATAGGTGGGGCTAAGATTAAGGGACCTGCTTTGGTTATCCTGATCCTCTCCATGTTTATTGCCTCTATTGGGTTGAATATGAATAGTACGGCAGTTATTATTGGTGCTATGCTTATATCGCCGTTGATGGGACCTATTCTAGCAACTGGTTTTGGCTTCGCTACGCTTAATTTTACAGTTGTGAAAAGCGCTATTTTAAGATTATCCTTACAGATTACGATTGCTGTTTTGGCATCTACTTTATATTTTTATATTTCCCCCGTTCAGACAGTTACATCTGAACTATTAGCGCGTACAGAACCGAATATTTTTGATGTATTCATTGCTATATTTGGTGGGTTAGCTGGGATTATTGGTCAAACGCGTAAGACCTTAGATAATGTCATACCAGGGGTAGCGATTGCGACTGCACTTATGCCACCACTGTGTACGGCAGGATATGGACTGGCTAATGGAAATTGGCATTATTTCTTTGGGGCTGGGTATCTATTCTTTATAAATGCATTTTTCATCTTCTTTGCATCTTTTATTGTTTTAAAAGGTGTATATAGTTTGCCATCCCATAAGCAAGCAGAAGAGATTAATCGTCGTAATCAGCTAATATTTCTTGTGATTGGTCTTATTATGGCTATACCAAGCATTTATGCAGGCTATGATATGACCATCAAGTATTCTGAGTCAAATCATATAGAGCAGTTTATTAAGACCAATATTAATCAAGATGGGCGTCGATTAGTGATTGATTATTCATTGGACCGAGTGAATAAGCTAGTAGATATAGTAGTTGTAGGAGCTCCTGTGACTTCAGAGGAACGATCCCAGTTGGATGATAAATTACAGAAAGACGAGTATTTGCAGTCTTATGCAGTGCGATTTGTTAATAGTGTAGATGAGAAAAAATCTGCTGTGGATAAGACGAGCTTGAATAAAGCCTCGGAGGATCATGAAAAATATACAAACTTGAGTAATCTGTACCAGCCGACTTATCAACTAGTAAGTGAAACTATAAACACTATGAAAACGACAGAAGCTGAAGCAAAGGCGTTATTCCCGTTTGTAAGCAGAGTGGAAGGCATGCCTTTGATAGATAATTTAGAACAGCCTAAAGCGAATCGCTATATGGTGATTATCCATACCGCGTCCACTGTATCTGATGCAGATTCGGAACGAATAAAAGCTTGGTTAGAGGCTAAATTATCAGCACCTGTAACTATTTCTGTGGAGCAAACAACGTCAACTTTATAATTGAATCTTTTGATTTTGATTAGATTGTTTATTATATAGAGCGATATTTATAACGGTACTAAGTTTGATTGTACCTATTAGGTATATTACCTAGTAGTACGGGGAATCATCTTAGTA
The DNA here is from genome assembly GCF_000163715.1 of Veillonella sp. 3_1_44. Taxonomy (NCBI): domain Bacteria; kingdom Bacillati; phylum Bacillota; class Negativicutes; order Veillonellales; family Veillonellaceae; genus Veillonella; species Veillonella sp. 3_1_44. The sequence goes on from NZ_GG770200.1 coordinate 391,618, forward strand.
CCGTTTTTATGTACTTGGCATAGCTAAATGTAATTACTCTTATCTTGCTATAGTTTAAAGTTATATCCATGGATATATAAAAACTATTATACGAGTAGGATTTAAATTGCTATACTAACCACATCGAAATTATTAAATAATTAAATGTAGATACAGTGTAAGAATATATAGATTTATTAACATATCTACGTGTGTTGTATACGCATGAGTCCTCGTCAATAGATGTAGGTGTTCATCGTAGATAGGAGGATTACATGAAAAAATGGTTAGCATTAGCAGCGACGGCCGTACTAGGCGCGTCCTTATTGATTAGTGGTTGTGGTTCTTCCACAAATGACGCAAGTTCCAGCAGTGCTGGTAGTTCTAAAGCAGAGGTGTTAAAAGTGGCAGCAAACCCTGTACCTCATGCTGAGATCTTAAATCAAATTAAACCTTTATTGGCTAAGGAAGGTGTAGATCTTCAAATCATTGAATTTACAGACTACATTCAACCAAACATGGCATTATCTAGCCATGAAGTAGATGCAAACTTCTTTGCTAACGTGCCTTACCAAAATAACTTCAATAAAGATCATGGTACAAACTTCGTAAGCTTTGCACCAGTTCACATCGAACCATTGGCTATTTACTCTCAAAAAATTAAAGATTTAAAAGATTTGCCAAATGGCGCAAAAGTAGCGATTCCATCTGACCCAACAAACAGTGCTCGTGCACTTCTCTTGTTGCAAAGTGCAGGTCTTGTAACTTTGAAAGACCCAACTGGTTTGACTAACACACCGTTTGATGTGACTAGCAACCCTAAAAACATCCAAATTACAGAGTTAGAGGCAGCTCAAATTCCTCGTTCCATTCAAGATTTAGATGCAGCTGTAATCAATGCTAACTATGCATTGCCAGCAGGTCTTAATCCTACAAAAGATGGCTTATTCGTAGAAAAAGCGGATTCTCCATATGCAAATCTTCTTTCCGTAAACCCTGGTGATGAAAATAAACCAGCTATTCAAAAATTAGCTAAAGCATTACAATCTCCAGAAGTTAAGAAGTTCATCGAAGATCATTACAAAGGGGCTATTATTCCAGCGTTTTAATCAATGATCGTTAATAACATATATGTATTTAATACAATACTCTCTCATGACATAACTTTATAGATACGAATAAGATATACTGTCTTATGAACTAACCCCAAAATTGGAATCCATTTTGGGGGTTAGTTTTTATCTATTGCATATTGTCTAATGCAGTTAATATATTTGATTTGTCCTGTTATGTTGCAAAAGTTACGTTATTTTTCATTGTAAAATGGTATAATATTTTTTACATCCTATTATATATATGACTTTGTAATTTAAATCTTAACATATTTTCTATAACATTTTAGATATAGAAATAACTTAGATTTTAACTGCTGTTGTTGTATAATAAAGATAGGATATTTAAAAATTTAGATATTTTGGTGAAAGTATTATATCCTTATCTAATTTAATTTTTATTTTAGATGCTTAGTACAGTATATATGTTGTACATATTACATGTGAGACTTTCACAAAAATAAGTATGGTCACTTAGGTGGTCATACGGTCGTTAAAAAGAGAGGTATTTATGCAGCACATGCTACGCATGGGGATTGACGTGGGGTCTACAACGGTTAAAGTTGTATTATTGGACGAACACGATAATTATTTGTATAAAAAGTACATACGCCATTATGCAAACATATTGGACACAGTATATACCTTGCTACAAGAGGCTCAAGTTGGTCATGAAGACGCTCTTGTTCATGTATGTATTACTGGTTCTGGTGGGATGGCTATGGCCGAAAAGGTGCGCATCCCATTCGTACAAGAGGTGATTGCTGAAACGCGAGCTGTAAAAGCCCTCTATCCAGAAACAGACGTTATCATCGAACTTGGTGGTGAAGATGCGAAGGTTACGTATTTAGGTCAAACTGCGGAACACCGTATGAATGGTTCCTGTGCTGGTGGTACGGGTGCTTTTATCGACCAAATGGCGACCTTATTGCAGACAGATGCATCTGGTCTTAATCAATTAGCCATGAATGCTGATACGATTTATCCAATTGCGGCACGTTGTGGCGTATTTGCTAAAACAGATGTACAAGCTTTGTTAAATCAAGGCGCATCTCATGAAAATATTGCAAAATCCGTATTCCAAGCAATTGTAAACCAAACGATTGCTGGCCTTGCATGCGGACATAAAATCGAAGGTAATGTAGCATTCCTTGGCGGTCCATTGACATTCTTATCCGAGTTGCGCCAATGCTTCTGCGATACTTTAGAGTTGGATGAAGCGCATCGCATTATCCCTGAGAATGGTGAGTTGTTCATTGCTTTAGGGGCGGCATTGATGAAAGATGAGTGCCGTGAGATCACTGTCGGTCAATTGACAAAGGAAATCGGTGCACTTATCGGTATTCCTATGGAAGCTACAGACCGTGTCGATCCGCTATTTAAGAATGAACAAGAATTAGAAGAATTTCGTGCTCGTCACGCTAAGGCGGTAACGCCAAAAGCGAATATTGAGGATGCTCAAGGTCCTTGTTATCTTGGGATTGATGCTGGTTCTACTACGCTAAAGGTAGTACTCATTAATAGTAATAAGGAAATTATCTTCTCCCACTATGGTCCTAATCATGGTAAACCATTAGAAAAATCTCGTGAAATTATCGAGCAGATTTATACATTATTGCCTAAAGGTGCTTATATTGCACACTCTGGCGTAACCGGCTACGGTGAGGCCTTTCTTAAACGCGCCCTCGGCATCGATATAGGCGAAGTAGAAACGATGGCTCATTATCGTGCGGCTCGATTCTTCTGTCCTGATGTATCCTTTATTTTGGATATTGGCGGTCAAGATATGAAATGCTGTAAGGTTCGTGATGGGTATATCGAAGATATCGTGTTGAACGAAGCTTGCTCATCTGGTTGCGGCTCTTTCATTGATACATTTGCATCTGGTCTACGAATTCCAATCGATCAATTCGCAAAAGAAGGGTTATTGGCACCTATGCCAATCGACTTAGGCTCTCGTTGTACCGTATTTATGAACTCTAAGGTTAAGCAGGCTCAAAAAGAAGGTGCTACGGTACAAGATATCGCGGCAGGTCTTGCTTATTCTGTAATTAAAAATGCCCTTTATAAGGTTCTCAAGGTGAAAGACCCTAAAGAATTAGGCGATCATATCGTTGTACAAGGTGGTACGTTCTATAACGAATCTGTTTTGCGTGCCTTTGAGAAATTGATGGGCGTAGAGGTGATTCGCCCTGATGTATCTGGTTTGATGGGGGCATACGGTATGGCTCTTCTTGCCGCGGAAACGGCGGAAGAGTTGCAAAAGGGTGAAAGTACATTGCTAGATAGTGAAGGCCTTAATTCTTTACAAGTATCTACGACAATGCGCAATTGTGGCCTTTGCCCAAATAACTGCATGCTTACTATTAACGCCTTCTCCGATGGTCGTACGTACGTAACGGGCAACCGTTGTGATCGCGGTGCTGGCGATATGATCCAAGAGAAACGTAAACCAGTTCCTAACTTGGTAGATGTAAAATTACGTCGTTACTTTGATTACTACTTGAAGAAAAACATTCCAGAGTTTGAAGGTAAAATGCGTGTAGGGATTCCTCGCGTTCTCAACATGTATGAGGACTTCCCATTCTGGTTTACATTCTTCAATAGCTTGGGTTATGAAGTAATCCTTTCAGATTATACGACTAAGGATCAATACAATAAGGCTATCGATACGATTCCATCCGATACGGCTTGCTATCCAGCAAAGGCTGTTCATGGTCACATTCGCGACTTAGCGAATGCACAGGTAGACTTTATTTGGTACCCTTGTATTCAACATGGCCCTAAGGAATTTAGCCGCGACAATAATTACCATTGTCCAATGGTTATTTCCTATCCAGAACTTATCAAAAATAATATGCAAGAGGTTTTGGGCGATACTCCGTTCCACGCACCATTCTTGCCGCTAGCTGATAAAAAATCCCTTGTTCCGGCTCTTGTGAAAGCATTGGATTTCTTAGGCTTAAAGAAGAAGGATATTGCTAAGGCTGTAGACCTCGCTTGGGAAGAGCAGGAAAACTGTAAAGCGTCTTACCGTGAAACGACAAAGAAAACCGTGTCTCGCCTAGTGGCAGAACAAATTCCTACAATCGTATTGGCTGGCCGTCCATATCATTTGGACTCCGGTATTAACCACGGTATTCCTGAACTTATCACATCTCTTGGTATGGCTGTTCTTACAGAAGATGGCGTTGCACCATTAGGCAATGAAATCAAGCATTTACGTGTTGTAGACCAATGGTCCTACCATAGTCGCCTATATCGTGCCGCTGAATTCGTAAGTAGAACTGAAGGATTCCAAATTGTAGAGCTTAACTCCTTTGGATGTGGCCTCGATTCCATCGTAGCAGATCAGGTAAAAGATATACTTTCAGCAAATCACAAAATCCATACCTTGCTCAAAATCGATGAAGGTACAAACCTTGGAGCCGTGACAATCCGTTTGCGTTCCTTGCAATCTGTAATGGAACGTAGCTTGCGTCGTCATCATAATCCTGAGGCGCCGGAAGAAATAGTGGTAGAGAAATTACCAACTTACGATTACAATCGCGTTGTCTTCACAGAAGAAATGCGTAAGACTTATAAAATCTTGGTGCCACAAATGTCACCATTGCATTTCAGCCTTTTAGAGCTTGTTCTTCAACATGAAGGTTACAATTTTGAAATGTTGCCAGCTCCAACACGTGACGATATTGAAGTGGGCTTGAAATATATCAATAATGATGCATGTTACCCAGCGATTATCGTTGTAGGACAGCTCATGTCCGCACTGTTATCCGGTAAATATGATGTAGATAAGACGGCTGTTATCATCTCTCAAACTGGTGGTGGGTGTCGTGCTACAAACTACATCGGTTACTTACGTAAAGCATTAATTGATGCGGGTATGAAACAAGTACCAATCCTATCTCTCAATGCGAGTGATATGGAACGTCAACCAGGCTTTAAGTTGACAAAAGGCTTCTTGCATCGCATGATTCAAGCCGTTGTATACGGTGATGCGCTCATGCAATGTGTTCTTGCCACACGTCCATACGAGACAAATCCTGGTTCTACCGATGCACTATGTGACTACTGGATTAAAAAATTACGTGATAATATTACATCTGCTAGTCTTCGACAATATAATAAGTACATCAAAGAAATCATCCATGATTTTGATAACTTGCCAATTAATAAAGATGTACAAAAACCTCGTGTTGGTGTCGTAGGGGAAATTTACGTTAAATTCCATCCAAGTGCTAACAATCATATTAATGAGCTTATTGAAAAGGAAGGCGGTGAAGTCGTTACATCTGGCTTGCTAGATTTCTTCTTGTATTGTGCAATGGATAGCACATACCGTGCTAAGCACCTTGATGGTACATGGCTATCTGGCTTCTTCGGTACATTGGCTCGTGAAGCCCTTGAGCTCTACCGCTTACCATATGCAAAAGCCGTAGCAGCGTCAAAACACTTTGACCCGCTACAACGTATGACAGAAGTAGCAAAAGAAGCAGCTCAATTCATCGGACTTGGTAACCAATGTGGTGAAGGCTGGTTCCTCACAGGAGATATGATTGACCTTATCGAAAAAGGGGCTAAACAAATCGTATGCTTACAACCATTCGGCTGTTTACCAAACCACGTAACAGGTAAAGGCATGGTGAAAACACTATCCGCTGCATACCCAGACGTGCGAATTGCAGCTATCGACTACGATCCAGGCTCCAGTGCGGTGAACCAAGCAAACCGATTGAAATTACTACTATCGACAATGTTTGAATAAAGGTGTGCTCCGTTATATTTTCAATGGGGCCCCGTTACAACTGCATATTACTAGTATAGAAAAAACACAGCCCTCTCTTGGCTCAGTACGGCGCTACGCTTCGTAAAATCGCTGCAGAGAGGGCTGTGTTCTTTTCTATATACAACCGTTATGAAGATGTCCCATTGAAAATATAACTAGTGCAGTGGGGAGAAGTTGGGATGGAATTTAGTGAATAAGCGATAAGGTCCCTTACATTTTATAATGGGGCCCGAATACAACTGCATATTACTAGTATAGAAAAAATACAGCCCTCTCTTGGCTCAGTACGTCACTACGTTCCGTAAAATCGCTGCAGAGAGGGCTGTATTCTTTTCTATATACGCTAATTATGAAGATGTCCCATTGAAAATATAACTGGATAGAGGAGGGGGAAGAAATGTGGAGATGTGCCTATGGCACATCTCCTTTCTCCTACAATCAGTTGTGTAGGTGGTTTTCGTTATTATGCCTAGGTGTTTGTAGAGTTAAAGAATTAATCTATTTTGAAATATGCTTGTAAAGTCCCGCAATGGGACGCCTTCACAGGTAGTGTTAATATAAATAAGATACCCCTTTACGAAGCGATTTTACGAAGTACTGAGCAAGGAAAGGGGTATCTTATTTATATACTAATATTATTCTGTTGTAGTCGGGCCCCATTGTGGGGCTTATACAAATGTGTAAAAGAGATTAATCTTTTTCTACCAAACCATATAGGCACAATAAGGAAAGCGCTGAACATACTAGCATTGTAGTCCCCATGGGAATCCCTGTATATTCCCCACCAATACCAACTAATGGAGATACGATTCCTGCAGAGAACATGCTAGCAAAGCCAAGTACTGCAGAGGCACTTCCAGCCATTTTACCGTATTTAGCCATTGCCATAGAGAAAGAGGCAGAGCCAAATAGGGATACTGTACATACGGTAAAGAATAGAATGGCCGTTACAGGAATAAGTGGCCATTCGAAAAGCATAGCTATTAAGAATAGCAAGGAGCCGATTGTTAGTTGCCAGAGGGCAAATGTTAGTAATTGTCGAACTGTGATTACATTACTTAATCTAGCGCTTATGGCACTAGCTAAGATAATACCACAGCTATTGATACCAAAGAGATAGCTAAATTCTTGTGCAGATAGTTGGAAGATGTTTTGGTATACAAAGGATGAACCTGAGATATACGCAAAGAATCCACCAAAAGCAAAGAATTGGATTAGTGTTTGCCCAAGGAATCGCTTATCTTTAATAAGCGTAATGTAGTTCTTTGTAGCAGTTGCAACGCCACCTGTAACGCGTTTTTCTTTAGGTAAGCTTTCACGGAAGAGAAGAGATCCCGCTAATAGAATAGCAGAAAATATTGCTAAAATAACGAAGATAACGCGCCATGTAGTGAATAGTAATAATTGACCGCCGATGAGCGGAGCGATTACTGGCGCCAAACCGTTAACCATCATGAGCAATGCAAAGAGTTTAGTCAATTCTTGACCAAATGCAAAATCTCGAGCGATGGCCTTAGCAATTACAACGCCCACAGATCCTGTTAAACCTTGTAGAAAGCGTCCTAGTAAAAGTATTTCAATGCTTGGTGCATAAGCACAGATTATGCTAGAGATAACGCAAAGTAAGTTGCCTGTTATAAGAGGCAACTTGCGGCCCATAGTATCACTAATAGGACCTCCAAATAATTGACCTAATGCAACACCAAAAGTCATCACACCAATGGTCATTTGAATATTTGATGCAGATGTATTTAGTTCACTAGGCATAATTGGTAATGCTGGTAAATATAAATCTGTTGCAAGTGGTGTGATGGCTGTCAAGAGACCAAGGAATACTACTAAGATGAAAGAGACCTTAGCAGAATTTTCTTGAGTCATAAAACCCTCCTATACTAAAGTGAGAAAAATAAAAGTCTGCGAATCGCACTTCGCAGACTGCATTTAATTTTTTCTATTTGATACGATGTATTTTACCATGATTGAGAAAAAATATCTATATGAAATATTGAGTTTGCTATATCTCTATTTATAGATTACAATTAGTATATTAATTATATCTAAAAATATCAATGTGTTTATTGGCGATGGGAGAATTATATGAAATATTAACTAAAAGGTTTTGTGTTAGCTGCAATAGTAGTAATCGGGACAGCTACGGTTTCATCTGTAGAAGCAATATCATTAAACCATGTTATATGTAGTATTCTCATATGTGGCAACAAAAAAGAACAGCTCGTGAAGAGCTGTTCTTTTTTTGTTACCAGTTCTTAGAAGAAAAAGTGGTGAATTTCATGGATGAAATGTTGACCGAAGAAGGAAATACAACCGTGCATTACGATGAATACAATGAAGTATTTGAAGGCACTGTTCATGATAACGCTTGCTTCGATTTCATGTTCTAGTTTATGAGCTTCTTCAGCACTGATTTCTTTGTGGTTTTCTAGGTATGCTTTCAAAGCAGGCCCTACGGCACCAATAGAAATCGCGATGGATTGTGGGGACAACATTTTGCCGATACCAGCTGCACCGGAGTTAACTGCTGCCAACCAGAAACCAAGGTCTTCGAAGTTTGTAGGATCTAAGCCTTGGGCTGCAGCAATTTGAAGTGGGCCAAACAATACGTTGGAGTTTGTACCAGAACCAGTCAAGAAGGCACCTAACGCACCTACGATAGGTGCGAATAGAGGGTACAATGTACCTGTACCAGCAACCATTGCTTTTGCAATATCTGCAGTCATACCAGAGTAAGTCATCAATTTAGCTGTCATAACAACTGTGATGATTGTAAGGTATGTGAATTTCAAGTTTTTAACTGTGCTACCCAATGTACCGAAGATTTCGCCAGCTTTTGCTTTTTGGATGAAACCACCAACAATACCAGCGATAAAAATCATAATACCAGGAGTTGCAATCCATACGAATGTGTAAGGTTTTGCACCAGCACCTTGATAAATAGGTACAGATGTTTTAATGGACGCAAGAGGACCATTAATTGCAGGGAACAATTTAGAAGTTAATAACAATAATACGAAGATTAAGATGAATGGCATTGCAGCTACAAGGCCTTCGCCACCAGAAACTTTAGGGACTTCGCCAGTTTGTTTAACTGCGTATTTAGGATCATTAGGAGGCATGATTTTTGCACAACCAATGATAACTGCCATGATAACGATGGATGCAGAAATTACGGATAATTCTGGACCCATTACAGCGTTGATTACAGTTTCAGGAACTGCTAATGCTAAACCAGAAAGTAATGTTACAAGGAATACGCCTTTTAACGCTTTAATACCGCCACCAATAATCATAACAACAAAGAATGGAGCGATAAGGTTAAGCAAGAACAATTGTACGGAAATGAATGTACCTAAATGGCTTGGATCAAGGTTTGTTAAGGATGCCAATGTAGTTGTTGGAATCCCGATAGAACCAAATGTTGTTGGTACGGAGTTTGCAACGAGACATGCGATGATAGATTTAAGTGGGTCAAAACCTACGGCAACCATCATAGCTGCAGGAATTGCAACGGCAGTACCGAAGCCAGCCATACCTTCCATGAAGGCACCAAAGCCCCATGCAAGTAGTAATGCAAGTACACGAGTATCAGATGTTACAGAAGAAAGCATGGTTTTAATAGTTTCCATTGCTTTCGTATGTACTACCAAGTTATAAACGAAGATAGCAGCTGTAATAACTAATAGGATTGGCCAGATTGCCAATGCGGCACCTTCAAGGGCACCAGTGACCATAATAAATGGGTCAGCTTGGAATGCTGTAATAGCGATAATGAAAGAACCAATCGCAGCAACACTTGTTGCTTGCCATGCAGGTAATTTCAAGATGGATAACGCTACAATCAACCAAATGATTGGAGATAGCGCTAATAGAACGGTGATAGCACTCATTTCTAAGATCATCCTTTCAAGTAAAACAAAAATATATGCTCAACAGGACGACGTAGTTTAATCAATTTAATTGATGAATAAATCGCTATGATGTTAATTTGTAAAAGTTCAGTTAAAATAAAAGCTTACAATAAAATAACAGATATACTTATCATAAAAATTGATATAGTACATAAAATTTTTTAACCTCATAGCCTATGAGGTTAAAAACATAAGAGAGGGGACATAAACAGTGTTTATGTCCCCTTCTGTACTAACTACAAGTCCTTGTTAGGGCCATTACTAAGTTTAGGTATTAGTAGTTACCTTTGAACATTGTAGCAGGAGCTTCTGGTACATAATCGCCGAAGTAGGATTTGAAGTCTAGACCTAATTCATTGCAAAGGTCTTGAACTTCAAGCATTGTACCGTTAAGTACAGGGATGCCTTCAGCTTTAACTTTTTCAACGGATTCATGTTCTTTTTCGCCATGAGTATAGATACGATCTTGACCTTGAGCTTTAGGTGCTTCACGTAATTCTTGTAAGAATTGGGAGAAGTGTTTTTTGATTTCCGCAGGGTCACCGAAGAATTCAGGGTTGATAGCCATGAAGCCGTGGCAGATATTGGATTTACCACCAACCATACATTTGTTGGAAGTACCACCTTGGGACAAGATAGAGGAGAATAATTCAGCAATCATGCCGTTACCATAACCTTTGTGGCCCCCAAGAACTTCTGTAGCACCACCTAAAGGAAGGATACCGCCGCCTTCATGACGGGAGATGTTGCCCAATACTTCAGCTGCATCAGTGGAAGGAACGCCGTCTTTATTAACAGCCCAACCATCTGGAGTAGCTTTGCCCATTTTATTGTACATTTCAAGTTTACCACGAGTTACTACTGTAGTGGAGCAATCGAAGAAGAAGTCAACAGGATCAGCTGGTACAGTCCAAGCGATAGGGTTAGAACCAAGCATAGCTTTACGAGCATATGTAGGAACCATGATTGCTTCGGAGTTTGTACAAGAGAAACCGATTAAGCCTTGGTCGGATGCCATTTTAGCATAGTAACCGGCGATACCGTAGTGGTTGGAGTTACGTACGGATACGATACCAACACCGGATTTTTTAGCTTTTTCGATAGCCATTTCCATAGCTTTATGACCCAATAATTGACCCATGCCGTCATGACCGTCGATAACTGCAGAAATTGGAGTTTCTTTTACGATTTCAGGTTTAGCGTCGATTTTAATCAAGCCATTAGTGATACCTTTATGGTAACGAACCATACGTTGCATACCATGGCTTTGAATACCGAACAAGTCAGAAGTCAAAAGTACGTCTTGGATGATGTCAGCTTCTTTTTCGGAGAAACCAAATTTTTGGAAAGCGTCCATGCTCAATTTTTTTAGTGTTTCATAAGGGAATAACACAGTGTTTTTTGCGTCTGCCATCGTTAAAACCTCTTTTCAGAAAATATGTACCTGATATAGCTACTTCACATTAGATAACCATGAATTCAAAATGATTTCTTGTGAGTTCTATATCCTCTCAAATGACACTGTCAGTATAGCACAGAAACAAGTGAGATTGAATAGTCTTACAGTCTGAACGACATTACTAAATACGCATACGTACCGGTGATTTTTGTCACATAATCTATACGACACTATTAAAATGTCTGATTATACCTAAAACTATATGGTTATGACTTTTAGTAATGATTACATGATTTTTTTGAAGAATTTTGGTATTTTTATAGAACTTATTAGTATATCTGTTTAGGCATTGGACAAGAATGATAATGGATAGATATCGATAAAACTTGAAATGTCTAACTATATATATCAAAATAAATGATGAGGTCATAAATGTAATGTGATAATCGAATGCATTGATATACATAAAATAATCATTTCTAAAACCTTTTTAATTCAGAAGATGTGCAAAAGGTTATACTTATACGAGTCATACTATAATATAATATAAATATACATCCTATAGTTTATACAATTTATAAGCGAGGTGCTTATTATGAAAGAATATAAATCTGTATGCCCATACGATTGTCCCGATGCATGCGGTCTCATTGTATCAGTCGATAATAATAAAGTAATATCTGTTCGAGGGGATAGAGCACATGCTTTCACAAGAGGTACACTATGCCCTAAGATGGCACATTATGAAAAGGTAATCCATTCTCCATTGCGCTTGAAGTCCCCTATGAAGCGTGTCGGTAAAAAGGGAATTGGTGAAGATCAGTACACTCGTATTAGTTGGGATGAAGCCCTTGATGCAATTGTCAATAATTTCAAAGAAACTATTGATACTTATGGCAGTGAAAGTATTTTGCGTTACTCTTATGCAGGAACAATGGGGGTTATTCAGAGTCCTGCAGCAGATTATTTTTTCCGTTGTATTGGTGCTACAGACCAAGATCGAGGTATTTGCTCTCCTGCTAAACAAGCGGGGTTCCGTTCTGTTTACGGTGATACCTTAGCGATTAAACCACAAGAGGCGCAACATAGTGATCTTATCGTCTTGTGGGGGATAAATGCGACAGCCACAGATGTTCATATTTTACATGATGTGAACATTGCGAAAAAGAAGGGGGCTCGCGTTTGGATTATCGACACTCATAAAACTTATACTTTTAGCCAAGCTCATGAACATATTTACGTTAAACCAGGAAGTGATGGGGCACTAGCTTTAGGGATGCTCCATATCATTCATCGTGATGGCTTGGCAGATATAGATTTTATTAAGAAGCATGTCCAAGGCTACGATGAGTTGGTAAAAGAGGTGTTGCTTGACTTTACGCCGGGAAAAGCGGCTGAAATTTGCGGTGTTTCTGTGGAGCGGATGACTGAGTTTGCTCATGCTTATGCAAAGTCAAAAGCGCCGTTTATTCGTCTCGGCAGTGGACTATCTCGATATGGCAATGGTGCTATGACATGCCGTGCTATTAATGCCTTGCCTGCTGTGGTTGGAGCATGGCAATATCCTGGGGGTGGATTGTTGTCGAGTGCTAGTGGTAGTAAATTTATTGGCAAAGATGTGATGCAACAGGCTCATGTTCATGCGCCAGCTAAACGATTGATGCCTATGATTAAACTGGGTGAAATGCTTATAAACCCTGAAGGAACTAAAGTTCATAGTTTATATATCTTCTCTTCAAATCCGGCTATCACAGCTCCTGACCAGAATGTTGTACGTAGAGGGTTGATGCGCGATGACTTATTCACTGTGGTACATGAGCGTTTCTTTACGGATACTTGTAAGTATGCTGATATTATTTTACCAGCCACAACATCTGTGGAGCATGATGATATTTATAATTCTTATGGTCATTACACAATTGGGACGGGTTACAAATTGATTGAGCCAATTGGTGAATCTCGTTCCAACTGGCAAGTTATTGCTGAGTTAGCAAAACGCATGGGGTTGGAGGATGATTTTTTTGACCTTAGTGAAAAAGATCTTATTGAACAAATTGTGCGGACTTCGAGTCGTATATCCAAGAGGGACCAAGAGTTGATTTTAAATGGTGAGCCTGTGGAGATGACGGTACCTGAGAGTTATAAGATGGATTTCAAAACACCGTCTGGAAAAATTGAATTATATAATCCGCAGGATGTAGAACCATTAATTCGGTATATGCCTCCATATGGTGATAATGCACCGTTTTGGCTTATAAATGGTAATGATATTCGAATTTTGGACTCTAGCTTCTGCGAATTAGACTTTAATGATCCTGAGTTGATGAAACTTCGCATCCATCCAGAAGATGCAAAAATGTATAACATAAACGATGGTGCTGAGGTAGAAATCTATAACGATCGTGGCAGTGTAAAAATTAAAGCATACTACGACGATGAAGTACAGAGAGGGACATTGGTAACACTAGGTGTATGGTGGCAATCTCAATCGAGTGATCCTCACGTGGCAATCAATGCGCTTACCGCAGCTCGTCCTACCGATCAGGGATGGGGGAGCACCTTTTATGATGTACAAGTTCATATAAGAAATCTTTTGTAGTGAATGACCAATTAATAGTCTGTAATGATTACTGTAAAATAGGAATTTATCTACTTATTTCTATAAGTAAAAGTTAAAGTCTGTTACTTATGGGAATAACTCTATACGGATATAGAATAGTGAGGATATTTTTCTTGTATACCCAAGCCCCTTTAGATTATAATAGTAATATTATTTTTATATAACCTAAAGGGGGTTACATTTATGAATGGTAACGATAATCTGTCGACCCGTGCTTATCTGGCTATAGGCATGATGTTATTTGCCCTATTCTTTGGGGCAGGGAACTTGATCTTCCCAGCGGCCTTAGGTCAACAAGCTGGTGATAATGTAGGTTGGGCTTTGCTTGGCTTTGTGTTAACTGGTGTAGGACTTCCACTCTTAGGTGTTGCAGCAATGGGCTATTCTTCCTGTAAAGATGTTGAAGAACTAGCAAGCCGTGTTCATCCGATTTATGGCTTGTTGTATACTATTTCTCTTTACTTGAGTATTGGACCAATGTTTGCGACGCCGCGTACTGGTACTGTAGCTTATGAAATCGCAATTAAACCTTTTGCTGAAGGTTTAAGCATGAATATGGAACCAATTTTCTTGGCATTATTCTTTGGTATTTCTTTGTGGTTATCTATTAGTCCACAAAAACTTGTTAACCGTATCGGTAATATTTTGACACCAGCTTTACTTCTTGTAATTCTGTTGTTGATTGTTAAATCTTTTATTACTCCACTTGGTGGGTATGCGGCACCACAACCGGCATATGGTGATGCACCAACGGCTGTGTTACAAGGCTTCTTAGATGGCTACAATACAATGGATGCCTTAGCTTCCGTAGTATTTGCTATTCTTGTAATCGATTTTGTACGCCTCAGTGGTGCTACATCTCGTGCTGTGATTACAAAAACAGTAATGGAGGTAGGTGCAATTGCGGTAGGCCTTCTTGGTATCGTGTATGTATTTATCGCTAATATTGGTGCTACAAGTGTTGAACGCTTTGGTTTGTTCGAGACAGGGGCTCCTGTATTGTCCGTAAGTGCTAACTATTTGTTTGGTGAGTTCGGTCAAATCATCTTGGCTATCATCGTGCTGCTAGCTTGCTTGTCTACAAGTATTGGTCTTATCACTTCTTGCGGTACGTATTTCCACAAGCTGACTCCAAAGATTAGTTACAAATTATATGTAGTAATTTTCTCTCTAGCGGCCTTTGGCCTTAGTATGTTTGGCTTGAAAACAATCATCAGTGCAGCAATCCCTGTGTTGATGCTCTTGTATCCGTTGACTATCGTAATCATTTTGTTGGCACTTCTTCATAATGTGTTCGGTGGTCGTCGTTGCGTATATGCATGGACTGTAGCGTTCACAATGATCTCTGCTCTTATGACTGGTCTTGAGACTGCAGGTATTGCACCTATAGCTTTGGAACAGCTCTTTGCTCAATATATTCCATTCCAAAGTGCTGGTATGGGCTGGGTAAGCTTTGCGGTATTAGGCTTTGTTGTGGGTCTTATCCATAAAGGTCTTGCTTCCGATAATAAGTAATAAAGATAAAGGCTCTATGCTTTCATTTTGTGAGAGTATAGAGCCTTTTTATGTTTTGATTGTTGTCATATAAAATTGATTTTGTGTGTAGAAGTTTCTATAATAAGGATAAATAAGGATATAAATGATAAAAGAAGGAAGGAAATTTTATGCGTAGTACTCATTGTTTACCTAGTTATAGTTTTGGAGGTCATGATGTATTTGACGCTATTCCAAAGTTTACAAAATTATATGGCAAGTCTGTAGCTATCATCGGTGGCGAAACAGCTCTTTCTAAAGCTTTGCCACACATTCGTCCAGTGCTTGATAAAGCGGGGATTAAGGTGCTAGATATTATCCACTTTGGTGGAGAGTGTACTTTTGCTCGAGGCAAGGAAATTGCACAAATGGCATCTGTAAAAGATGCGGACTTTTTGTTTGCTGTTGGTGGTGGTAAGGCCATGGATACGGTAAAAGTAGTAGCTATAGAGTTAGATGATAAACCATTCTTTACAATTCCAACCATTGCGTCTACTTGTGCGGCAACGTCAGAAGTGGCAGCTGTATACACGGCAGATCATACTTTTGATGACGTAGCTTTTGTAAATCATCCTCCTGTGCACTGCTTTATTGATGCTGATATTCTCGTAGAAGCACCAAGCCGTTACTTGTGGGCAGGAATGGGAGATACTATTGCAAAACACTATGAAACTCATCTTTCTGCTCGCAGTCGCGAGCAAGACTATAATACTCAGTTAGGCCTTACTCTAGCTTCTATGTGTAGTGAACCAATTTTAGCACATGGTATACAAGCCTATAAAGATAGTCAAGCTAATAAACGTAGTGATGCCTTTGATACCATTGCTATGACTGTTATCTTTACTACCGGTGTTGTATCAGGTTGTGTTCCTATGGCATATAATAGCAACATGGCTCATGCTGTATGTTATGGCTGTGTTACTAATAAAGAAACAGAAGAAAATCATTTGCATGGTGAAATAGTAGCTTATGGCTTACTTATTTTGTTAACCGTTGACCAACAAATGGATGAGTTACAACGGTGGTTGCCAGTATATCGCGAATTAGGTTGGCCTACTAAACTTTCACAATTAGATCTTACTGCATCGCATATTCCTCGAATTGTTGAAAAGGCTACATCTGTTCATGATATTGATGTATCTCCATATAAAATTACAGCAGATATGTTGACTAAGGCTATTCAATATATGGAATCTCTTGATTAATATGGTTTGTAACTATTTGTGTATGTTATGTGATGAGGTTATAAATGCAAGAAATTGTAAAGGGTGGCTTATATCGTCATTTTAAAGGCATGTACTATTACGTGTTAGATGTTGCAACTCATTCGGAAACGAGTGAACAGTTCGTGGTATATCAAAAATTATATGATCAACGTGACTTATATGTACGACCACTAGATATGTTTTTGAGTGATGTGGACCATGAAAAATATCCAGATGTAAAACAAAAAGAACGGTTTAAGTTAATGAGTGGACGTGATTAGGAGGGGCCGTGGAGCAGAAGTTTTTCTTTTTCGATATTGATAATACTTTAGCTGTATGGCCTGAAGGTAAAATCCCTGAAAGTGCTCAATACAGTTTAGATGAGTTAAAGCGTCGTGGTCACCGTGTAGCCTTAGCAACTGGTCGTATTCAAGTGGATGCTAAGCGTTTTGCAGAGCAAGCGGGCCTTACTGATTTTGTAGCAGATGGTGGTCACAGTATCACTGTTAATAATGAATTGGTATCTATGATAGGTATGGATCGTGATGCATGTATTAAATATTTAGAGTATTTAGAATCACATAATATTCCTTGGGCCGTAACTGACCGCAATAAACTCGGTCGTATTACGCCGTATAAGGAAATTTTAGAGTGGCATCCCAATTGGGATGTGTTTAAAACAACTGTAGACCCTAATTTTGATTTTCATAGTGTTGAAGAATTTTATAAGATTTATGTGTTTTTCAAGGAAGGAGAGGAAGAGGAGAAGGATATCGAGTATATGACACATAAGCTCATTCGTTATGGTGATGGCTGTGTTCTATATGAGCCTATGGAAAAGGCGTTGGGTATTCGTAATATGCTTGAACACTTTGGAATGAAGCCAAATCAAGCTGTTGTATTTGGTGATGGGTATAATGATTTGTCTATGTTTAGGCCTGAGTGGCTAAATATTGCTATGGGTAATGCGCGCCCTGAATTAAAAGCAAAGGCTGATTATATTACTACAGACTGTGATAAAGATGGCATTTATAATGCGTGTAAGCATTTTAAATGGATCGATTAATTATTGATAATTCCTCTAAGTTAGGTGAAGCTTATATGAAGATTTATTTTTGTAGCTGTGGCTACAGAATTGGTGTAGTATAGTTAGTATAATGCGCTTAGTTCAATATTCATGTGTTAAAAGGAGAAGAGAAGATATGAACAATAAACGCAGATTATTTTCAACTTTACTTTGTGTAGCAGCATTGACAGCAGGTTTATTTGTTTCTGGTTGCGGCAGTGATAAAGCGGGTGGCATTGGCTCCGTAGTCTCCTCCGTAGTTGATGGCGGTAGCGATGAGAAAGCAGCTGCTAAGCTTAATACCCTTATTGATGCAACAAATCGCTTCAATGGTGACAATGCTACTTGGGGTCAAAACTATGCAGACAGTTTGGCTAAATTAAAAGGTGGTTTCCAAGAAGGTGCTATTGGCCGTCAACCTCACTATGATACTTTAAAAGAAGCTTTGGAACAATCTAAAAAAGAAGGTTCTACGTTCAAAGAAGTTGATACAGAACGCGATAATGTATTAAATGTTCTTAATGAATTAGTACCAACATTCAAAGATTTGAAAGCTTATGATGATTCTAAAGCTTACATGAACGATGGTGGTGCTAAAGGTAAAGAACTAGCAGCTAAATACGTAGCACAAGTAGAAAAATTTGATGCAGCTTATGCGAAGTTCAATGATGCTCTTAACAAAGCTAACACTGAACAAACTAAGAAACAAATCGAAAAATTGAAAAAAGACGGTAAAAAAGGCTATGCAGCAGCAATGGAATCTACGCTTCGCTTGACTACTCTTGTAGAAAATGTAGAAAAAGCTCCTAAAAATGCAGACAAACAAGCTGTAGAAAAAGAACTTAATGAAATTCAAACATTGCTTAAGAGCATAAATAATGATCGTGGAGAAGTGCTTGTTAACTCTTATAACTCTGTAGTTGGTTCTGTACGTCAAGTACTTACTGATGCAAATGAAAACAATCTTAACGACATGATTGAGAATTTCAATAATTATATTGAGTCTTATAATAATACAACTCCAGACCAATTTGACTCTAAATAATCGAATTAACTAAGTGATTAGTTGAGGCCTACAAAAACAGAGCTCCTTTGAAGCTCTGTTTTTTGTTGTTATATTATTTTTTTATATTTTTAATCTCAATAGCGCCATAATATGATATACTAAAAAAGAGCCGCTCATGGGTTGAGCGGTTTTTCTATGTAAATTTTAAATCTACATTTAGTTAAATATAATATTAGTATTTTGGGGGACATATGAACTGGAAACGCTTGGCTTTATGCGCAATGTTGGGGATTACAGTACTTAGTACAACAGCATGTAGTACCAAAACTGGGGAGCAACCACAAGGTAATACTGTGAAAGCAGAAACTGTGGCGATGCCTAATTTTACGAATGCGCCAATTGCAGATGAATATGCTATTTTTGATACAAACTATGGTCAATTTAAGGTTCGTTTGTTAGGGTCTAAAGCGCCGATTACGGTCAAAAATTTTGATTATCTCGTGAAAAAAGGCTTCTATAATGGTGTGACATTTCACCGTGTTATCGAAGGCTTTATGATTCAAGGTGGAGATCCTGATGGCACAGGTGCTGGTGGCCCAGGCTATACAATTCCTGATGAATTCTCCAATGATTTACACTTCAATAAAATGGGCGTTCTAGCCATGGCTAACCGTGGTCCTAATACAGGAGGATCTCAATTTTTTATTACCTTGGGACCTACGGATTGGTTAGATAATAAACACACCATCTTTGGTACTGTAGTACAAGGCATGGATGTAGTTGAAAAAATCGGCAAGGTTAAAACCGGTCGCAATGATAAGCCAGTAGAACCAGTAATCATCAATACCATTACATTGGAGCCGATTACTGATGATGCGAAAAATGGCAAATAAGAAAAGTACTTCTCAAGAGTCTCTTTCTGGTGAATGCGCATCTACACAAGAGGTACAAGGTATAATTGTAGATTGTGATACAATCTTGAACGACGCTAGTGTTCAAGGCGATGAATCAAAAGAAATGCACTATATTTACTTAGTGCGTTGCTCTGATGATTCTTTGTATTGTGGATGGACTACAGATCTCAAACGTCGAATAGATGCTCACAATGGACATATCCCAGGCGGTGCAAAATATACGCGAGGACGTCGTCCTGTGACCTTGGTATATGCTGAAAGCTTTCACCAAAAACAAGAAGCACAACGCAGGGAATATGCTATTAAACGGATGACGAAGACTAAGAAATTGAGACTCATTAAGGGTGCAAAATAGTCCTTGATTATGGTATAATATGATGATTAATTACTACCACGGAGGTTGAAAATGAAGCGGGTTCTAGTGTCCGTAAAGAGTGTACAACGAGATATGGATGGCAAGGATACCGTAGTGGAACTGATTTCCCCAGGTACGTCACATGAAAAAGGTAATGCTCAATATGTGCGTTATGAAGAATCTAGTGTGACTGGATTGGATGGGGTTAAGACGACCATTAAAATTCATGATGATTCTATCGTGTTGCTCCGAACAGGGGCTGTCAATATGCGTCATCAATACGTCCGTGGTGAAGAACGTGAAGCCGTATATGAAACACCATATGGTGATTTACATATGGCTGTAAATACTCATGAATTAACAGTAGACTTTCATGATGGCGTAGGTCATGTTCATTTAGGATATGATATTTCCGTTGAAGGTGAATGGCAATTTTATAATCAGTTAGATATAGACGTGCGGGAGGATATAGAGCATGGACATGAAGGAAATCCTGAAATCGGGGATTGAACAGGCATTACAAGATACGATTAACAGCGGTGATTTGCCGGCTGGGGAATATCCAGAAATCGTTCTCGAAGTGCCACCTCAAAAGGAATTCGGTGATTTTTCTACAAACATCGCTATGCAATCCGCTCGTGTAGCTCGTCAAAATCCTCGAGCCATTGCTGAAGCTTTGATTAGTCATATGAATTTTGATTGGCTTGAACGTGCTGAGGTTGCCGGCGCAGGTTTTATTAATTTCTTTTTGAAATCTGATATGGTGTACGATACGTTAAAAGCCATTTTGAATGCTGGTACTGAGTATGGTGTTCAACCATTGCGTGCGCGCGATACAATTCAAGTAGAGTACGTAAGTGCAAACCCAACAGGTCCATTGCATGTTGGTCATGGTCGCGGTGCTGCGTACGGTAGTGCTCTTGTAAACTTGTTACGTGCAGCGGGTTATAATGTACAATCCGAGTACTATATCAATGATGCAGGTAATCAAATCGACAACATGGCTATTTCCATTGAGTACCGTTTCCAAGAGTTACAAGGTGCTACATTAGTATTCCCACCTAAACGCAATGAAGACGGTTCTATGCCTGAGTTCGATATTCCAGAAGGGGCTTTAGTGTTCCCTGAAAATGGCTATCGTGGCCCAGATATTATTGAAACAGCGAAAGCGATTGCAGAACGCGAAGGCTTTGATAAATTAAATGCTATGAACGAAGCAGATCGTGTAGCCTTGTTTAAGGAAGAGGGCTTAAAAGAAAAATTAGCTCGCTTAGAGGAAACATTAAGAAACTTCCGCGTTACTTTTGATAATTGGTTCTCTGAACGTACAGTTCATGAATCGGATGAAATTCATCATTCTGTAGAGGCTCTGAAGGCCCTTGGTAAAGTCTATGAAAAAGATGGTGCATTGTGGTTAAAATCCACTGACTACGGTGATGATAAAGACCGTGTAGTTATTCGTGATAATGGGGTTCCTACGTATTTAGCGGCAGATATTGCATATCATCGCAATAAATATGATCGTGGTTTCAAGGAAATGATTGATATCTGGGGCGCTGACCATCATGGCTATGTATGTCGTGTAAAAGCGGCTATGGCGGCGTTTGGTTATGACCCTGATAAATTAACCGTATTGTTATTACAAATGGTAGCATTGTTCCGTGACGGACAACTTGTTAAATTGTCTAAACGTAGTGGCGATAGTGTTACATTAGATGAATTGATCGAAGAGGTTGGCGTAGATGCGTCTCGCTATTTCTTCTTGATGCGTTCTTTGGATAGCCAACTTGATTTTGATATTAACTTGGCAAAATCTCGCAGTAATGACAACCCAGTGTATTATATCCAATATGCTCATGCTCGTATTCACAGCATTTATAACCAAGTGCGTGAAGCTGGCATTGCATTTGGCAATTATAGTGAAACTGATTTCACAACGCTTACAAGTGAAATGGAATTAGAATTAATTAAGAAATTAGCTGAATATCCGGAAGAGGTCGTTCAAGCTGCCGAACATCGTGCCCCTCATCGTATTGCTCGTTATCTATATGATTTGGCAAGCATGTTCCATTCATTCTACCGTCAAGGTCGTATCATTGGCGTAGATCCAGCATTACAACAAGCTCGTCTTGGATTAATTACAGCGATTGCCCTCGTTCTTCGTCAAGGCTTGGGTATTTTAGGTATTTCCGCTCCGGAAAAAATGTAATAGGTGGGAGGCATCATGGCAACTAAGTATATTTTCGTAACTGGCGGCGTTGTTTCTTCTCTTGGGAAGGGAATTACAGCAGCATCTTTGGGTCGTTTACTAAAAAACCGTGGTTTCAATGTAACGATTCAAAAATTTGACCCATACATTAATATCGATCCGGGTACGATGAGCCCTTACCAACATGGTGAAGTATTTGTAACAGATGATGGCGCTGAAACTGACCTTGATTTGGGTCATTATGAACGCTTTATCGATATTAACCTTAGTAAACGTTCCAATATTACAGCTGGTAAAGTATATTGGTCTGTAATCAATAAAGAGCGCAAAGGTGATTATCTAGGTAGCACTGTACAAGTAATTCCACATATTACAAATGAAATTAAACAAAATGTTTACCGTGTAGGTAAAGAGGATAATGCTGATGTAGTTATTACAGAAATTGGTGGTACCGTAGGTGATATTGAAAGCTTGCCATTTATGGAAGCCATTCGTCAAGTGAAAAAAGAAGTAGGTCGTAACGACGTACTTTACATTCACGTTACATTAGTGCCTTACATCAATGCCGCAGGCGAGTTGAAAACAAAACCTACACAACATAGTGTAAAAGAATTGCGTAGCATTGGTATTCAACCAGATATTTTGGTATGCCGTAGCGAAAAACACATTTCTGATGAAATGAAAGAAAAACTTGCGTTGTTCTGCGACGTAGAACCAGAAGCCGTTATTGAAAACCAAACTTGTAGCTCCATCTATGAAGTGCCATTGATGATGCAAGATCAAGGTCTTGATGATATTGTTATTAAAAAATTAGGCCTTGAAGATCGTCCTTGCGATATGACTGCATGGAAAGAAATGGTTCATAAGATTTTGAATCCTAATAAAGATATTACAGTTGCTATCGTTGGTAAGTATGTAGCGTTGCATGATGCGTATTTGTCCGTAGTTGAAGCTCTAGATCATGCTGGTATTGCTACGGGTACTAAAGTGAATATTCGTTGGATTGACTCCGAAGAACTTGATGATACATCTGTAGATCCTAAAGAGGTATTTGAAGGTGTTGAAGGCATCATCGTACCTGGTGGATTTGGTTCCCGTGGTGTAGAAGGTAAAATTCGTACAATCCAATATGCTCGTGAAAACAATATTCCATATCTCGGCCTATGCCTTGGCATGCAGTCTGCAGTCATGGAATTTGCTCGTAACGTATGTGGCATGGAAGGAGCAACCTCTAGCGAATTCGACGAAAATGCTAAGTACAAAGTAATTGACTTGATGAGTGATCAAGTTGATGTAGATAAAAAAGGCGGTACGATGCGTTTAGGTATCTATCCATGCAAAGTGGAAGCCGGTACGAAAACTCACGAGGCTTATGGAGAAGATTTGATTTATGAACGTCATCGCCATCGCTATGAGTTCAACAATGAATATCGTCAACAATTGACTGATGCAGGCCTCGTAATTTCTGGTACATCTCCAGATGGCCGTCTCGTTGAAAGTATTGAAGTGAAAAATCATCCATTCTTCATTGGCACACAAGCACATCCAGAACTTAAATCTCGCCCAAATAATGCACATCCATTATTCCGTGGTTTCGTAGATGCAATCTTAGAACTAAAAAAATAGATTAAAGCGATGGAATCTATTTTATCTATTATAGGTTTATTTATATTAGCTGCACTCAAACTAGAGCAGTTTGTATATGGTAAATCGGGAAAAGAACAATCTATAACTGGTCACATAGCACGGAGAGGGCTTGCTAATATAGCGGGTTTAATAGCTTTTGATCACGCTACTGTGAACAGTAAGTCTGTTGTAGTATGTAAAAAGAAGAAAGATGCTCAGAAATGAGCATCTTTCTTCTTTTTTTTGCTTACATCGAAAAAAGTTGGAAAAATATATCGATAAATTTAAAAATAATGCTTGCAATATTGAATGATATTTGTTATTATATAGACAAAGATAGATATAGATGCGGTGTTAAGTACACCAATATAAATATATTCGTTACATATGGAACTCAAATAAGGAGGACATAACATGTCTATTATTGGTAAACAACTTCCTGAATTTACACTTGATGCTTTCAAAAAACCTGAATTGGTAAAAGTTAGCACTGCAGACGTGTTGGGTAAATGGTCTGTATTCGTATTCTATCCAGCAGACTTCACATTCGTATGCCCTACTGAGTTGGAAGACGTACAAAACTCTTATGCAGAGTTGAAAGAATTGGGTTGCGAAGTTTACTCCGTATCTTGTGACTCCGAATTCGTTCACAAAGCATGGTCTGATGCTTCTCCAAGCATTAATAAAATCGAGTACTACATGTTGGCTGACAAAAAACATGAATTAGCTGATTTCTTCGATGTATTCCAAGAAGAATCTGCTATGGCTTACCGTGGTACATTCGTAGTAGATCCAGAAGGCTTCGTGCGTACAGCAGAAATTCATGATATGGGTATCGGCCGTTCCGCTGAAGAATTAGTTCGCAAAGTACAAGCTGCTCAATTTGTAGCTAAACATGGCGATCAAGTGTGCCCTGCACGTTGGAAACCAGGTAAAGATACTTTGAAACCAGGTCTTGATCTTGTAGGTAAAATCTAATTAAGAAACTTATACTTAAATGCTAGAGTAATCTAGACAACTCCTCAAATGACATAAACACGGGCGCGCATCGTTTTCCTGACGATACGGTAAGTCCCAATACCAGATGAACCCTCTCCAATTCATCATGGTAAACCTCATATAACAAACTACAAACTATACGCAAAAGGACTGGCCTTCGGGCTGGTCCTTTTGTGTTATAAGATTATTCTTACTTCGTTGTGTTGCGAGTTAACAAAAGTATAATAACTTGAGCTTTCTACGAGGCAAGTTATTAAGTTAAAATATAGGATAAACTCAATAAATATAGGATGAGTAGATATCCCTTTATAAAAGTAGGAAATAAGTTCTTGCATTTTTATAGTGAGTGGTCTATAATGAAATTAATTCCTATTAATGTGAAAGGTTTTATAAATAGCTTTATAAATATAATATAAGCACTTTTTAATATGGGTGTGTTTAACACTAACGTTTACAAAGAAAGGCAAGATATATGAGGATTTCCACAAAAGGTCGTTATGCATTGATGGTTCTCATCGATTTGGTAGAGCAAGGGCAAGATAAACCAGTTTCCTTGCGATCTGTGGCAGAACGACAAGGCATATCTGAAAAATACCTAGAAGGTATCGTAGCTCGTTTAGGCGCTGCTAACCTAGTGGATAGTATCCGCGGTAAATACGGCGGATATCGATTGTCTAAAAGCCCTAAGGAGTACACAATTATTGAAATATTGCTTGCTACTGAGGAATCGATGGCTATCATATCTACCCTTGATGAAGGGGTGAGTACTGATACAGTAATCAACGAACGCACCGTTGGTTTCTGGGCAGGCTTACAAAACTATATTCATGATTATTTAGAAAACGTAACCCTACAAGATGTAATTGATGGGACTTACGCAAAACTTGATACAAAATATGATAATTGGGATGGTTCTATTTAATAAGGAGTGACCACTATGTCTAAAATTGCAAAATCTTTTGTTGAATTAATCGGTAAAACACCATTATTAGCTACTACACGTTTTGGTAAAAAATATGGTGCAAACGCTAATATTTTCGCAAAATTGGAATACTTCAACCCAGGCGGTTCCGTAAAAGACCGTATCGCAGCAGCAATCATTCAAGCTGCAGTTGAATCTGGTGAATTACAACCAGGCGGCACAATCGTAGAAGCTACATCTGGTAATACTGGTATTGGCTTGTCTGCTGTAGGTGCTGCGCTTGGCTATAAAGTTGTAATCGTAATGCCTGAAACAATGTCCATTGAACGCCGTAAATTAATGCTTGGTTATGGTGCTCAGCTCGTATTGACTGACGGTTCTCTTGGTATGAAAGGCGCTATTGCTAAAGCTAAGGAAATCGTAACGGCTACATCCGGTGCTATTGAAGCAGGTCAGTTCGTAAATCAAGCTAATCCTGCAATTCACTACAGAACAACTGGTCCTGAAATCTGGCAAGATACTGATGGTACCGTAGATATCTACGTATCTGGTGTTGGTACAGGCGGTACGTTGACAGGTGCAGGTCGCTACTTGAAAGAACAAAACCCTGATGTACATGTGGTTGCCGTAGAACCAGCAGATTCTCCTGTATTGTCTAATGGTAAACCAGGCCCTCATAAAATCCAAGGTTTAGGTGCTGGCTTCATTCCAGATACATTGGATACTAACATTTACGATGAAGTAATCCAAGTTTCTAACGAGGATGCTTTTGCTACATCTCAAGCTTTTGGTCACACAGAAGGCGTATTGGTAGGTATTTCCTCTGGTGCTGCGCTTTGGGCGGCTCAAGAATTGGCAAAACGCCCTGAAAATAAAGGCAAAAATATTGTAGTAATTCTCCCTGATACAGGCGAACGCTACTTATCTACAGCATTGTTCCCTGAAGTTTAATCGCCTATCATGGTGAAAGCATAATAATTGCTTTTACCTGGCTCAAACACATAGATGCCCCCTGTATTTTACAGGGGGCATCCTTTTTTGATTGAATTCTTTTATTATTATAATAGGGTGATGTACTGATTAAATAATGGTGCAGATTATTCATAGTCGGAGAGGGACTTTCACAATAACATTTATAATTGAATACACAAGAAAATTTATAATTGTATATGAAAAAGGAACTACTAGGTAGCTCCTTTAGTATTTTGGTATGTATTTAATTGTGATTATCTACCGTTTTTAACGATATTATCCATCCAGTTGAATAATTCTTCTAAATCGTAGTCACCAGAGTGATCTACATTAAATGGTGTTGCCATATCTACTCTGTACCCAAGGTTTTGAGCACGTGTACCTACGATTAAAGGAATTGCAACAGATGTATTACTGTCGGCTGTGCCATAACGAATACGATAGAATCGTGCATTTGTCGCAGCAGGAGAACCAAGATAGTTCATTGGGTTCATCATAGTAACGATCTTAGCATTTTCTACGTATACATCTTGGTTAGCTGTTGAATCGTGTAATGCAGCAGTAATGGTAAAGTGATTATTATCTGTAGTACTTGTACCAAATAGATTGTTTTCACCTGTATCATTAGCACGAGAGTCAAAGGCACCAGGCGCTTTTGAGCGACTTACAAAGTGGTTATATGCTTCCCAGTTAATGTCTTTGATGGCCCCTGTTTTATTATCTCGTACAAGGTATGTATGCTTGGATAAATCAGTACCTTGAGCTGCTGCTTTATTAGCGGCAGCAACGATAAACTCTTTTACATAGTTTTTGAAAGTCCCGTTACCATTCTTGTCGAGTTTTAGTATACGACCTAGAGAGTCACGTAATTGTAAGTTATTTACGTAATCAGGGAAGTGTTCGCTGAGCATTTTAGAGTATGATAAATCGTCTGTATTCAAGTTTACACGTTGCATCGTACGTTGTGGTGGAGCAGAGTTACCACCTACATTAGCTTGTGGTAATTCGCCTTGGCCCATAGTTACTTTGTTAAAAGATGTGATACCGTTATAGCTCCATTCGTAAGCCATATCTGCCGCATCAAGGTTAGTGATAGGGGCATATGCGGATGCTGCGTATACATTAGTTGCCGCTGTAGCTGCACCTAATGCTTGTAAATATGGTTGGAAGTCGGAGCTGTTACCAGTTGCACCTTGTAATAAGGATACACCACCGCCTGCACTTGTACCATTTGTGATAATGCGGTTTGCATTACCTGGCATAGCGGAATCGTTAGCGTGTAAGTAAGCTGTAGCCGCTTGTAAGTCAACGATTACTGCAGGGGCCTTACCTATAAAGTTGCCATCGGAAGCTTTATTGGTACGACCACGAGTAGATGGGGAAGCTACTACATAACCACGGGATAATGCATAAAGAACACTGTTAGGTTTTCCATTTTCCATCTTAGGCGTCATAGCCTGGCTCGGCATGTAACCACCTACTGCATTTGGCATGAAGATAGGGGCTGTTTGGGTATTGTAACCGTTGATTGTGCCGTTGTTGAAATATTCCTCTGGTACATAAATGTTCATGTATTGCTGATCTATGTCGATTGGATTAGCCACGTAAGGGATATATTCGAAGGCGCGATATTTGATTTCCTTATTATCTACTGTGGTAGACATGGATTCATAATTCTTTGCGTCGAAAGCAAGACTAATCTTTGCAGATGCATCAGCTTGCAATGGGGGTTCAATTGGTTGGGAGAGAATATTTTTCTCTTCTGTTACAGGAGAGCCTTTTGTGGAAGCTTCATTACGAGCATTTACATAAGATTGCGGTAATTTACTTTCTTGAACCTGTTTAGTCTCTGCCTCAGATTTAGCTTTTGCTTCAGCTTCAGCCTGAGCTTTAGCAGCAGCGTCCGCTTCTGCTAAAGCTTTTGCCTCTGCTTCAGCCCGAGCTTTAGCTGCAGCTGCCGCTTCTTCTTTTGCTAGTTGTTCAGCAGCTAAACGTTCTTGTTCTTCTTGGATCGCAGCTTGTCTTGCAAGTTCCGCTTGTTTAGCAGCAATACGTTCTTGCTCTGCCTTAATAGCAGTTTCGCGTTCTGCTTTAGCTTTCTCGGCCGCAATACGCTCTTGTTCAGCTTTTAAAGCGGCTTGCCGTTGAGCCTCAGCTTGTTGAGCCGCAATACGTTCTTGTTCTGCTTTAATAGCCGCTTGACGTTGAGCTTCAGCCTGTTGAGCTGCCATACGTTCTTGTTCTGCTCTAATAGCTGCTTGTCGTTCGGCTTCGGCTTTAGTGGCAGCTTCGGCACGTTGGCGAGCTGCTTCTTCAGCAGCTAAGCGTTCTTCTTCAGCTTGTTGAGCGAGGATACGCTCACGTTCAGCTTTTAAAGCCGCTTGGCGTTGAGCTTCCGCTTGTTGAGCGATGATACGTTCTTGTTCTGCTTTAATAGCTGCTTGACGTTGAGCTTCTGCTTGTTGAGCGGCTAAACGTTCTTGCTCAGCTTTAATAGCCGCTTGACGTTGAGCTTCGGCTTGTTGAGCGGCTAAACGTTCTTGCTCAGCTTTAATAGCTGCTTGGCGTTGAGCTTCAGCTTGCTGAGCCGCGATACGTTCTTGCTCTGCTTTAATAGCCGCTTGGCGTTGAGCTTCCGCTTGTTGAGCGGCTAAACGTTCTTGCTCAGCTTTAATAGCTGCTTGGCGTTGAGCTTCAGCTTGCTGAGCCGCGATACGTTCTTGCTCAGCTTTAATAGCCGCTTGGCGTTGAGCCTCGGCTTGTTGAGCAGCGATACGTTCTTGCTCTGCTCTAATAGCCGCTTGGCGTTGAGCTTCAGCTTGTTGCGCGGCGATACGCTCTTGTTCCGCCTGCAAAGCTGCTTGCCGTTGGGCTTCTGTTTGTTGTTGTGCTTGTAGTGCTGCTTGACGTTGAGCTTCAGCTTGTTTTTGAGCAAGTTGTTGTTGATCAGCTTGTGATAAATTTTCTTGTTGGGAGGCTTCTTCAGCGGCTAGTTGAGCTAAACGCTCACGCTCAGCTCGTTGGATATCTCGAATTGTAAGCCTCTGTTTTGCTACCACGGCTTTTGTTACTGTAGTATTTGATACAGTTAATGGAGCTATGGATTCTTGTTGAATAACAACAGGTGTACGCTGTACTTGTGTAGTTTGTACTTGTTGCTTACCATCCACTGGTTTCTCTATAGTAACAGGTTCAGTTTTTCGTTGTACATTTATCAAACTGTGCATTGCTAATGTAGGTTCCATGACAGCCTTTGTATCTTTATTGACAACATACTGCGGTTGAGTTTGAACCTGTTGTTGAGATTGCATTGGTACTACTTGTTGCGGTACTGCTTGCAATGGTGTAACTTGTTGAGTTTGTACAGGGCTAACCGTTGCTGGTTGCATCACGTAGGATGGTTGAGGTTGTGCCATCGGTGGTGTTTGTTGTTGTACAACGGTGGCCGGTTGTGGTGTAGCTGGTAAGACTGGCTGAGTTGCCATTGGTTTCACGACTGGAGTTGCTACACTTGTAGGACTCTGTGTCGTTGATTCAGCACTGGTACTCGTACCTACTAAATCATTCATGTTAAGTGTAGGCTCTGCATGGGTAACACCACCCAACGCAGCTGCGGCAAGAAATGCAGCAGTAACCTTACAATTTTTGGATGACTTCATGAATTAGTTCTCCGAACTAGATTTCTAATAATAATTTATAATTTTAAAGTTAATTAATATTTATATAGTTTAACATAAATCAATGTAATTGTACAATTTTGAGGATTTGCTTCCACTTTTGAAAGTAGTTTTGATCATGAATTATAAAATAATATTAATTATTTTTGAATATAAGAAAAGGACTAGATCACGTATACTTCTGAACTGTTGTTCCAAAACTGTGTCCAATTTTAGGGCAGTTCAGAATACGTATATTCTAGTCCTTTTACTATATCTACTGGTGTGACACCAGCTTTCACCATCGATAAGAGTCATTAATCAATTAGTCGCTAAATGTTAACTATTAGTTACTAACCGCTAATCGTCGAAACTCATCATAAACAATCAACAATCATCAGCCATCAATCATATATAAGTTATAATTGATAGTTAATTTTATGATCTATTTAGCGATACTATTTTTTAAACTTGGCTTTACAAGTGCTAAGATGAAGCAAGCCACAATGGAACCGATTGCGATGGATGCAAGGTAAAGAAGTGGATTACCAATTGTTGGTACTACGAAGATACCGCCATGTGGAGCGCGTAGTGTGCATTCGAAGAACATGGATAATGCACCAGCTGTACCAGCACCGATGATGCAAGCTGGTAATACGCGAACTGGATCGGCTGCTGCAAATGGGATGGCACCTTCTGTGATGAAGGAAAGGCCCATGATGTAGTTTGTGATACCAGATTTGCGTTCAGCCTCTGTGAAGCGACTAGGGAAGAATGTAGTACAAAGAGCAATTGCCAATGGAGGAACCATACCGCCTGCCATTACAGCAGCCATGATACCGTATTCTCCAGTTGCAAGAGCACCAGTACCGATAACATAAGCCGCCTTGTTTACAGGGCCGCCCATATCAACGGACATCATAGCACCAAAGATTAGACCTAATAATACGCGGCTAGTAGTGCCCATGGATTGTAAGGAGTCCATTAACCAGTGATTAAGTGCAGATACAGGAGGATTGATGATAAAGGTAATAGCGATACCGATGAACAATACGCCAAGTACAGGGTAGAATAGAACCGGTTTTGTACCTTCTAATGCTTGAGGCAAACCAGATACTAATTTCTTAACTAATAATACCAAATAACCTGCTGCGAAACCGGCAATCAATGCGCCTAGGAAACCAGAGCCACCTTGGTTAGCTAATAAGCCACCAACGAAACCAGCTACAAGACCTGGACGGTCCGCAATACTCATAGCGATGTAACCCGCTAATACTGGTAACATGAAGCCAAAGGAAGCTCCACCGATTTGCATTAAGAAAGCCGCAAGAGGTGTACCGGAACCAAAGTTTTTAGGATTCGCTGGATCGAATACGTCGAATAAGAAGGCGAGGGCAATCAAGATACCGCCACCGATAACAAATGGCAACATGTGAGATACACCGTTCATCAAATGTTTGTAGATTTGACGACCTACGCTATCAGATGCGCTAGCTGCAATCTCAGCAGCTTCGCGGTCAGCCGCAGATGCTTGATATACGGCAGCTGTGCCAGCCATAGCTTCTGTTAGTAGCTCTTCCGCTTTATTGATGCCATTCGCTACCTTAGTTTGAATCATAGGTTTACCGTCAAAGCGTGCCATTTCTACTTGGCGATCGGAAGCTACGATAATACATTTAGCATGTGCAATTTCTTCTGCTGTAAGAGCATCTTTAACGCCAGAGGCACCGTTCTTTTCTACTTTTAAGGAAATACCCATTTCTTTAGCCTTGCGTTCTAAAGATTCAGCAGCCATGTAGGTATGTGCGATGCCAGTAGGACAGCCTGTAACAGCTAGTACATCATAATGCGGGTTATCTACAGAAATCTTAGGTGCTACCTTTTCAATTGCTTCTGTAGCCTTTGCTTCGATAGCATCGGTAATGCTGGTTGCTTTTTGATCCTCTGCTGGTTTGATATATCCTTCTACGGATGGGTCAAAGTTTCCTTCTTCTTTAGCTGTAATGAGCTCTAAGAATCGATCAACAGTAGCCGCTTGAATTAGGGCTTCTTTGAAGTCTGGGTCAATCACCATAGTTGCTAGTTTGCTCAATACCTCAACATGAGTGTCAGCGGCGCCTTCTGGAGCCGCAATCATGAAGAATAGGCGAGAAGGTTGACCATCTAATGCTTCAAAGTCTACCCCATTAGGTACAACCATAGCGGCGAGGCCTGGTTCTTTTACTCCTGCAGATTTAGCATGTGGTGTGGCAATACCGTCGCCAAGGCCTGTAGAACCAGACTCTTCACGAGCGAAGACAGCTTTTAAATATTCTGCCTTGTCTGTCAAATAGCCTCCTTTGTCCATCAATTCACCTAAGGTGTAAATGGCGTCAGCTTTTGTGACAGGATCTGCATTCAGTAGGATAGATTGAGGTTTTAATAGATCAGTGATTTTCATATGTGTACTCCTTGATGCACATAAAATATAAAACTATTTAACTCGTACTTGTGAAAGCAGTGTTTCTACTTCTTCAAGGGTTGCGAGGTTTTCAGAGTAAGCGGAGGCAGAGCCACTGGAGATACCCCAATAGAGCGCCTCTTGTAAGTCACCCGTCTTTTCATAGCCCGTAATAAAGCCGGCTACCATGGAGTCGCCAGCACCCACGGAATTCACGAGAGTTCCTTTAGGGGCAGGACTGGTATATACAGTGCCGTCAGCGGACACCAAAATAGCACCATCACCAGCCATGGAGATGAGCACGTGTTGTGCGCCTTTCTCTTGCAATGTTTTTGCTGCTTCTACAAGCTGATCTTTTGTAGATAAAGTGCGCCCAAAGATTTCACTAAGCTCGTGATTATTTGGCTTAATTAAAAATGGTTTATAAGGCAAGACTTTTGTGAGTAGATCCTTTGTAGCATCGACTACGATGCGAATATTTTTATGTTGTAAGCGCTCCATAATGAGTTCGTACATATCGCTTGGTAGGCTAGAAGGAATGCTGCCAGCAAGGATTAAGGTGTCCTTTTCGGTCAACGCATCAAGCTGTTTGTATAGAGCTTCTAATTCGTCGGTAGCAATGATTGGGCCGCGGCCATTAATCTCTGTTTCCTCATCAGAGGCTTTTACCTTAACATTGATGCGGGTTAATCCTTCGCGAAGCCGGATGAAATCTTCTTTCACGCCGAATTTCTTGAGTTGTGTTACGATTTCTTCGCCTGTAAACCCTGCGATGAAGCCGAGTGCTGTCGTATCCATGCCAAGATTGTTGAGCACGATAGATACGTTGATACCTTTGCCACCACCGAGAACGTATTCTTGGATGGTGCGATTAATAGTACCCGTCTTGAGGTGATCAAGGCGCACGATATAATCGAGAGCTGGATTAAAGGTAATGGTATAAATCATACAATTTCCCCTTTTGAGATAATACTAATTAGCGTATGATTGGTTGATCTTGCTTCCGTAATCGTAACCAATAGATGAGTGGTACTAGATATAGGAAGAAGGCAAATGGTACATAACCTGTTGAACTTGTACCCATCATGACAATGGGCACGTAGGCAGCGATATTCCATGGTTGTAATGGAGCGATGAGAATGCCACTATTTTCAAAGTCTAGCATTACATCTTCGTCTTGAATACCTCGCTGTGCGTAGGTAATACGCATAATAGAGTGCGTCATAACTACCGCAATAGCTTGGCTGCATCCAACCGCACCTGTTAAGAAAGCAAGACCTACATTGGCAGCAAATACATCGCTCCGTGTTTTAGCTCGCTCTAACAGTTGTCGTATATCGTTCCAGAAGCCAACCCCTTCGAGCATGCCTGAAATGGTAGTAGCCATAAAAATTGAAAGGGTAGGGATAAACATCGTTTGTAGACCGCCGCCATGAATGATATTAGCTAGTGGATTATAGTGCGGTAGTTCAAAGCCTGTTAAGGTATACCATCCCAACTCTGAGAGGCTCGCATCCTGATTGGTATAGGCTAGAATGGCCGCCGCTAATGCACTGAGTCCGATAGGCCAACGGATAGATACTTTCAAAGGCAATAGACCAATGACGATGATGACTGGAATCCATAATGTCCAATCGATATTGAAAATAAAGTGAATTGTATCGGATAGTAAACTATTTTCGTAATTGAGTGGGTACCACTGAGATAGTAATAGATACAACACTGTAGAGATGATGAGTGCTGGAATACCATCTTTAAACATAATGGGAATATTCGTCGATACCTTTGTATGGGTCAAGGCCGCTACAAGAGATGCACTAGAGGATAGTGGACCGTTTCGATCACCAAAGTAAGCACCTGCAATAATGGCACCAACTACGATATTTTCTGGAATACTTCCAGCTCTTGCCATGGTGATGAGTACGATGCCTATCGTTCCTACAGTGCCCAGTGCAGTACCTAACAGCATACTCACTATGGCTGTTATTAAAAAGGCACAGACGATAAAGATGGATGGATCAATTAAATCGATACCTGTGGCGATAATCATAGGAATAACGCCTGCTGCTTGCCACATGGCGATGAGCCAACCGATGAGAAGGAAGATTTGCATCACTATGATGGATGTTTTCGCACCTGTCCAAGATAGGTTTAATAATTCTTTTAGGGCATATCCTTTGCGGTAGAACACGTAGGCCATGATGCTCCATACGACAATCAAGGCATAACCAATAGCGATGCTATTGGCTACGGCTATGAGGATGACGAGAATGGATGCAAGTAGTCCCAAAAGGGGCTCTATATTCCGTGGTATGAGTGTGCGACCCTGTTGGTACCTTAGGAACGCATTTAATATAAGTTGTAACCACTTCATTTTAATCGATAGGAAGTTCTGTTTCGAAGACTTCCTCAGCCGGGCCTGTCATGAGCACCGTGCCATCCTCCAAGTATGAAATATGCAATGTTCCTAAATAGAGTTCCACATCTACTTCGCGGCCTGTTAAGCCCTTTTCAAAGGACATAGCGGCAGAGGCACAAGATCCTGTTCCACAAGCTAAAGTAGCGCCAGCGCCGCGTTCCCATGTGCGCACCTTGATGTGTTTGTCGTTTACCACTTCAATGTAGTTTACATTGGTGTTGGCAGGGAAGGCATCGTGCTTTTCAAGGATAGGGCCTTGTGTTGTAACAGGGGCTTTTGTAATGTCGTCGATGAATACCTCCGTATGAGGCACACCGAGCAATACAGAACTCACTGTTACGGTTTCACCGTTTACATTGAGGTCTACGTCGATAACCTTATCCATGTTTACATTCATAGGAATGTCTTGGGCCTTAAAAAATGGTTTGCCCATGTCTACAGTAACTTGTGTGACTATACCGTTTTCGATAGTCAATGTAGGCTTCATTACGCCAGCTAAGGTTTCAATGGTGAAAGTCTCCTTCGTTGTTTCACCGTGTTCATAAGCGTATTTGGCAAAGCAACGGATGGCATTACCGCACATTTCTGCTTCACTACCATCGGAGTTGATGATGCGCATGCGCACATCACAGGTTTCGGAAGGAACTAGGATAGCAAGACCATCAGCACCAATACCCGTGCGACGATCGCAAAGGCGGATGGCGAGGTCTGTGTAGTCTTTAGACGTCCCTTGTGGGTCGGCAAAGAGGATGAAGTCATTGCCGAGACCATGCATTTTCGTTAATTTCATAAAGTCTCCTATCAATAAGTAAGACTTTCACCATGAAGCCCGTGAAAGTCTCATATGTTTATTATTATATATTTTATATTATAATATTATATCATAAATAGGTCCTAAGCATGGCATGGAATCGTATAAATTTATAGCAAAATAAAGGGAAAATAAGGAAAGCTTACAACGTTTATTGAGAGTTATAGTAAAACAAAAAATGCCCCATATGGGACGGTTATTTAAGGGAGTATAGGTATTTGGATTACTTTATTGTTTAACAGAGAAATGATAAAATAAAGAGTAATGTAGTTAATCGTAATAGAAAGAGGAACACATATGCGAATTCAAGGGATTTCTGGATCTCGTGGCGTTGCAGTAGGCAATGTATATAGATATATTCAAGAGGAAATTGTCATTCCTGATTACAATGTAACGGAAGACAAGGTAGAAGAAGAAATTGGCAAGTTTGCAACTGCTATGGCATCTACCTTAAAACAATTGGATACTATTCGTAAAAAAGCGTTGGATGAAATGGGGCCAGAAGAGGCGGCTATTTTTGAAGCGCATATGCAAATTGCTCAAGACCCATCCTTATCTGACGGAATTAAATCCCTTGTTGAGTCTAGCCATATGAATGTGGTAGCGGCTACGGCTCAAACAATTGAAACCTTTGCAAATATCTTTCTCGGCATGGAAGACGCCTATATGCGTGAACGAGGCGCAGATATTAAGGATATCGGTGATCGTTTGATGCGTAATATGTTAGGCATGAACCCTCGCGGTTTATCACATATTTCTGGCGAGGTTATCTTGGTGGCTCATGATTTGGCACCATCTGATACGGCATCCCTTGATAAAGCGGTAGTAAAAGGTATCGTTACGGCAGCAGGTGGCCCTACATCTCATGCGGCTATTATGGCTCGCACCTTAGAGATTCCTGCAGTTATGGGCGTTGGTGATATTGAAAGCTTTGCAGATGGCGATAAGGCAGTCGTTCTTGGTACGGATGGTATCGTGGAAATCAATCCATCTGATGCGGATTGGACGGAGTATACAAATCAAGCGTTGGCGTTCCAAGAAGAGTTAAAACGGTTACGCGAATCCGCTAATCTTGAAGCTACTACCATTGATGGTCATCATGTAGAACTATTCGGCAACATTGGTAAGGCGAAGGATGCTAAACATGCGCTCACTATGGGCGCACAAGGTATTGGTTTGTATCGTACAGAATTCCTTTACATGGAAAATGACGAATTGCCTGCAGAAGAAATACAATTCGAAGAGTATAAAAAGGTAGCCCAAGATATGAAGGGGCAGCCTGTTATTATCCGTACCATGGACATCGGTGGAGACAAGGAATTGAAATGCCTTGATTTACCAAGTGAAATGAATCCATTCCTAGGATATCGCGCTATTCGTATATCCTTAAATCGTCCAGACATCTTTAAGGTACAATTGCGTGCCTTATTACGAGCTAGTGCGTTTGGTGATATTCACATCATGTATCCTATGATTGCTTCCGTTGAGGAAGTGAAGCAAGCGAATGCTATGCTTAGTGAATGTAAGGAGGAACTGGAGGCTGAGGGTAAGGATTTCAACAAGGATATCAAGGTTGGCATCATGATCGAAGTACCAGCGGCAGCTGTTATATCTCCAATTCTTGCTAAATATGTAGACTTCTTTAGTATCGGTACGAATGATCTTTGCCAATACACATTGGCAGTAGACCGTATGAACGAAGCAATTGGTAGCTTGTATCAACCATTGCATCCAGGTGTGTTACGTCTTATTAAGCACGTCATTGATGCTAGTCATGAACAAGGTAAATTTACAGGCATGTGTGGTGAGCTTGCTAGCGACCCTGTGGCGACCATGATTCTGTTGGGCCTTGGCCTCGACGAATTCTCCATGACGGCTTCTTCGATTCCTCTTATTAAAAATATTTTGCGTTCTGTTTCCAAAACAGAATGTGAAGAGGTAGCAAATAAAGCACTTACTATGGACACAGCAGAAGAAATTACAGAATACGCTAAATCTGTATTAGCTGAAAAAGGTTTATTATAATTTTACTTTTGTTAAATAGGATTATTACATAGTAAATAGGATGTAATATACTTGAATTGAAATGCTTGATATTGATACAATATATCTATTAGAACGTATGGATAGGCACCGCCTATCGAGATAGAAAGAGGTTATCATGAAAGAATTAACAGTAGAAATTACTAACGAATCCGGTTTACATGCTCGTCCTGCTACAGCTTTCACACAATTGGCTGCTAAGTTCGCTTCCAAAGTGACTATCGCTGCTAATGGCAAAACAGCAGATGCTAAATCCATTTTAACTGTATTGACCTTGGGTGCTACAAAAGGCACATCCGTTACCTTGACGGCTGACGGTGCTGACGAAGACGAGGCACTCGCTGCATTGAGCGAATTCTTAACAACTAACCACGATTAATATGAGGGTAATAAAAAGGACCCTACATTTTGAACTGCACCTCCAAAAATTATGTCCAATTTTTTGGGTGCAATTCATTTGTAGAGTCCTTTTTTATTTACCCATATTTGCAAAGCGCTCTACAGCTTTTGTAAAGTCGCTAATGGTTTTTTCCACGTCACCATGTTCGATACCATCTCGTACGCAGTGGTTGATATGTCCTTCAAGAATTACTTGTCCTACTTTATGTAGTGCAGATTTAGCTGCATTAATTTGGCTCAACACATCTTCGCAGGGAATGTCTTCTTCAATCATTCGATCAATAGCTTGCACTTGACCTAAGATTTTACGCAATCGACGATGCAGATTTTCTGAATCCATACACTGTTTCATTTTACTCCTCCATAGGCATGTTTTTATCATCTCATACATTATACTCTATTTAAAGTTTTTAATACAACTTAATAAGTATAACTAATATGCATTAATCGGTATATATAGATATAGGGTATCATGCCATTATTAAGATATATTAAATATATTTGTAGTATGAGTGGACGTAAAAACTAGTGTTTTACATATCTTCTTATTGATTGATGTGATACAATACATTTAATATACTTTATATTTGTATATGTATATAAGGTATTGTATAGATAGCTAGATTATAAACCTATAGTTACATGTGTTTATATTACAGACCTTTAAGAAATAGGTGAAAGAAATGAAAGTATTTCGCTACCTTCGAAATCTAGTTGTGTTCGTGGTGGTCATGATTTTGGCTATGTTTATATATGACGGATACCATAGCTTTCAAGGGACAAATCGTGAGAGTAAAGCTCATACAATTGTTGAAAAACAAATAGAACAAAGTGAAGATACGCTCAGTCGTACAGATCGAATTATACGACTGTTTACATTTAGAGATAAAGTACAGATAGCTCTTAATCAACGTGTTTCAAAAGAGCATTGGGTGAAAGGGGATGTTATTCCTGAGTATACAAAAAATGCATTAATCGCTATTGAAGATAAGCGGTATTATAAACATGGAGCTATTGATGTACTCGGTATTATTCGCGCCTTGTACACAAACACTATAGCAGGTGAAACGCTAGAAGGCGGTAGTACTATTACACAACAACTTGTAAAAAATCTGTTCCTTTCCTCGAAGCGTATCATGAGTCGTAAGGTGGAAGAGGCCATCCTCGCTAGTGAAATGGAACATTACTACTCTAAGGAAGAAATCCTTACCATGTACTTGAATACCGTATATTATGGTCATAATTATTACGGTATCTATGAAGCAGCTCACGGATACTTTGGGACAAGCCCAAGCCGATTAACATTGGGGCAAAGTGCTTTGCTCGCAGCATTACCCAATGCACCGTCCTATTTAGATCCTTATACGAACTATGAAGGTGCTAAAGCACGGCAAAAGCTGGTGCTCGAACAAATGGTAGACCAAGGCATGATTACACAAGCCGAGGCAGACTATGCGTACGAACAGGACTTGGAGCTTGTGGAAGAATAATTAAATTACTATTTTAGAATCTCTGTTAGCTGATTAATAATTGGCTAATAGAGATTTTTTTGATACATTTGTGTTATTAAGATGATTTTTTAGAGAGAATTTCGAGCATAAGGAGCGTAGATATTGGATAATGTTGAATTAAAGCGTTATGAAAAGGGTAACTTTTCTTCTATCTATATAGGTGTAAAACCTATAATTAAGTTTGCCATGCTTAGGCTGGAGAATTTTATAGCCTATTATTTAAGAGGTCCTGGAGGAGTAGATTATAAGTCTGAATTGCTTGATGTAGATTCCTATGCTCGTGAAATCTTTTACATTGAACAAGCTGATGCTTATAAAATTGAAAACTGGATAGTTTATTATGATGATGAACATGATTGTATGGCTGTAAGACATTGCTTTTGGGATAAAGCCTTGGATAGAGAGTTAATAATGGCTGATGAATCGTTGCGAGCTACTGTTAGAGAAGAATATATTGTTGATACAATTCCACATATTTGTAATCAGACCATTGTCAGTGTAAATGTAATGGCGAAACATAATATCCTAAATGCTATAAATGCTTTTGATACAGCAATATCTAAGATGAATATATTGGAGTTATTTAGAAATGTAGATTACTCTACAGGTAATTATAGAATTTCTAGATCTTATGATTTAGATGTTCGCATTGAAGCTATTATTAATGAAGAACAAAATGAGCTTTACTCGATTATAGGTGAAATTAAGTCTTTTATTATTGAGACTTTAAAAGAACCCCTTGATACAACTGATGATTATAAGATAGCTTTAGATTACCAATTTTCACCTATTGATATAATTTAAGGCCATATATTCCAAAGTGGTAATAAAAATAATAATTTGCTTGAACTAATAAATGATTTACAGGTATTAATAATTAGTAAACACAAAAAAAGCTATAACATATGCTGGTTTAAAATGTTGGAGCTTTATTACTCTCGAATGGTTACGTTCCGAATAATATTATATAATTGTATAAAAATAATACTTGCATTTATAATTATACAGGTGTATACTATTTTTTGTCAGAAGGAGAAAATGCTTGTCGGTAATAGAAGATACCACGGTACTTTCACAATTATCTGATACTGTATTGATTATATGAGTCTAAATAGATAGTGGTTTATGAGGTGTTATCATGGGTAAAGCAAATAAAGTAGTACTCGCATATTCTGGTGGCTTAGATACTTCTGTTATCATTCCTTGGCTGAAAGAAAATTATGGCGCTGAAGTTATTGCAGTGTGTGTAGACTTGGGCCAACCTGAGGATTATGATGCAGTTGAGAAAAAAGCGATCAAATCTGGCGCATCTAAAGCGTACATCGTTGACGCTAAGGAAGAGTTTGTAAAAGATTATGTATGGCCTACTGTAAAAGCTGGTGCAATTTATGAAGGTAAATATTTATTAGGTACATCCTTCGCGAGACCTTTAATTGGTAAAATTCTTGTAGATATTGCAAAAAAAGAAGGCGCTGATGCAATCGCTCATGGTGCGACTGGTAAAGGTAATGACCAAGTTCGTTTTGAGTTGACTATCAAAGCATTAGCTCCTAACATGAAAATCATCGCTCCTTGGAGAGAATGGGATTTGAAATCTAGAACAGACTGTATGGAATATGCTGCTAAACACGATATTCCAGTTGTAGCTACAAAATCTCATCCATATTCTATGGACCAAAACGTATGGCATTTGTCCCATGAAGGCGGCGATCTTGAAAATCCAGCAAATGCACCTAAAGATGATGTGTACTTGGTAACACATACACCTGAACAAGCTCCAGATGAAGCTGGTTATGTAACTGTATCCTTCAAAGAAGGTGTACCTGTAGCTGTAGATGGTCAAGAAGGTACTCCATTACAAATATTAGAAAAACTCAACGAAATCGGTGCACACTATGGTGTAGGCGTTGTAGATATCGTCGAAAATAGATTGGTAGGCATGAAATCCCGTGGCGTTTATGAAAACCCAGGTGGCTCTATCATCATGTATGCTCATAGAGAACTTGAATACCTATGCCTCGACAGAGCTACATACCACTACAAAGAACTCATTGCTAACAAATACGCTGAACTCGTATATGATGGCATGTGGTTCGCACCATTGATGAACGCGTTACAAGCGTTTGTTGACGAAACTCAAAAAACTGTAACAGGTGAAGTAAAACTTAAATTGTACAAAGGAAATATCATTTCTGCAGGTAGTACTTCTCCATATTCTTTGTACAGCGAAGATTTCGTAACATTCGAAGAAGATGATGTATACGATCAATCTGATGCAGAAGGTTTCATCAACTTGTTCGGTTTACCTCTCAAAATTAATGCATTGATGAAAGAGAAAGCAGGTAAATAATGGCTAAATTGTGGGGCGGGCGTTTCACAAAAGGCACTGATAAAGCGGTAGAGGATTTTACATCCTCTATCGCTTTTGATGCGCGGATGTACGCCGAAGATATTGCAGGCAGCAAGGCTCATGCGACTATGCTGGCAAAACAACATATTATCTCCGACGCAGATCGAGATGCTATTTTAGTAGGTTTAACGAAGATTAAAAATCAGATTGATAAAGGAGAGTTTCCGTTCTCCGTGGCTCTTGAAGATATTCATATGAATATTGAAAAACGCCTTACTGATGATATCGGTGAAGCTGGTGGTCGTTTGCATACAGGCCGCAGCCGTAATGACCAATGTGCAGTAGACTTGCACATGTACGTGCGTAAAGCTGTTGTGGAAATGGGTGAACTCATCGTAGATATGCAGAAGGCTCTCATCGAAACAGCTGAAAAGTATAGTGATGTTATCATGCCTGGCTATACGCATTTACAACGGGCTCAACCTGTATTGTTTGGGCATCATATGATGGCCTATTTCTCTATGTTGGAACGTGATTTTGATCGTTTGTTGATGGTATTCAAACATGCTGACATCATGCCACTTGGGGCCGGCGCATTAGCTGGTTCTACATACGGCATTGATCAAACATATACGCAAAAGCTTTTGGGCTTTTCTCGTATTTACGAAAATAGTATGGACGCCGTATCTGACCGTGACTACGTAGTTGAATTCTTGTCCTTTGCATCTCTAGTAATGATGCATTTGAGTCGTCTTAGCGAAGAGTTGATCTTGTGGTCTACCAATGAGTTCAATTTTATTGAACTTGATGATGCTCACTGCACGGGCTCTAGTATTATGCCGCAAAAGAAAAATCCTGACGTTTGCGAGCTGGTTCGTGGTAAAACAGGCCGTACCTATGGTCATTTGTTAGGCCTTTTAACAACTTTGAAAGGCTTGCCTCTTACATACAACAAGGATATGCAAGAGGATAAAGAAGGTATCTTCGATGCTATTGATACAGTACACTTCGCATTGTCCATTAATGCGGCTATGATTCGTGGTATGAAGGTCAATGGGGCTCATATGAAAGCAGTCTTGGATGACGACTTCTCCAATGCTACAGATATGGCGGATTATCTTGCGAAGAAAGGTGTTCCATTCCGTGAAGCCCATGAAATCGTAGGTAATGCGGTGCATCATTGCATCGAAAAAGGTTGTGTACTCCTTGATCTATCCGTAGAGGACTTCAAAGCTATTTCCAACCATTTTGATGCAGATATTCTTGACGCTATCTCCATCGAAGCTTGTGTTGCAGGTCGTAATAACTATTCTGGTACGGCTCCAGAATGTGTGGAACGACAACGTAATAATGGTAAAATCATTATCGCTGCTGAGGAAAAGCAAATTGCTGAATGGAAAGAAATCGTTGAATCTGTAGAAGAGTAGAGCTTAGTGCGGAATAAGTAGTAGATAAAAATAAAGAATAGTTATCAATAAAATCTGGAAAAATAAGATCGATATACATATAAGGATTTCATTAAGGGTCTAATATTGCCCATTATACTTATATGTATATCGATTTTTTATTTAAAAGCTAGACGATACCTATAAAGCCCAAAATTCTAATTGATAATCCACTATTAAAATGATGTATTTACATGTACATATATAGTGGACTGTGAGAGAATAATAGTCTTGTACTAGGACACTATAACCGTGATAGATAGGAAAAATTACATCTATACACAGAATAAAATGGGGTAAAAATATACTTTGCTACGATTAAAATGAGTTCTGTTCGATTTTGATGATAAATTACCTATGATTTATTCAATTCGTGTAATATGCCTTGTCCGCCAATAAAGTACTTTTATTTTGGTTTCATAGGTGTTATTATTTAACTCGTAATAAGAATAAAAACGGTAAATTCACATTCAAGCCCATCACAGCACGAACTGAATTTACTTAGCGGTATATATATTTTAAGTGAATTATGGACGAGAAAAAATTCACCTTAGTGAAAGGGGATTGATACATGAAAACCACCGCTAAAAAAATGTCTGTATTCCAGCTAACCACAATGGTAGCAGCCAATATGCTAGGAGCTGGGATCATTATGTTACCAACTAATTTGGCTCAAGTTGGTACTATTTCAGTTTTATCTTGGCTCGTGACAGCTGTGGGTGCGCTTTTACTAGCGTATATTTTTGCTCAAGCGGGTATGTTCT
Organism: Veillonella sp. 3_1_44; assembly: GCF_000163715.1. NCBI lineage: Bacteria > Bacillati > Bacillota > Negativicutes > Veillonellales > Veillonellaceae > Veillonella > Veillonella sp. 3_1_44. The sequence continues at coordinate 436,088 of NZ_GG770200.1, forward strand.
CCCAAAAACAAGGGGGCATGGGCGGTTATGCAGAACATCGCTTCGGTAAAACTGGACATTTTATGGCGAGCTATGCTTACAGCATATCTCTCATCATTGCTAATATCGCCATCGCGGTATCTGCCGTAGGTTATGGCGCAGCTTTCTTTGGTGTTGACCTCAATGCGACACAAACAAGTCAAGTAACAATTGTGCTCTTGTGGTTTGCAGCGATTCTAAACTTCAGAGGGAATCGTTTCACAGGTCGACTCAGCAATATGACTATTTGGGGCTCTATTGTTCCGGTTTTATTAATCGGTACAATCGGCTGGTATTGGTTTGATCCATCTATCTATTGGGCGGCATGGAACCCAAATGATCTTCCGCTTTATGATGCGGTAAAACAATCTATTTCCCTAACTTTATGGGGCTTCCTAGGATTTGAGTCCGCAGCGGCTAATGCTGATGCTGTTGAGAATCCAAAGAAAAACGTACCTATCGCAACTGTGGCGGGTACATTAGCAGTGGCAGTGGTTTATATCTTGTCCACAAACGTTATGGCAGGTATTGTGCCTAACGTTGATTTATTAAATTCTAACGCACCATTCGGTTTGACATTCGTATACATGTTCAATGATACAATTGCAAACATCGTTATGGCTGCTATGGTTATTTCTTGCTTTGGCGCTTTGCTTTGCTGGCAATTCACATTGTCTCGCGTCTTCAAAAGTGCAGCAGAACATGGTTACTTCCCTAAAATATTCGCTCGTGTAAATAGCAAAGATGCTCCTGTTCGTGGTGTATTGATTTTACTCGCTGTTGAAACATTACTTACTTTATTCACTGCAAGCGAATCCTTGCGTGAGCAGTTTGAAATCCTAGTAAACTTAGCGGTTGTAACTAACGTAGTACCGTATGTATTGTGCATCTTGGCAGTACCTACAATGATGCGTATGGCTGGCGTAGCTGAAAGTCGTATTAAACGCTCTAATTACTTGTTCGGTATAGGCGTTCTTTACTGCCTATATGCAATCTACGCATGTGGCTTTGATGCTATGGTAGGTAGCGCAGTGGCAGTAAGCATAGGCTTGGTGATCTATGTTTTGCGTAAAGCGTGGGATACACGCAGAGCACACCGCTTACAACAAAGTATTGATTAACTGAATACATCTCGTCTTATTAGAGGCTATTACTTGGTAATAGCCTCTTTTTTATCATAATCATGCATTAGACTTATAATTAATGCGAGCTAGATATGAAAAAATATAAAGAGTATTATTATTAATCAAATTTTTGCTGTGTATAAAAAGATTTTATAATAAAGTTTTTACATTGCTTTATTATTATTAAAATTAATATATATACCGTCATATACAGTAAATATAATAAAAAATTATTTATATAAGTTAATTTATATAATTTTATGCAGGATTGTGAATTTAATCATTAATCAATATTTTTTATCAGTATAAAAATTATATTGAAAATATGCGAAATACATATACCCATAAGGGGTATATGTATTGTAAATAGAGTGTTAATATAGTATATTTATAATCGATAAAAATGAATGAACTAGTGAGTGTCGGTATTTACCGAGCGTAAAAGAGGAAAATGGGTGAAAAACCCATACTATGCAAATAGCTGTAATGAGGAGCAAGGTTTCATTATAGGGTCACTGGGAAACTGGGAAGGCCGAAATGTTGCGATGAATCAGAGTCAGAAAGCCTGCTCTAAAGGCATGGTATGCATATGCTGTGCTTAATTTGGGTTAGTCGGGCGACTAACCTTTTTTCGTTCCCTAGCCTTTAAGCTTCATCGCTATATAAAAAGCTAGTACCATTAGTTTGTCATTTGAATTGTTGTTAGTGTTTAGAGAGTTTAGGAGGCGCCTATGGGCAAACGCTTTGTCAAACAATTGGGGCAATTTATTGTTACCTTGTTTGGCATCACATTTTTGACATTTTGTCTCACCTATTTAGCACCAGGTGACCCAGTAACGATGTTACTTGAAACGGCAGATACTATCGTATCTCAGGAGCTTATCGATGAAACTCGAGCTCAGCTTGGGTTAGATAAACCATTTGTAGTACAGTATGCAAACTGGGTCGTCAATGCCGCACAAGGTGATTTAGGGATGAGTTATTCTGCTAAAAAACCAGTAGTAGATCGTATGTTGGAGGCTTTACCAGGTACATTAATGTTAGCGGGTACGGCTTTAGTATTTACGCTGCTCTATGCATTGCCTGCAGGTATTATAAGCGCCTTAAATCGTAACAAATGGGTTGATTATGTGTTGAGATTTCTATCCTTCGTAGGCGTATCTATGCCTACGTTCTGGTTAGGTCTTGTACTGATTTACATCTTCGGTCTTAAATTGGGCCTTGTACCGATTGCATCCTCTCGAGTGACTGCGTCTGGTGTTATTTTGCCCGCTATTACTTTGGCAGTTGTTGTTGGGTCTAAATACATGCGTCAAGTGCGGCTAGTTATCCTTGAGGAAATGCAAAAGGATTATGTTATTGGCGCTCGTGCTCGCGGTGTTAGTGAGATAAAAATTTTATTCGGTCATATTTTACCTAATGCGGTGTTACCACTCATCACTATTCTTGGTGTTGTTATTGGTTGGTTACTAGGTGGTGTGGCAGTCGTAGAAATGGTATTCTCTTGGCCGGGACTTGGGAATATGGCAATTTATGCTATTACTATGCGCGATTATCCATTGATTGAAGGTTTTGTGTTGTGGGTTGCTTTAGCATATATGTGTATTAACGCATTGGTTGATGCATCATATATCTTATTAGACCCTAGATTGAAAAGGGAGAGAGCATAATGGCAGAATTTATTCAAAAACATAAATTGTTCTCTTTCTATAGTGGGTTGATGATTATCATTGTTCTCATCGCTATCTTTGCACCCTGGCTTGCACCGGGCGATGCTTTCACCTCAAATATAAGTCAGGCATTGCAAGCACCAAGCAGCCAACATTGGTTTGGTACAGATAAATTAGGACGTGATGTATTATCTCGTATCATTTATGGTACTCAATTATCCTTGTTCATGGGCGTATCCATCGTCGTTATCATGGTGAGCATTGGTACTATCATCGGTGCTATAGCAGGCTATTTTGGCGGTAAAGTTGAAATGGTTCTTATGCGTTTAGCAGACATCATGTTATCATTCCCTGGTATCGTATTGGCTATTGCTATTGCTGGTATTCTAGGTGGTAGCATTGTAAATACGATTTTAGCCTTATCTGTTGTAGGTTGGGCAAAATATGCTCGTATTGTACGTTCTATGACGCTCAAGGTGCGCGGTGAGGAATATGTAACGGCTGCTGTTATGATGGGCGCATCTACGACGGCCATCATCAGACGTCATATCATTCCTAATATTATGCCTCTCGTTATTACAACAGGTGCATTAGATATCGGGGCTATCATGATTGAGGTAGCAGGTTTATCCTTCCTTGGCTTTGGTGCTCAGCCACCGACTCCAGAATGGGGTCTTATGCTTAACGAGGGTCGCCAGTACTTGCAAACGAGTCCATGGCTCATGGCATTCCCTGGTATGTCCATCCTTATCGTGGTTGCTATTTTTAATCTTTGGTCTGACTCCTTACGAGATGTAGTGGATCCAAAAAATCAAGGATAAAATTGTTTTTACCTTCATAAATTTGAATCTTTATCTAGTGAAAGTTTCATTATGACTGGTAAGAAATTATGGTTTTTCCATCACAACTATTTTAGATAGTGATGATGTTAAATGTTTTTATGTTTTACATGTAGTTGTAAAAGGAGATTTTAAATGAAAAAATCTTGGAAAAAGGCCCTATTAGCAGGTCTTAGTATTGTAATGATGGGTTCCTTCATAGCTGGTTGTGGGTCTGATAATAATGGTGCTGCTAACAAAGATGTATTAAAAGTAGGCGTTACTAACTTCGCATCCACATTAGAACCTACAGAAAACTTCTTCGCATGGGTTGTAATGCGCTATGGTGTAGGTGAAACATTGGCTAAGTTTGACGAACAAATGAAACCTCAACCATGGATTGCATCTAAATGGGAAGTATCCCCAGACCATAAAACGTGGACTTTCACAATCAATGATAAGGTGAAATTCTCCAATGGTAAAAAAGTTGATGCAGCAGCTGTAAAGGCGTCTATTGAACGTGCTTTTGCAAAGTCTAATCGTGCGAAAACATTCTTCGAATATGACTCTATGGAAGCTAATGGTCAACAATTAGTTATTCATACAACAAAAGAATATCCTAATATGCCTGGCCTTTTAGCGGATCCGTTGTTCCTAATCGTTGACGTTCAAGCTGAAAAAGATGGCCGTAACTTTGCGAAGGAAGGTCCTATCGGTACAGGCCCATATGTAGTTAAATCCTTCACTAAAGAACGTGCTGAAATGGCTGCGAACGAAAACTACTGGGATGGTACAGTACCATTTAAAACTGTAGAAATTCCTTCCATCGATGACCCTAATACGCGTGCTTTGAGCTTACAATCTGGCGACGTAGATATGGCTGTTAACATCGGTCCTGGTGAAATTGGTTTATTCCAAGGCAATGATAAATTCAAAGTAGATGAAATCGCATCTCTTCGTGTCGTATTGGCCCGTATTAATCAAAAAGGTATTCTTGGGGATGACAAAGTTCGTGCTGCAGTTATCTCTGCAACAGACCGTAAAAACTATGCTGATGTATTGTTAAAAGGTACATTTATTCCTGGTTCTGCTCCAATTCCACCATCCATGGACTATGGCTTCAACGATTTGAAAGATCCTAATGCGTATAATCCTGAACGTTCTAAACAATTGTTGGCTGAAGATGGTTGGAAAGATACTGATGGCGATGGGATCCTTGATAAAGATGGCAAACCATTAACATTCAACTTCATAGTATATAACTCTCGTGCAGAATTACCACTTTATGCAGAAGCTGTTCAAGCAGACCTTAAAAAGGTTGGCATCGATATGAAAATCAAAACAGTTGACTATAACTTGATCGATAAAATGGGTCAAGACGGCGACTATGATATGCTTATCTCCAACATTGTAACAGCTAATACAGGTGATCCAATCTGGTTCTTGGCTAACTATTGGCACACTAACAACAATGGCTCCAACCCTCAAAATGGTTCTGGTTACTCCAATCCACAAGTTGACCAATTGTTAGATGCAGCTGAAACTGAATTCGACCCAGCAAAACGTCGTGATTACGCAATGCAAATTCAACAATTGTTGATGAATGATGGTGCTGCATTATTCTTAGGCTATCCTAAAACTAATATCGTTACAGGTTCTTACTTGAAAGGTGCTGTAATGTACCCAAGTGATTACTACTGGATTACTAACAAAATTACAAAATAGTGAGGAGCTATAATGGCAGAAAACATACTAACTGTAGAAAACCTTAACATTGCGTACCAAGGTGTGCCTGCTGTTATGGATGTGAACTTTACCTTGGAACGCGGTAAGGTATTAACCATTGTAGGTGAGTCCGGATCCGGTAAAACTACTGTAATCCGGGCCCTCATGGGTTTATTATCTGTAGGTGGTGAGGTTACAGACGGTACAATGATCTTTAACGGTCACAACCTTCGTACCCTATCTAAGTCAGAATGGAGAGCCATACGTGGTAAAGATATGGCTATGATTTTCCAAGATAGTGGTAGTGCATTAGATCCAATTGTTCGCATTGGTAAACAATTTAGAGAATTGTTTACATCTCATATTGAAATCACTAATGATGAATGTGATCGACGAGCAATTGAGTTATTAGAATCTGTATCTCTTCCTAATGGAGCGGATATATTGCGCCGTTATCCACACGAATTATCTGGTGGTCAACGTCAACGTGTTGGTATTGCTATGGCGTTAGCATTGGACCCAGCATTACTCATCGGTGACGAACCGACATCTGCACTCGATGTAACAACACAATCTCAAGTGGTTATGCAAATGCTTGAACTAGCTAAAGAGCATAATTCTGCAATAGTCATGGTAACTCATAACCTTGGTGTAGCAGCGTATATGTCTGACTATATTATTGTTATGAAAAAGGGCCGTGTTGTAGATGCTGGAACCCCACAAGACATTTTGGAAAATCCATCTAATGAATATACGAAACAACTAAAAGACGCTGTGCCAACATTGGGAGGAGGTCGTTACATTGACTAATTACGCAGTAGAAATTAAGAATGTATGTAAACGATTCCCACTTCCTACTGGTGGTGAGCTTGAAGCATGTAAGGATATTAATATAACTCTCGAAAAAGGTCAGTCCCTTGGGATTGTAGGGGAATCTGGCTCTGGGAAAACAACATTGGTTCGTATGATTATGAAGATGCTTCCTATTACGGAAGGCGAGATTTATGTAGATGGTGTAGAGATTCAACATATGAATTCTGAACAAACGAAAGAATATCGTAAAAAGATTCAAATGGTATTCCAAGATCCATCTGCAGCTTTTAACCCACGTATGAAGGTTAAAGATATCATTCTTGAGCCACTTTATAATTTTGGTCTTCTTGAAAAGGGAAAAGAAGAGCAAATCGCAGGTGACTACCTGGAAATGGTAGATTTACCTCGCGAGTTTATGCATCGCTATCCTCATGAAATGTCTGGTGGTCAACGCCAACGTGTTGCCATTGCTCGTGCTATCGTTTTAGAGCCCGAAATCCTCGTGTTAGACGAGGCTACTAGTGCCCTAGATGTATCTGTACAAGACTCCATTGCGTACCTTTTGGCGCGTTTACAAAAAAAGAAAAATTTAACATACCTATTTATTGCTCATGATATTGCCTTTATTCGTACGATGTGCCACAAGGTGGTCGTAATGTACAAAGGTGCTATCGTTGAAGAACTAGATGCTTTCCACTTGGCGGATGCAAAACATCCATATACAAAGGTTTTATTGAGCTCTATCTTTGAAATTGGTCAAGATCATAAGCCGCTTACCTTGGATGAGGCTGCATTAGAAGCTTAATAGGAAAATTTACTTTCAAAATTTCAAAAGTATAAATTTGAAATGTAGAGAGTTACATCGGATAGGTAAACTTAAAATAGCAGTTAGTTTCAAGACTAACTGCTATTTTTATGCATAGTTAAGATATGAAATTTTTTAATAGATATATTGAAATGTTTCTCAAATTATACATTGTGTTAACACCTAATATATAGTATAGTTGACTGTATAAAATATACCCCTATGGGTATAACAAGATATGCTCATATGAAGTGATGTACATAGATTCTCTTTATATTAACTATTGTAAAAGCAGGTTATATTTACTAGATTATGTTAATGCAAAAAATAGTGAGTATCTGAGTATAAATAGATAGTTAATGTGTGTAGAAAGGTTAGGTGTATAAATGAAAGGATTACGCAAGGCTTTACTAATTGGTATGACCCTTGGTGTGACTATGCTCGGGACTATTGGTTGTATGAATCAAGATTCTGCTTCATCTAATGATGTATTAAAGGTAGGGGCTATTAGTTTTGCTGGCACATTAGAACCAACGGAAAATTATTTTAGTTGGGCCGTTGTACGATTTGGTATAGGTGAAACGCTTATCAAGTTTGATGATCAAATGAAAGCAACGCCTTGGCTTGCCACCTCTTGGAAGCAAGGTGATGACAAGTTAACATGGACTTTCACCATCAATGATAAAGTTAAATTCTCAAATGGTAATAGTTTGACAGCTGAGGCGGTAAAAGCATCTTTAGAACGAACTTTTGCTAAAAGTAAACGAGCAAAAACGTTCTTTAACTATACAGAAATTACTGCTAACGGTCAGGAGTTGACCATCAAGACTGACAAGGAATATTATAATTTGCCCAACTTGTTAGGAGATCCATTGTTTTTGATTATGGATGTGACAGCAGAGGCGAATGGTCGTGATATTGCAAAGGAAGGTCCTATTGGTACTGGTCCATATGTAGTATCCTCTTTCACAAAAGAGCGTGCTGAACTAAAGCGCAATGATAATTACTGGGATGGCAAGGCAGGCTTTGCTAAGGTTGAAATCCCATCTATTAATGATGCGAATACTCGTGCTATGGCGTTACAAGCGGGCGATGTAGATATGGCCGTTAACATTGGACCTGGTGAATATAGTATCTTCCAAAATGATAAGAAATTCACTATCTATGAAGTGGCTTCCTTGCGTGACGTATTTGTTCGTATGGGGCAAAAAGGGAAACTACGAAATCCAAATCTTCGTGCAGCCCTCATTGCAGCAGCAGACCGTGAGTCTTATGCGAAGAACCTCATGAAGGATACCTTCGTAGCCGGTAAGGCTCCATTGCCACCATCCATAGACTATGGCTTTAACCAATTGCGTGATCCTAATAAATATAATGTAGAACGTGCTAAAGAATTACTGAAACGTGAAGGTTATGAAGATACAAATGGCGACGGTATTGTAGATAAAGACGGTGAAAACCTCGTACTTGATTTTTATGCCTACACAACTCGTCCTGAATTGCCATTATATGCGGAAGCATTGCAAGCGGACTACAAAAAAATCGGTGTAGATTTACGAATTAAAATCGTAGATTATGCGGTTATCGACACATTATCTCAATCTGGTGATTATGATATGATTATCTCCAGTGTTGTAACCGCTAATACGGGTCAACCAGTATGGTTCTTGAAACAATATTGGGGTATAGGCGTTGAAACTAATGGGTCTGGCTTCTCTAATCCTCGTTTCGATGAATTGTTGGCTCTTGGTGAAAGTAGTAGCGATCCAGTGGTGCGTCGTAATGCGGTTATCAATGCCCAACAACTGATGTTAGATAACGCTGTAGCATTATTCCTTGGGTATCCTAAAATTAATATTGTAGGTAATAAACATATTGATGGTATCAAGATAACACCGTCTGAATATTACATCATTACAAAAGATTTGAAAAAGAAATAAAGTTTGCTGCTTACATAAAAATAAAAGGACTAGCTCGCATGGGCTAGTCCTTTGTGTTATCTAAATATTATTTTTTTTCTGTTACATCTAAGTCTGCCATGTTAACTGCATTGGCCTTGCCAATCATTTTATTATACTTGGTAAATAATTGCGTATAAGCTTCGCCATAAGATGAGTTGATAATAATGTAGTTGCGTGCCTCTGCAACAAATTCTTTTACTGAGTCTTGATACTCTCTTACCGCATTTTGTACTTCTGGTGTAGTACCAGGTTGTAATTTATTGAGGCGTTGTGTAATTTGTTGTAAGTTTGATTCTACCTTTTGGGTGTCTGTATTCCCATCTGGATCAATAAGGTCAATAGTTTGTGCTGTTATGAGATTTATCTCTATAAAGTTAACCGCATTTTCCCGCTTTTCTCCCTGATACTCAGTCATGCGTTCGTTATAAAGCTCATTATTACGATTATCTAAAGCTAAGTCTAATGCATTATATGTAGCGTAGAACTGTTCTGCTAAAGGTACATATTGAGCTGCTAGCTCATCGCTACCTTTATAATTATCCTTTTCATAACGACGTTCCACATAGTAAGATTGCAACTGATCAGCAATAGGAATAATTTGATCAAGTACTACGAGGACGTCATTTGTCGCTTGGTTTACGTCTTCGTAGGGTGTAGAACTATCTTGTTTTGCTACCTCTAATGCAGCTTTAAGTTCCTTATATTTAGGTAAGGTAATCGTCGTATTATGAGACCCATTGCGCAACTCTTCAAGAGTTGGCTGTAATTGGTTAGCATAGGCTACACTGTATGAGTTATATGCATCTAATGCAACAATATAAGGTCGTATGGCGTTGATTTTATCGTCAACGGTTGATCGATATAAAATTGTCGTTGTATTGGATGATAAGAGTGTATACACCCCATAGATCCCACCACCGATAATAGCAGCACCGAGCACAATGGCTGCTATTAACTTGATGTACCCCTTTTTCAACTGCGCACGCTCCTTGAAAACACACTAACTCTTTTGGATCCATTTGGACAGACTAATGTCCTAAGAGTAATTATTTACATTATATCACAACTTTACGTGGCAAAAAAGACGTATAGATACGATAATTATAAGGAATAGATGAAAATGTTAGATTTGGACATGTATTTATATTTATAATTAGCGATTAAACGATGAATGAGGCTGTAAGCTGTTATAAAAATATACTTTTAAAAGTAAAACTATATACTCTCTAGACGTTGTAGCTGCGGCTGGTATAATAGCAAGTATAGTATTCATTATATGGGGAGTTCGTTATGTCAGAATCGAATCATTTAATCAATTTTGCTACATCTTCGGAACTTATTGCTAATGGGGAAGGGCGTAATGTATTATCTGCTATTGAAGATGGATTACGCAATTGTGATGAGTTTTTAATATCGGTAGCATTTATTACTCCAGAAGGCTTATTAACATTAAAACCAATTCTTAAAGAGTTAGAAGAACGTGGCGTCCGAGGACGTGTGTTAACGACGGATTATCTTGGTTTTAATAGTCCACAAGTTTTGGAAGATTTAGGAAATTTAAATAATATTGAGTTAAAAGTGTATTGCACTACACAAGGTAGTGGTCATGGATTTCATACAAAAGGCTACATTTTTAGAAAAGATGAATCTTATCAGATTATAGTTGGTAGTTCTAATTTAACTATTAATGCATTAAAGAAAAATCGTGAATGGAATACTCGATCTGAAGCTCATTGCAGTGATACCTATGCTAGAGAAATCACGGAAGAATTTGACTTGTATTGGAATTCAAAATTTTCTATTCCTTATGAAGATTTTATTCCTTGGTATAAACCAAGATGGGTGCGTCCAGAGCGAACTTCACAAAGGACTGTAGCAGAGCAATTTAGAAAAATAGATTTGCTTCAACTGGAACCTAATAGTATGCAACAACAGTTTATTGCTAACTTCAATGAACTAAGAGCTAATAATGCTAAAAGAGGTCTTTTGATCTCTGCTACGGGTACCGGCAAAACCTATGCGGCAGCTTTTGCTATGAGAGAAATGAGGCCTAAAAGAATATTATTTTTAGTACATCGTGAACAAATTGCAAAACAAGCGATCGCTAGTTTTGAGCGGATTTATAATGATCCATCTATTACATTTGGTTTAGTTTCTGGGAATGCTAAATACTATAATGCGACTCATGTATTCTCTACAATGCAAATGATGGGCCGTAATGATGTAATGAAACAGTATGCTCCAAAGGAGTTTGACTGTATTATCATTGACGAAGTACATCGCGCAGGTTCAGATAGCTATCAACGCATTATTGAATATTTTGAGCCTCAGTTTTTATTGGGGATGACGGCTAGTCCGGAACGGACAGATGGCTATGATTTGTATGAATTATTTGACCATAATATTATTTACGAAATCCGATTACAACAGGCTTTAGAAGAAGACTTACTATGTCCATTTCATTATTTTGGCATTAGTGATTTGTGGGTGGATACTCAAGAAGATATTTCTGATATGGAGGTATCCTTTTCAAACTTGTCTACAAAAGAGCGGGTAGATAAAATTATAGAAAAGATTCGCTATTTTGGACATAGTGGTAGTCGTGTAAAGGGGCTAGTATTCTGTAGCAATCGAGTTGAGGCAAAAGCGTTGTCTGATGCTTTTAACGAGCGTGGTGTTTATCGCACTGTATGTTTAACTGGTGAAGATAGCCAAGAAATTAGGGAAATAGCAATTGCTCGATTAACGGGAACTGGTGATTATCAGGGACGTTCAGACCTACAATTAGATTATATCTTTACCGTAGATATCTTTAATGAAGGTGTTGATATTCCAGAAATCAATCAAGTTATTATGCTACGTCAAACTGAAAGTCCGATAATCTTTATTCAACAACTCGGACGTGGTCTTCGTAAATTTGAAGATAAAGAATATGTAGTTATCTTGGATTTTATTGGGAATTATACTAATAACTTTATGATTCCATTAGCCTTATCAGGTGATAGGAGCTATAACAAAGATACATTGCGTCGTTATGTACAAGCTGGTAATCGTATTATTCCAGGTACCTCAACTGTACATTTTGATAAAATTGCAAAACAACGCATTTATGAATCTATTGATACGGCAAGATTTTCTGATATGAAATTAATTAAAGAAGCCTATTTTAATTTACGCTTCAAATTAGGTCGTATTCCTAAAATTTCTGATTTTGCTGATCATGGTTCGATTGATGTTAGTAGAATTTTCAGTAAATTTAAGTCATATCATCATTTCTTGATAAAGGTTAAGGATAAGGACTATGATATATCCTTTACACCGGTTCAGGAGAGAATGCTACATTTTATATCTCAGAAATTAACGACCGGTATACGTGTAAGAGAGCTTCTATTGTTGCAAGCATTACTAGATGGTCGTGATGATGTGATTAATTATGTTTCCGAAGAGCTATTTGATAGTTATAATGTAGACCTATCGGAATATGGACGTGTTAATCTCATCAATATGATGACAAATCAATTTGGTGTTCAAGTAGCACAAAAGACATTTGCCGATAGTGAATTTATTGAATTTTCCAATGGTAGATATGGTATATCTCGAATCTTTAAACAGGCTTTAGAGGATAATAATTTTAAGGAACAAGTTCAAGAGCTTATTGCTTATGGATTAAAGCAGTTCAATGATAAGTACAAAGATAATATTTATGGTAATACACCATTTGCATTATATGAAAAATATACGTATGAACAGGTTTGCCAATTATTAGAGTGGCCTCAAAACGAAGTTCCTCTCAACATTGGGGGTTATAAATTCCATAAAGAAACAAAGACATATCCCGTTTTTATTAATTATCATAAAGCAGATAATATTCAAGATACCATTAAATACGAGGATAGATTTGAGAATCCAGGATTACTAAAAGCTATTTCTAAAAATAAGAGAACCTTTGCTTCTGATGATGTACAAACCGCGTTTAATGCTGATGAACTAGGTGTTGCTATGCATTTGTTTGTGAGAAAAAACAAGGATGATGAAGAGTCTAAAGAGTTTTATTATTTGGGACCGATTCATTCTACTGGTCAGGAAAATGCTAAAGAAATTTTTATGGTTAATGGTACTGCGGCGGTAGAGTTAGAATATGTACTCGAAGTACCTGTACGGGATGATATATATGATTATATTGTTAATGGATAAGGATATTTATGAGTGAACAACGAAAACACATTGAAGTTGTAGCAGCTATTATAAAAAAGGATAATACCATATTAGCAACTCAGCGTGGATATGGTGATTTAAAAGATGGTTGGGAATTTCCGGGTGGCAAAATTGAACCTGGTGAACCCCATGAAGTAGCTCTTATTAGAGAAATCAAAGAAGAACTAGAAGCTGATATTAATATTCAAGAGCATATTATTACTATCGAATATACCGGTTATGAAAAATTTGATTTAACAATGCACTGTTATTTATGTTCGTTGAAAAATGATTCTAATATTACCTTAGTAGAACATGAAGCTGCTAAATGGCTATCTAAAGAAACCTTATATTCTGTAGATTGGTTACCTGCTGATATTGATGCGGTAGATGAAATGTATAGACGTTTATAAGCTTAACATTGAATTACCTAAAAGTCCCTATCTAAGATAGGGGCTTTTTATGTTTACTCTAGTTGTTACATCGCAAGAATAAATAACTTTTACTATACCAAAATAAATTGTATATCCGGTTATAGTCGTATATAATAATATTAAAAGATTTGTATTTTTCGATATAATCAAAGAAAGGAGTACAATATGTCAAATTTTATCACTCCTACAGAATTATTAGCTTGTCTTGATGAGGTCATCATTTTAGATGCTAGAGGGTATCAAGATTATAAAAAAGGCCATATTAAGGGGGCTTATGCGGTAGATTTAGACAAGGATTTGACTGGTCCTTTAGGCGAGCATGGTGGTCGTCATCCATTGCCAGATATGGAACAGTTAGCTCATACCTTTGAGTCTTATGGCATCACTCGTAACTCAAAGGTTGTAGTATATGATTCGTGGCTATTCTTAGCGGGCCGTCTTTGGTGGACGTTACGTTACATGGGCTTAACAGATGTACGCGTTTTATCCGGTGGTATTGAACGATGGGTTCGAGAGGGCCATCTCTTAACTAAAGAGCCGACCCCGTTACCTGCTGAACCATCTATTTTTAACTACGAGTTGCAAACGGATATGGTTATGAGTCGCGATGAGGTGCTCAAGGCTAGTGAAAGCGGAGATCATGTTATTATTGATGCTCGTGCGCCATTCCGTTATGATGGATCTCAAGTGGATACGATGGATGGTATGACAGGGCATATTCCTGGGGCTGTTAATCATTTTTATGAAAGTGGCTATACCGTAGATGGTCCTAAATCCTTGAAAGATTTAGAGGCTGAGTATTACAACGAAATCTACCAAAATAGGCCAGTTGTAACGTACTGTGGGTCTGGTGTGACTGCCTGCAATGCGTTGTTAACCATGAGTGAAGTAGGCCTTGAATCTGCTTTATATGTTGGTAGTTCTAGTGACTGGGTAACGTATGAAGGCTTCCCGCTTAGCACAGGTGTAGAAACATTAAACTAACTTAGGAGGGCGAATGAATCTATTAAAACAATTACTAACAGTCGTTGCCTTTGGTTATTTGTGTTATCACATCTATACCTTTGGACCTGGTATGTTTAATGTAACTGTATTAGTGATCCTTATCTTGTCGGCGGTGGCTAACTATTTCCGTGAGAAACGTGAAAGTGATCTTAAGGCCAACGAAAACGCCCGCAAGGCTCGTGCTGAAGCAAGACATGCTAAGAAACATAAAAAGCAGTAGTATCGCTAACATATAATCCTTAGATTAGCTTACATTAAGCAAAAACTTGACGTATATTCTATGTGAAAGAGACTTTCACCAAGTTAAATACGGTGAATACTATTAGATTGATGCAAAGTATTGTAAAGGAGTAAGAATTGAAATTAATTTCTTGGAATGTAAACGGCCTACGCGCCGCTGTAACAAAGGGATTCATGGAATCCTTTAATGAATTAGATGCAGATATTTTCTGCCTGCAAGAAACAAAATTGCAACCCGATCAAATTTCTTTGGAGTTGCCAGGGTATGAGCAATATTGGAATAGTGCAGTTAAGAAAGGCTATAGTGGTACGGCTGTATTCACGCGTATTAAGCCATTGTCCGTAACGAATGGCATCGGTATTGAAGAACACGATCAAGAGGGCCGTGTTATCACTGCTGAATATGATAATTTCTATTTGGTATGCTGTTATACACCGAATAGCCAACGTGAATTAGCTCGCCTTGATTATCGTATGACTTGGGAAGATGCATTCCGTAATTATCTACTTGAATTAGATAAGAAAAAGCCTGTCATTCTATGTGGTGATCTCAATGTAGCACACCAAGAAATTGACCTAAAAAATCCTAAGATGAACCGTAAAAATGCAGGCTTCTCCGATGAAGAACGTGCAAAGATGACAGAACTCTTAGGGGCAGGTTTTACAGATACATTCCGTCACCTTTATCCAGATGCTATTGAACAATACAGCTGGTGGTCCTATATGGGGAAAGCTCGTGAACGGAATACAGGATGGAGAATTGACTATTTCATCACATCCAAACGCCTTGATGATAAAATCCAAGAAGCGAAGATTCATCAACAAATCTTTGGCTCCGATCACTGTCCAGTAGAATTGGTTATTGATCTATAAAATTTTAGTGAATGTAAAAGCACAGCCTCATCTACGGATGAGGCTGTTGTGATAGAAAAGGAGATACTATGGCTCAAAAACAAAAAGCTGTTGTTCTATTTAGCGGTGGCGTAGACAGTACTACTTGTTTGGCCCTCGCCATTGAACGATTTGGTAAAGACAATGTGGTGCCCTTATCGATTCAATATGGTCAAAAACATAGTAAAGAATTAGAAGCTGCCATAGCTATTTTAGAGTACTATAATATGAAAGGTAAAACGATGGATGTTACCAAGCTATTTGCCTTCAGTAACTGCTCCCTGTTAGTACAATCTAGTGAAGACATTCCGCAAGGTTCCTACAAAGAACAACAAGATGCAGAAGGGAAGGGTACGGTGAGCACTTATGTACCGTTTAGAAATGGTCTATTCCTATCTGCGGCAGCATCCTTGGCACTATCTCTAGACTGCGGTTATATCTATTACGGTGCTCACAGTGATGATGCGGCGGGTAATGCCTATCCTGACTGTACAGAACAATTCTACAAATCTATGGGCGACGCCATCTTTGAAGGCTCTGGTAAAGAATGCTCCTTAGAAGCACCCTTTATTAACGCCAACAAAGCTGACATCGTAAAAGAAGGCCTACGCCTCAACGTACCATACCACTTAACCTGGTCTTGCTACGAAGGCGGAGACAAACCATGCGGACACTGCGGTACCTGCATCGACAGAGCTAAAGCCTTCCACGCAAACGGAGTCGAAGACCCAGCACTATAATACCCATAAACTGGCTTAGACAAGCAGTCGCCTTTTAGGCGACTACTTTACATATATTCTAATAGAGTAGCATGTATATGTGATTCAAGGCGGACTTGTACGTCACTAGTATTAGGGGATAAGCAGAGTTGCTAAATTTGAAGTGGTGGCAGATACCTTTTCAAAGAGCGACTTTGGCAGGTCAAGGCCCTAGGCCGATGGCCGGTTCGCCAGTGGAGCGATGAGGAAAGGTATCTGCCACCACCCCCACCTTACAATCTTGATACTAATCGTAGATGATCCTACAAGTCCGCCTTAATCCCAATTAATTGCGAAAATATTAGATATATGATATATTAGTACTGCCTAAAGGCGACAACTAAATAAGACAGTTTGAAACCATCCTGTCTCTAAACAAAACTACGGAAATTCATAAGCATTGTAAGCATGGTAGTTTTGCCATGCTTTTTTTATTTTGAGGAGGTGAGTGTTATGATTTCTACACGCAAATTGACTATTTCTGCCATGGTTGTGTCATTGTACATCGTTGTATTGTATGTAACGCAAAGCGTTTCCTTCGGGGCGTATCAAATTCGTATAGCAACATCATTATATGCACTTGCTTATGCCTTTCCGTTCTTGGTGATTCCCATGGGGATTGGCAACCTCATTTCTAACTTCCTATTCGGTGGTCTTGGCATCCTCGATATGATGGGAGGCTTTGGTGTGGGCGTATTGACGACTGGCATCATCGTAGGAATGCGCAAGCTTGGCCTCAGCGCTTGGTGGGTCATGCTTCCAATCGTATTTGTGCCAGCACTATGTGTACCAATGTGGCTCAGTCCATTACTTGGAATTCCGTACTGGCCATTAGTGTTGAATCTTATCGTTGGTCAAACCATTCCAGCGATTCTTGGTTCTGTATTGGTGAAAGCCTTAATCAGTCGTCCTAGCATGGCTGCCTTATTAGGTGCTTTCAAATAAAACTAAAGAGAGGGCGTTAATTTCCATTCATATGGAGCATTAACGAATATAAATAAAAAGGCGTAAGCTCAAATACGAGCTTACGCCTTTTTACTTTGGTCGTAAATAGT
>NZ_GG770200.1:453843-492378 GCF_000163715.1 Veillonella sp. 3_1_44
ATGGAGCATTAACGAATATAAATAAAAGGCGTAAGCTCAAATCGAGCTTACGCCTTTTTTTATGGCTAAAATGTATGGAGGTATGGGAGTTTAGCAGTTATAGCCGCGCCATCTAGTTTCGACTACGAGGCGTTCAAGAGCAACCATGTACGCTGCTTGACGAGGAGGTACATTGTATTTGTGTTGCATTTCCCAAACAGCTTCGAAGCTATTTTGCATATTTTTAGTTAATCTTTCATTAACTTCTTCTTCAGTCCAGTAGAAGCTAGCTTTGTTTTGTACCCATTCATAGTAGGATACAACTACGCCACCACCGTTGGCAAGCACGTCAGGAATGATGTCGATACCTTTTTCATAGAAGTATTTATCCGCATCATTAGTAGTAGGGCCATTAGCGCCTTCCAAGATGATCTTAGCTTGGATATTTTCCATGTTGTCTTTGTTTAATTGGTTCTCAAGGGCTGCCATGTATAATACATCAACTGGTTGAGCCAATAACTCTTGAGGTCCAATTGTAGTCATGCCTGGTTCGCTGTAACCTTCGAGGGAACGACCATGGGAGTTAGCATATTCGTATGCTTTTTCAACATCGAGACCATTAGGGTTGTAGATGTTAACGCTTACGTCGCCGATAGCCACAACTTTTGCACCTGCTTGTGCAATGAGACGAGCACCTACGGAACCTACGTTACCAAAGCCTTGAACTGCAACAGTAAGGTTTTTGATATCCAAGTTTTTCTTAGCGAGGTAGCTTTGCAATGCGATGAGGCAACCGCGACCAGTTGCTTCATTACGGCCTAAGGAACCGCCTACTTCGATTGGTTTACCTGTAACGATACCTGGGCTCCATTCACCTTTTAATGTGCTGTATTCGTCAGCAATCCAGCTCATGATTTGAGCATTCGTATTTACGTCTGGTGCAGGAACGTCTGTATTAACACCGATGATAGGTGCAATACGGCGTACGAAGTTACGAGTTAAGCGTTCTAATTCACGAGGGTTTAAAGTTTTTGGATCAACTTTGATACCGCCTTTACCACCGCCATAAGGGATGTTAGCAATCGCGTTTTTAATAGTCATCCATGCCGCAAGTGCACGCACTTCATTTTCGTCGGAATCTGGATGGAAGCGAAGACCGCCTTTAGCACTACCACGCAATGTGGAATGTTGGCAACGATAACCTTCGTATACGCGAACCTCACCATTATCTAATTGAAGAGGAACTGCTACCTTTAGTTCCCGTTCTGGGTGACGTAACACTTCGTATTCGCTACGAGTATAGCCGAGCTTTTCAGCTGCTACGTCTAATGTGTTTAACATGTTTTCATATGGATTATAACCGCTCATAATTACCTCCTGGATAATAGAGTAAATTAATAGTTTAATTAATGCTAATTTTATCGCATACTTAAGTATTCGACATTGTAAACAGAATACCCTTTATATTTTCATAAATATATTCTATAGTTTTTGACCTGTAAAAGTTGTAAAAATATAGATAATTACTATGATTTTTATCACAGTACAATCTGCTAATGAACGATGTTTTTATCTATGAAAATGGATACTTTTACAAAAAAAATAAAGATCTATATTCTGAAAAATATAGACCTTTATGTATGTACTAATAAACTATTTTGAAGATTATACGAAAAAGACTGGTGAAAGATACTTTCACCAGCCTCATACGTCGATATATTTTATTTTTCCACAGTATCTTCAATCGGAGTAGGAGGTACGGAGGAGTCTGTAGTTTGACCATCACCCCACCATACGATGCCGTACGTGTGGTTTAGAATAGAACGGTTAAATACTGGCGTTTCAATACCTGCTTTACGTTGTTTGATATAGTCATCAAGCGCAAGACCTGCTGTGCGCCCCATGCGTACGATGGAACTTACGTTAGTTAATACTAAGAAAGCCATGAATAAATCGGCTAGGTTCCATACGAGATCTAGAGAGGCAATAGAGCCAACAAATGTCATAAGAATTACGCCAATACGGAACAAATGTAGGTAGAATCGTTTGTTTGTTAAGTGGCTGATATTGATTTCACCGTAGTAATAGTTACCAATTAAGGAACTAAAGGAGAACATAACGATGAAAATGGCTACGGCTGTAGGCGCCCAAGACCCAAGCTGTTGAGCTAGATTATGTTGTACAAGAGCAATACCTGTTAGACCTGTAGTGCTGTAATCACCCACGATGAGTACGATGAAAGCAGAAGCTGTACAAATGATGAATGTATCAAGGAATACGCCGAATGCTTGTACAAGACCTTGTTCTACAGGGTGGTTAACAGCTGCCGTAGCGGCTGCGTTTGGAACAGAACCTTCACCGGCTTCGTTAGAGAAGAGCCCCCGTTTGATACCATTCATAACAGTAGCACCTAATAAGCCACCACCTGCTGCAACAGGCTCGAATGCGGAGGAGAAAATAGTATAGATTACATGTGGGAATTGGGTGATATTCATAATTACCACAAATAACGCAGTAGCAATGTATAGAATCGCCATGATAGGAACAATGATTTCAGATGCTTTTGCAACGCGGTTGATACCACCGAATATGATAATACCAAGAAGGACTGCTACTACAGCGCCTGTATAGGACACATCAAGGTTAAATACCTGGAGAGATGCAGCCAAAGTATTGGCTTGTACAGAATTATAAATCCAACCATAGGTAATACTGATTAAAATAGCAAATAGAACAGATAATGCCTTGTTGTTTAGACCATACCGAATATAGTAAGCTGGTCCGCCATAGAAACCGCCCTTAGCAACAGGTTCTTTGTAGATTTGTGCTAATGTAGATTCGATGAAGCCAGTGGCAGCACCGATGAGTGCGATAACCCACATCCAGAAAATAGCACCAGGGCCACCAAGTACAACGGCAATAGCTATACCTGCGATGTTACCAACACCTACACGAGATGCGGTACTAACACAGAATGCTTGAAATGAGGATACATGGTTCTTTTCTGTAGAGCTACCTGCGCCGTTAATTACGAGGCGAATCATTTCTTTAATCATGCGAATTTGTACAAAATTCGTTGTCATCGTAAAGAAGAGACCTGCGCCGATGAGAATAAAAATGATGAAATAACTCCATAAATAACCGTTTATGGTGGATATAGCATCATTGAGCATTGCTTCCATAAAAACTCCCTTTCTTATAAAAAATCCATATTTCATACTAATCAATGATATTGTATCAATTTCTATAGACTATGTAAAACAAAAATCCTTCACAAATAGGAAGGATTTTTGCTTTATATAGTATTTTTGTAGGATGTTGTTTATGCCTTAGTAAATTCTTGTGACTCTTCCATTCCTTGCAACAAGGTTTGTTCAGAATGTTCCATGTGAATTCGAGCTAGTTTGCGAGCTTGCGCAGCATTGTGAGAGGCAATGGCTTCCACTAATTGACGATGCTCCTCCCAAGTTTTTCTAAGACGACCTGGTTGGTTCATGGAGAAACTGCGGAAACGGTAGGTTTGTTCTCGTAAATTGTGAACAATATCAGCCAATCTTTCGTTACGAGAAGCGCGGTAGAGGACTTCGTGGAACTCTACATCCGCAGCGACGACGGATTCCATATTTTTGTTTTCCATATGATCGCCAATTTCTACGAGCATTCTTTCCAGCGTTTCGATTTCCTCTTCTGTAATGCGTTCTGCTGCAAGGCCTGCTGCAAGTTCTTCAAGGGCAGAGCGAATTTCAAATACTTGAGTGATATCCTTTAAAGATATGTTGGCAACGTAGGTACCGCGACGAGGAACCATAACGACAAAGCCTTCTAGTTCTAGTTTACGTATGGCTTCACGAATGGGGGTACGACTTACACCTAACTCTTCGGCAAGGGGAATTTCCATGAGGCGCTCCCCAGGTTTTAACACCCCATCTTGGATGGCTTGACGCAATGTTTCACTTACCACTTCTCTTAGTGGTTTATACGCATCGAGTCGTATAGGTTGTAACCGTTTTGTCATACTAAGTCCTCCTGTGTACATGTTTTAGTAATGAGTGACAGCCAATCATGACCAGCTGCTTTAATCTCTTCTTGTAATTGTAAGGCTTCCATAGGTTTGTTAAGTAATACTACCATCGTAGGACCGCTTCCTGTCATGATGGTTGGGTAACCACGGTTGGTGAAAAACTCCTTACATATTCCTAGTTCTTCGTGATCTGGGAATAATAATTCTTCGAAAGTATTAGCGCTACTAGTGAAAGCAGATTGTAAATCATTATTCTGAAGATGATTCAGAACGGTATCGATTGTTTTTGCGGTGGCATTAGATTTACCGTTGAAGCGACCATAAGCAACCGCTGTAGAAATAGATACCTTTGGCTTTACTAGTAATAGCCAATGTGCTTCTGGCGATTGGCTATAGGTTAACACTTCGCCACGACCAGTTCCGCGAGCTGTACCACCTTGTAGTAGGAACGGCACATCAGATCCTAGTGAGGCACCAATATTTAAAAGTTCCTCTTGTGTGAGCCGTAAGTCCCAAAAGCGGTTGAGACCTAATAACATGGCTGCTGCGTCTGCACTACCGCCACCAAGACCCGCTTGAATAGGAACGCGTTTTAATAGGTGGATGGCGGCACCGGCTTTACAACCCGTATAGGCCTGTATGGCGCGTAACGCTTTGAGCGCGAGATTATCTTCTCCATAGCTTACGAGTTTTTGCATGTAGTCAGGCAATTCGGGAGCGCCACCAGAAAATACTACGGAATGATGCTTAGCGAAATAAATAGAATCACTAAGGCGAATCGATTGAAATATAGAATCGATGTCGTGGTATCCATCGTCACGCTTGCCTGTAATAGCAAGCCCAATATTAATTTTGCTGCAACCGAGTTGCTCAAAACTTTTACTCATAATAGCCTCGTTTGTAATGTACAAAATATATGCAGTTTATATGTTTATTTTATACTGTTATAAAGTGATTGAAAATAACCATTAAGTGGTTTATGATGATTTTGTATATACCTGTTGTTTGATTATTAAAAGCATTGTAAACAGCGTATGTTTTAATTAGTTCATTATAGAATATTTATAGTGAAATGGCAATTTGGAGGGAGCTATGTTCGCCAAGTATAAAGATGTTGTCTATCAATGTGTCATAGTTGCTATTGGTTGTGCAATTTTTGGTGCTGGTTTAGATGCCTTTGTACTACCTCACAAACTGGTTAGTACTGGTATTAGTGGGGTAGGGTTGATTTTGTATTATCTAACGGGATTATCCGTTGGTTCTTGGAACGTTATTTTGAACGTCCCTATATTTTGGGCTGCTTGGAAGTGGCTTGGTAAACGTGTAGTGCTTAATACCTTGTATGGTACGCTCATGTTATCGTGGATGATTGATCTGTTTAGTTTCTTGCAATATGACATGATTATTAAGGATCCACTACTCAGTTCTATGATGGCAGGTATCACAACTGGACTAGGGCTTGGTATCGTCTACCGTGTAGGTGGTAATACAGGAGGCCTTGATCCAATTGCACTTATCGTTCGTAAATATTATGGCCTTCAAATGGGGTCCATTAATAGCGCTATCAACTGTGCCATCCTCTTAGTTGCTGTCGGCGTTGTTGGACTTGAAGCGGTAGCTGTAACTCTTATCAGTGTGTATGTGTATACTATTATTACAAATAAGGTGGTAATCGGCTTTAATCAACGTAAAGTTGCTTTTATCATTACCTATCGCACCGATGAAGTATGTGAGTGTATTATCAATAAGGTTGGTCGTGGTGCCACTATTATTAATGGTATTGGTGCCTATACACGGACGCCTAAGCAAATTGTGATGGTTGCAGTCAACTTGCTGCAGGTAAATAAATTGAAAGAGGTTATTCAAGAAGCGGACCCAAATGTGTTTATCTTGATTACTGATGCCCAAGAGGTTATCGGGCAAGGTTTTACTCAACCTATTGTTCCTGCGGAAATATCTAAACAGCTGAAATCAAAAGATAGAACTACCGAAGCGAACAATAATGTTGTAATAGATATAGATGAAAATAGTTGTAATAAATCAAAATAAAGAATTATGATAAAATCTCTGGCTGTTGTCATCTTATATTAATTATGTGTAAATATAATATTTTATGAATGATACATACATTTTGGAAATAATTTAATGTAATTGATCGAATATCAAGGTTGTAAAATGAGAGGGCTTGCCCTCAAGATAAGATTAGAGGTTTCTATGACTCACAAATTAGCAGGTACGCCTGTACAAGAACAAGATATTATCGATGTGCAAACCCTTGTGGATGCATATTTTGATAATGCTCCGGATATTACAGATCCGACACAACTCGTATCCTTTGGCACATCTGGCCATCGCGGTACATCTTTAAATAGTACGTTTACAGATTTACATGTGGCCGCTATTACACAGGCTATTTGTGATGGCCGTGGTCAATTCGGCGCTACAGGTCCGATTTTCGTCGGTCAAGATACACATGCTTTATCTCAGCCAGCCCTTGTGACGGTTCTAGAGGTCCTTGCTGGCAATGGTGTAACTGCAATGGTTGATTCCGATATGGATTTCGTGCCGACACCATCTATATCTCGTGCTATTATTCGTTATAATGAAAGCCACGATGATAAGGCTGATGGTATCGTGATTACGCCGTCTCATAATCCTCCAGATAATGGTGGCATTAAGTATAACGCTACCAATGGTGGTCCAGCGGATACGTTGATTACTAAATGGATTGAAACACGTGCCAATGAATATGTTCACGCATATTGTGAATTAGAAGGATTTAAACGTATTAGTATCGACAATATTGAACCCGACCAACAGGTTCCATATGACTATAAAGGTCTATATGTAGAAGAACTATCTTCTATCATTAATATGGAGGCAATCCAAAGTGCAAAACCTAAGGTCCTCGTTAATGCTCTCGGTGGTAGTGGGCTAGGTTATTGGCGTGCTATTAAAGAGCGGTATAATCTAAACCTAGATATTATTAATGATGAGTATGATCCGACCTTTAGCTTTATGACCTATGACCATGATGGTAAGGTACGTATGGATTGTTCATCTGAATATGCCATGGCTGACGTAATTAAACAAATTGGTAATTATGATCTCGCTGTTGGGAATGACCCTGATTATGACCGCTATGGTATCGTTAGTCCGTATGGGCTAGCTTCTCCAAACGCATTCCTTGTGACTGCGGCGGATTATTTGTTTACGACTCGTGGTTGGACAAATAAAGGGGTCGGTAAAACCGTTGTTTGTACCACTATGATTGATAAATGGGCTGCTAGTAAAGAGGTTCCTGTTTATGAGGTTCCAGTAGGTTTTAAATATTTTAGTTCCCTATTATTCGATGGTGAGATTGGCATTGGCGGTGAAGAATCTGCTGGTGCATCGTTCCTTAAAAAAGACGGTACCGTATGGACTACTGATAAAGATGGCATGGTAATGGCTCTCCTTGCGATGGAAATGTATGCCGTTATGGGGGCTACTGTTGACCGTCTCTATAATAATCTTGTTGTAGGGTGTGGCGATCCTCGATTTGGTCGTATTGATGCACCTTGTACAAAGGCGGCCAAGGCTAAGTTGAAACAATTAAATGCAAGCTCCATTACGGCTACCGAAGTAGATGGTGATGCGATTACTAATGTTCGCACTACTTCTCTGTATAAAGATATGCCTATCGATGGCGTTCGTGTGGAAACGGAAACGGGCTGGTTTGTAGCACGTCCATCTGGTACTGAAGATTTATATAAAATTTATGGTGAAAGCTATAAAGGGGATAAAGGTCTTATCGCATTGTTAACTGCTGGTGAAGAGATTGTAACAAGTGCTTTGTCTGACGAAGTGTAACATGTTGTTTTCACTAGAAAACTCATAAAGATTTCACTCATGAAAAATAATAAATGTGTTATAATATATTAATATAGTTTATTGAATGCCCTATACTGGCTATATAGTTTGTAGTGCTTAGAGAAGGTGATGTTATGAAATTAGTTGTTACCGTTGTCGGCGTAGACCGCGTTGGTATCATTGCTGGAGTTAGTACTGTACTCGCTAACTACGGTGTAAATATTATGTCCATTAATCAGACCATCCTCGATGGCGTTTTCAATATGATTATGATGTGTGAAACCAAGTCTGAAGATATGAAAAATCTTACAGCTATCCAAGAGGCTTTGACGACTCAAGGTAAAGAACTAGGTGTTGAAATCCGTGCACAACATGCTGATATTTTCTTGAGCATGCACCGTGTAGGATAGGAGGCACTATGTTATCTATCGACAATATTTTAGAAACGAATCAGATGATTCACGATAACAAGCTTGATGTTCGTACTATTACGATGGGAATTAGCTTGCTTGAATGTGCATCTAGTTCTGGTAAAGAGCTATGTGACCGTATTTATGACCGTATTACAAAAGAGGCAGAACATCTTGTATCTACAGGGGAAGATATTGAGCGAGAATTCGGCATCCCTATTATCAATAAGCGTATTTCTGTAACACCCATTTCTTTAGTTGCAGGAGGTAGTGATTTAACATCTTATGTTCCTGTGGCGGAAGCTATGGATCGTGCTGCAAAAACTGTAGGTGTTAATTTTATTGGCGGCTTTTCTGCGCTTGTAACAAAGGGCGCCACTCGAGCTGACCGCATTTTGATTGACTCTATTCCTGAAGCGCTGGCAACTACGGATATCGTTTGTAGCTCTGTTGCTGTGGGCTCTACTAAAACTGGTATTAACATGGACGCAGTGCGAGACATGGGAATCATCGTTAAGAAAACTGCAGAGCTTACAAAGGATAATGATGCTCTTGGTTGTGCTAAGCTCGTAATATTCTGTAATCCTGTAGAGGATAATCCATTTATGGCGGGTGCTTTCTTCGGGGTAACAGAAGGGGATAGTGCTATTTCTGTAGGTGTATCTGGCCCGGGCGTTGTAAAACATGCGCTTGAATCCGTTCGAGGTCAATCCTTTGACGTTGTAGCAGAAACGGTTAAACGTACTGCTTTTAAAATCACGCGCGTAGGTCAATTGGTAGCCCAAGAGGCATCTCGCCGCCTAGGTAAACCATTTGTATTATTGATTTATCTTTGGCGCCAACGCCAGCTGTAGGTGACTCTGTAGCTCATGTTCTTGAAGAAATGGGCTTGTCCTCTTGTGGTTGTCATGGCACTACAGCGGCACTAGCATTACTTAATGATGCGGTGAAAAAAGGTGGTCTTATGGCTTCCTCTCACGTAGGTGGTCTTAGTGGTGCATTCATTCCTGTCTCGGAAGATGCAGGCATGATTGATGCTGTATCCTGTGGTAGTTTGACACTTGATAAATTAGAGGCCATGACATGTGTTTGTTCTGTAGGGCTTGATATGATTGCTATTCCTGGAGACACTACTGCTGACACCATTTCTGCTATCATTGCAGATGAATCAGCAATTGGTATGATTAATAATAAGACAACTGCGGTTCGTGTAATTCCTGTACCTGGTAAGACTGTTGGAGAGGTTGTTGAATTTGGTGGATTATTAGGTTATGCTCCTATTATCGAAGTGAGTCCATATAGTGCAGCCGAGTTCATCGCCCGTGGTGGCAGAATTCCTGCTCCTATTCGTAGCTTAACGAACTAATCCGTTTTTACAACCTACTTGTTGGAGGTGTCTTATGAGTGAATATGTGCTCGATTATGTGTGGGCCTTTGCACTAGCGCTCATCATAACCTTTGCACTTACCCCATTGGTAAAACGCTTTGCCGTTGCTGTTGGGGCAATAGATAAGCCTGATGCTCGAAAGGTGCATCATGGTGCGATTCCACGACTTGGTGGATTAGCAATCTTTCTCGGTTATGTGGGATCGGTTCTTTTTAACGATTCCATTCCGCATGATCATAAATTGTTTGGGTTTGTCCTTGGTACAGTCATTTTGGTGCTAGTTGGTATTTGGGACGACATTAAACAAATTGAGCCAAAAACTAAGTTAATGGGCCAAATTATAGCAGCCGCTATTTTGGTGGCTTATGATATTCGAGTAGATTTCATTAACCTTCCTTGGGGTGGTGTAGTATATCTCAAGTATTGGGCTATTCCATTGACTATTTTCTGGATAGTTGGTTTTACAAATATTGTAAACCTCATCGATGGCCTTGATGGCTTGGCTGCAGGTATTTCCTTTATCGCATGTATCGCTGTTTGTGCAATGACATTGCAACTTGGTCAAACTGATCTTGCTTGTATCTCTCTTGCTTTAGCAGGTGCGACTGTAGGTTTCTTGCGGTATAACTTCAATCCTGCAAAAATATTCATGGGTGATACGGGATCCATGTTATTAGGCTATACATTAGCAGCTATTTCCGTTATGGGCGCTGTGAAGACGGCGGCTATGATTGCTCTAGTGGTACCTGCCATTGTGTTAGGCTTGCCTATTTTAGACACCTTATTTGCCATTGTGCGCCGTAAAATCAGTGGACGTCCCATCTTTAAACCCGATAAAGGTCATGTTCACCATCGCTTATTGGCACAAGGATTAACACAAAAGCAAGCTGTATTGTTGATGTATGCAGTAACAGCTCTTTTCGGCGGTGTATCTGTTATCGTTGCAGAGGTCAATGCTTGGGTCGGCGCGACTTTGGTATTAGTAATTTTCTTGTGTAGTATTTATATTGCACGACGTCTTGGCGTTATCATGCATAGTGATGCGGCAGGGCATCCGTTACCACGTCCTACAATTGAACGCAGCGACTCGGATGATACCATATCCTTTGATCGCGATGAATTGGCTAAAGCCTTGGAGAATACTGATGATTCTCATAAGGAATAACCATCTGTGGGGCGCTTGGCGCCCCATTTTTTCTATCCTACTACGTTGGAGGCAACTATGTTAAAAGTTATGACAATCTTTGGTACAAGACCTGAGGCTATCAAGATGGCTCCTCTTGTAAAAGCATTACAAGCAGCACCAGATATGGAACCTATCGTCACCGTTACGGCACAGCATCGAGATATGCTTGATCAAGTACTAAACTTGTTTAATATTACCCCAGACTATGATTTAAATATTATGAGCCAAGGTCAAACACTATATGATGTAACTAATCGTGCTTTGATGGGCCTTAAAGATGTATTAGAAGAAGCAAAACCTGATGTGGTACTCGTTCATGGTGACACTACAACTACCTTTGCTGGGGCATTGGCTTCTTTCTACCAAGAAATTCCTGTAGGTCACGTGGAAGCAGGGCTACGGACAGGTGATATTTACTCTCCATTCCCTGAAGAGATGAATCGAAAATTGACGGGTTCGATCGCGACGTATCACTTTGCGCCTACTTCTAGTTCTGAAAGCAATTTAAAAAAAGAAAATATTAATACAGAACATCTTTATGTAACAGGGAATACTGTTATCGATGCTCTTGATACGACGGTACAAGACAGCTATGTATTCGATGATGCAGCTATTAATGCTCTTGATCCTAAAAAACGTACGGTTCTTGTTACCACACATCGCCGAGAAAACTTAGGTGAACCTATGCGCCATGTATATCAAGCCATTCGAGATTTAATCAATGAATTTGAAGATATTCAAGTTGTTTTCCCTGTACATAAAAATCCTAAAGTTCGCCAAGTTGTACAAGAGGAACTTGGTTCTGTGGAGCGTGTTACATTAATTGACCCTCTTGACTATGAACCGTTTGCAAACTTGATGGCTAAATCTTACTTGATTTTGACTGATTCAGGTGGGATTCAAGAAGAAGCCCCAGCTCTTGGTAAGCCAGTTCTCGTATTACGTGATACGACAGAACGTCCTGAAGCAGTAGAAGCAGGCACTGTTCGCCTTGTAGGTACTGATAAGGATGCGGTACATAAAGCCGCTTATGAATTATTGAGCAATACGGAAGCGTATAAGTTGATGTCTAATTCTGTTAACCCCTATGGTGACGGAAAAGCCTCTGAACGCATCATTCAAGCGTTGCGACATGAATTCTTAGGTGATGCGCGTCGTCCTGAACGTTTTGGTAAATAATATGGATAAGGATCTTGTGAAAGCCCTCGCCATGGCAACATCAGCGGGGGTCACACTGGTCTCCTGTATAGGAGGTTTTATTTGGCTAGGTTATAAATTGGATACTTGGCTTCAAACGGAACCACTCTGCATGGTCATATTTGGCCTAATAGGAGCTATAACAGGGTTTTATATGTTATATAAACAAGTTAAGTAGTGAGGTATGTATGAATCAATATATAAAATTCATAGTGCGCGTGCTACTGTCTTGTTTTTTTATTGCCTTTTTAGGTGTAATAATACAGGTTGCATGCGGATTACAACACTATGTATGGGGATGGCTGTGGGGCATTTTTATAATGGTGCTCTACTTGCTTAGCCTTGCACTACATGGTCAAGCAATTATATTAGGTGATCCTTATAAGGCTGTTCGTAAGGCGCGTAGACAGATGGTGTGGCGTCTTATGCTTGTTGGATCTTTAGTCGTATTAGGTTTGAAGATTCCCCATGTAGAAGCAATTAGTATGTTTGTAGCGATTGCACTTATCCAGCCTGCACTTTATATAGTGTATTGGCGGTTTAGTGGACGGTTCTAATTTTTATTATTTTAATTAAGAATTTTATTGCATTTAAATTAATGTATTGTATTCCAATTAATGTATTGATGTGGATTTTAATAAGACATGGAGTCGTATTCTAATAATGCATTGAATACATTCTATTTATGATTATTTGGAATTGTTTACCCTTCAAGTGTTGATTATATATCTATAACGATGTATGATGATACATATATATTATATTTATATTAATGTAAATATATTAGATTTTTATTAGGTTTATGGAAGGGGTTGAGAACGTGGAATTACATGCGGGACACCATGAGGTCGTGCAGTGGTTGGGGTTGACATTTAATATGGATACTTTAATTGCTACATGGGTTACTATGGCTATTGTAATACTGATAACAGTATTAGCCACCCGGGGACGTAAATTGGTGCCTGTAGGCTTGCAGAATATAGTGGAATCTATATTAGAAGGCTTAGAGGGGCAATTAGCTCCGAATTTGGGTCGCCATTGGCCGATGGTGAGTTCCTTGTTATTTACGTTTTTCTTATTTATTTTTGTAGGAAATGAGTTAGGCTTAATGCCAACATTCAAGGCTTTAACATCACCAACATCCGATATTAACACTACAATTGCAT
This sequence comes from Veillonella sp. 3_1_44, assembly GCF_000163715.1. Lineage (NCBI taxonomy): Bacteria > Bacillati > Bacillota > Negativicutes > Veillonellales > Veillonellaceae > Veillonella > Veillonella sp. 3_1_44. The sequence continues at coordinate 467,042 of NZ_GG770200.1, forward strand.
TAGCTTTATGTAGTACATTAGTGGTATGGGTTATGGGGGTTAAAGTTAAAGGCTTATCTTATTTTAAGCATTTTGTACGACCTTATAAGGCTTTGTTAATACTCAATATTTTCGAGGAAATTGCTAGACCTGTTACACTTGCTTTCCGTCTATTCGGTAACATTGTGGCAGGTGAAATTTTGTTAGAAGTATTATATAACTTGCCTTGGTTTGTGCCGGTACCATGGGTTTGGATTGCTTTTAGTCTATTTATTGGTATTATTCAAGCCTTTATTTTTACCGTTCTTACTGCATCCTATTTGGGGATGGGGCTTAGTGAGGAACATTAATTAATTTATATGGAGGATATATTATGGAAGCTCAAGGTTTATTCGCGTTAGCAGCGGCAATTGCAGTAGGTTGTGGTGCTATTGGTGCAGGTATCGGTGATGGTCTTGTATCTAGCAAAGTTATTGAAGGTATTACACGCCAACCTGAATTGCGCGGTCAATTGATGTCTACTATGTTCGTAGCGATTGGTTTGATCGAAGCGATGCCTATCATCGGTGTAGTAGTAGCATTTATTTTGTTATTCAGATAATAACGAGGAGGAATAACCTTGGTTGACTTAAGCCTTGGAACGATTCTTGCTCAAATGTTGAACTTTTTTATATTAGTTTGGCTATTGGCTCGTTTTGCATATAAACCATTATTGGCTATAATGACAGAACGTAAAGAACGAATTGCTAAAGACTTAGAAGCTGCAGAACAAGCTCGCGCAGAAGCAGAGGGGTTTAAAGCTGATTATGCAGCTCAAATTGCTAATGCTCGTATAGAGGCACAACAAATTGTTGAAAAAGCAGTTCAAGAAGCAGAAAATACAACACGTGAACAATTGTCAACAGCACGCGAGCAAATTGAACAAGAAAAAAATCGTGCTCGCCAAGATATCGCTATTGAACGCGATCGTGCTATGAACAGCTTGCGTAACGAAGTGGTATCTTTATCTGTAGCTATGGCTGGTAAAGTTGTTGCTAAAGATATGAACAGCGAAACTAATACAAAATTGATCGAAGACGCTATTCGTCAACTTGATAGTAAAACGATAGGGTTGTGATACGATGAGCATAGAAATTGTAGCAGATAAATACAGTTCAGCTATGTTTGAATTAGCTCAAGAACAAAATATTTTGGAACTCATGGAGGAGCAATTAGGTTATGTAGCGTCCGTTATGGCGGAACAGCCTGAACTTCGTTCATTCCTTGAAAATCCAATCGTTACAGAAGATGCAAAGATTAAGTTAGTTGGTTCTATCTTTGAATCTAGTATCGACAAAGTTGCTTTACATTTTATCTATGTGATGATTAAACGTGGGCGCCATCGTTATATTGCGCAGGCTATTGCAGCGTTTATTCAAAAATCACGAGAAGCTCGTGGTATTTTGGAAGCTACTGTAACTGTAGCAGAACCAATCACAGCTGAGGTAGAAGCATCTGTACAAGCTAAATTACGAGAAGTAACAGGGAAAGATGTTATTTTATCTGTGCGCCAAGATCCATCAATTATGGGTGGTATCGTTATCCAAGTAGGAGATAAACGCATTGATGGTTCTGTATCTCGTCGTTTAGAGGAATTAGAAAAATCTTTATTAAGAACGAACTCTATTAGATAGGGGTGAATGGGTATATATGAAAATGAAGCCTGAAGAAATCACTGCTATAATCAAACAGCAGATTCAGGACTATGATGTTGACCTCAATGTCGATGACGTGGGTACTGTTCTCGACGTAGGGGATGGCATCGCCCATATTTATGGTCTTGAAAGAGCCATGGCCGGTGAGTTGCTAGAATTACCACACGGCGTATATGGCTTGGTTTTGAACTTAGAATTAGATAATGTTGGTGCCGTACTATTAGGTGATGACTTCTTGATTAAAGAAGGAGACCAAGTGCGTCGTACTGGCAAAATTATGGACGTTCCTGCTGGAGATGCCTTGATTGGTCGTGTAGTAAATCCTCTTGGTCAACCTCTTGATGGCAAGGGTGCTATTCAAGCTACAGAACGTCGTCCTATCGAACATCCAGCACCTGGTATTGCGGATCGTCAATCCGTAAACGAACCATTGCAAACAGGTCTTAAAGCGATTGATGCGATGGTACCAATCGGCCGTGGTCAACGTGAGCTTATCATCGGTGACCGTGGTACAGGTAAAACTGCGATTGCCTTAGATACTATTTTGAACCAAAAAGGCAAAGATGTTATTTGTATTTATGTAGCTATTGGTCAAAAAGAATCTACGGTTGCTCGCGTAGTGCAAAAGCTTGAAGAAGCAGGCGCTATGGAATATACAATCGTAGTTTCTGCGAGTGCTTCCACAGGTGCACCTCTTCAATACATTGCACCATATGCTGGTGTTGCCATGGGTGAATACTTTATGTACCAAGGTAAACACGTATTATGCGTATATGATGACTTAACAAAACAAGCGGCTGCATATCGTGCTATGTCCCTATTATTGCGCCGTCCACCAGGGCGTGAAGCATATCCAGGTGACGTATTCTACTTACACAGTCGTCTATTAGAGCGGGCTGCGAAACTTTCATCTGAACTTGGTGGAGGTTCTATTACAGCGTTGCCAATCATTGAAACACAAGCAGGTGACGTATCTGCATACATTCCAACAAACGTAATTTCCATTACTGATGGTCAAATTTTCTTGGGAACAGATATGTTCTATTCTGGTATTCGTCCAGCTGTTGACGTAGGTTTGTCCGTATCCCGTGTAGGTGGTAGCGCACAAACTAAAGCGATGAAGCAAGTGGCGGGCCAATTGCGTTTGGACCTTGCTCAATATCGTGAGTTGGCTGCTTTCGCTCAGTTTGGTTCCGACCTTGATGCGGCTACACGCGCTCAACTTGATCGTGGTGAACGCTTAACTGAAATGTTAAAACAAGGTCAATATGAGCCTATGAGTGTAGCGGAAATGGTTATCAACCTTTACGCTGGTACTAAAGGGTACTTAGCAGATATTCAAGTGGCAGATGTATTGTCCTTTGAAGCTGAACTTTTACGTTATGTAAAAGCAAATTACCCTGAAATCATCACTAACATTGAAACGTCTAAGAAAATTGACGAAGAAACTGAAAATCTATTGAAGCAAGCAATCCCAGAATGTGTTGAAGCATTTGGCTCTACACATACATTAGTGTCTCGTAAGGAGGCGTAATGTATGGCTAGTGCACAAGATTTGCGAAAACGCATAAAAAGTGTTACCAATACGCAACAAATTACAAAAGCGATGAAGATGGTAGCTTCTGCTCGTCTTCGTAGGGCACAAACAAAAGCGGAAGCTACTCGTCCTTACGCAGAAAAGATAGGGCAAATCTTGCGTCATATGTCTAATAGTGATTTAGAAGGCTTTGAAAGTCCTCTCTTAGATGTGCGACCTGTAGAGCGCACTTGCTATATTGTAGTAGGTGCAGATAAAGGTCTTGCAGGGGCATTTTCGTCTAATGTGTTGAAATTTGCTATGGAACAATTACATGGTAAATCTCCTGATACATACCGTGTTATCACGGCAGGCAGAAAGCCTAGAGATAGCATGAAATCTAGAGGTATTCGCATCGATAAGTCTTATGCGGGCTTTTCTGATAAACCGTCCTATGAACATGCGCGTGCCATCATGCATGAAGCACTTTCACTATATGAACGTCATGAAGTAGACGAAGTCATCATGATCTATACACGTTTTGTAAATTCTATGACGCAAATTGCACAGGCTGAGCGCTTGTTGCCAATAGAGCAACCACAAGATGAGGTAAAAGGCGAAGAGTATGATTTTATGCCGTCCGCTGTATCCGTCTTGGAGGCGTTGCTGCCAAAATACTTAGAAATTACAGTTTATAATGGATTGTTACAATCTGCAGCTAGTGAATTGGGTGCTCGTATGACGGCCATGACATCGGCTACAGATAATGCAGGGGAACTCATTGAGTCCTTAGGCCTTGAATACAACAAGTTGCGTCAATCTAGCATTACAAACGAAATTTCTGAAATCGTTGGTGGCGCTAATGCCTTGCAATAGATAAGGAGACATCTGTCGATGAGTAATAATATTGGTAAAGTTGTGCAGGTCATCGGCCCAGTTGTAGACGTGCGCTTTGATGCTGGTCATTTACCAGCTATCTACAACGCCATCCACATCTACCATGACCACAAGGCACACGATAGACAAAAAATCGTAGTAGAGGTTATGCAACACTTAGGCGACGATACAGTTCGTTGCGTTGCCATGAGTTCTACTGACGGTATGACACGTAATATGGAAGCAGAAGATACTGGTGCTCCAATTTCCGTTCCTGTAGGGGAAGGCGTATTGGGTCGTATCTTTAACGTACTTGGTGAAACTGTAGACCATGATCCAGCTCCAGTTGTGGCTGATGAAAAATGGCCTATTCACCGTCCAGCACCTAAATTTGATGACCTTTCTCCAGATACACAAATCTTGGAAACAGGTATTAAGGTCGTTGACCTTATCGCTCCATACGTAAAAGGTGGTAAAATCGGTCTTTTCGGTGGTGCCGGTGTAGGTAAAACCGTATTGATTATGGAATTGATTCACAATGTTGCTACAGAGCACGGCGGCTATTCCGTATTCTCCGGTGTAGGGGAACGTACTCGTGAAGGTAATGACTTGTGGAACGAAATGAAAGAGTCTGGCGTTATCAATAAAACAGCCCTCGTATATGGACAAATGAATGAGCCACCAGGGGCTCGTATGCGCGTAGGTCTTACTGGTCTTACAATGGCTGAATACTTCCGTGATGTGAAAAAACAAGACGTGCTCTTGTTCATCGATAACATCTTCCGCTTTATTCAAGCGGGGTCCGAAGTATCCGCCCTCTTAGGTCGTATGCCATCTGCCGTAGGTTACCAACCTACATTGGCTAATGACGTAGGGGCATTGCAAGAGCGTATTACATCTACAAAAGAAGGCTCTATTACCTCCGTACAAGCTGTATATGTACCTGCCGATGACTTGACTGACCCGGCTCCAGCAGCGACATTCGCTCACTTGGATGCGACAACAGTATTGTCTCGTTCCATTGCGGAACTTGGTATCTATCCAGCGGTGGATCCTCTGGACTCTACAAGCCGTATTTTGGACCCACATGTACTTGGTGAAGAGCACTACGCAGTAGCTCGTGGAGTACAAGAAGTATTGCAAAAATATCGCGATCTTCAAGATATTATCGCAATCCTCGGTATGGAAGAATTGTCTGACGAAGATAAACTCACTGTATCTCGCGCTCGTAAGATTCAACGTTTCTTGAGTCAACCATTCTTCGTAGCAGAAGTATTTACCGGTTCTCCTGGTAAATATGTGCCATTGTCCGAAACATTGAGAGGCTTCAGAGAGATCTTGGATGGTAAACATGATGAATTGCCAGAAGGTGCATTCTACATGGTTGGTACCATTGATGAAGCCATTCAAAAAGCAAAGGAAATGCAAGAGAAGGGGGAATAATCCATGGCGGAACCTATGACCCTACAGATAATTACACCTGATGCAATCGTATTCGAGGGCCAATCTACATTCTTTGTAGGTAAAGCTATCGATGGTGGTTTTGGTATTTTGCCAAATCATGCGCCTATGATTATTGCATTAGACTTGGCACCTTTACGCATTGAACAACCAGATGGAACATCTCGTGAATATGCTGTATTTGGTGGCTTCTGTGAAATTGAACATAATAAGGTGAGTATTGTAACCCCTGACTGTCAAGATCCAACATCCATTGATGTGGAACGTGCTCGTCGAGCTAAAGAGCGTGCAGAAGGTCGGTTATCAAATCCTACACCTGATATTGATGTAGAAAGAGCGGAAGCAGCATTGCAACGTGCTTTACTGCGCTTGCATGTTACAAAAATGTTATAAGAAAAAGGCTAGCCATCTGGCTAGCCTTTTTATCTTTCTAATTTTGATTATAAAACGCTCACACCTTTTAAGGAGTATGCAGTATTCTTAGGTTGTTCTACTTGAAAATCTAATACAACAGGTGCCTCAGAATTGATACCAGGTGCTTGGTAGCGGTCACGATCTGTTGGAATTCGTTTGTATGGTAATTTATCAAGTAATATAGTCATAACTTTGTTCCAAACTGATTTATGTGTTGGCATAGTTAAAGAGTCATCAGTTTGGTTGAAGCCCGTACGAACAGTATGGATTACCTTATCGTTTACATCATAATAGTATAAAAGGGCATTAACCTTTGCAGCGATATAAATTTCATGATTATCCTTATTGTATGGATCTGGGCTGTTAATAGTATTAACTTGTACATATACGTCTTGTAATGGTACAGGCATAATAACGATTTCAGAATTTTGGGCCTCTGCAATTTGAGCAAGATCAGCGGCTTTAATTTCTGCAGTTGGTGTGTTAGTACTTACAATGGTTGTATCATAGTAAGGATATTTAAGTGTATTTGATAAGCGATCTGTCATGTAGTGACCAAATTGAGCTGTGTTTTCATTGCGCAAATTTGCTGGTACAACAATAGTTACTTTGCGGCTTGGAAAGTTTTCCAAGAGACCATCATGACTTGTACTAGTAGCATTAATAGTTGCTTTTTCTGAAACTCCAGAAATTGGTGTAGATGTTGGTGTGGCAGCTACTTTTATGACAGGCTCCATATTTGTTTTAGGGGTCAATGTAGAAGCCTCATTACTTGTGTTACTTTGTATAGTGCTAAGAACCACAGGTTGCGTTGTATTTGGTGTTAGCTGACTCAAATCGATCATAGCGGCACTGGCTGTTGTAAATGCAGTTGTGAGTAGTACAGCAAGTACTGTAAGTAGTGGACGTTTATAGAGTCCGAAGTTATGTAACATAATTCCTCCTCTTAATAAAACTCTTTTAAAATTACAAATTATACAATTTATATTATTATATCATATATATAAAAAAAAGGAGCAAGCTTAACAGCTTGCTCCTTTAGTTTGGTGGACGATGACAGGATCGAACTGCCGACATCCTGCTTGTAAGGCAGGCGCTCTCCCAGCTGAGCTAATCGTCCATATGTGGTGACCCGTCCGGGAATCGAACCCGGGATACCGCCGTGAAAGGGCGGTGTCTTAACCGCTTGACCAACGGGCCAGAATGGCTCCTCGAGTAGGACTCGAACCTACGACCGATCGGTTAACAGCCGATTGCTCTACCGACTGAGCTATCGAGGAATGGTACGATTGTTATTATATGTTAGTTTAATTATAAAAGCAAGCATTTTTTTTAGAACACTATAAAATAGATATTGTCAATTATGACTAAAAGACATAACTTTATAAATAAAATTAGTTATCAATAATTTTGATGAGAGAGTCATTAAAATTAATAAAATCTATAGAGCTTATTAACTATAGATATTTACTGCGTTCTAAGATGATTGTATGGCTCTAAATGAATGGGAGTTAGCAATATAAGTATATTGAAGATAATCGGTATACATATGCATTATAGAAAAGTTTAAAAGATTTAGTTGAAAAGTAGTATCAGTTAAGATGAAAGTGTATTTATCTTATTAGATATAGTCTATGTTTGTGGTTCATTTTAAACCAAATTTATATATAAGAAAGTAGGTAAAAATATAAGATATTAAAATCTTATTGATATGTGATAGACTATGACTTTTATCACAGAATGGGGCTTTTTTAGTGACTGGAGAATAAAGTCTATGTAGGCTATTGAAAAACCGAAATATATACAAAAATATTCATGAAAACAATTCTCAAAAACTGGAAAAGCATTGAGAAAACTGTATAGGTGAGACGTTGAATCCCCTTATATTGTGTGCTACGATTTATGTATAGAGTTAATCTCATCGGTTTGAGATAGATATTCTTTCATATGTTTGAGAATTTTATTTTATCTCATCGGTATTAGAATTAATATTCAACTATTTTCCTGAGGAGGGATTATCTTGCGCGAGATTCAAGTATCTGAAATCACAAAAACAGTCCGTCAAATGTGTATGGACGCAGCTTACCACTTGCCAAAAGACATCTATGAAGGTTTGAAAAAAGGCCGTGAAACAGAAGAGTCTTCGGTAGGTCGTATCGTTCTTGATCAAATTATTAAAAATGCAGAAATTGCCGATGCTGAAGATCGTCCATACTGCCAAGATACTGGTATGACTATGGTATTCTTAAAAGTTGGTCAAGATGTTCATTTCGTTGGTGGTGATCTTACAGAAGCTATCAATGCTGGTGTTGCAGCTGGTTATGTTGAAGGTTATCTTCGTAAATCCGTTGTAGCTGAACCATTGTTCAACCGTAAAAATACACAAAATAACACACCTGCAATCATCTATACTGAAATCGTTCCTGGCGATAAAGTAGATATTCAAGTAGAATTAAAAGGTTTCGGTTCTGAAAATAAATCCGATGTAGCTATGCTCGTACCTGCTGATGGTGTGGAAGGCGTTAAAAATGCAGTCCTTGAAATCGTAAAACATGCAGGTCCTAACCCATGCCCTCCAATTGTACTCGGCATTGGTATTGGCGGTACTATGGACCAAGCAGCAGTTATGTCCAAAAAAGCGTTGCTTCGTGACATTAGCGTACCTCATAAAGATGCAGACTATGCAAAATTAGAAGAAGAAATCATGGAAATGGTTAACAAAACTGGTATTGGACCACAATTGGGTGGCACTACAACTTGTATCGGTGTAAACATCGAATGGGGTGCAACTCACATCGCAGGTCTTCCTGTTGCAGTTACTATCATGTGCCATGCTGCTCGTCATGCTCACGTAGTACTTTAATCGATAGGAGGTAAAAACAATGGCTGAATCAATTCGCATTAATACTGAAGAATATAATGAAGAGTTTTCCCGCAAATTAAAAGTTGGTGATAGCGTTCTTATCACTGGTAAAATTTACTCCGCTCGTGACGCTGCTCATAAAGTTATGACTGAAGCTTTAGCGCGTGGTGAAAAATTACCAATCGACTGGACAAATAAATTCGTTTATTATCTTGGACCAACACCTGCAAAACCTGGTGATCCAATTGGTTCCGCTGGTCCTACAACTTCCGGTCGTATGGATGCTTACACACCAACAATGCTTGACCAAGGTATCAAAGGCATGATTGGTAAAGGTTCCCGTAAACCAGAAGTAGTTGAATCCATGAAGAAAAATGGTTGCACATACTTCGCAGCAGTTGGTGGCGCAGCAGCATTGATTGCAAAATCCATCAAAAAATATGAAGTACTTGCTTATGGTGAACTTGGACCAGAAGCTTTGGCTGAATTGACTGTTGAAGATTTCCCTTGCATCGTGGTTGGCGATACTGAAGGTAATAACTTCTACGAATTAGGCCAAAAACCTTACAGAAAAATCTAATATCACCATTGAGTGATTGAAAGAGGCTTGCTAAAGCAAGCCTCTTTTTGTTGTTAAGCCATAATCATAAGATGTTCATCCGTTACGTGTAGAGTTTAGTCTACCGATTCTGTCGGTTTTATGATAATATACATATAGATTTTATACATTCAATTTGAGTGAGGCGATAACATGACTTCTGTAGAAACTATTCGTCAGTCAACTCGCAACGCGATGGCTGAATTACTTGATTTAGCAAAGGTTCGCGAAGGTCAATTATTCGTTGTTGGCTGTTCCACTAGCGAAATTGTAGGTAAAAAAATCGGCACTGACTCTCACCTTGATGTGGCTCAGGTCGTATTTGATGAAATATACAATGCTGTTAAGGCTAAAGGACTTAACTTGGCTATTCAATGTTGTGAACATATTAATCGTGCACTTGTTATGGAACGTAGTGCGATGACATGGGAGGAGGAAGTTAATGTTGTTCCTCAACGTCATGCGGGTGGTGCCCTGGCTGTGATGGCGTACGAATATTTTGATGATCCTGTGATGGTTGAATTTATTCAAGCTGATGTAGGCATCGATATTGGAGATACTTTCATTGGTATGCACATGAAACACGTTGCAGTGCCTGTACGTCTTTGTGTGAAAGAAATTGGGAAAGCACATGTGACCGCTTGTCGTGTTCGTCCGAAGAGCATTGGCGGTGAGCGTGCTGTATATAATGAAGCATTGATGTAGGGGGATAGTATGTCAAACCTAATACCGTATTTTGTATTAGCCGTCGTGGCATTGGGATTCTTTGCTGTTTGCTATGCTGTATTTAGCGGTGGTGATGGTGAAAGTAAGGCAAAAGAAAAATCCTATAAAAACATAAGTAATAAAAATAATCCTAAAGCGCATAATGATGTTATATTTGCAACGGAGTCGCAAGAGGGCAATGTAACAATCACACATACGAGTGGAACTAATGTATATACTGCATCAATTCCGGATACAGTTGAAACGGTGGTCGGTGAAGAGCGAGAACCGGCTGAACCTCTGGTTGATCCTATAGATACCTCTTATAATAAAAGAAGTACTCTAAAGTCTAATTCAAGTCATGTTTCAGAGGGAGAATATGCGTTAGCATTAGGTTCGGATAATGGAACACCAATAGGTTCGGATAATGGCACACCAATAGGGGATGAAACCATTGTGATGACAGCTGTATCAGATCTTAAGCAAGCTAATCAAGCCAATCAAGGTGTTACTCCGTTGGTGGATAAAACTATTGTCCTCGATGTTGTTACAGATGAACTTCTCAATAGCGCTAACTCTGTTGAAGATACAATTGCTATGGGTGAATCTGTGGAAGCCTTTGAAGCTGATGAAGCGGATAGCATAGATGCTACACAAATGATAGGTGGTGCAAACGAAATACAAACCGCGGAAGGTCCATCGGTATTAGATGAAACGCGTTTGTTTGATGCTTCTGAAATTGAAGCACAATTGGCGGCAACAAGTTTAGCTGAAGAGGAGGAACCGCATGGTCAATGGGCAAAAACGGCACATGAGGATAAATGCGTTGAGTTGGCTATAGCACCATTTGTTCATTCCTTTGGGGTGTTACATGGTGATACGCAACATTATGTAGAATCTATTACAAGAGATGCTTTAGCGGCTCTCAATATTACAAAAATTGTTGAAGTGAATGCATTACTAGAGAATATTGTTATTCAAGAAGCGTTGATGAGTATGCAAAAGGCATATGCCGCTACAAATACAGAGTGGATGAAGTCCGCTGCATTAGGTGCTTTTCTAGATGTGGTTCAATCTCCTAAATCTAGTACGCCATACCTCGTAGCTTTTGATGCATTACGTGTATTACCTCATTTAACATTAGGTCACTTCCAAGTTATGGCCTTAACATTATTGTTACAATATTCTAGAAATTCTAATAACTATGGATTGATTCACTTCCAACATTATGTGGAAAAATATATTGAGCCATTCATCTCTGATTTACCTCGAAATGATTCCTTCTATCGCCAGCTGGACTACTTACGCTGTACACAAGAAGAACAAGAGCCTATCACTTTATGCCAAGTGTTGTCGAATTCATATCCGTTTGTATTCAACTATCGTGGTTTCTCTAAGGAAGAACTCTTCCGTGCTACAGATGGTCATGGTGTAGATCCACGTTATGTGGTGCGTAGCTTGAACTCCAATCTTTATAAATTAGCCTTGGTAGATGAGTCTTTAGCACCACAATTCTTTAGACAAACACGAATTTCTAATGCTATGGTTCAACGTGATCTTTTAGCTCTGATGAAGAGCAAACCTACTGCTTTCAGGGGACAAGAGGCGCGTGATATCATGGATGATATTTCACCGGTTCTATTGGACTTAGCTGATGTCTTTGATAGCACGCCAATGTCTAAAATTAGCTTAACATTGTTAGGCCTTTACTTAGGTCGTGCTCATGTGAAAGCAACCATTGGTGAAGAATTTGATTTGTCTCATTGGTTCTAATTTACAATTTTAAGCACTATATAGTTTGAAAAATTATATTATATAGTTATTATATACTTAAAACCGTTATATATTTTATGAGTCGTGTAATAAAAAAGTCTCTCAAGATAATCTTGAGAGACTTTTTAGTTTGTTAAATTTAATAGACATTAAGTATTAAAAGGTGTTAAAGCCGAATTCTTCAATGTCTTCAATATTTTTAATTGTTACGGTGCGCCCTGTAATATCAATGAGACCTTCATCGCGAAGGCGTCCTAATTCACGGCTAAGGGCTGTGCGAGATACATTGAGAACCTCAGCCATTTGCTCGCGGTTGTGGGGTAATTGAATTGTGTTAGAATGCTGACGTTTATAAATATCTGTTAAGTACGCAAAAATCTTTTCGCGCATCCCTTTTAATGTGAGGTAGTGGACTTTTCTGGTTAATAGAATTGCTTTTTCAGATAAATCCTCTAATAGATTAGATAGGATTTTAGTTTGGCATTGATGACAATCCGGTAATGTTTTAATAAAGGTTTCAAGGGGAATAAACATAATTTTAGTTGCTTTTGTTGCTTTAATGGTAGCAGGCCATAAAGGCTGTTTGCTAAATAGTAGTGCTTCTCCAAAAATATCTGATTGCTCTAAGTTTGCCATAATAACCCGTTGCCCCATTACATTTTCACGAGTCAGTAAAGCGCTGCCTTCAAGAATGACACCAATACCCTCCATAGGATCTCCAGCGAGGGCTATAAAATCATTTTTTTGGTAACTGTGGATGATAACTTTGGCATTATTTAAATAGCTACGCAGCTCTGGCTCTCCTAATGTATTGAATAAAGGACATTTCACGAGGGTGGGCATATATTGATTAATGATATCGTTTGAAAGTATTTGTTTCATAAGCACCTCCGGTGTGATAAAGTCTATAGCAATTAAAAATGATTATTGTATAATAAAAGTATAAGACTAAATGGTCTACCTGTTCCATAAGGGAAGTCAGGAAAATTTTTGAAAAAGTTTTTATTTGTTGCTCAAGCTACAGAAATTGTATCATCTTTACGTTATACTTTCAAATGTAATCAATCAGACAACTGATAAAACATCAGTGTAATGTATAGGTTTTATATTATCTAGCTTGACTGCGAGGAAGTCTCGCAAAGGAGGATTTTTAAATGAGTATGTTCTGTTATCAATGCGAACAATCTGCAGCACCAGGTGGCTGTACTGTACAAGGTGTATGTGGTAAAACTGCACCAGTTGCTAACTTACAAGACGAATTAACTGCTGCCTTAGTTGGCTTGGCTCGCGCTTTAGACGTAAAGGGTCATACTAAAGAAGGTATCGATTATATTATGCGCGGTTTGTTCATGTGTGTAACAAACGTAAACTTCTCTGAAGACCGCGTTCAAGAATTCATTGACGAAGTAAATGCTTACCATGCAAAAGTGGATAGCGCTCAACAAAATTTCGATTGGGAACAATTGTGGAAAGGTGAAGAAGACATCGTATCCCTTCGTTCCACATTATTGTTAGGTATGCGTGGTATGGCTGCATATGCATGGCATGCTGCTCGCCTTGGCTTCCACGATGCTGATGTTGACGCTTGGTTCGTTAAAGGCATGGTAGAATTCGCTAAAGATCACAGTGCTGAAGAATGGCTTGATCTTTTGATGGAATTTGGTCAAATTAACTTGAAATGTATGGCTGTTCTTGATAAAGCTAATACTGAAACATATGGTACACCTGTACCAACTACAGTTCCTTTGACTGTAGAACCAGGTCCTTTCATCGTTGTAACTGGTCATGACCTTCATGACTTGAAACAATTATTGGAACAAACTGATGGTAAAGGTGTAAATATCTATACTCATGGTGAAATGTTGCCTTGCCACGCTTATCCTGAATTGAAGAAACATCCTCAATTGAAAGGTAACTTCGGTACAGCATGGCAAAACCAACAAAAAGAATTTGTTGATGTTCCTGGTGCATTCTTGTTCACTACAAACTGCATTATGCCACCAAAAGAAAACTACAAAGCTAATATCTTCACTACAGATATGGTAGGTTTCGATGGTTGTGCACATATCGAAGAAAAAGAAGATGGTACTAAAGACTTTTCCGCAGTTATCAACCGTGCTATCGAATTGGGCGGCTACAAAGAAGCTCAAGAATTCACTGGTATCAACGGTGGTCATGAAGTAACTACTGGTTTCGGTCATGGCACAGTATTGGGTATTGCTGATAAAGTAATTGACGCTGTAAAAGCTGGCGCTATTAAACACTTCTTCTTGGTAGGTGGTTGTGACGGTGCTAAAGTAGGCCGTAACTACTACACTGAATTCGTTAAACAAACTCCAAATGATACTGTAGTATTGACATTGGCTTGTGGTAAATTCCGTTTCAACGACATGAACATCGGCGAAATCGGTGGTATCCCTCGTATCCTTGATATGGGTCAATGTAACGATGCTTACTCCGCTATTCAAGTAGCAGTAGCTTTAGCTGGTGCATTTGAATGTGATGTAAACGATTTGCCATTGACATTGGTATTGTCCTGGTACGAACAAAAAGCGGTATGTATCTTGTTAACATTGTTGGCATTGGGTATCCGTAACATTTACATCGGACCTTCCTTGCCTAAATTCTTCTCCAGCAATGTATTGAACATTTTGGTAGATAAATTCCAATTACATCCAATTACAACTCCAGAAGCTGACATGAAAGCTATCTTGGGCTAATAGGATCTATTAATCTGTTAACCACAGTCCTACGTCCCCTCTCTTTTATGATTTAGGACTGTTGTTATAAATAACGCACCTAGGGTTATCCTTAGGTGCGTTTTTTTACTATTATTGTGAAAGCTATCTATCGAGTGTTTGTTTATTGATGGGGCCTGACAGTATTGCGACAACTAGATTACTAATGGGCATAACCTATCTCATGCCTCCATACTCAGCGTAAGTCGGCCCTCAATAGGTTATGCCCATAAGTAAAACGTTTCTGAAATATAAGTCCCATCAATATACAAACTCTTAAAATAGCTTTCATCAGAATAGTGAGGTGAGGGGGAGATGTCGCTGCATAAGTATAGTCTTTCCCTTTTATAACTGTAGATATGGATGCGTCCCATCAATATACAAAGTTTTAGAACAGCTTTCATAAGAATAGTAGTCCTCTGTAGACAAACAAATATGCCCCTAATGTGCATATAGACAAGGCTCGATATTGGTTGCTATACTATAGGTGAAATAGGATTTTTTCACATGGTTTATGTGTATATAGAGGTATGTATGAACAGTATTTTTGATATTATAGGGCCTATTATGATTGGTCCGTCTAGTTCGCATACAGCGGGTGCTGCGCGGCTAGGGAAGATGGCGCGTTGTATTTTTCGTTCTACTCCCAAAAAGGTAGATTTAACATTATATGGATCTTTTGCAAAAACCTATAAAGGGCATGGCACAGATCGTGCTTTGATTGGCGGCTTATTAGGTTATAAAGAGGATGATGCGAACATCCGAGTTGCCCATGAATTAGCGAAAAAAGAGGGGATGGAGTTTTCTTTTATTGAGTCTCCTCTTGATGTAGGGCATCCGAATGTGGTGCGTTTTGATATGTATGATGAACATAATCGTCATATGACTGTTATTGGTCGCTCTCTCGGCGGTGGTCAGATTATGATTACCGAAGTAGATGGAAATGATATGTCCATTACAGGAGATGAGTTTACGCTCGTTGTGTTCCATGAGGATAGACCTGGTGCGATTTCTCTTGTGAGCCAAGCATTGAGCGAGTCTGATATTAACATCGCTACGATGCGCGTATTCCGTAAGGGCAAGCATAAGGATGCAGTTATGGTTATTACTACAGATA
The DNA here is from genome assembly GCF_000163715.1 of Veillonella sp. 3_1_44. Lineage (NCBI taxonomy): Bacteria > Bacillati > Bacillota > Negativicutes > Veillonellales > Veillonellaceae > Veillonella > Veillonella sp. 3_1_44. Next base: position 482,776 of record NZ_GG770200.1, read on the forward strand.
CGGTGGTAAATCCTATTACAGTTCAGTTTATGCGCGAGTTTCCAGGAATCCAGGATGTGATGACCTTTGAAGCATTATAGGAGGGCGAATGATGAGTTATGCATATGATACAATTGCAGATATTATTCGCCTAGGTGAGGAAAACAATATTTCTTTTGGCGATGTAGTATTGCGTTATGAATTAGAGAATTACGACCGTAGTGAAGATGCGGTTGTTCGTGAAATAGAAAATCGCTTAGATATTTTTGAAAGCTCCATTCAAGATGGCATAGCTTATGCGGAGAAAACGGCTTCTGGTATGTCCGGTGGTCAAGCGGCACAGCTTAATGGGCAAACACCTCGTTTTATGAGTGATATTGCGTATAAGGCAATGACGTATGCTATTGCTGTAAATGAGGCAAATGCAAAGATGTTCCGCATTGTTGCTTGTCCTACGGCGGGCTCTTGTGGTGTTATGCCTGGTGCGGTGAAAGCCGTTGCGGACCACTACCAATTAGATAGAGCTACAGTGGTAAAAGGCTTCTTAGCTGCGTCCGGTATTGGTAATGTAGTAGCAAATCGCGCTTGTGTTGCTGGTGCTGTTGGCGGTTGCCAAGCGGAAATTGGTACGGCTGCGTGTATGGCAGCAGGTGCGATTGTCGAAATGATGAGTGGTTCACCACGTCAAGTAGGCCATGCTATCGCATTGTGCATGAAAAATCTATTGGGGCTTGCTTGTGATCCAGTGGCGGGACTCGTAGAGGTACCATGTGTTAAACGTAATGGCTTCTATGCAGTTCATGCTATTACTGCATCTGAAATGGCGTTGATGAATATTGAAAGTCAAATTCCACCAGATGAAGTCATCGAAGCGATGAATAATATAGGCCGTGCTATGCCGGCAGCATTGCGTGAAACAAGTGATGGCGGTCTTGCGGTAACACCGACAGGTACAGCTATTGCGGAAAGAGTGCAATCCTTATAAGGATTGCACTTTTTTCATGCTTTCATTTGTAGTAAAATAAAGATTAGACTAGTTTAGAAAGGAGCGTGTATGATGGAACAAGCAAATCGAATATTGACCGTATTGGAAGAAGCCGGTCATGAAGCCTATATCATAGGCGGCGCTGTGCGCGATATTTTGATGCATCAAAAGCCACATGACTTCGATATTGTGACGTCTGCACGTCCCGATACGGTAATTGAGGTTCTTCGCAGTCATGATATTCAAACGACAGACCTCGTAGGCAAATCTTTTGGTGTAGTGGTAGCTACATTAGAGGGAAGGCAATACGAAATTGCTACATATAGAACGGAGCGATATGGCGCAGATAGCCATCGCCCTGAAGAAATTATCTATGCCGATACCTTAGAAGAAGATGTGTTACGTCGTGACTTTACTGTCAACGGCATGGCGATGAACCGCTTTGGTGAGGTTATCGACCTCGTAGGTGGACGCCGAGATATTAAACATAAGACATTACGCACTATTGGTAATGCGCAGGAACGTTTTGAAGAAGATGCATTGCGATTATTTAGAGCGTGCCGCTTTGTGGCAAAGCTAGATTTCTTACCTACCGAAGACTTATTAGAAGCTATGCCAAAGGCATTTCATCGTGTGCCTGGATTATCTCTCGAGAGAGTTCGTAGTGAACTGGACCGACTCATGTTAGAGCCTGCTGTGGCTAAAGGCCTTGATGTATTAGTACAATCTCGCTTGGCCGAGTGCTCTTGTCGCGTTGTAGAAAATGGCGTCGCTCATGAAGTGCCTATTTTACCAGAGCTATACCATCTTGTGAATTTACCACAAGAAAAAGACTTTCACGAATTTGATGGTTGGTATCATACATTAGCCGTTGTATCTCATACAGAACCAGATTTAACATTACGTTGGGGTGCACTGTTACACGATGTAGCAAAGGGGATGCCTACGGTGCGTGCTGTGGTGAATGGTCGCCTCACAGATCGTGGTCATGATACATTAGGGGCTGAAATGACAGAAACCTTGCTTACTCGTTTAGGTTACCCTAAGAGTTTTGTGCGCCGTGTAGCTTGGATTGTAAAAAATCATATGCGCTTTCACTATTTTGTACAAAATGGGGAAGCTAATGAGAAGAAGTGGATCCGTAAAGAGGCTCGCAGCGGTGAGTTTCGAGATAGTCAAATTATGCGAATTGCATGGGAACAATTATCTAAGGTTTGTGCTGCCGATGTATTAGGCTGTGGGAAGCCTTATGCATCGACTGATGGCACCTTAGCCTTTGGTGAATGTATGGCAGATCTTAGCCTAGAGATGCCTATCCATACAAAGGATTTAAATTATGACGAACGAGTTATTAAGCTTGCAGGGAAAAAAGTGGGGGAAGGATTGCAGTATTTATTAGGTCAGGTTCAAAATGGGGTGATTCCCAATGAACCAGATGCATTATATGATGCATTAGACCATAAGTTACGCCGTCCAGTGGAGAAATGATGAAGTTATTAAATAAAGCGTTATTACGCATGAGTGATTGGAGTCGCACTACGTGGTGCCTTGCCATACTCATGACCGTTGCCTTCGTCCTTATTGGGCGTTTAGCACAGTTACAGGTCTTTGACACCTTTGACCTAGAGAAGAAAAACTTATTACAAGTTCAAGTAGATAGAAAATTACAATCGCCGCGGGGTACAATCTATGACCGTAATGGCAAGCCATTGGCGATGAGTGTAGTTACAAAATCTTTATATGCGGATCCGAAGATGATTAAACAGTCTCCTCAAGAGATTGCGGAGCTCATCTCACCGTATGTAACGATGTCAAAAGAGAATATTGTAAAAGCTTTGCAAGAGGATACCGCCTTTGTCTGGTTGAATCGTATGATGGATGCAGACAAATCAAAAGCGGTACAACAAGTTATTAAGGATAATAATATTGCAGGCCTCAATTTCGTTGAAGAATCTAAGCGCTATTATCCAAATGGTGTCTTAGCGGCACAAGTATTAGGCTTTGTCGGCACTGATGATAAAGGTCTTGATGGTCTAGAAATGGTTCTTGATGACGAATTAAAGGGGGGCGTACAACAAGAAATTGTAGCTACTGATAATAAAGGGAATGCCATCTTTGGTTCCGTATTATCTAAATTTTTACCAGATAAGGGTAAAAGCGTAACCTTAACCATCGATGCAACAATTCAATTTATTGCAGAACGCGCTCTTGATAAGGCGATGGTTGATACAGGAGCTAAGCATGCCAGCGTTATCGTTATGGATCCAAAGAACGGTGAAATATTAGCGATGGCCAATCGTCCAAGTTATGATCCTAATAACTACAACCAAAGTGGTGAAGAGGCTTTCAAAAATATTGCGGTTACCAATTTATATGAACCAGGCTCTACATTCAAACCTATCATTGCATCTGCAGCTCTTGCAGCAGGCAAATGGAAGTTAGACACTGTGTATAACGATAAAGGGGCCTTCGCTGCCAATGGACATATCATTAGAAACTGGAATGGTGAGGGATATGGTCCTGTTCGTTTGCTAGATATTTTGAAGTACTCTATTAATACTGGTATGGCTGAAATTGGTACATTAACAGGGGCAGATATTCTCTCGAAATATATACGTGATTATGGCTTTGGCTCTGAAACAGGTATTGAATTGCCTGGTGAAGGAGCAGGTATTTTGTATAATCCAGAGGATATGAGTAAGCTAGACGTTGCGACTATGTCCATCGGTCAAGGTATTGCGGTTACACCATTACAAATGGTTCGCGCCTTTGGTGCACTTTCTAATGGTGGGGCTATGATGAAACCACATATCATCAAGTCTTATAGTAACTCTCAAGGCGATGTTACAAGTACGACTGAAACATCTGTTGTGGGACAACCAGTTCCGGCGGAAACCGCTAAAACCATTGTAGATATTCTAGAAAAAGAAGTATCCGAAGGTGGCGGTACAAAAGCGATGGTAGAAGGTTATCACTTCGGCGGTAAAACTGGTACGGCGCAAAAACTAGATACCAAACATGGCGGTTATCTCGACGGACAATACATTGCGTCCTTTATTGGCTTTGGCCCTGTAGAGGATCCAAAATTTGTAGTTCTTGTCGTTATTGATGACCCACAAAAGGGTTCTTATTATGGTAGTCAAATTGTAGCCCCTGTATTTAAGGACATCGTATCTCAACTTGTACGGTATTACCAAATGAGTCCGTATGTTAAAGAAAGTACACCAGTAGCTGTTAAAGCTGCTAATACATTACCTGAACCAAAACCGGGAAGTGATGGTTCTGTTACATTGCCTAACTTTACTGGTTTTACCTATGGTGAAGTGCGTGATTGGTTACATAAGGCGGGACTTGCCTTTAAACCGGATGGAACTGGTACGGCTACATCTCAAGATGAAAGTAGCGGTACAACTGTTCAGGCTGGTACAGCAATTACTGTTCATTTCCGTAGATAAAACGAATTCGGTCATAATTAGAAATTATAGACAGTTCGTTATATAATAGAATAAGAGACTTAGGTGCCTCTCCGGAGGCACCTTATTTTATAGATAGTTTGAATGAATGGAGATACTTATGATCGAATTACGCGGTAAAGCAGTAGCAGACGCTCACAAGGCGATTTTACAAGAAAAAGTTGCAGCAGTTGGCGACTCTGTAATTACTATGGCAGTATTACTCGTTGGTGAAGACCACGGTGCTCATATGTACGCTACATTTATGGAAAAGACAGCTAAAAATTTTGGCTATGGTTTTGTGCTAAAGCAATTGCCTGAAACGACAACGCAAGATGAAGTAGTAGCGGCGTTGCATGAATTAAATACTGATCCATCTATTCATGGAATTTTACCGCTAATGCCAATGCCTAAACACATTGATACAGAAGCTCTTATCGATATGTTAGATCCTAAAAAAGATATTGATGGTCTTACAACATATAACATCGGTTTAGTAACAGCTGGTAAGGGTGGCTTTGCTCCTTGTACGGCTAAGGCTTGTATGGCTATTTTAAATCACTATAATATTCCTTTAGAAGGAAAACATGTGGTTGTAGTCGGTCGTAGCCAAGTTATCGGTAAACCTGTAGCGCTTATGGCACTCGCTGCACATGGTACTGTTACAATGTGCCATTCTAGAACTTCTGATCTAGTAGAGCAAGTAAAGCGTGGTGATATTATTATTGCTGCGGCTGGTCGTGCTCATATGATTACTGCTAATATGATTAAGCCTGGTGCTGTTGTTATTGATGTAGGTATTAATGAACTGGACGGCAAAACTGTAGGTGATGTTGATTATGATGCGGTAAAAGATATTGCATCTGCCATTACTCCTGTACCAGGAGGTGTTGGATCCGTAACAACGACAATGATGCTAGAAGCGGTATACGAGGCATATCATGCATGAGATGTCTATAGCAGAAGGTATTCTTGATGTAGCGCTCGATACCTTACGTCAACATGATGCGACAGTCATTCATTCTATTCAACTAGACTTAGGTTTAATGAGTGGGGTAGAACCGGATTCATTGCTATTTTGTTGGGAAGCCATTACGAAGGGAACACCTGCGGAAGGCTCACGCATAGAAATCAATACAGTTCCTATTGAAGGAAAGTGTTTAGATTGTGATAAAATATTTTTTGTAAAAAATTATACGTTTATTTGTCCTTATTGTGACAGCCATTTCGTACAAACTATAGGCGGTCGCGAGCTACAAGTGACCTCTATAGATATCGATTGATAGAAAGGTTAGGGCATGCAAGTTCAAGTTAAAACTAATGTACTGGCAAAAAACGATGCTATTGCAGAGTCCTTACAACAGTTGTTTAAGGAAAAGAATATATTTGTATTTAACCTGTTAGGTTCACCTGGGGCAGGTAAGACCTCCCTTTTGGAGGCAACCTTACAAGATTTAAAAAAGGATTATCGCTTAGCCGTTATTGAAGGCGATTTATTTACGGCAAAGGATGCCAAGCGCATTCATGAGTTGGGTGTGCCTGTTATCCAGATTAATACAGTTGGTGGGTGCCATCTCGATGCACAGATGATTCAAGATGCCTTAGGTGATCTTAATCTTGATGATCTCGATATGATTATTATTGAAAATGTAGGCAATTTAGTCTGCCCTGCGGAATTTGAGATTGGTGAAAGCATGAAAGTAACGATTTTATCTGTTACCGAAGGTGAAGATAAGCCCCTTAAGTATCCGTTAATCTTTAAAGAGTCTAAGGCCATCCTTATTAACAAGATTGATTTATTGCCTTATGTGCCTTTCAAAAAGGAGCAGGCAATACAAGATATCCGTAATTTAAATCCAAATGGAGAAATTTTTGAAGTAAGTTGCACGGCCCACAACGGTCTTGAAACATGGTTGAATTGGTTGCGTGCACAGTTGGAGAATAATCGATGAACTATTCTATGAAGAGCCGTATTGTAGCAGCCCTCCTTGTGGGCTTGTGTGCTACTACAATCAGTTATGCAGCAGAGCCTGCCATTTCCACTGTTAACCCAGTTGCAGTAGAAACTACTGATGACACTAACGTTGTAGCTCAAGATTCCGCTAATGCGAGCAATGATGGTAGTGTAGATGGAACTGGTGAGGTTGATAGCTTGTCTTACCTTGATAATGCACCAGTTAGAGTTGTTAAGCTAGACCCAAAAACGAAACAGGAAGGTTCTAAAACTGGATGGCTCGCAGAGCAAATGGCTGTAACTGAATTTGGTGATTCTATACAATTCTGGCAAGCGGCTAGTGAGAACGAAGGTCCTTTGCCGAGTATCACTCAGAATAATTTAGCTGATATTGGTAAGTCTTATACGGCAAACAGTTTACCGCCTTTAGGTTCTCAAGATGACTATGCTATTGGCACATACCGATTGGGGAATCAGTTTGAAGTCCCAAAAGATGTAGAAAAAACTGAGGTACGTGATAACTTTACTACGTATTACATGAAAGATGTAGCAGTAACTGTATATACTGGACCTGCTCAAGAATTGTTGGTTAACAATCAATTGCGCGGTCAAGGGGCGACTTACTTCTTTGAACCAAATACTATTACAAATATTCATAGTACGAAAAAAGGCGCTAATACAGTACGTGACATTGGCCCTGGTAGCACACGGATGGAATTGATATTTGCCTATGGCAGTCCTAATGCGATGTGGCGTGATAAGAAAAATGAGACGTATATTTTCCTTTATGAGGGGCATTCCGAAAATTCATTGCCTCAAAAAAAGGAGTTTAAGAGTCCTGTAGAGAATACAAATAGTAATAGCCAACAACAATCTATGCTTGGTCAGCAAAAAGAATATATTGCTTTCACCATTAAACAAAGCAATATAGAGGCTGTAGACATTATTAGTGGACAAGTATGGCCTAGGTTTGGATTGCCGAAAGCTGAAGTGTATGATTTTGAAGCTGGTACACTTACGGCTGATGATTTTGTATTGCGTGGTTTCAAGTTGAATGACCATTTTGTTAATGATCCTAATAATGATTGGAAACATCAAGGCATATTGTTTGGCTCCACATTTATTGGCTATAATGAATACGGTGTGAGTGTAGATAAAAAAGATCTTATCAATCGCGTATTATTAAATGTTTATACGCCTACACGTCGTGGAATCGCGATGGGTGATACCAAATATTTATTGCTCTTTGTGTATGGTATGCCAACTCGTATTGTTGAATCTACAACAAAGGCGGGGACGTCTACCGTATATGAATATAAAAATCCAGCGGCAAGCAACTCTTATTTACAGTTTGCCCTAGATGATAAAAACCAATATATCAAATCCGTTATGTTATCTGACCGTCCTGTAAAATAGGATAGGTCACAGCGAGGAGGCAAAGGGTATGGTTACTGTACAAGATGTAAAAGAACGTTGGGAAAAGATTCAAGGTGATGATGAACGTATATTGTTTATCGTTGGTGGTCCAGGTTCTGGTAAAAGTTTGCTAATTCGTGAATTGTCTGAGCAGAAGGGCTGGAAATACTTGGAAGCTAAGCAACTCATCGAGGAAGAGTTTTTGCTCGTGCCTCGTGATGAACGGCCTCAATTAGCGGAAGAAGTTATTTGCCGTGCTCTTAGCCGTAGCGATACGGAAGTAGTCTTGCTAGATGGCATTAATGTATTCTTTGCACCTATCTTAAATCTAAAACCATTTGAGTTGTTAAAAACTATTAGTAAGAAGTATCCTATTGTCGTTGGCTGGCGTGGACATATTGAAGGGGATCAGTTGTACTTAGAACATAACAATAATCCTAAACATGCTGTAGTTAGTATTGCACATCCAGATCATGTTATTGCAATCGACTAAATGTATGTTTGAACATATTGGTTGAATATAGGGAAAACTATAGATGTATAGAAGGAGATAGCGGGCTATCTCCTTTTTTAGTTATATAATTACAGTTATTAGGTAAAAAATATAGTTTTGTAATTTCCTATTATTTGATTTTAGTAAACCTGAAATATGGATGTTAGCAGACATGGACTGGTAAGGAATGAAACTATGTAAAGGTATATAAAGAATATACTAGTAAATAAAAGTTGATTACTGGATATATACTGAAAACGAGGCATTTTATAGAGGATTGATAAAATATAAATTTTTTTTGACAAAATACTTGCATAGGGTATCGTTTCATGTTATTATGATTAAGCACTAAGAGTGACCACAGTGAACGAAAAACTTCAAAAAAGTTTTTAAATGTTCTTGACACTTAGTGTGCTAGGTGATACAATTCATCTTGTCGTAATGATGCTGGCGTAGCTCAATAGGTAGAGCAGCTGACTTGTAATCAGCAGGTTGTGGGTTCAATTCCTATCGCCAGCTCCATTTTATTTATGGAGGGATTCCCGAGCGGCCAAAGGGAGCAGACTGTAAATCTGCCGTCTTCGACTTCGAAGGTTCGAATCCTTCTCCCTCCACCATTCATAGCGGGGTGGAGCAGTTGGTAGCTCGTCGGGCTCATAACCCGAAGGTCGCAGGTTCAAGTCCTGTCCCCGCAACCATAAAAACCACAGTGAAATGATCGTTCATTGTGCTGGTGTAGCTCAGTCGGCAGAGCGTATCCTTGGTAAGGATAAGGTCACCGGTTCAATCCCGGTCACTAGCTCCATACATGGCGGCATAGCTCAGTTGGCTAGAGCAATCGGTTCATACCCGGTGTGTCCGCGGTTCAAATCCGTGTGCCGCCACCATTAAACCTCACCTTGGTGGGGATTTTTTTATTTCTTTACATATGACATGCTATTCTAAGACTTTGTATATATGGTATAATAATAGGTAAGGAAATCTTATATTCCATTGATAAATTAGGGTTAATATATTATATTAATACTAGAATGTAATTTGTTTTTGTGAAGGAGGATATAATCCTAATGGCAAAAGAAAAATTTGAACGTACGAAACCGCATGTTAACATCGGTACAATCGGTCACGTTGACCATGGTAAAACTACTTTGACTGCTGCAATCACTAAAGTATTGGCTGAAAAAGGTCAAGCTGACTTCCAAGATTACAGCATGATCGATAAAGCTCCAGAAGAACGTGAACGCGGTATCACAATCAACACTGCACACGTTGAGTATGAAACTGCTAACCGTCACTATGCACACGTTGACTGCCCAGGCCATGC
>NZ_GG770200.1:493108-518062 GCF_000163715.1 Veillonella sp. 3_1_44
AAAGACATCGAACGTGGTCAAGTATTGGCTAAACCAGGCTCCATCAACCCACACACAAAATTCAAAGCAGAAGTATACGTATTGACTAAAGAAGAAGGTGGCCGTCATACTCCATTCTTCTCCAACTACCGTCCACAATTCTACTTCCGTACAACAGACGTAACAGGTGTTGTAAACCTTCCTGAAGGTGTAGAAATGTGTATGCCTGGCGATAACGTAACAATGGAAATCGAATTGATTACTCCAATCGCTATCGAAGAAGGTCTTCGTTTCGCGATCCGCGAAGGTGGCCATACAGTAGGCGCTGGCGTAGTAACAGAAATCGAAGGTTAATACAAGTTTATAGCTCAATGTATCGATACATTAGCTATATAATTGAATTTTAGATTCAATAAAAGGGACCCGTTGGGTCCCTTTTATTTTGTATGTTTTGATGATTAAGAGTATAGGATTGAATCGCTAATATATTGAAACAATGATGATTTTGTAATGTGACATATACGTTGTATTCAGGCTTCAAAGGATAATCATACTATTGATACAAATTGAGAAGAAATTTTAATATATTGTAACCTTAGATACAACTTTATTTATAAAATTAGTGTATATTATATATGAGAAGAGCATAGGCTCTCTTTTTGTGCTTTTATAGAAAAGGAGGTAATGTGATGGGCGAATACAAAAAGTATTGGATAGCCGTAGTAGCAGTTCTTATTATTGGATTCTCTATTCTTGGCTATTTGGGTACGGATGTATATCATCAAGCGCCACCGGTACCAACCGCGTATGTATCTCAAGATGGACAGGTTTTGTTCACTAAGGATGATATCTTACATGGTCAATCGGCTTGGCAATCTACAGGTGGTCAATCTGTAGGGACCGTACTAGGTCATGGCGCATATCAAGCCCCGGATTGGACAGCTGATTGGTTGCACAAAGAAGTGTCCGTAATGCTTGATATCAAGTCTCAAGAAGCTTTTGGTGTTCTTTATGAACAGTTAGGTGATGTGCAGAAAGCGGCTGTTAAAGAAGCAGTTAAAGCAGAGTACTTTAACAGTGCTGTTCGTGAAGATGGAACTGTTGTGCTTTCACCGGAACGTATTACAGCGATGAATTTAACCGGACAATATTTTATTGAACTGTATGGTGATAACCCTAAATTGTCCGAAACACGCGATCATTTTGCGATGAAAGACAATACGTTGCCAGAATTAAAAGATCGTATTGATATGGCACGATTCTTCTTCTGGACTACGTGGATGGCATCGACTCAACGCCCTGGTACAGATGCAACATACACCAACAATTGGCCTCACGAGCCATTGTTAGATCATAATCCAACACCGGAAAGCGTAGCTTGGTCTGTTGTGAGTGTTATTATTTTACTTTGTGGTATTGGTATTGTCGTATGGATGTGGGCATTCGGTCGCAAACAAGATGAACATGAATTAACACCACCTGCGGAAGATCCAATTTCCAAATTGCATCTCACACCATCTCAACGGTCTTTAGGAAAATATTTATTTACGATTTTGGCATTATTTTTACTCCAACTTGGTATGGGTGGTATCATTGCGCACTACACCGTAGAAGGACAGGCTTTCTATGGCATTCCATTGGCGCAGTATTTCCCATATTCTATTGCTCGTACTTGGCATATTCAAGCATCCTTGTTCTGGATTGCGATGGCATTCTTGAGTGCCGGTTTATTCTTGGCGCCGATTATTAATGGCGGTAAAGATCCTAAGTTCCAAAAATTGGGCGTGGATATTTTGTTCTGGGCACTCGTTGTGTTGGTAGTGGGTTCCTTTACAGGTACATATTTAGGTGTTGCTCATGAGATTCCGGCGTCTCTAAACTTCTACTTGGGTCACCAAGGATATGAGTTTATCGAGTTGGGGCGCGTATGGCAATGGATTGAATATATCGGCATTCTATTTTGGCTTGTACTCATGGTGCGCAGCATCATTGGTGCTTTCAAAAATAAAGGGGATAAAAACCTTATTGCTGCCTTTATTTTCTCCGTTGTGATGGTCGGTATTTTCTATGGACCAGGTCTTTTCTACGGAGAACACAGCCACTTGGCAATCATGGAATACTGGCGCTGGTGGGTTATTCACCTTTGGGTAGAAGGATTCTTTGAAGTATTCTCTACTACGTTGATGGCCTTTATTTTCGTAACACTTGGTCTCGTATCTTACCGTGCAGGTACCATAGCAGCGATTTCGTCCGGTGCCATTTACCTTATCGGCGGTATCCCTGGTACATTCCATCATCTTTATTTCACCGGTGTTACATCGACTATCGTGGCCACAGGGGCATCGTTCTCCGCGTTGGAAGTAGTGCCTCTTGTACTCTTGGGATATGAAGCGTTTGAAAATTATACACGCCTTCATAGTGCTCCTTGGATGCATCGACTAAAATGGCCTGTATACTGCTTCATTGCCGTATCCTTCTGGAACTTGGTGGGTGCAGGCATCTTCGGCTTCTTAATTAATATGCCGGTTTCCTTGTTCTATATTCAAGGTCTAAATACGACAGCTGTTCATGCTCATACGGCGTTGTTCGGCGTATACGGGTTCTTGAGTTTAGGCTTTGTATTCCTCATCGCTCGTTATATTCGACCTGAAGTGGAATTTAACGACAAGTTGATGAAATTCGGTTTCTGGGCATTGAATTGGGGCCTTGCGTTAATGGTTCTTATCAGTCTATTGCCAATTGGCTTGATTCAAAGTTGGGCAAGTGTTACACAAGGCTTATGGCTCGCTCGCAGTGAAGACTTTATGCAACAACCATTGTTACAAAATTTGCGTTGGCTTCGCATGGTTGGCGATACCATCATGATATTGGGGGCATTGGCCTTCTTCTGGCAAATCGTGAAAGTAACTTTCACAAAGAAACAGTAATAAACGAAGCAATAATAGTAAATATGTAATTATAATATTAAATATAATATATATAAGCTAACTATAAGCTAATATGACATGGCGTTCTTTGGGTAGACAAGGGGCGCCATTGTCTGTTATACTATCCATGTCAGGCATACGTGCCTGGCTTTTTTGAGTTGCTTAATTTCTTGACATCGCTTGCTACGTATGATATAGTTTTTTAGTATGTAGTCGAGCGTTTTCGAGTACAAGAGACAGATTAGTAAATATAAAGCGAGGTGTATCCGGATGCGTAATGCCATTACTTTAGCTTGCACAGATTGCAAACAACGCAACTATCAAACGAACAAGAATAAAAAGAACAATCCTGATCGTATTGAAATGATGAAATATTGCAAATTCTGCGGTAAACATACATTACACCGTGAAACAAAATAATTCTTATCATTCATTACCTGTTGATTTGAGGATGTGAAACACAATGGCAAAGTCTAACTCAGCAGTGCAGCAGCGTGGTGGATTTGGAAAATTCTTCCGCGGTGTGAAAGCTGAACTAAAAAAAGTAGTCTGGCCAACAAAAAAAGAGCTTATCAATTACACAATAGTAGTATTCTTAGTGACCATATTCATCGCTTTGATTATTTCTGTGCTTGATGGACTCTTTGCCCAACTTTTTAATACGTTGTTGCACTTTGTTGGATAAGGGGGCCATTACATGGAAGCAGATAAGAAGTGGTATGTAATTCATACCTATTCAGGCTACGAAAATAAAGTAAAAACCACTCTTGAACTTAAAGTTCAATCTATGGGGCTACAAGATGTGATCAGCCGAATTTTGGTGCCTCTTGAAGACGAAATAGATGAAAAAGATGGGGTTAAAAAAGTAGTAAAACGTAAGATATTTCCTGGGTATGTATTGGTGGAAATGGAAGTTAATGACCGTTCTTGGTATGTTGTACGCAACACGCCAGGTGTAACAGGTTTCGTTGGCTCTGCTACAAAACCAGTTCCACTTTCTGATTCCGAAGTAGAACATATACTTAAGTCTCAGGGCTTGGATAAGAAACCAACCATTAACGTTGATGTAGAAGTTGGTGAAACGGTTCGCATTACGTCCGGTGCCTTTGAAGATAAACTAGGTGTTATTACCGAACTTAACCCTGATAAAGGAACATTGAAACTTAGCGTAGAAATGTTCAATCGAGATACCGAGGTAGAGTTAGAGTTCTCTCAAGTTGAGAAAGCTCTTTAATATATAAATATAATAATATAACTCTAAAAAGAGCAATCGATTTTGGTTGCCAGTGGGAGGATATATATCCGTTACCACCACAGTATAAGCATAGGAGGTTTAATTACCCATGGCTAAGAAATTAGTTAAACAAGTAAAACTACAAATTGAAGCCGCTAAAGCTACTCCAGCACCACCAGTTGGTCCTGCACTAGGTCAAGCAGGTGTTAACATCGTTGCTTTCACAAAAGAATTCAACGAACGTACTGCTAAACAAGCTGGCTTAATTATTCCAGTAGTTATTAACGTATATGAAGATCGTAGCTTCGACTTCATCACTAAGACTCCACCAGCTGCAGTATTGTTGAAAAAAGCTGCAGGTATTCCAAAAGGTTCTGGTGTGCCTAACCGTGATAAAGTAGCAAAAGTAGGTCGCGATAAAGTTCGTGAAATTGCTGAATTGAAAATGCCTGACTTGAATGCTAATACCGTAGAACAAGGTATGCGCATGGTGGAAGGTACTGCTCGCAGCATGGGCATTGAAATCGTTGACTAATAAGCGTACGACTTGCGCATAAGGCGCAAATCGGTGGGAGGGAATTCCCGTTTGACCACATAAGGAGGATATTATAATGGCAAAAGTAGGTAAGAAATACGCTGAAGCAGTAAAACTTATTGAAGCTGGTAAATTCTACGAACCAGTAGAAGCAATTGAGTTGGTTAAGAAAACTGCAACTGCAAATTTCGATGAAACAGTTGAAATTGCTTTCAACTTGAATGTCGACCCTAAATACGCTGATCAACAAGTTCGTGGTGCAGTAGTATTGCCTCATGGTACTGGCAAAACTAAACGCGTTCTTGTATTCGCAAAAGGCGACAATATTAAGGCAGCTGAAGAAGCTGGTGCAGATTTTGTAGGTTCTGAAGAGTTAGTAGCTAAAATCCAAGGTGGTTGGAGCGACTTCGACGTAGTAGTTGCTACACCAGACATGATGGGTCAAGTTGGCCGTCTTGGTAAAATTTTGGGTCCTAAAGGCTTGATGCCAAACCCTAAAGTTGGTACAGTAACTCCAGACGTTGCTCGTGCAGTAAACGAAATCAAAGCTGGTAAAATCGAATACCGTACTGATAAAGCAGGTATTATCTCTTGCTCTATCGGTAAAGCATCTTTCGATGAAGAAAAATTACTTGACAACTACCGTACAATCGTTGATACTATTATCAAGGCTAAACCTGTAGCAGCTAAAGGTCAATACATTAAATCTGTAACCTTGTCCGCTACAATGGGCCCTGGTGTACCTTTGAATGTGTTCAAATTGAGCACTGTTTCCAAAGAGCAATAATTAAATATGTCTCTTAGCTGTAGACGGCTGGTATGTATAATGGATGAAAATCCGCCCGCTGAGGCTGACACTAGAACAACCTAGGACTAGTTACGACCTCATCGCGTGCGATGGGGTCGTTTTTACGCTAAGATAGTACATAGAGCACCAAAAAAATCTACAAGGAGGTAATCTAATGGCTGTCACTGAATCAAAAAAAGCAATCGTTGCTCAAATGAAAGAAACTCTTTCTGAAGCAAAAGGTGCTGTATTGATTGGTTACTCTGGTTTAACTGTTGCGCAAGCAACTGATCTTCGTCGCAAAATGTTGGCTGAAGGTGTTGAATACAAAGTAATCAAAAATACTTTGACTCGTATCGCTGCAAACGAATTGAATCTTGAAGGTTTCTCTGAGCATTTAGAAGGTCCAACTGCGTTGGCTACTTCTAAAGACGATGCTGTTGCACCTGCTCGTGTAATCGAACAATTCATCAAAGCAACTGAAAAAGAAGTTGTAACAGTTAAAGCTGGTATCGTTGAAGGCGAAGTTATGGACGCAGCAGGCGTTAAAGCAATTGCATCTCTTCCAAATCGCGAAGGTATGCTTTCCATGTTGCTTTCCGTATTGCAAGCTCCTGTTCGCAATGTTGCATACGCTGTCAAAGCTGTTGCAGAAGCAAAACCTGCAGAATAATATTTTTTGCAAAGTATTCGTTGGCCGCTTGAGGCTGGCACTATAAACTAATTTATGGAGGAAATCTAAAATGGCATTGAACATTGAAAACATCGTTGCTGAATTGAAAGAAGCAACAATCCTTGAACTTAATGATCTTGTAAAAGCAATCGAAGAAGAATTTGGCGTAACTGCAGCAGCTCCTGTAGCTGTAGCAGCTGCTGGTGGTGCTGAAGGCGGCACTGCTAAAGATTCCTTCGACGTAATCTTGAAAGATGCTGGCGCATCTAAAATCAACGTAATCAAAGTTGTTCGTGAAGCAACTGGTCTTGGCTTGAAAGAAGCTAAAGCTATCGTTGACGGTGCTCCTGCACCTGTAAAAGAAGGCGTTGCTGCTGAAGCTGCTGAAGCTTTGAAAGCTCAATTAGAAGAAGCTGGCGCATCCGTAGAATTGAAATAATTCTAACCATATTAAAGGCGTACCCTATGGGTACGCCTTTTTTATTGAAGCTTATAAATTGATGCGAGTTTTGTTTTGTTGACTAATTTTGCCTTTGGATACGGTAATGCATTAGAGAAATCCTTGTCATATTTTTTAGGAACGATGACATAGGAACCGCGATTATTTGATGTATTACTTAAAAATGTTTCTTTAGTTATTGTAGGCATCAATGTTTTGCCTTCGGTCCATATAGAATCATCAGTTGTATCTACGAAAACTTGGGTAGGTGTAGTGTCCATGTAATATACAATGGAAGTATAGTAACTGCCATATACATATATTGGTTTTGATGTATCTTCGATGAATGCTTTGAACTGTAAACCAGACTGATTAAACAATATTGGTGGTACTGTAATCGTAATAACCGAGTACAACGTAATTAGTGGAACTAAAGCATATATTGCTAGTTTGAAAAATGATGTTATGTAGTATCGACCGATTAAAATTATACATACTATAATAAAGGAACCAACGATTAATGGTTTACTATCAAGACTTTGATCAAAAGCTGTAGCAAATGTAAAAATCATGTAGTAAATACCTAGTGGTAGGGTAATTAAATAATTAAACTTTTTGAATGATTGAGTAAATTCACCGGTTTCTTTGTCAGTAACTAATTCACAAATTTTTACAGCCGCCCATATTATACAAGGGATAATGGCAGGTAATGTGTAGGTTAGATACTTTGTAGCTACTAGAGAGTAGAATAGAACTATAACTATAAACCATATAATACCTAATAGATCAAAATCATCTTTCCAGTTAAGATCTTTTAAATGATAGACTATTACAGGTGTCCATGGTAATAGTGAAAGGGGTACAATTAATAGATAGTAATACCATACATTAAATTTAGGATGCTCAGATATAAGAGCTCGATCTACATTGTGTAGACCTAAGAATCCGGAAATAAACTGCTCACCGTGAATGGAATACATAGCGATATACCAAGGGCTAGCTATCGCTATAAAGGCTAATAGTCCTAAGGGATTAAATAGTAATTTAATATCCTTTGAAAGCTGATAACTTTCATCTTTTCTATGGACTATATAGCGAGCGCATACATAAATGAGTAATATCAGGCCGGGCAAGATGATGCCTATAGGTCCTTTGGTAATTACAGCTAAGGCAGCAGCAATGTAAGCTTTCACCATAGCTGACTTGTCATTATTGGTAAAAGCTAAATAGCTATATCCAAATATAGCTAAGGTGAAGAGAAGTAGAAATCCGTCGGTTATAATTGCATGAGATATGTACCAAAACTGTAGTGTACTCATTAATAGAATAGCACAGAGTACACTAGCAAAAGTATTTTTAGATATGCGGTAAATTATATGGTACATTAGGGCCACGCTGGCTCCCGCAACAAGCGTATTCGGTATACGAGATGTAAAGTCTGATATGCCAAATAGTTTGTACGTAATCATAAGTGCCCAATAGGTGAGCGGTGGTTTATCATACCATACGTGATCGTATATCATGGGGGATATCCATGAGTTATGTTTTAGCATGGTGATGGCGGAGAGAACATAGTTGGACTCCACCGGATCAGTGATTGGCAAATAGGCATTATAAAAGCCGTAGCTCAAAACGGTTAATAAAAAGAGCGCACCTATGCGCAGCATGTGATTGTTAATCATAGTTACTCCTTACTTACATAGTTTATATTATTGTACTATAGGGCGTGTAATATTTAAACCAATCAAAGATAAAAACAGAGCACTTATAAATATGGAGATAATATGGAGATAATATAGAGATAGTTACAAAAAAATAATTATTTATGAAATGATATATTGTATAGAATATTGTTTATTCGGAATACATGAAATAACTTTTATGTATACAAAATACATGCTATAATGAGCGCATAAGATAAAACCGTTTCATTAAACTATCATCTAATATATGAAATAGTGGAAAGAGGATCTATTATGAGAAAAGAACATGATTTCCTAGGTGAATTAGAAGTAGCGGATGAGTTATATTATGGTGTACAAACGATTCGTGCCTTAGAAAACTTCCATATTACGGGGAAACATTTAGACCAAGATTTTATTAAAGCACTAGCAATGGTAAAAAAAGCATCTGCTTTAGCTAATATGAAAACAGGTCGTCTCAATGTATCTATCGGTAAAGCGATTGTTCAAGCAGCTGATGAAGTTATTGCAGGTGAATTTGCTGACCAATTTCCAGTTGATCCAATTCAAGGTGGTGCTGGCACTTCTGTGAATATGAATATGAACGAAGTGTTGGCAAATCGTGCTTGTGAAATTTTAGGTCATCCAAAAGGTAGCTATGATATTGTAAGCCCTAACAATCACTGTAACATGGCACAATCTACGAATGATGCGTTCCCAACAGCAATCAAGGTTTGTGCAATTTTAAAAACTAAACCTTTACTTGAAGCTTTGCAACGTCTTGTTGATGAGCTTGAGAAAAAAGCTGAAGAATATAGTGAAATTTTAAAAATGGGGCGTACTCATTTACAAGATGCGGTGCCTATTACATTGGGACAAGAGATGGGTGCTTACGCATCTGGTATTCGTCGTGGTATTAAACGTATTAAATCTGCCGTTGAAGGTGCACATGTAATTAACATGGGGGCCACTGCAGTTGGTACAGGCCTTAATGCTGAACCTAATTATATTCATGATGTAGCGTACGAATTAAGCGAAGTAGTAGGCGAACCGTTCTACACTGCGGAGAACTTAATCGATGCCACAAACAATACAGATGTATTTGCTGATATCTCTAGCGGTTTGAAGGTAACTGCACTTGTGTTGATTAAGATGGCAAATGATTTCCGCTTAATGGCATCTGGCCCTCGCTGTGGCATTGGTGAATTAAAATTGCCTGCCCGTCAACCAGGATCCTCTATCATGCCAGGAAAAGTAAATCCTGTTATCGCTGAAGTATTGAATCAAGTGTGTTACCAAGTTATCGGTAATGACCTTACTATTACATTAGCTGTAGAAAATGGTCAATTCGAGTTAAATGTTATGGAACCTGTATTGGCATACAACTTGTTCAATAACCTTTGCTACCTCAAAAACGGTGTAAATACATTCGTTGATAAATTGCTTGTTGATCTTGAAGTAGACCGTGAACAATGCGAGTACTGGTTGAATCGTTCCGTTGGTATCGTAACAGCATTGTTGCCACATCTTGGCTATGAAACAGCTTCTGCATTGGCGAAAGAAGCGTATGAAACAGGTCGAGCTATTCGTGATATCATCTTGGATCAAGGTTTATTGACTGAGGATGAAATTAATCATATTCTTTCTCCTAAAGAAATGACTCGCCCTGGTATCGCTGGTGCGAATCTTTTAAAACAAAAAGGCAACTAATTTATGGTTCTCTTTTGATACATGAATAAAGCATGAAAATGAAAGACTGTCAACCCTTTTGGTTGACAGTCTTTTTTAATACTGATAAAATTATATATTGCAAAAGTAGCGTTTTCTGCTTTTGGATGTAAAAACTATAACACAAATAGTGATGAGGTTTTCTTCCAAGGTTGTGCTTGGTTAATGGGAAGCAAGGTTATTTTAAAAATGAAATGGACCTTGCTTTATTTGACGTTGCCCGAGCAGGAAAACTGAGACCTGTAAGATGTCTTTTTCATGCCGTTATAGAAAATGGTAGACCAGTGTGTTTTGATAGGGGTGAAAGCAAATATGTTCAAACCTGAGCAGGTAGGCAAACGAACTCGTTATACGTACGCTAAAATTAACGAAGTTATCAAGATGCCGCATTTATTGGACATTCAACGTAAATCGTATGAGTGGTTCTTGGAGAGTGGTTTACAAAATATTTTCAACGATATTTCTCCGATTAAAGACAATTCAGGTAATCTAGTACTTTCTTTTGAAGGTTTCAGCTTAGGTGAACCTAAGTATGATATTAATGAATGTAAAAACCGTGATGCTACTTACGCAGCACCACTTCGTGTAAATATTCGCTTGGTAAATAATGATCCAGAAAATATGGACATTAAAGAACAAGAAGTATTCATGGGCGATTTCCCATTGATGACGGATACAGGTACTTTCATCATCAATGGTGCAGAACGTGTTATCGTATCCCAATTAGTACGTTCTCCAGGCGTTTACTACAATAAAGAAATCGATACAATGGGTAACCGTTTGTATGATTCCACAGTTATTCCTAACCGTGGTGCATGGATTGAACTTGAAACAGATGCTAGTGAAGTGGTAGCTGTTCGTATTGATCGTAACCGTAAATTACCAGCTACTGTATTGGTACGTGCATTAGGTTGGGATACTAATGAAAGCATTCTAGACCTCTTCTGGAATGGTAAAACTGATGAGGATGGTTTACCAGTATATGATGAACGCATCGTTCGTACATTAGAAAAAGATACAACTCAATCTGCTGATGAAGCATTGGTTGAAATCTATAAAAAATTACGTCCAGGTGAGCCTCCTACTGTAGAGTCTGCTCGTAACTTGTTCGATAACTTGTTTTTCGATGCACGCCGTTATGACTTAGCGCGCGTTGGTCGTTACAAATTGAACAAAAAACTTGGCTGGCGCCAACGTATGTTGGGTCAAACATTGGCTCAACCAATTGTAGATCCAGAAACTGGCGAAATTATCCTTGATGCAGGCGTACAAGTTGGGGAAGAACAACTTGATATCGTTGCTAATAGCCATGTATTCGATGGTGAAGGTTTTGCTGAATTCTACATCGTAAATAATGATGGTGTAGAGTCTAAAGTTATTTGTAATAACTGCAACTTACCATATGATCACCGTACAGTAACACGTGAAGACATGATCGCTAACATTTCTTACTTGCTCAACCTTATGGATGGTGCAGGTCATACAGATGATATTGACCACTTGGGTAACCGTCGCCTTCGTTGCGTAGGCGAATTGTTGCAAAACCAATTCCGTATCGGTTTAACTCGTATGGAACGTGTTGTTCGTGAGCGCATGACCATTCAAGAAACTGAATCCATTACACCTCAAGCGTTGATCAATATTCGCCCTGTAGTGGCAGCTATCAAAGAATTCTTTGGTTCTTCTCAATTGTCTCAGTTCATGGACCAAACAAACCCATTGGCGGAATTGACTCACAAACGTCGTCTTTCTGCCCTTGGCCCTGGCGGCTTGTCTCGTGAGCGTGCAGGTTTCGAAGTTCGTGACGTGCATCATTCTCACTATGGTCGTATGTGTCCTATTGAAACTCCAGAAGGTCCAAACATTGGCTTGATTAACTCCTTGTCCAACTATGCAAAGGTAAACGAATTTGGCTTCATCGAAGCACCATACCGTAAAGTAGAAAAAGTGTATGGTAAAGGCAAGGATGCTGATAAAGTTGTTAAAGTGCGCGTATCTGATAGCGTAGTATACATGACCGCTGATGAAGAAGAAGGCATGACAATTGCCCAAGCGAACTCTCCGCTTGATGCAGAGGGGTACTTCACAACTGAACATGTTGCTTGTCGTCGTGGTCATGATGTATTGGAAGTTACACCAGATAAGGTTGATTATATGGACGTTAGTCCAAAAGAAGTTGTATCTATTGGTACAGCTATGATTCCATTCCTTGAAAATGACGATGCTAACCGTGCCTTGATGGGCGCGAACATGCAACGTCAAGCGGTACCACTCTTGCGTGCTCAAGCACCACTTGTTGGTACAGGTATGGAATATACAGCAGCTACTGACTCTGGTGTTTGCGTATTGGCGCGTGAAGCAGGTAAAGTTGTACGTTGTTGGGGTAATGAAATCCACGTTCTTCGCGATAGCGATGGTCGTGTTGATACATACCATTTGAATAAATTCCTTCGTTCTAACCAATCCACGTGCTTTAACCAAAAACCAATCGTCAATCGTGGGGACCATGTTGTAAAAGGCCAAGTATTGGCTGATGGTCCTGCTACAGATGGCGGCGAATTGGCATTAGGTTATAACGTTCTTGTAGCGTTCATGCCTTGGGAAGGTTATAACTACGAAGATGCTATCTTGCTTAGTGAAGAACTTTGCAAAGAAGATATCTATACATCCATTCATATTGAAGAATACGAATGTGATGCTCGTGATACCAAATTAGGTGCTGAAGAAATTACTCGTGAGTTGCCTAATACAGGTGACGACACACTTAAAAACTTAGACGAAGATGGTATTATCTGCATTGGTGCAGAAGTACATCCTGGTGATATCCTTGTAGGTAAAGCTACACCAAAAGGTGAAACTGAACTTACTCCAGAAGAACGTTTGTTGCGTGCTATTTTTGGTGACAAAGAACGTGAAGTTCGTGATACTTCCTTGCGCGTGCCTCATGGCGAATCTGGTAAAGTCGTAGATGTAAAAGTCTTTACCCGTGAAAATGGCGACGAATTACAACCAGGCGTAAATAAACTTGTTCGCGTATATATCGCTCAAAAACGTAAGATTCATGAAGGCGATAAAATGGCGGGCCGTCATGGTAACAAAGGTGTCGTTTCTCGCGTTATGAGAAAAGAAGATATGCCATTCCTTCCAGATGGTACTCCAGTACAAATCGTATTGAATCCATTGGGCGTACCTTCTCGTATGAACATCGGTCAGGTTCTTGAAACTCACTTGGGGTGGGCTGTTCAAGGCTTAGGTATGAAAATCAAAGCTACAGACCTTCACATTCAAAACGTGTTGAAAGAAGCCCGTACTGATGCATCTTACTGGGAACAAATCGATACAATCCGCGACCTTTATGCTCAAATTGAGGTATTGGAAGCGAAAGTTGCGGAAGATGTTACGGTAAATCATTTCGAAGAAAATGAGCAAATCATTGCTTTGAAAACTAAAATTTTAAAACATGTAGAAGCAGCAGCGCAAAAGAAATTGGATGCTATGGGTGGCGAAGCTCGTTACCAAGAGCTTAAAGCTATTGAAGCTAAATACAATGCACTTCATGTAGAATTCTTTGATTCTGAAGAAGAGGCTCCTGAAATGGATCCTGCGCTTGTAGAAGAATTAGAGGCAATTAGCAAAGTCAAGAATACTCTTAACAACATTCACTCTGCTGAAGAAAAACGCGTTGAAATTCGTAAAGAGTTGGAAAGCCTTGGCTATGATTTTGACAAATATGGCATGCCAAAACCAGATGTAGCAGGTATTCATATTGCTACACCTGTATTTGATGGTGCTCACGAAAAGGACGTATTCGAAACATTGGCGATTGCAGGTCGTCCTGATGATGGTAAAACTGTTCTATATGATGGTCGTACTGGTGAACCGATGGATAACCGCGTCACTGTTGGTTACGTTTACATGCTTAAACTCCATCATTTGGTTGATGACAAAATCCATGCTCGTTCTACAGGTCCGTACTCCCTTGTTACACAACAACCTTTGGGCGGTAAAGCTCAGTTCGGTGGCCAACGTTTCGGGGAAATGGAAGTTTGGGCTCTAGAAGCATATGGCGCAGCCTATACCCTTCAAGAGCTATTAACTGTTAAGTCTGACGACGTTGTTGGTCGTGTGAAAGCATACGAAAAAATCGTTAAAGGCGAAAACATCCCTGAACCAGGTGTACCTGAGTCCTTCAAGGTATTGCTTAAAGAACTTCAAAGTATCGGTCTCGATGTAAAAATCTTGAACGAAGATCAAGAAGAAGTTATTATGAAAGAACTTGAGGACGAAGATGAGGTGGTAGAAACTGGTATTGAAGAAGTTATGGAAGGCAGTGCTGTAGAAACTGATGAAGTAACTGTAGTAGAACCAGAAGTAGAGGAAGAGGAAGAGGAAGACTTACCAGCTGATAATGGCGGTGAAGATGATATCCTTAGCCAATTGGCGTACCCAATGGGCGACTCCTCTAACGATGAAGACTAAAACTATCTATAAGGAAGGGAGCGATAGTAGTGCTAGACGTAAATGAATTCGATTCCATGCGAATCGGTTTAGCCTCTCCAGAGCAGATTTTATCCTGGTCTCATGGGGAAGTTAAGAAACCTGAAACAATTAACTACCGTACGTTGAAGCCAGAACGTGATGGTCTATTCTGTGAACGCATTTTTGGACCAACAAAGGACTGGGAATGTCACTGCGGCAAATATAAACGCATCCGCCATAAAGGCGTAGTCTGCGACAAATGTGGTGTAGAGGTTACCCGTGCGAAAGTACGTCGTGAACGTATGGGCCATATTCAATTGGCTACTCCTGTATCTCACATTTGGTACTTCAAAGGAATCCCATCCCGTATGGGTCTTATCCTTGACATATCACCACGTTCTTTGGAACGCGTATTATACTTTGCTTCCTACATCGTAGTAGATCCAGCTGGTACACCATTGACAAAACGTCAATTGTTGTCCGAGCAAGAATACCGCGAATACGAAGCTCAATTTAATGAAGACGGTTATACTATCGGTGGTAAATCCGTCGTAATCGAAACAGTGGCTCAACGTAATGAACGTTTAGCTATTGTTCGTGAAGCACAACGCAAAGAGCGCTATAATGCGGCTCTTCGTGATGATGCAACAATACCAGAAGCTGATAAGGAATACGAAGAATTAACTCGCGAAGAACGCTATGAGTTAGGCGCTGCTGAAGAGGTTCTCTTCGCATGTATCGACATGGGTGCTGAAGCGGTAAAAGCTCTCTTATCAGAACTTGATCTTGAAGCATTGAATGCCGAATTGCGCGAAGAGTTGAACACTGCTAGTGGTCAACGTAAAATCCGTGCAGTTCGTCGTTTGGAAGTAGTAGAAGCATTCCGTCAATCTGGGAACCGTCCAGAATGGATGATTATGGACATCGTTCCTGTAATCCCACCTGAATTGCGTCCTATGGTCCAATTAGATGGTGGCCGTTTTGCTACATCTGACCTCAACGATTTATACCGTCGTGTTATCAACCGTAACAACCGTTTGAAACGTTTACTCGACTTGGGTGCTCCTGATATCATCGTGCGCAACGAAAAACGCATGCTTCAAGAAGCGGTTGATGCATTGATTGATAATGGTCGTCGCGGTCGTCCTGTTACAGGTCCTGGTAACCGCCCATTGAAATCCTTGTCCGACATGCTTAAAGGTAAACAAGGTCGTTTCCGTCAAAACTTGCTCGGTAAACGTGTTGACTACTCCGGTCGTTCCGTAATCGTAGTAGGTCCTGAACTTAAAATGCACCAATGTGGTTTGCCAAAAGAGATGGCATTAGAATTGTTCAAACCATTCGTTATGAAACGTTTGGTAGAACGCGGTCAAGCATCCAACATCAAGGCTGCTAAACGCCAAGTTGAAAGAATTGGCCCTGGCGTGTGGGAATCCTTGGAAGAGGTAATTAAAGAACATCCAGTTCTCTTGAACCGTGCCCCTACATTGCATAGACTTGGTATCCAAGCCTTCGAACCAATCCTTTGGGAAGGTCGTGCTATCAAATTGCATCCATTAGTATGTACAGCCTTCAATGCCGACTTTGACGGTGACCAAATGGCGTGTCACTTACCATTGTCCGTAGAAGCACAAGCGGAAGCTCGTACATTGATGCTTTCTAGCCATAATATTTTGTCTACTAAGGACGGCAAGCCAGTAGCAGTACCTTCTCAAGATATGATCTTAGGTACATACTACCTAACAGTTGTACGCGAAGATACTCGTGATAAAGCAAAAACATTTGCTACCTATGATGAAGTTATGCTTGCCTATGAGTCTCATATCATTGGTTTGCAAGATATTCTTTATATCCGTTTACCTGATCATGGCCGTGTAGAAACAACAGCAGGTCGCTTGATCTTCAACAATGCTTTATTCCCAGAATTGTGGCAATACGAGAAACGTGAAGATGGCACTTACTCTTTAGGTAAGGTTATGGATAAGAAAACAGTTGGTAAATTGGTTGATCAATGTTTCCAATTGTTTGGTAATGAAAAAACAGCAGAACTATTGGACCGCATCAAGTCCTTGGGTTACTCCTTCGCTCGTCGCGCAGGTATGACGGTAGCTATTGCTGATATTAAAGTACCAGAAGTTAAAACTAGTTTGTTAGATACAGCGGAACAAGAGGTAGAAAAAGTATCTCGTATGTACCGTCGTGGTCTTATTACAGAAGAAGAACGTTATCGTAAAACTATCCAATTATGGACAAAGGCAACAGAAGATGTTACCGATGCGATGATGGATAATATGGCGTGCGATAAAGACGGCTTTAACCCTGTTTACATGATGGCTATCTCTGGTGCCCGTGGTAATAAACAACAGATTCGTCAGCTTGCTGGTATGCGTGGTTTGATGGCCGATCCATCTGGTCGAATCATTGACTTGCCAATTAAAGCAAACTTTAAAGAAGGCTTGACTGTATTGGATTACTTTACATCCTCTCATGGTGCTCGTAAAGGTTTGGCCGATACAGCGCTTCGTACAGCTGACTCTGGTTACTTGACACGTCGTCTCGTTGACGTATCTCAAGACGTAATCGTTCGTGAGGACGATTGTGACGTTGTAGGTATCGATCTCGTTCGAGAACGTGCTCGCTTGGCTACATCCCCACGTCAAGCATTAGAATTGCTTAAAGATAAACTTATTGGTCGCGTTTTAGATAAAGATGTTGTGAATGCTGAAACAGGGGAACTTGTTGTACCAGCTGAAACTATCTTGGATGAACAATGCTTGGCAGATATTGCTGAAGCTGGTGTTACATCTATCGCATTGCGCGGTGCACACTTGGGCTCTGATAGCGATATTAATCATACTAACTTGGTTCAAAAAATTATTCTTGGTGAAAGCGACGATAGTATCCGTGCAACATTGAAAGAAACTATGGTTCAAAATATGTTGAACAAGGATACTGTACAAGCAATCGTTGACAGCGAAGGTGTAGAAATCTTCCCAGCTGATACACGTCTTACAGAAGAAGGCATCGAAGCTATCCTTAACTCCGATGTAAAAGAAGTACAAGTACGGAACAATGAAATCCACGGTATTGAAGTGGAAGCTATCGTTGAAGGTACTGGTGTTATCGAGCCATTAAAAGACCGTATTGTAGGTCGTATTGCAGCTGAAGAATTAGTTAACAAGGAAACTGGCGAAGTTATCGTTCCTCTTAATGGTGAAATCACAGAGGCGTTAGCTGATGAAGTTGTAAAACACTATGAAACAGTAAAAATCCGTTCCGTATTGACTTGTCGTAGCCCATATGGCGTATGTCGTAAGTGCTATGGTCGTGATCTAGGAACTGGCAACCAAGTTCAAGTTGGTGAAGCTGTAGGTATCATTGCAGCACAATCCATCGGTGAACCTGGTACTCAGTTGACAATGCGTACGTTCCATACTGGTGGTGTCGCAGGTGACGATATTACACAAGGTTTGCCACGTGTCGAAGAATTGTTCGAAGCTCGTAAACCAAAACGTAATGCTATCATTGCCGAAAACGAAGGTACAGTTCGCGTTGTGCCTAATGAAGGTAAGAAAGGTACGAACACTATCTTTATTACTGGTGAAGATGGTATTGAACTTGATTACCTCATTCCTTACGGCTCCCGCATTATCGTTAAAGACGGTGACGTGGTATCCTTGGGCGCTCGTTTGACAGAAGGCTCCATCAATCCTCATGACATTATGCGTGTCATGGGTACTGAAGCAACTCAACGTTACCTCGTATACGAAGTACAAAAAGTATACAAATCCCAAGGTGTAGAAATTAACGATAAACATATCGAAGTTATCGTTCGTCAAATGCTTCATAAAGTTAAAATTGAAACAGCTGGCGATGCGGATATGCTTCCAGGGGATATGGTGGACGTTAATACCTTTGACGAAGAAAACCGTCGTCTTACCCTCAATGGTCGTGAAAATGCTACAGGCAAACGCACGCTATTGGGTATTACGAAAGCCGCTTTGGCAACGGACTCCTTCTTGTCCGCTGCGTCCTTCCAAGAAACAACACGTGTTCTTACCGACGCTGCTATCAAGGGTAAAATCG
Source organism: Veillonella sp. 3_1_44 (assembly GCF_000163715.1). Lineage (NCBI taxonomy): Bacteria > Bacillati > Bacillota > Negativicutes > Veillonellales > Veillonellaceae > Veillonella > Veillonella sp. 3_1_44. The sequence continues at coordinate 511,658 of NZ_GG770200.1, forward strand.
ATCCATTATTGGGCTTGAAAGAAAACGTAATTATCGGTAAGTTGATTCCTGCTGGTACAGGCATGAGTCGTTACCGTAAGATTGAAGTTGTAAAAAATACACCTGAAATCATTGATATTACGGAAGAGGTTATGTCTGAAGATTAATTACTTTGGATTAGCCGTTAAGCTATATTAACTGTATAGACTTGTTGCATAGTTGATATTGTGCGACATAATAAAAAGGGTGCACCTGCGAGGTGCACCCTTTTGTTATAGGTATTATTGGTTTGAGAGATATATGTGTATGAGCTCTATGATTATATGTCTCTATAATTATAGGTTTATATAAATTGAGGATTTCATGATATGTGTTAGTATCAGTTTGTTAAATAAAATGATACTTTGTTAAGGTTGTGGTATGAAAACTATTCAGCTGTTTCTTCCGCGTCATGAGACATGATGTCATAACCGACGTCATCCGATAAAGTAAGATATCGTTCGTACTGACGAATGATATCGGTAATGATATCCTCCCGTGTCATATACTGCGCATCGTATCCGGCGCGTCCGTCACTGAAATATGTCATAGGAATTGCGTTGGTACTTTCAGTAATGTGAGGAATGTTAGGATCTTCGATGAGATGATCCGATACCTCTTGCGTAACGAGTTTGATGCCATAGGTAAAGTTGCGCATTGATTCTTTTTCGATGGTTAACTCTACGGAGGCGTCGTTACCATTGAAATGTTTGTCAATTCTCGTAGTTAATCCGTACTCTTCGGTTAATTCTTTATTGAGCTGATACATAGCAGGCAATGCTGTTGTTTTCATAAAGGAAATAACATCTTCCGATTGCGTTTGGTTGAGTATTTTGGCAAGACCTTGTTTCCAGTTCTTGCTGTCCCAGTAGATGGATGTGGTTGAAAGTTTTGTGTTAAAGTATTGCGTATCTGTTAATAATCCTTGCCATAAGCTGTAGCACATGATAACCATCAAGGCTGCAAATGGTAAGGCGAGAATGAGCGTTACCGATTGTAGTACATTAAGCCCACCAATGCTGAGCAAACTGATGGCAAGAAAGGACATTACAGAGCCCCACATTAAGCATTGCCACTTTGGAGATGAAGTGGATTTATCATAGGCCGCAATATTATTTAACACATAAATGCCTGAATCGGCAGATGTGATAAAAAATAATGCTAATACGATAATTGATAGAAGACTAGTTAAACTGGATAATGGTAAATATTCAAGGAATGCAAAGAGTAGTTGTTCTGGTTTATCGGTTAATGCACCGAGTGCACCGTTTGCTACTGTTTCATCGATATAAATTGCAGTATTACCAAAGATAGTAAACCAAACGATAGTAAAAACAGTTGGAATAATGAGTACCCCAAAGATGAACTCTCGAATAGTCCTACCTTTTGAAATACGCGCAATGAACATGCCCACAAATGGTGCCCAAGATAACCACCAAGCCCAGAATAGTATGGTCCAGCTGAAGAACCATGGACGGGTTTCTGGTGTATAGATAGATGTATAGAAGCTTTGCCCTAAAATATGTGATAGATAGTATCCAAAGTTTTCTACCATTGTATTTAATAGGAGTAATGTAGGACCTGCACAGAGTACAAAAAGCATTAAGACTAATGCAACAGATATATTAATTTCGCTGAGCAGCTTAACGCCTTTATCAATACCTGTAACAGCAGATAGAACGGCAATGGACATAATGATGATAATGATGACCGTTTGGGCGGAAAAGTCATTAGTGGAGATGATATCAATATATAGGAACCCTGCACCTAGTTGGGCCGCACCAAATCCTAAGGTGGTTACGATACCTAATAAAGTTACACAAAGTGCGATGATATCGATAATGTGCCCTCGTGGGCCATTGATCTTATCCTTCCACAGCGGATAGAAACATGAACGTAGTGATAAAGGCAACTTATAGCGAAAACCAAAATACGCTAATGCTAAAGCCATAATTCCGTATACCGTCCATGCATTGATGCCCCAGTGGAAGATGGAGCGGAATAACGCTTCCTTGGCGCTAGGAGCACCATCGACTAAGCCTACAGCGGAGTGATAATGTGAGAGCGGTTCAGCAGTACCGAAGAACATGAGACCTACACCAGTACCTGCCGCAAATAACATGGCGAGCCAAGCTGTATAAGAGAATTCCGCTTCTTCATCGTCGCTACCAAGTTTGATGTCACCTAGCGAACTAAGTGCAAGAAAGATATTGAAGATAAAGAAGAGACTTATGGATAAAACATAAAACCAGCTGAAATCTTCAAATATAATATCACGAATCCCTTGGAGGATCGTTTGAGATATTTGCGGAATCAGAAGGGCACATAAGCTCAGCCCTAAGACGATAGACAAGCTACCTATAATTACAGGGGGATTAAAGTTTGAATAACGTTTAATGAGTTTAATCATATAATCTCCTTTCTTTAGTAACTTATAAATACAAATATTTGTTCTGTATTAATTTATATCATAATAAAATGGTGTTTATATTAATTTTGCATAATTGGTAAAAGAAAAAATAATAGCAAATGCATAGAATGATTATTTATACATGAAAATAATAATATATGAATAAAAAATCACTCTTCATTTATAATTTAAGATTGAATGAAACACACGGATGAGTGTACACATAAAATGCAGCTGTAGAGCGGTGTGTGACATTGGAAATTGTTTGACATGGACTGCTGTAATTGATATACTTACATAGTGCTTTAGGCGAGGTATGCCTAATGGGCATAATTTCGTAAGGAGAATTAGTACAATGGACATTGCCCATCTGAAGTCGGTGAACAAAACAATCGGTGCCAAGCAAACGTTGAAACAAATTGCTAAAGGTGCTGTGAAGTACGTGTTCCTGGGTTGTGATAGTGATGAACGTGTGGTACAGCCTTTACGGATTGCTTGTGAAGAACAGGGAATACCTGTGAATGACAAACACACCATGGATGATCTCGGTCGTGCGTGTCGCATTAAGGTGCGGGCCACAGCTGTAGGCGTCCTACGTTAATCTTGGTAATATCCGATGTAACACTTTGTTATGACGGATCAATTATAAATCTCAAATTTGGAAAGGAGGTGCCCAAATGCCAACAATTAATCAGCTAGTACGCAAAGGCCGCATGAGCTTGACTAAAAAATCTACAGCTCCTGCCCTTCAAGAATCTCCACAAAAACGTGGTGTATGTACTCGTGTGTACACAGCTACTCCAAAGAAACCAAACTCCGCGCTTCGTAAAGTTGTCCGTGTACGTTTGACAAACGCTATTGAAGTAACTGCTTACATCCCAGGCATTGGTCACAATTTACAAGAACACAGTGTTGTACTTATCAGAGGCGGTCGTGTAAAAGACCTTCCAGGTGTGCGTTATCACATCGTTCGTGGTGCATTGGATACAGCTGGCGTACAAAATCGTATGCAAAGTCGTTCCAAATACGGCGCGAAAAAAGCTAAAAAATAATTTTAGCCATTAAACGAAATTAACACACATCATTATAAAGGAGGAATTGAACATGCCAAGAAAAGGCCCTGTTCCGAAACGTGATGTACTTCCAGATCCGGTGTACAACAGCAAATTAGTAACACGTTTCATTAACAAAGTTATGTACGATGGTAAAAAAGGCATTGCTGAAACTATCGTATATGATGCATTCGAAATTATTCGTTCCAAAATGGGTCAAGACCCAATGGAAGTTTTTGATCAAGCATTGAAAAATGTTATGCCTGTACTTGAAGTGCGTGCTCGCCGTATCGGTGGTGCGAACTATCAAGTGCCAGTTGAAGTTCGTGCTGATCGCCGTCAAACCCTCGGTATTCGTTGGGTTGTAAATTATGCTCGTCTTCGTGGTGAACGCACTATGAAAGAACGTTTGGCAGGCGAATTGATGGACGCTTTCAACAATGCAGGCGCTGCAATCAAGAAAAAAGAAGATACTCATAAAATGGCAGAAGCTAATAAAGCATTTGCTCATTATCGTTGGTAATAAGAGGTGACAACTGTGGCAAGAGAGTTTTCCTTAGCAAAAACTCGTAATATCGGTATCATGGCTCACATCGATGCTGGTAAAACAACAACTACAGAACGTATCCTCTACTATACAGGTATCGTTCACAAGATCGGCGAAGTACATGAAGGCGCTGCTACGATGGACTGGATGGAGCAAGAGCAAGAACGTGGTATCACAATCACTTCTGCTGCAACAACTTGTCAATGGAAAGAACATCGTATCAATATCATCGATACTCCTGGTCACGTTGACTTTACTGTAGAAGTAGAACGTTCTCTACGTGTACTTGACGGTTCTGTTGCGGTGTTCAGTGCTAAAGGTGGCGTTGAACCTCAATCCGAAACAGTATGGCGTCAGGCTTCTAACTACGGCGTACCTCGTATCGCTTATGTAAATAAGATGGATACTGTAGGTGCTGACTTCTTCAACGTAGTTGATATGATGAAAGCTCGTTTGGGTGCAAATTCCGTAGCTATTCAAGTACCAATCGGTGCTGAAGATACTTTTGAAGGCATCATTGACTTGATGACTATGAAAGCGGAAATTTATAAATCCGATGACGGTAAAGAATATGAAATCACTGATATCCCTGCTGAATATCAAGAAGTAGCAGAAGCTCGTCGCGAAATGATGATCGATGCTATCGCTGAAACAGATGATGATATCATGATGAAATATTTGGAAGGCGAAGAAATTTCTGTGGAAGAATTGAAAACGGCATTGCGTAAAGCTGTTATTGCTAACCAATTATTCCCAGTTCTTTGCGGTTCTTCCTATAAAAATAAAGGTGTTCAAATGTTATTGGATGCTGTTATCGATTACATGCCAGCTCCAATCGATATCCCACCTATTAAGGGTGTTGTTCCTGGTACTGAAGAAGAAACAACTCGTCCTTCTTCCGATGAAGAACCATTCTCTGCGTTGGCATTCAAAATCATGGCTGACCCTTATGTTGGTAAATTAGCGTTCTTCCGTGTGTACTCCGGTACATTGGAATCCGGCTCCTACGTTTTCAACTCCACTAAAGGTAAAAAAGAACGTATCGGTCGTATTCTTCAAATGCACGCTAACTCCCGTAAAGAAATCGAACGCGTATATTCTGGTGACATCGCTGCGGCGGTTGGCTTAAAGGATACTACTACAGGCGACACATTGTGTGATGAAAAATCTCCTGTAATTCTTGAGTCCATGGAATTCCCTGAACCAGTTATCTCCGTTGCTGTTGAACCTAAAACAAAAGCTGACCAAGAAAAAATGGGTACAGCTCTTGCTCGTTTGGCAGAAGAAGATCCTACTTTCAAAGTTCGTACTGATGAAGAAACAGGTCAAACTATTATCTCCGGTATGGGCGAACTTCACTTGGATATCATCGTTGACCGTATGAACCGTGAATTCAAAGTAGATTGTAACGTAGGTAAACCTCAAGTAGCATACCGCGAAACTATCCGTAAAGCTGTTAAGGCTGAAGGTAAATTCGTACGTCAATCTGGTGGTCGTGGTCAATATGGTCACTGCTGGTTGGAATTGATTCCTCAAGAACCAGGTGCTGGCTTCGAGTTTGAAAACAAGGTTGTAGGTGGTGCGATTCCTCGTGAATACATCGGACCTGTTGAAAGCGGTGTTAAAGAAGCTATGGAATCCGGTGTTATCGCTGGGTACCCTATGGTTGATGTTAAAGTTATCGTATTTGATGGTTCCTACCATGACGTTGACTCCAACGAAATGGCCTTCAAAATTGCTGGTTCTATGGGCTTCAAAGAAGGTGCTCGCAAAGCAGATCCTGCATTGCTTGAACCATACATGGCTGTAGAAGTAGACGTTCCTGAAGAATATATGGGCGACGTTATCGGTGACTTGAACTCTCGTCGTGGTCGCATGGACGGCATGGAAGCTCGTAATGGTTCCCAACATATCAAAGCATATGTTCCATTGAGCGAAATGTTCGGTTACGCAACTGACCTTCGTTCCAAAACGCAAGGCCGTGGTAACTACTCCATGACATTCGATCATTACGAAGAAGTTCCTAAGAAAATTGCTGAAGAAATTCAAGCAAAGAAAAACGGTTAATCTCATATTAGATTAATAGAATTACTATTTTCCTCGGAGGATAATTTAAAATGGCAAAAGAAAAATTTGAACGTACGAAACCGCATGTTAACATCGGTACAATCGGTCACGTTGACCATGGTAAAACTACTTTGACTGCTGCAATCACTAAAGTATTGGCTGAAAAAGGTCAAGCTGACTTCCAAGATTACAGCATGATCGATAAAGCTCCAGAAGAACGTGAACGCGGTATCACAATCAACACTGCACACGTTGAGTATGAAACTGCTAACCGTCACTATGCACACGTTGACTGCCCAGGCCATGCTGAC
>NZ_GG770200.1:518685-641640 GCF_000163715.1 Veillonella sp. 3_1_44
TCGTAAAGACATCGAACGTGGTCAAGTATTGGCTAAACCAGGTTCCATCAACCCACACACAAAATTCAAAGCAGAAGTATACGTATTGACTAAAGAAGAAGGTGGCCGTCATACTCCATTCTTCTCCAACTACCGTCCACAATTCTACTTCCGTACAACAGACGTAACAGGTGTTGTAAACCTTCCTGAAGGTGTAGAAATGTGTATGCCTGGCGATAACGTAACAATGGAAATCGAATTGATTACTCCAATCGCTATCGAAGAAGGTCTTCGCTTTGCGATCCGCGAAGGTGGCCATACAGTAGGCGCTGGCGTAGTAACAGAAATCGAAGGTTAATTTAACCTTTTATGCTCATCGTAGAATGCGTTGAGCACAATACATGCAGCACTCAGAGCGGCAGATAATGCCGCTCTCGTGTTGTGTTTTTAAACTATGAAGTAGAAGGTTGCCTCTGCGGAGGAGAATTTCTATGGAGCAGCCCATTCACGAAATGGACGACAGGAGGAATTATTAATAATGGCTAAACAGCAAAAAATCCGTATTCGCCTTAAGGCATACGACCACAAAGCTCTCGATCAAAGCGCTGCTAAGATCGTAGACACTGCAAAAAGAAATGGCGCTATGGTATCTGGTCCGATTCCATTGCCAACAGAAAAGAATATCTTCACAATTCTTCGTTCTGTACACGTAAACAAAGATTCTCGTGAACAATTCGAAATGCGTACACATAAACGCTTAATCGATATTCTTGAACCAAATTCGAAAACAGTAGATGCTATCACTCGTTTAGATTTACCAGCTGGTGTATCTATTGAAATAAAACTATAAGGAGGTGCGATAATGTCTAAAGCTATTTTGGGTAAAAAATTAGGAATGACACAAGTCTTCACAGCTGAAGGCCAATTAGTTCCTGTAACAGTAGTGGAAACTACCCCAAGCGTTGTAGTGCGCGTAAAGACTGTAGAAACAGACGGCTACGAAGCAGTACAAATTGGTTACGGTTCCATTAAAGAAAAACATTTAACAAAACCTGTAAAAGGTCAGTTCGACAAAGCTGGCGTAGCTCCAGTGAAATATCTTCGCGAAGTTCGCGTAGCTAATGCAGCTGACTACACAGTAGGCCAAACTCTGGCAGCTGATATCTTCGCAGAAGGTGAATTGGTGGACGTAGTGGGTACAGGTAAAGGTAAGGGTTTTGCTGGCACAATTAAACGCCATAACTTCTCCCGTGGTCCTGAAACTCATGGCTCCAAATCTCACCGTGAACCTGGTTCCATCGGTCCTATGATCTCCGGTGGCGGCGGTAAGGTATACAAAGGTAAAAAACTCCCTGGACAAATGGGTGGTTACAGAGTTACCGTACAACGCTTATCCGTTGTGAAAGTTGATGCTGAACGTAACCTTTTATTGGTTAAAGGTGGTATCCCAGGCGCTAAAGGTAGCTTGGTTATGGTTCGCAACACGGTTAAACCTGTTAAATAATCATTTGTCGAAAGGAGGATTATGTAATGCCTACAGTAGCAACATATAATCAATCCGGCGTTAAAGTCGGTGAAATACAGTTAAACGATGCAGTATTCGGCGTTGAAGTTAACGAAGCCGTAATGCATCAAGCCGTAGTTCGTCAATTGTCTAACGAACGTCTCGGCACACATGCAACAAAAACTAGAGGTATGGTTCGTGGCGGTGGCCGCAAACCTTGGAAACAAAAAGGTACTGGCCGTGCTCGTGCAGGCTCCAGCCGCTCCCCAATCTGGATCGGTGGCGGTACTACATTTGGCCCACAACCTCGCAGCTATTACAAAGCTATGCCTCGTAAGGCTAGACGTTTAGCAGTTAAATCTGCTCTTAGCGATAAAGTGAATAATAGCGAATTATACGTTTTGGAAGAAATCACATTAGCAGCTCCTAAAACAAAAGAAGTGTTGAACATTATTAACAGCTTCAACGTTGGTGATGCAAAAGTATTGTTCATCACTGAAGGTGATGTAAATGTTGAACGTTCCGCTCGTAACATCCAAGGTGTTAAAGCTTTGGCTTGCGAAGGTATGAACATTTTCGATCTTCTTCATTACGATAAGCTCTTCATTACTAAAGGCGCTGTCGCAAAAATCGAGGAGGTGCTCGGATAATGCAATTACATGATGTACTAATCCGCCCGGTTATTACCGAAAAATCCACTATGCTTATGGAAGAAGGCAAATACACTTTCCGTGTGCCTTTGACTGCAAATAAAGTGCAAATCCGTCAAGCAGTTGAAAAAATCTTCAATGTAAAAGTAGAAAAAGTAGCTACTATTCGTGTTTTAGGTAAGACTAAACGCATGGGTCGTACACAAGGTAAACGTAGCGATTACAAAAAAGCTATCGTAACCTTAAAAGCTGGCGAATCCATTGAATTCTTTGAAGGTGTCTAAGAGTCTAGTTGTAAGGAGGCCCACTAATGGCAATTAAATCATTTAAACCGTACTCCGCTGGTCGCCGGTTTATGACAGTATCCGCCTTCGACGAAATCACAGCAAGCAAACCAGAAAAATCCTTGCTCGCTAAGATTTCTCAAAAAGGTGGTCGTAACAATACTGGTAAAATGACAGTTCGTCACCAAGGTGGCGGTCACAAACGTCAATACCGTATTATTGACTTCAAACGTACTAAAGATAATATTCCAGCTAAAGTAGCAACAATCGAGTATGATCCTAACCGTTCTTCTCGCATCGCTTTGCTTAACTACGCTGATGGTGAAAAACGCTACATTTTAGCTCCTAACGGTCTAAAAGTTGGTGACGTTGTATTCTCCGGTCCTGAGTCCGATATTAAACCTGGTAACTGCTTACCATTGGCTAATATTCCAGACGGTACACAAATCCACAATATCGAATTGAAAATCGGTAAAGGTGGTCAAATCGTTCGTTCCGCTGGTACATCTGCTCAATTGATGGGTAAAGATAATGGCTACGCTATTCTTCGTTTACCATCTGGTGAAATGCGTCGTGTTCGTCAAGAGTGCCGTGCAACAATTGGTGTTGTTGGTAACGCTGACCACAGTAACCTTGTAATCGGTAAAGCTGGTCGTCATCGTTGGATGGGTGTTCGCCCTGGCAACCGTGGTGTTGTAATGAACCCTTGTGACCATCCACATGGTGGTGGTGAAGGTAAATCTCCTGTTGGTCGTAAACATCCTGTTACACCTTGGGGCAAACCAGCACATGGTGTTAAAACTCGCGACAAGAAAAAAGCTTCTAACAGCTTAATCATTAAACGTCGTACAAAATAGGATAAAGGAAAGGAGATAAAATAGTGTCCAGATCTATTAAAAAAGGCCCTTTCGTAGCAGATCATTTGCTTAAGAAAGTTGAAGCTTTAAACGAAACTAACGAAAAGAAAGTTGTAAAAACCTGGTCCCGTGCCTCTACTATTATCCCAAGTTTTGTAGGCCACACAATTGCTGTGCATGATGGTCGCAAACATGTACCTGTATTCATTACAGAAGATATGGTAGGTCATAAATTAGGTGAGTTCGCTCCTACACGTACTTATAGAGGTCATGGTAAGGACGAAAAATCTACAGGCAAAAAATAGGAGGAAATAATACATGGAAGCAAAAGCAATCGCTAGACATATCCGAATCGCGCCTCGTAAAATCCGTATCGTTGCAGATTTAGTGCGCGGTAAAAACATCGGCGAAGCATTTGCCATCTTGAAGTTCACTCCGAAAGTTGGCGCTGATGTAGTAGAAAAAGTTATGCGTTCTGCAATCGCAAACGCTGAACATAATTTCGATATGAATGTTGACAATCTTTACGTATCCGAGATCTTCGTTGATCAAGGCCCTACATTAAAACGCATTCATCCTCGTTCCCGTGGTCAAGCTTTCAAAATTTTGAAACGTACTAGCCACGTAACAGTAGTAGTTAAAGAAAGAGCTTAAGAAGGAGGGAAACAGAGTGGGTCAAAAAGTTAATCCACACGGTTTGCGTGTCGGTATCGTAAAAGATTGGGACGCAAAATGGTATGCAGATAAAGATTTCGCTGCTAATCTTCATGAAGACGTAAAAATTCGTAACTTCTTGAAAGAAACCCTTTTCATTGCTGGTATTTCCCGCATTGAAATCGAGCGTACAAATAAACGTATTAAATTGACTATCCACACTGCGAAACCAGGTATGGTTATCGGTCGTGGTGGTGCTGGTATCGAAGATATCAAAAAAGCAATGACTCGTTTCACTGATAAACAAGTGGACGTTAACATTGCAGAAATTAAACAAGCAGACATGGATGCAACATTAGTTGCTGAAAACATTGCGGGCCAATTGGAACGTCGTATCGGCTTCCGCCGTGCAATGAAACAAGCTGTAGGTCGTACAATGCGCTTAGGTGCAAAAGGTATTAAAATCATGGTAAGCGGTCGTCTTGGCGGTGCTGAAATCGCTCGTAGCGAATCCTATCGTGAAGGTTCTATTCCTTTGCATACACTTCGTGCAGACATCGACTACGGTACTGCTGAAGCTCATACAACATATGGTTGTATCGGCATTAAAGTATGGATTTACAAAGGTGAAGTTTTGCCAGAAGCAAAACAAGCACCTGCTAAGAAGGAAGAAGGTGGCAAGTAATGCTTATTCCAAAGCGCGTAAAACATCGTAAGCAATTCCGCGGCCGTATGAAAGGTCGTGCTATGCGCGGTAATACAGTGTCTCATGGTGAGTTCGGCTTGGTAGCATGCGAACCATCTTGGATCACTAACCGTCAAATCGAAGCTGCCCGTATTGCTATGACTCGTTATATCAAACGTGGTGGTAAAGTATGGATTAAAATTTTCCCTGACAAACCAATCACAGCTAAACCAGCTGGTACTCGTATGGGTTCCGGTAAAGGTTCTCCTGAATACTGGGTAGCAGTGGTTAAACCAGGTCGTGTAATGTTTGAAATGGACGGTGTGCCAGAAGCTACAGCTCGTGAAGCTATGCGTCTTGCAAGCCATAAACTTCCAATCAAATGCAAATTTGTTGTTAAGGGTAAAGAATTGGGTGGTGACGTAAATGAAGGTTAATGACATTCGCAATATGAGCGCTGCCGAAATGGAACAAAAAGTTTCCGGTCTTAAGGAAGAGTTATTTAACCTCCGTTTTCAGCTTGCAACAGGTCAATTAGAAAATCCTATGCGCATTCGTGAAGTTAAGAAGACAATCGCTCGTATTAAAACTGTACAACGTGAAGTTGAACTTAAATCTGAAAACGCATAATAACAGATTTGTTAAAGTTTGAAAAGGAGGCTTAAAATCGTGGCAGAAGAAAGAAACGTACGTAAAGTCCGCGTAGGTAAAGTTGTTAGCGACAAAATGGACAAAACTGTTGTTGTTGCTGTTGAACGTAAAGTACCTCACGCATTATATAACAAGCCAATGGTTAGCACAAAACGCTTCAAAGCTCATGATGAAAATAATGAGTGTCAAATTGGCGATACAGTTAAAATTGTAGAAACTCGTCCACTTTCTAAAGATAAATGTTGGAGAGTTGTTGAAATTCTTGAAAGACAAAAATAAGAGTGATGTAAGGAGGAATAGACGATGATCCAGCAACAAACAATTTTGAATGTTGCCGACAACACTGGTGCTAAACGTATTATGTGCATCCAAGTCATGGGCGGTTCTTATCGCAAATTCGGCAATATCGGTGACGTAATCGTTGCTTCTGTAAAAGATGCATCACCCGGTGGCGTTGTCAAGAAAGGCGACGTAGTTAAAGCTGTTATTGTTCGTTCTAAAAAAGGTATCCGCCGTCAAGACGGTTCCTATATTCGTTTCGATGAAAACGCAGCAGTAGTTATTAAAGATGACAAGACCCCTCGTGGTACTCGTATCTTTGGACCTGTAGCTAGAGAACTTCGTGAAAAAGACTTCATGAAAATCGTTTCTTTGGCTCCAGAAGTATTATAAGAAGGAGGAACGCAGCATATGGCTAAGCTACAAATCAAAAAAGGCGATACAGTTGTTGTTATCTCCGGTAAAGATAAAGGTAAGCAAGGTACAGTTATCGCAACTGAACCTAAAAAAGAACGCGTATTTGTTGAAGGCGTTAACACTGTAAAACGTCACACAAAACCTTCCCAAGCTAACCCACAAGGCGGCATCGTTACTAAAGAAGCTGGCATTCATGTTTCTAACGTAATGGTTGTCGACCCAGAAACTAAAACAGCTACTCGTATCAAAAAGGTAGAAGGCAAGGACGGTAAATTCGTTCGCGCTACTGTTAAATCCGGTACAGTACTTAAATAATCAGGAAAGGAGGAGCTACATAAATGTCTCGTTTGTTTGAACAATACAACTCTGAAATCAAAAAGAGTATGCAAGAAAAATTCCAATACGGCAATGTAATGGAAATTCCTAAATTGGAAAAAATCGTTATCAACATCGGCGTAGGTGATGCAGTAGGCAATGCAAAAGCATTGGAAGCAGCAGTTAATGACTTGACTATTATTGCTGGTCAAAAACCTGTTATCACAAAAGCTAAAAAATCCATTGCGAACTTCAAAGTTCGTGAAGGCATGGCGTTGGGTACAAAAGTTACTCTTCGTGGCGAACGCATGTATGAATTCCTTGATAGATTGATCAATGCGGCATTACCTCGTGTACGTGACTTCCGCGGTATCAGCGCTACTGCATTCGATGGCCGTGGTAACTACGCTTTGGGTCTTAAAGAACAGCTCATCTTCCCTGAAATCGAATATGATCAGGTAGAACGTGTTACTGGTATGGATATCATTATCGTAACAAGTGCTAAGACAGATGAAGAAGCTCGTGAATTGTTGACTCAATTCGGTATGCCTTTTGAAAAATAATAGGAGGAACATATAGATGGCTAAAAAATCTATGATTGAACGCGAAAAGAAACGCGCTAAAATCGTTGAAAAATATGCAGCTAAACGTGAAGCGTTAAAAGCAGCAGGTGATTATGAAGGCTTATCCAAATTACCAGCAAATGCATCCCCAACACGCTTGCACAACCGTTGCAACTTAACTGGTCGTCCTCACGGCTATATGCGTAAATTCGGTATCAGCCGTATTGCGTTCCGTGAATTGGCGTACAAAGGACAAATTCCTGGTGTTAAAAAAGCCAGCTGGTAATATTAGACGAGAGGAGGTTTTTAGATTATGGTAATGACCGATCCTATCGCGGATATGCTTACGCGCATCCGTAATGCAAACGCTGCACTTCATGAAACGGTAAACATTCCTGCATCTAGAATGAAAGCAGCCGTTCTTGACATCCTTTTACAAGAAGGCTTTGTAAAGAACGTTGAAAAAGAAGAAAACACTTTAAAAGTAACTTTGAAATATGGTTCCAATAACGAGAAAGTTATTACAGGAATTAAACGTATTTCCAAACCAGGTTTACGTGTTTACGCGAAAAAGGAAGAACTTCCTCGTGTACTTGGTGGTTTGGGTATCGCAGTTATTTCTACGTCCAAAGGCGTTATGAGCGACAAACAAGCTCGTAAAGAAGGTCTTGGTGGCGAAGTAATCGCATACGTTTGGTAATAGTAGCAATAGGAGGTAGAAATAATGTCACGTATCGGTAGAATGCCTATCGAGATCCCTGCAGGCGTTACTGTTACATATGATAACCATCATATGAACGTAAAAGGCCCTAAAGGTGAATTATCTCGCGATTTGCATCCAGATATGAATATCACTGTAGAAGGTAACACAATCACAGTAACTCGTCCTTCCGACGATAAAAATCATCGTTCCCTTCACGGTTTGACTCGCGCTCTTGTTGCTAATATGGTAACAGGCGTATCTGAAGGATTTACAAAAACTCTTGAAATCAACGGTGTTGGTTACAGAGCGGCTAAACAAGGCAATAAATTAGCTCTTACACTTGGCTTCTCTCATCCAGTAGAAATGGAAGCTCCAGCTGGTATTACAATCGACGTTCCAGCTCCTAACAAAATCGTTGTGTCTGGTGCAGACAAAGAAGTTGTAGGTGCAGTAGCAGCTGATATCCGTAAATGGAGAAAACCTGAACCTTACAAAGGTAAAGGTATCCGCTATGAAGGCGAAGTTGTTCGTCGCAAAGCTGGTAAAGCTGGTGCAAAAGGTAAATAGTAATATCATCTATATGAATGAAAGGAGTGAATATCTTGCCTCGTAAATCTAGTAGAAATATCGCTCGAGCAAAACGTCATCTTCGTATTCGCCGTCACATCTCTGGTACGGCAACTTGCCCACGTTTGAACGTTTACCGTTCTTTGAGCAACATTTACGCACAAGTAATCGATGACGTAGCAGGTACAACTTTGGTTGCTGCTAGCTCTTTAGATAAAGATTTGAACTTATCCTATGGTGGTAACGTAGCTGCTGCTAAAGCTGTTGGTGAAGCAGTTGCTAAAAAAGCTATCGCTAAAGGCATTGACACTGTAGTGTTTGACCGTGGTGGTTACATTTACCACGGCCGCGTAGCAGCCCTTGCAGAAGGTGCTCGTGAAGCAGGCTTAAAATTCTAAGAAGGAGGAACTATAGACATGGCGAGAATTGATTACACCAGTCTTGATCTTAAAGAAAGAGTAGTATTCATCAACCGCGTAGCCAAAGTAGTTAAAGGCGGTCGTCGTTTTTCCTTCAGCGCTCTTGTAGTTGTTGGTGATGGCAACGGTTATGTAGGCGTTGGCTTAGGTAAAGCAGCGGAAGTACCAGAAGCAATTCGCAAAGGTATCGATGATGCTAAGAAAAATATTGTAAACGTAGCTATTAAAAATGGTACAATCCCTCACAGCGTAACAGGCGTATTCGGTGCAGGCCGCGTATTCTTGAAACCAGCTGCTGAAGGTACTGGCGTTATCGCTGGTGGCCCTGTTCGTGCCGTATTGGAATTAGTAGGTGTTCGTAACATCTTGACTAAATCTTTGGGCTCTTCTAACCCTAACAATATGGTTCGCGCTACAATCGAAGGTTTGAAAGATTTGAAACGCGCTAGCGAAGTTGCTGAGCTTCGTGGTAAAACCGTTGAAGAAATCTATAACGCGTAATAAGGAGACAAGAAATGGCACAAGTTAAAGTAACATTAACAAGAAGCTTAATCGGTCGTCCTGAAGATCAACGCGCGACAGTTAAAGCTTTGGGCTTGAAAAAAACTAATTCTCAAGTCGTAAAAGAAGTAACACCTCAAATCGAAGGTATGCTTCATAAAGTTAGACATTTAGTAAAAGTTGAAGAAGTTTAATACTGATAAGGAGGTGCACTGAATGAAACTTCATGAATTACAACCAGCAGCTGGTTCTAAAAAAACTCGTACTCGTGTAGGCCGTGGTTTAGGTTCTGGCTTGGGTAAAACATCTGGTCGTGGTCAAAAAGGTCAAAACTCCCGTTCTGGCGGTGGCGTTCGCTCCGGTTTTGAAGGCGGCCAAATGCCTCTTTATCGTCGTTTACCAAAACGCGGTTTCAACAACAGCGTTTTTGCTAAACAATATGCTGAAGTTAACGTAGCACAATTAAATCGCTTTGAAGATGGTGCAACAGTTGATCCAGTAGCTCTTATTGAAGCTGGCATTTTGAAAAATGTACGCGATGGTATTCGTATTTTAGGTAACGGCACATTGGAAACTAAAAACTTGACTGTTATCGCTAATGGCTTCACTAAAGCTGCTGAAGAAAAAATCACAGCAGCAGGCGGAAAAGTTGAGGTGATCTAGGGTGCTAGATAGCCTCTCGAACATCTTTAAGATTACTGAGTTACGTAACAAGATTTTGTACACATTGATGATGTTTGCTGTGTTTAGAGCCGGCATTCACATCCCAGTACCAGGTGTAGATGCATCTGTTATCGAATCCTTGTTTACATCCGGTAACCTATTTGGTCTATTAGACTTGTTTGCTGGTGGTGCGCTAAGTAAGTTCTCTATCTTTGCGATGAGTATTACCCCTTACATTAATGCTTCCATCATCATGCAACTGCTTCAGTCTGTAGTTCCTCAGTTTGAAGCATGGAGTAAAGATGGTGAAGACGGGCGTAAGAAAATAGCGAAGGTAACTCGTTATGGCACCGTAGTCCTTGGCTTTGTACAAGCCGCTGGTATGGCATTTGCTCTTAGAGCAAACAACGCTTTGGTAAATAATGATTTCCTTAGCGTATTCGTTGTGGCCATCATCCTCACAGCAGGCACATGTTTGTTGATGTGGATTGGTGAGCAAATCACAGCATATGGTATAGGTAATGGTATTTCCTTGATCATCTTTGCTGGTATCGTAGCTCGATTGCCAGATGGTCTCGAAACTATTTATCAATATATCCAAAACGGAACCATTAACATGTTCCAAGCATTCTTATTTGCTGTAATTGCACTTGCGATGATCGCTGTCGTAGTGGCAGTTACACAAGGCCAACGTCGCATTCCTATCCAATACGCAAAACGCGTAGTAGGGCGTAAAATGTACGGTGGTCACTCTACATTCTTGCCGTTGAAAGTCAATCAGGCAGGTGTAATCCCAATTATCTTTGCGTCATCTGTGTTGATGTTCCCTGTAACAATTGCACAATTTATTGACAATGAATTTGTTCATAAAGCTGCTGATTTATTTACATGGGGGACGCCGTTACAAACGGCATTGTATGCGATATTGATCTTTATCTTTACGTATTTCTATACTGCAATCTCTATCAACATTACAGATATGGCAGATAATATGAAAAAATACGGTGGTTTTATCCCAGGTATTCGTGCGGGTAAACCAACTGCTGATTATGTGGATAACGTGATGACCAAGATCACTTTGGCTGGCGCTGTATTCTTAGCTGTCGTTGCTATTATACCGAATTTCCTCGGTAGTATAACCGGCGTCCAAGGCGTATACTTTGGTGGTACGGCTCTTCTTATCGTTGTAGGTGTAGCACTTGATACAATGCAACAAATTGAGTCGCTCATGGTAACACGCCACTATAAAGGCTTTGTGAAATAGGAGGGAAACGATATGTATATTTTATTAATGGGACCTCCTGGTGCAGGTAAAGGCACTCAGGCAGCTCGACTTATTGAAAAATACGGTATTCCCCAAATTTCAACAGGTGATATGTTCCGCGCTGCGATTAAGAACGAAACACCTCTTGGAGTTGAGGCTAAGAAATACATCGATGCTGGTCAATTGGTACCAGACAGTGTAACTGTTGGTATCGTACGTGATCGCTTGGTGAAAGATGACTGCAAATCTGGATTTATTCTTGATGGATTTCCAAGAACTACAGCGCAAGCTGTATCCTTGGATGCAATCCTTAAAGAATTAGGAATTTCTTTGGACGCTGTACTTAACTTAAACGTTCCTTCCGAGGAATTGGTTAAACGTATTAGCGAACGAGCTGTTCTAGAAAATCGTGCTGATGATAACCCTGAAACAGTACAGAAACGTCTAGCTGTGTACGAAGAATCTACTAAACCATTAATTGATTACTATCGCAATAGCGGATTATATCAAGAAATTAATGGTTTACAAGATGTAGACGCAGTATTTGCTGACATCATTAAGGCGTTGGAGAAATAATCTATGATTATTTTAAAATCGCCCCATGAGATTGAATGTATCCGCAAGGCAAGTAAGCTTACAGCAGACACGTTGTCCTTGTTAGTAAAAAAGGCTAAACCTGGCATCACGACGCTTGAGTTAGATACAATTGCCGAAGAATATATTCGCAGCCACGGTGGTATACCAAGTTGTAAAGGGTACTATGGATTCCCCGCTACAATCTGTGCTTCTATTAACGAAGAAGTCGTTCATGGTATTCCGAGCGCTAAGCGTAAGCTTAAAAACGGCGATGTCCTCAGTATTGATCTCGTATCATCTATTGATGGATATCACGGCGATTCGGCTGTGACGATTCCTATCGGTCACGTCAAACCCGATGTGATGAAATTGTTAAAAGTTACAGAGGAAAGTCTGTTCAAGGGAATTGAACAAGTGAAAGTCGGTAACCGTATTGGTGCTATCGGTCACGCTGTTCAAACGTATTGTGAGAAACATGGTTACGGTGTCGTACGCGACTTCGTAGGTCATGGTTTAGGCCGCGAAATGCATGAAGATCCGCAAATACCAAACTATGGTAGTCCTGATCAAGGACCTCTTATGAAACCAGGTATGGTATTGTGTATTGAACCGATGATTACATTAGGTACTCACCGTGTTCGTGTATTAGGGGATGACTGGACAGCAGTTACAGTAGATGGTAAACCTGCTGCTCATTTCGAACATACAGTGGTTGTTACAGAAAACGGCCCTGAAATATTAACTATGCGGGAAGAACCGCGGTTAATTAAATAAACAGGTAACCGGAGGAAAAGATATGTCAAAAGAAGACGTTATTGAGGTGGAAGGTACGGTCGTTGAGGCATTACCGAATGCCATGTTCCAAGTTGAATTGGAAAATGGTCATATCGTATTGGCTCATGTGTCAGGTAAAATGCGTATGAATTTTATCCGTATTCTTCCTGGTGATAAAGTTACTATGGAACTGACACCGTATGACTTAAATCGTGGTCGCATCACCTATCGCTTTAAATAAGCATAGGGTCCACAAAGGAGGTACTAATGAAGGTTCAACCATCAGTTAAAAAGATATGCGAAAAATGTAAAATCATTAAACGCAAAGGCCGTGTAATGGTTATTTGCGAAAATCCAAAACATAAACAAAAACAAGGATAATCTGATAGGAGGTGGATGATTAGATGGCACGTATCGCCGGTGTAGATTTACCTCGTGATAAACGAGTGGAAATTGGTTTAACTTATATTTATGGTATTGGTCCGACTTTAGCATCTGAAATTATTGCTAAAACTGGTATCAATCCTGACACACGCGTTCGCGATCTTTCTGAAGATGAAGTAGCGAAAATCCGTGAATTGTTAGATGCTGATTACAAAGTAGAAGGTGACCTTCGTCGTGAAGAAGCTCTTAACATTAAACGCTTAATTGAAATCAACTCCTATCGAGGCAAACGTCATCGTATGGGTTTACCACTTCGTGGTCAACGTACTAAAACGAATGCACGTACTCGCAAAGGTCCTAGAAAAGCAATTGCTGGTAAAAAGAAATAAGATAAAGGAGGGATAAAGCGTGGCTAAAAAAGTTGTTAGAACTAAAAGAAAAGAAAAGAAACATATTGAATCCGGTGCGGCTCATATTCGTTCTACATTCAATAACACTATCGTAACTTTGACAGATACAAACGGTAATGCGTTGTCTTGGGCTTCCGCTGGTGGCTTGGGCTTCCGTGGTTCTCGTAAATCCACTCCATTTGCTGCTCAAATGGCTGCTGAACAAGCTGCTAAAGCTGCAATGGAACATGGTCTTCGCACTGTTGAAGTATTCGTAAAAGGTCCTGGATCCGGCCGTGAAGCTGCAATCCGTGCTTTACAAGCTGCAGGTCTTGAAGTTACTTCCATTAAAGACGTAACTCCAATTCCTCACAATGGTTGTCGCCCTCCAAAACGCCGTCGTGTATAATTTATAGCGACCGATATGATACGGTGCTATAATTAACTATGAACGTGTGTTATATAGGAGGATGTTCCTGATGAGCGAAGAAAAGAAACTTAAAATCGAGAAAGTGGACATCGCCGATGGCGGTCGTTATGGTAAGTTCGTATGTGAACCATTAGATCGTGGTTATGGGATCACTCTCGGTAATAGCTTACGCAGAATTTTGCTTTCATCCTTGGATGGGGCAGCTATCACCTCTATCAAAATTGATGGAGTTCTTCATGAATTCTCTACTATTCCTGGTATTCGCGAAGACGTTACGGATATCATCCTTAACTTAAAGCAATTGTGCATCAAAGTTGAAGAAGAAGCACAATTACCTTTGGAAGTTCATTTTGACTTCCAAAAGGATGGAATATTGACAGCTGCTGATTTAGCTGAACAATTCCCACCAGAGGTAGAAGTATTGAATCCTGAACTCGTGATTGCGACAATGGATGAGACAGCTCATTTCGTAATGGACGTAGTAATCGAACGAGGTAAAGGCTATGTTCCTTCAACGAAGAATAAAAAAGATACTGATGTTATTGGTTGTATTCCTATCGATTCCATCTTCTCTCCAATTCTTCGTGCTAAATACGAAGTGAGTGATGTTCGTGTAGGCAATGAAATGGACTTCGACAAACTTACATTAGAAGTTTGGACTGATGGCTCCATTACTGCTGCTGATGCAGTGGCAAAATCTGCTGCCATTATGATTGGTTATTTAGGGAACTTCACTAAATTAGCGCATTCTGCAGATGTTGTAGATGTAAACACTGGTGAAGGCGGTATCGTTATAGATCCAGTAGGTTCCGATAATGAAGAACCAGCTGTAGATGACGGCCCAGCAAAGATTTCCATCGATGAGTTGGAACTCTCTGTTCGTGCGTATAACTGCTTGAAACGTGCTGGCATTAATACAATTGCAGACTTGCTAGACAAAACCATTGATGACTTAGGAAAAGTTCGCAACTTAGGTAAAAAATCTATCGATGAAATTGAGGAAAAACTCAATAATCATCCAGGTGGTTTTCAACTTAAACAAAAAGGCGAATAAGGAGGAAGACGAATGTACAGAAAATTAGGCCGCGACAGCTCCGCTCGTAAAGCGTTGTTCCGTAGCATGTTAACATCTTTCTTCCAATATGAGCGTATTGAAACGACTGAAGCTAAAGCGAAAGAACTTCGTTCTTTAGCTGATCAAATGGTGACTTTGGCTAAACGTGGTGATCTTCATGCACGTCGCCAAGTTCTTGCATACCTCATGGATGAAAGTGTAGTAAAAAAATTGTTTGATACAATTGCTCCAAAATATGCAGACCGCCAAGGTGGTTACACTCGTGTAATCAAAACTGGTCTTCGCAAAGGTGACGCTGCACCTTTGGCTATTATCGAGTTAGTTTAATCAAACTCATACGGTGTTGTAACTTATGTTGCAGCACCGTTTTTTTATTGTCAATTTTATGGTACAATCGACTAGTATAATATCGTAATATGTTAGCAGTTATCGTAAAGGATGAATATGTATTGTCAACCTTTTGCATAATATCTAAGAGATTATTAAATTCAAGTTCTATTAAATAGGATAAATTGAAATATGGGGATTATGCACCACATGAGTATAATAGATGATGCAAATGGTTCTACTTTCATAGAAACGAAATTGACTAGAAAGATATGAGGTTATCCATGAATGAACAAGACATTATGATTGAGGTCAATCATATGAGTCATATTTATACTGATGAAAACGGCAATGATGTACGTGCCTTGGATGATGTGAATCTATCCATTAAGCGTGGTGAATTTGTTTGTATCATTGGAACTAATGGCAGTGGTAAAAGTACGCTTGCCAAGCATTTTAATGTGTTATTACAACCTAGTGAAGGTCATATCAATGTATGTGGCTTTGATACGCGGGATGAAGCGCATATTTGGAATATTCGCCAACATGTAGGAATGGTATTCCAAAATCCTGATAACCAAATCGTAGCGGCCGTCGTAGAGGAGGACGTTGCCTTTGGTCCAGAAAACTTAGGTATTCCTAGTGCAGAAATTAGAGAACGTGTTAATGCAGCGTTAGCTGCTGTTAATATGACTGAATATAGAGAACATGGTCCCCATTTATTATCGGGCGGACAAAAACAACGTATTGCTATCGCAGGTGTATTAGCGATGAAGCCTGATTGTATCGTTCTTGATGAACCAACAGCGATGCTCGATCCAAAAGGTCGTCGTGAGGTTCTTGAAACAGTTCATAAGCTCAATAAAGAAGAAGGTATTACCATTGTATATATTACACACTTCATGGAGGAAGCTGTTACGGCAGACCGCGTTGTGGTTATGAAAAATGGTGTGAAATTACATGATGGTACGCCTCGTGAAATCTTTAGCCATGTAGATACCTTAAAAGGTCTGGGCCTCGATGTACCAGTAGCCTCTGAGATTGCTTTCAAACTGAATGCTAAAGGGTATGAAGTTGGTAAGAGCATCATTAATAATGAAGAGTTAGCAAAAGGGCTCAAAGGCTCAAAGTTAGGCAAGCAATTATCCGCTATACACTCAACAGATGCTTCAAGAGGGGAGGGAACCCACTAATGGCGATCGTATTAGATAATATTACATATACTTACGGCATGGGTACTCCTTTTGAAAAGACTGCACTTAGTGGTGTATCTCTTACCATTGAAAATGGGGAGTTTTTAGGTGTTATCGGTCATACTGGTTCCGGTAAATCTACCTTTGTACAGCATCTAAATGGTCTATTACATCCTACAACTGGTACCGTTACGGTCAATGGTGTAGATATTAGCGCCTCCACAGAGGAAGCTAAAAAAATGCGCCATAAGGTTGGTATGGTATTCCAATACCCAGAGCATCAATTATTCGAAGAAACCATCGCTCAAGATATCGCCTTTGGTCCTAAAAATTTAGGGCTTAGTGCTGATGACGTAGACGAGCGTGTACGCGATGCGATGAAGTTCGTAGGACTCGATTACGATACATATGCAGAACGTTCTCCATTCCATTTATCTGGTGGTCAAATGCGCCGCGTTGCTATTGCTGGTGTAGTGGCTATGAACCCAGACTTCCTGGTGCTTGATGAACCGTCTGCCGGACTTGATCCATTTGGTCGGGAAGAAATCTTTGAAGAAATCATTCGCCTTCATAAGGAAAAGGGCATAACTGTAATTCTTGTATCTCACAATATGGAAGATATTTCTCGCATGGCTTCCCGTCTCGTAGTACTCGATAAAGGTCGTGTCGTCCTCGATGGTGAGCCGATGGACATCTTTAATAATCATCGTGATGAGTTACAAGCTGTTGGTGTAGATGTTCCACCAGTGTCTGTTACCATGGAATATTTGCGTGAACAAGGCCTTGATGTGTCTAATCGCGTACTATCCGTAGATGATGCGGTACAAGCAATTCTAGAGGGAGGTAGCCATGTTAAATAACATTACTATTGGTCAATACTTCCCAGGGAATTCTTTTTTACATCGCATGGATCCTCGTGCAAAGATTATAGCCACTACAATCTTTGTTGTAGCTATATTCTTGGCGAATTCTCCGTTGGCATATGGTATTGTTGGTGGTTTTACCATCTTTGCAATGCTATTATCGCGTTTGCCATTACGCCTGATGTGGTCTGCTATTAAACCGCTTTGGATTATCATCGTATTTACCATGGGTATTCATATTTTTACGACGCCTGGTAATCCAATTTTCCAATGGGGAATTATTAATATTACAGATCATGGGGTGGCAATGGGCCTTCAAATGGCGGCACGATTAATCTTCTTAATCTTGTTCTCTTCTTTGTTGACCTATACCACATCACCGATTCGCTTAACTGATGGCATCGAGCACTTGCTCAATCCATTCCGTCGCATTGGTGTTCCTGCTCATGAACTGGCCATGATGATGACTATTGCGTTGCGTTTTATCCCTACCTTATTGGATGAGACAGATCGTATTATGAAAGCACAATCTGCTCGTGGTGCAGACTTTGTGACAGGCTCTATTATTCAACGAGCGAAAAACATGGTGCCACTTTTAGTGCCATTATTTATTAGTGCGTTTCGACGGGCCGATGAATTAGCTATCGCTATGGAAGCGCGTTGCTATAGAGGTGGTGTCAACCGTACGCGTATGAAGGAATTACAAGTTACTTATGTCGATTATATTGGTGTTGGCGCTGTTGTTTTGGTAACTATTGTACTTGTCGCATTGTGGTGGTTAGATCTATGAGAAATATACGGATCATAGTGGCTTATGATGGTACAGATTTAGCAGGTTATCAAAAGCAACCTAATGATAAGGGGTTAACGGTACAAGGTTGTTTGGAATATGGTTTATCACGTATTTGTAATGAACCCATTCAAATTTATGGTGCCTCTCGTACTGATGCGGGGGTGCATGCTAAATTTCAAGTTTGTACATTTCAAACGTCGGGCACTATACCAGTAGAAAATATTCCTCGCGCCATGATAGCTCATATTCCTAAGGATATAGTCGTTCTAGAAGCGGTAGAAATTCCGCTAGATTGGAAGCCACGGTGGAATATATACGGTAAAGAGTATGTATATACGATTCATAATCAGCTCATTGCAGATCCTTTGACGAAGCGGTATCATTGGCATGTGAAAAAGCCCTTAGATATTGATCGGATGCAGGCTGCAGGTAATGAACTATTAGGTACGCATGACTTTACAACCTTAAAGGGAACGAATTCAACCCCTGCTGATCCTGTAAAAACAATCCTGGGAATCCATGTTAAGGTAAAGGAGGCTCACGTAACGATTTCTGTGGTCGGTGATGGGTTCTTATACCATATGGTGCGTAATATTGTGGGACTACTCGTAGATGTCGGACTTGGTCGCCGTAAGGTGGAGGACATTAAAGGGTACTTAGTAGCTAAGGACCGCCGTGTTATAGGAAAAACTGCACCCGCTCAAGGCTTATGTTTAGAAGAAATATTCTTCACTGAGGAGCGTCAACAAGAGGTGTTACGAAATAAATATTTTAGATGATTCGAGAATAAATATTCTATATAATTTTATATAGACTCTTTTTTTGCCGTCTGAATATAAAACGATAAGCATAAATACTAAAAGGATACTACTTAAAAAGTGGTATCCTTTTTCTCTTATAATTTTTAGTTATAATACCTTAATTTATACCTATTATTATGTGAAATGATACATTGTAAACCTAAAATATACATGATACAATGACGATATAAGACAGGTTCGTACTATACATACATTAAAATAGTAAGGTAGACTCTTGTCAGCAGTGTAATTTTTATCCTAAGGAGGGTGAATCTCTTGCAAAAACGTAAAGATTTTATCTGGAAAATGGGCGGCCAACAAGGTGAAGGTATAGAGAGTTGCGGTGAAATCATGGCCACAATCCTTGCTAAAGAAGGCTACTCTTTGTATAGCCAACGTTTATTTGCATCTCGCATCAAAGGTGGTCATACTACATTCGCATTGCGCGTAGCATTGGAACAAATTATGTCCATTGGTGAAGGGGTAGACTTCTTGCTTTCCCTTGATCAAGAAACCGTTGATATGCACGGTTCCGAAGTACGCGATGGTGGATATATCATCTGTGATAGCAAAGTTAATCCAGACTTTTCTAAATTTGAAGGTACAAAGATTAATTGTTTATCTTTGCCTATCTCTGAAACAGCAATGAAACAAGGCTCCTTGTTGATGCGTAATATCGTAGCACTTGGAATGTCCGTAGCGCTTCTTGGCTTTGATACTAAGATGTTTAAAGATGCTATTACTGAGAAATTTGCAAAGAAATCCCAAGAGATTATAGATAAAAACTTGGCTGCTTTCGATGATGGTCATAGCCTTGTAATGGAAAAATTGGGCGATGTTGAGATCGATACATTGCCAGCGCCTGGTAAGAAAGATCAAATGTTCTTATTAGGTAACGAAGCATGTGCTCTTGGTGCTATTGCTGCGGGCTCCCGTTTCATGGCATCATATCCTATTACGCCAGCATCCGAAGTTATGGAATACATGATTAAAACTATGGATAAGTTGGGCTCAACTGTTGTTCAAACAGAAGACGAAATCGCAGCATGTATGACAGCTATGGGTGGTGTATACGCAGGTGTTCGTGGCTTTACATGTACTTCTGGTCCAGGCCTTTCCTTGATGGCAGAATCCTTGTCTATGGCTTCCATGGCTGAATTGCCAATGGTTGTTATTGACGTTCAACGTTCTGGCCCATCCACTGGTATGGCTACAAAAGTTGAACAATCCGATATTGATGCAGCTTGCTACAATGCACATGGTGACTACTCTGGTATCGTAATTTCTCCAACATCTATTGAAGAATGTTTCTATGAAATTCAAAAAGCTTTCAACTTGGCAGAAATGTACCAATGTCCAGTTATCTTTATGCCTGACTTACAACAAGGTTTGAATAAACAATCCGTTCCTTCTTTCGATTTGAACCGCGTACCTATTAATCGAGGTAAAATGATGAAAGAAGCTGAGCTTCCTGAATTGGTACAACCTAACTATTTCAAACGCTTTGAATTGACTGAAGATGGCATTTCTCCTCGTACAATTCCAGGTATGAAAAATGGTCTATTCCTTTCCACAGGTTTAGAGCATAATGAAGAAGGTAAACCAGCAGAAGCGCCTACAATGCACGTAGCGCAAACTGATAAACGTTTCCGTAAATTGGAAACTGTAGCTGACAATTATGAACCATTCTTGAACAATGCTAAATACGATGAAGCGGATGTACTCGTTGTAGGTATGGCTTCTAGTCGTGGTGCTATCGAAGAAGCTGTTGCTGAATTCGATCAAGAAGGTGTTAAAGTTAACCATTTACAATTGCGCTTAATTAAACCATTCCCAGCAAAGCAATTACAACCGTTCTTTGATGCGGCGAAAAAAGTAGTTATTGTAGAACACAATAAAACTGGTCAATTGGCTAACTTATTTAAAATCAACATGCATAAGAAACATAAGATTTCTAGCTGCTTGAAATACGATGGTAATCCATTCACAAAAAGTTATGTGAAAAATGCGATTAAGGAGGTCCTATAATATGACAACAGCTAAAGATTACAGAAATGATATTCGTCCTAACTGGTGTCCAGGCTGTGGCCATTATGGGGTTCAAGCGGCGATTACTGATGCCGTAGTAGCGAAAAATATTCCACCAGAAAAATTAGCCGTAATTTCCGGTATTGGTTGTTCTAGCCGTATCGGTGGCTATTTCTACGCTTATGGTGCGCATACAACTCATGGCCGTGCGCTTCCTTATGCGCAAGGCGTTAAGCTTGCTAACCAAGACCTAGAAGTTATTGCATTTTCCGGTGACGGTGATGCCTTTGCTATTGGTATGGGTCACACCATTCATGCTTTTAAACGTAATGTAAACATGACATACGTAGTAATGGATAACCATGTATATGGTTTGACTAAAGGTCAAGCATCCCCTCGTTCTGACATCGGTTTTGTTACAAAAACAACTCCTCATGGTGCGTTTGAGTCTCCATTGTCCGTTTGTGAAACTGCGATTGCAGCAGGTGCTACATTTGTAGCACAAAGCTATATGGTGAATCGTAAAGAGCTCGTTGATTTGATTCAACAAGCTATGGATCATGAGGGATTCTCCTTCATCAATGTATTTAGCCCATGTGTTACATATAATAAACGCAATAGTTATGATTGGTTCAAAGAACATTTAGTAGCATTGCCTGAAGGTTATGACCCAACAGATCGTGCAACAGCGCTTAAAACTTTGGGTGATACTGATGGTTTGGTTACAGGCCTTATCTATCAAAATACATCTAAACCTTCCTTTGAAAAAGCAATGGCTGCAGCAAATGGCGGACCACATCCTCGTCCATTGACTGAAGATGTTGTAAAACCTGACCAAGCATTATTTGATAGTCTTTGCAATCAATTTAAATAATATTAGTATCGTACCCATTAGGTAGGATGCTGATTAAAGAAACGTGTCACCTTCGGGTGGCACGTTTTTTGTATGTACTATTTTATGAAAAACTATTTAGTATATTGCTTTCTGCGATTTGTCCCATGTGGTTATATAACGTGATATAATAAGGACATTGTATGATATTCATTGCAATTGTATCGTATTCATTGCAGAGGTTTTTATGAAAGCATACGAAAAGGGGATTAGTCTATCTATCTGGACTTTGAGTTGGCCTATATTTATTGAAGTGTTCCTACAGATGCTAGTAGGTAATATAGACCAATTGATGATGAGTCACTACTCGCCTCAAGCGGTAGCAGCGGTAGCTAATGCCAATCAAATTTTAAATATCTTTATTATGCTCATCATCGTCATGAGTACAGCTACGACGATTTTGATTGCCCAATATTTAGGAGCGAGAAACCAGTCCAAGCTATCAGAGGTATGTACGGTCAGCTTAATGATGAATTTTCTCTTTTCATCTATAGCGGCAGTATTCTTTATTACTTGCCATGAATGGATCTTTACATGGCTAGGTATACCACCAGAAACGATGAGTGATACGTCGATATATACTACTATCGTTGCTGCAGGGCTACCGATACAAGCGATGTATTATGCGTTAGTAGCCGTATTTAGAGGTCACTCATTAACACGCGTTACCATGTACATTGCCCTTGTAATGAATATCATTCATATTCTAACAAACTATGTATTAATCTTTGGACATGGTCCAATACCAAGCCTTGGTGTATTAGGTGTTTCTATTTCAACATGGCTATCTAAAGTAGTAGGGCTCGTGATTATTGGATATACTTTTAAGAAATTATTAACCTTAGAGGTGAGCTTTAAATTCTTAAAACCATTTTCGTGGCATACGATTAAGTCTTTATTGCATATCAGTGTTCCTTCTGGTGGAGAAACATTGAGCTATCAATTATCTCAAACTACAATCATGAAAATGGTCAACATGTTAGGCTTAGCAGTTATTAATACTAAAGTTTATGTATCTGTTATTGCCATGCTTTGTTATGTATACACCATAGCGCTATCCAACGCTTCACAAGTTATCGTAGGTTTCCTAATGGGCGCTAAACGCCAAGAGGAGGTTACTAGTCGTGTATGGAAGTCCATGTATTTAGCGATTGCTATTAACGTAGGTCTTGCTACATTCTTCTATGTGACTAGTGATTTTGTTGTATCTGTGTTTACTTCGGATCCGGAAATCCTAGAGTTAGCACATAATGTATTACTGGTTGAGATCTTTCTTGAGTTAGGACGTGCAGTAAATATCGTTATGGTTGGTTGTTTGCAGGCTGCCGGTGATATTCGTACGCCTATGCTAGTGGGAATCTTTGGCATGTGGTTATGCGCCGTGCCATTATCGTATCTATTTGGTATTTATTGGGGTTGGGGCCTTGTTGGTATATGGATTGCCATGGCCGCTGATGAAATCTTGCGAGGTTTATTGTTTATATATCGTTGGTATAGCGGTAAATGGAGAAACAAGAATCTTATCGAAGCTTAATTTCATTTTCCCTAATTTTGATTTTCAATTAGCTAAATAATAATGTAATATAACTAGCATTATATTGGAGAATAGACATTGCTAGTTTTACTTGAAAGTAGGTTTATATGAGTAAGACAGTGGGCATTATTGGCTTAGGCCTATTAGGTGGATCCTTGGCAAAGGCCTTAAAGGAATATACAGATTATGAGGTAGTAGGCTATGCACGTCGTCAAGAGGTCTGTGATGCGGCCATTCAAGATGGTGTGGTAAAAGCTGCGTGGACTGAAGTTGAGCCATTGATTAAGAACTCAGATATCGTTGTGTTCTCCTTGCCACCTGATACAAATGCACGACTTTTTACTGAAACGGCTCATCTATTTAGACCGGGACAAGTCGTAACCGATGTATCTAGTGCGAAGGAAAATTTTGTACGAGCCGTTTATGAATCGATTCCTAAGGGGACCGTTTTCGTATCTGTCCATCCTATGGCAGGATCCGAAAAGGGTGGGTATGAAGTATCTCATAAAAACCTATTCAAAGGTATGGGCTGGATCGTGTTAGAAGATAAGGCATCTGATGTATATAGTGAAGAAGTAGCTCAAGAATTAGCTGACATGGGTCGTGCCTTAGGGTCTCGTATCGAGTTTGTCGATATTTATGCTCACGATGCATATCTGGCTATGGTTAGTCATATGCCTCACTTATTGGCCTCTATTTTAACACAAGTTTCGGGAGGCGATGAATTGGGCGAATTGCGTATGAAATTGTCCGCAGGGGGCTTTAGAGACTGTACACGTGTGGCTGGTGGATTACCATCTATGTGGCGCGAAATTATCTATGGAAATCGTCGTAATGTCATTGAAGGTCTCACACAAGTTGAAGCAGAAATTCAACGCGTAAAAGAAATACTTTTACAAGAGGATGACGGTCAAGAATTAGAAATCTATCTTGAACGAAGTCGCGAGATTCGAGGAAAGTTACCGTATTTAACTGGTCAAATCAAGGATAATTAAAATGGCGTAGTTTTGTATCCTATAAGAGAGTAAATGTAACTGAAAAAACATGACATATATCTAGAATCGTGTATACTATATATCGATATGAGTATGTAAATATATTATGTTAAGGGAGCTTTTATGAGTTTGTTACAAGAAACTTGTGGCGCTATTACAGGTCGCAGCTTAAAGATTGAACAACATATATTTAATAGCTGGAATGCAGAATCGCCGGTGGAACTATATGGTCGTCTTGTAGATGTTGTGGCTCAATATGGGGCTGCTACGAATCAAGAACAGGTAACCGTGCCAAAACCATGTATGATTATTGCTTCTGCGGATCATGGCGTAGCTGATATGGGGGTCAGTGCGTATCCCAAGGAAACAACTGTTGGGATGACACAAAATTATCTAATCCCTAAAGGGGCGGGTGCTAACTCCCTAGCTAATTATTGTGGGGCCCAAATGGAAGTTATCGACATGGGGATTGATGCGGATATGAGTTGGGTTCCAGGCCTTCGTAGTCATAAACTTGGGATGGGAACGAAAAACTTTGTAGAAGAGCCTGCTATGACGCGCGAACAAGCCGTGGAGGGCATCGAAACAGGGATTCGTCTAGTAAAAGAAAAAATCGATGAAGGCTTTAACGTATTTTTGGTAGGTGAAATGGGCATATCAAATACGACAGCTAGTGCCCTTATGACCGCTAAGTTTGCAGGACTTACAGCGGAAGAGGTGACGGGACGAGGAACGAATATTTCCGATGAACGACTCAAACTAAAACAGCGGATCGTTCATGATGTGCTAGAAAAATATAAGGATATTAGTAAGGATGATGCTCTTGGTATTTTATCGTCTGTAGGCGGTTTTGAATTTGCTTGTATTGTTGGTGTTATCTTAGGCGCTGCAGCAAATCATGGGTTAGTTATTATCGATGGATTTAATACATCGGCTTGTGCATTGGTGGCTAAAACATTGGCTCCAAAAGCGATGGATTATGTGATGGCATCTCATTTGTCTGCAGAAAAGGCGGCGAAGTCCTCCTTAGAAAATCTAGGCCTAGAAGCGTATGTAGACTTAGGGCTTTGTTTGGGTGAGGCCTCTGGCAGTTCGGTACAAATGGGGATGCTAGATCTTGCGGTGCATATGTATATGGCCATTACAGGAGGTAATAAATGAGAACTTTCAAAATTGAGCCGTTAGATACACAAGCAATGGAAACATGTCGATTCCGTATTGATAATTTGACAAAGCCCATCTATAGCCTGGCTACGTTAGAAACTATAGCGGAGCGTTTTGCAGGAATTTTAGGAGACCCTAAACCAAATCATTTGCGTCAAGGTGTGCTCGTTGTGGCAGCTGATCACTTGGTAGATGGACCGCAAAATGATCAACATGGTAGTGAAAGTTATGCTGCCATAAAACGCTTTAATGAGGGAAGAACAGCTACACAAGGGGCTGCAGCTAAATTAAATGCTGTTGTATATGTGGTGAATGTAGGTCTAGAACAAGACACTTCTGATTTAGCAAATATTGAGCAACAGGTGATTCGAAAAGGGTCTCATTTCTTTGGTGTAGAACCCGTTATTTCTCGAGATGAATTAGAGCGTGCTCTTGAGCTAGGTTTTACCTATGCAGATAAGTTACATAGAGATGGACTACAAGTGGTGGCGATTGGTAACGTAGGGGAGAGAGCTTTCTTAGATTCTCTCGTAACGACGGCTACTATTACAGGCTGTGCCTACAATGATATTCTCGTACACAATGAATGGGGACCTACAGTGGATGAACGTGCTGCTCATATTCATTCTTTTGTAGATCGATTTAATATTTCTGTGGATGATTGGTCTGCTATTAGTGAAAGTGAGCGCCGTGATGCGGTATTGCACTTGCTTCACATAGCGGGTGGTTTAGATATTGCATTTTTAACGGCCTTTATATTAGGAGCTGCTAGTCATCGCATGGCTGTAGTCTTTGATAATATAGTAACAGGTGCAGCTGTTTTAGCGGCGGTTACCATTGAACCGCTAGTTAAGGACTATGTGTTCCCGTCGGCTGCCTATGATGAGCCTATACATGATGAGCCCATACATAAGGAACAATGTCGCTTCTTAGGAGTAAAGCCTTATTTAGACTATAAACTGCTAATTGATGAAGCCTTAGGTTCTACCATGGGCCTATCTGTTATCAATGCATCTATGCATATGCTAAATGACATGAAAACCTTCGTTGAAGCGGAGGTGAGTGTAGCCGAAGATGGGGCTGGTAAAGGTAGACAAAAGAATAAAGAATAACCCGTTTTAAAGGGGGATTGTACCATCTCCCTTTTTCTTATGTGGGCGATGGTCTTTAAACCAATATTTACTAGCATTTTATGGAAAAACCATTGACACTATATGTGTAAATTGATATTATTATATGGCAGTCAGGACGGACTTAATTCATCCTTGACGACAGATTGATAATTATGTTATAGTAATTATCGGTTCTGTATGCGGGAATAGCTCAGCGGTAGAGCACCGCCTTGCCAAGGCGGGGGTCGCGAGTTCGAATCTCGTTTCCCGCTCCATACATTCCTCGATAGCTCAGTCGGTAGAGCAATCGGCTGTTAACCGATCGGTCGTAGGTTCGAGTCCTACTCGAGGAGCCATTTGACTCACTAGCTCAGTTGGCAGAGCACCTGACTTTTAATCAGGGTGTCCCGCGTTCGAGTCGCGGGTGAGTCACCATTTCTGGCCCGTTGGTCAAGCGGTTAAGACACCGCCCTTTCACGGCGGTATCCCGGGTTCGATTCCCGGACGGGTCACCACATATGGACGATTAGCTCAGCTGGGAGAGCGCCTGCCTTACAAGCAGGATGTCGGCAGTTCGATCCTGTCATCGTCCACCATTTGCGGGAATAGCTCAGCGGTAGAGCACCGCCTTGCCAAGGCGGGGGTCGCGAGTTCGAATCTCGTTTCCCGCTCCATAAACATTCCTCGATAGCTCAGTCGGTAGAGCAATCGGCTGTTAACCGATCGGTCGTAGGTTCGAGTCCTACTCGAGGAGCCATTTTTATTGGCCCGTTGGTCAAGCGGTTAAGACACCGCCCTTTCACGGCGGTATCCCGGGTTCGATTCCCGGACGGGTCACCACATGGACGATTAGCTCAGCTGGGAGAGCGCCTGCCTTACAAGCAGGATGTCGGCAGTTCGATCCTGTCATCGTCCACCAAAGCAAACGGTTATCTTCGGATAGCCGTTTTTTTAGTATGTAAAAAATACATATGGTCATGTAGATAAATAAAGGAGTACAACTGTTATAGTTGTACTCCTTTTGCTGTAATGCTTATATAGTTTTATGTAAAAAATATATAGTTGCTATGGTTGTACTTTCAAAATATATAGTTAGTTATTGTTATATCTAAAAAATATAAATTTTATTATAGTTATATCTGGAAACTACATATTTAACGTGGCGCATACATGATGATATATACACCTACGAGACATACAAGGCCGCCGATGATATCGTACGTATCTGGTCGTAAGCCGTCCACAAGCCAGCCCCATAGAATAGAGAGGGCAATGAATACGCCGCCGTATGCTGCATATACCTTACCAAAGCTAGCTTCTGGTTGGAAGGTAGGGATAATACCGTATAAAAATAGTATAAATGCACCTGCGATCAGGTAAATAGGTCCTTTGTCGTCACGCATGTAGAGCCATACGAGATAGCCGCCACCGATTTCCGCAAGTCCTGCTAGTATAAAGAATAGAATAGATAAGAGCATAGTAACCTCACTGTATTCTTACTATATTAATTGAAATCTATTCTCTATTTTACAACTTAGGACAAGAGAGGGCAATTGTTTTGCATAGATAGGTCATTTGTTGTTTATAGTAAAACCCCGTACACCAAAAGGTATACGGGGTTCTAGTAGTTTTATTATAAACGTGGTGGTGATTCGCTTTGTACATAATCCATGAAGGTATGCATAGTTTCTGTTTTAGAATTATTCTTCTTAAATGCGAAGCACACTTGTAGTTTGAATGGTTTTTCTAAAGGCACAAAGCCATCGTTGATGTTTAAAGAACTTAAAATTTGGCGTGCTACGATGCAACCAGATTTATTCTTTTGACAGTAGTCGATCATTGTATATGGATTGGATAGACGGCTACCGCGGATATGAAGGTTTTGTTGACCGTTCCCAACATAGTTTTTTAATGTGCGATACATAAAGTATTTAGGTGGATACATGAGCAGTGGTTGTTGCTGGATAGCTTTTAAACTGGCTGTTTCCATACCGTTCACTAAGTTTGGTGCATAGTATACAAATTCGTCTTCTCTAAGCGCGGTGGATTCGTATG
Organism: Veillonella sp. 3_1_44; assembly: GCF_000163715.1. NCBI lineage: Bacteria > Bacillati > Bacillota > Negativicutes > Veillonellales > Veillonellaceae > Veillonella > Veillonella sp. 3_1_44. Next base: position 547,025 of record NZ_GG770200.1, read on the forward strand.
CGGACATATCCTTATTATTTGGTAAATAGAGTAATGCAATATCGATGCGGTTTTCTCGCAAGTCGAGCATCAATTCTTCTTCTTCCATATCGTAAATACTAACAGAGAATTCAGGATGGTTTTGGAAAAAGTGGGAAACGTAACCGTTTAGACGGATATCCCCAAGACTACGTAATACGCCAATATTTAGAATTGGGCGTTCAACCTTGCTAGCCAAACGAATGGATTGGATAGCGCGTTCCAATGTGTCGAGAACTTGTTCTGCTTCTGGTAGGAATAACTCACCTTCTGGTGTTAAACGGCTACCTCTTGTAGAACGGGAGATTAATTTCACACCAACTAAACGCTCTAATTTTTTCATTTGAGCGCTGAAAGCTGATTGTGTAATATTCATAGATTGTGCAGCTAATGTAAAGCTTCCTGTTTTATTATAGGTAATAAAACTTTGTAGCTCTTGCATTGTAGGTAACTCTTTCATGTTATTCCCCCAACTTAGACATAAGACTCCAATGATACCTATTACCTTACTTATTCATATTGTAGCATACTATAATTGATTTTTCATCTAAATCTATAAAATATGATGAAACATGCACAATCGATATAGTGAGTAGTATTATCGTAAAAAAGTGTAATTAAAAATTGTGATTATGCACTTATTTCAATGACTTTCATAGGTATCGATAATTGACATAAGTAGATGAAAATGATATTATACTTGGGTACCATTATGTGTAGGTACAAGTTTATTTTAATCTTATGAGGTGATAATCACATGGCAACGAGAAGAGAGGCTCGATTCAAACTTTGTCGTCGCTTTGGTGTGAACGTATTCGGTCACGCAAAAGCCTTGAATCGCGTCAAAAAAGACCAACGTCAGAAGAAAATGTCTGAGTATGGCACACAATTATTAGAAAAACAAAAAGTTAAAGCTTACTACAACTTGCTAGAACGCCAGTTCGTACGCTATTATGATAAAGCGAAAAAAATGCAAGGTGTTACAGGTCAAAACATGTTGATCCTTTTGGAACAACGTCTTGACAACCTTGTATATCGCATCGGTTTCGGTAACTCCATTCGTCAAGCTCGTCAAATGGTAAACCATGGCCACATCTTGGTAAACGGCCGTCGCGTAGATATTCCTTCCTTCTCCTGCAAACCAGGCGATGTAATCGAATTACGCGAAGCATCTCGTGACAACGAAATGTTCAAAACCAACTTCCAAGAACTTCGTTCTTTCGAACTTCCTTACATTGAAAAAGACTTGGACGGCTTCAAAGCTACTTTCACTCGTCTTCCTCAACGTGAAGAACTTCCTATCGAAGTTAACGAAACACTTATCGTCGAATTGTACTCCAAATAATTTGGCGCTATTGCCCGCAGTGCTATGCACTGCGGGTATTTCTATATATTGTATTATTAAAAAAGGGCTAATTATGGTAATATCTAGATTAAAAAAATGGGCTTTATGTACAGGTCTATTAATATTATTTTCTCTATCTACTGCAATAGCTGCATCGATTCAAATCAATAATGCAACACCAATGGAAATTAAATCATATATTTTAATAAACAAAGAGTTGAGACATCCAAATTCGACAGTTACTTTAATTCCTCAGCAGGGAGTTAATGCATTACAAATAGGTAGCGATAGTTCTGAGATGATAGTATTTAACTCAGCGAAAAAGTTAAGAGTGGGATTGTTTGGTGAAGCTTCTGTAAAAACAAATCGCTATACATATTTTACTATATCTACATCTTTAAAGCATTTAGGTAGTGAGGTATCTTATTCTGAAAATGCTGAGCTATATAGTCTACAAAAAGGTGGCTTTGGTGTTGAAAGAACGAGCACTGATGAATCAGAAAGAATAATTTTAAATAAAATCAAACTACATTTTGATGGCGGATATACAAATGGATACACTCTTAGTCGTACAAAAGGTAAAAAAGGATATCCAATTGAAAAAATCGATCCTAATAGTCCTGCTGAAAAAGCTGGATTAAAAGTTGGAGATTTAATTGTAAAGGTCAATGGACAAAAGATTAAGTTTATAAAGGATACTAATACTTTTAATATTTCTAATAATATTGAGGCAAAAGAAAAAGAGATTGTAACGATAGCAAGTAATAGTGGTGTAGAGAAGGATATAACATTAGAAACGGGTTATTGGAATCCTAAAACTGGAATGTTTGAATAGGATATTATAGTCAATCCATGGGGCTCGTAAATAGATAGGCTTTAAGACAAAAATCATAGTAACTTTTAATTGACACAAACCCATAAAATCTGTATACTATTTTGAGTAAGCTTTAGTCGTGTTTCCATTAGCCCCGGAAGCAAAGGACAAGCTGATTTTGGTAGAATTATGACGTTATTAGGAGGATAAGCAGCATGAAAACTACATATATGGCCAATCCGAACACAATCGAACGGAAATGGTATGTTGTTGACGCTGAAGGTAAAACTTTAGGACGCCTTGCTGCCGAAGTTGCAAAAGTTCTTCGGGGCAAAAATAAACCAACTTTCACACCACACGTAGACACTGGTGACCATGTGATCGTTGTAAACGCAGAAAAAATTCGCGTAACTGGTAAAAAATTGGAACAAAAGGAATACTTCCGTCACTCTGGTTACCCAGGTGGTTCCCGTTTCACTAAATTGGGTATGATGCTTGAAAAACAACCTGAACGTGTTGTTGAGATGGCAGTTCGTGGTATGCTTCCAAAAAATAAATTGGGTGCACAACAATACCGTAAATTAAATGTATACGCTGGTCCTGAGCATCCACATGCAGCTCAAAAACCAGAAGTGTTAGAAATTTCCGTACGATAATCTAGAGGGAGGAATATATAATGGCAGTAGCACAATATTACGGCACTGGTCGTAGAAAATCTTCCGTTGCTAGAGTTCGTCTGGTACCGGGCACAGGTAAAATCACTGTTAACAAACGTGAACTTAATGATTATTTCGGTCGCCAAACTTTGGAATTGATCGTAAAACAACCTTTGAACTTGACTAACACAGTTGAACAATACGATGTAATCGCAACTGTAGCTGGTGGTGGTCCTTCCGGTCAAGCTGGTGCAATTCGTCACGGTATCTCCCGTGCGTTATTGGACGTAGATGGCGAACTTCGTCAATCTTTGAAAAAAGCTGGCTTCTTGACTCGTGACCCACGTATGAAAGAACGTAAAAAATACGGTCTTAAAAAAGCTCGTAAAGCATCACAATTTAGTAAACGTTAAAACTTACTTACATTTATTGAAAGCATTTCGTATCAAAAATACGGAATGCTTTTTCTGTTCACCCCAAATTTTTGTAATTAGGTGATACTTGAAATTGATACAAATTTGATTGTTCTTGATAAATCTAAGCAACAATAAGTGATCAAGTGAAAAGGGAGAAAATTGAAAGAAAATGTATCTTTGATAGTAGGCATTTATTGTGAAATATGATATATTTATTAATTAGATGAATGAATATTTCTAAAATTAAATAAGATATGACAGATGCATGTTTTTTAGTGTATCTTGTTTGTACTCAAAGTATGAAATGAATATCTATTATTTAAGATTAATAAATATTATACGATGAGATAGAATGCTACAAAATGAAAGGCGATGTAATCTGATGAAGAAAGATAGATTAATTGCATTGACAGATGCGGTTCTAGCAATTATAATGACTATCCTAATCTTAGAATTAGAAAAACCAACGACACCAAGTCTTCAAGCTTTTTGGGATTTACGGCAAAATTTCTTTGCTTATTTTCTTTCCTTTTTCTGGTTGGGATCGTTATGGATGGCACTAAACAAATTATGGGAAAAGGTTGAGAGAATTTCTCAAGAAGTTGTTTGGTGGAATTTGTATCTTTTATTTTTTGTTTCGTTTATGCCCTATGCTACTGGAATAGTTAGTAGTCATTTCATGAATCATACGGCACAGCTCTTTTATGGACTGATCGTTATTGTTTCAACGGTAGGAAACTGGTTTTTACATAAAGCAATTGATAAACCCAATATAGATCAGAAAGAATTACTTGAAGCTACCGCACAATATAGAAAGTTCTTGATACCTGACCTAATAATTAAAGGAGTGGGATTGATTCTATCCGCAATTGTCTATCCTCCGATTATGATGTATAGTGTTTTAATTGCGGCATTTTACGTCATAACTTTAAAAACACTATCTGAAAAAAAGAGTGGATAACTAAGCTGTTTTTAACTAAACTGAAACCCATACTTATCAAATACGGTCTTAAAAAAGCCCGCAAAGCAAGCCAATTCTCCAAACGTTAATATTTGGACAACAGGTCATTACACCTGCAGACAATGTCTGCAGGTGTTTTTGCATTATAGACTGTTTATAGCTTAGGTTTTATTTTTAGTTTATGGCGTATACGATTACCGTATTGTTTTGAATTTATTGGGTTATATAATTCTATCATTTACAGGGACATTTAATTCTCCTATAATAGATATATAATAATCGAATTTTTTCGAAAATAGATTTTTATATAGGAGAAATCATATGATTTATAATACAATTCAGTACGTAGTGGACAACGGTATTGGTACGTTGACCTTTAATCGTCCAACCGTAGCCAATGGTTTTAATATCGAGATGTGCAAGGAGATCCTTGAGGTCTTAGATAAAGCTCATAATGATGAAAGCGTTCGAGCGTTGCTCATCAATGCAGAGGGAAAGGTGTTCTCTGCGGGGGGCGATTTAACAGAGATGGAGCGCGCTGTAAACGAAGGGGATACTGAGTCTTTATTTGAAATTGTTGAGCTGGTAGCTGAGATTTCTATGGCTATGAAGAAGTTACCAAAACCTGTTATCATGAGCCTTCAAGGGGCTGCAGCAGGTGCTGCCTTCAATATGGCTTTGGCGGCGGACTTTGTTGTGGCTGCTAATAACGTACGCTTTATTCAAGCCTTCGTAAATGTAGGTCTTGCTCCTGATGCAGGCGGTTTATTCCTACTAACTCGCTCTATTGGTATGAACCGTGCTATGCATATTGTTATGACCGGTGAAGCCGTATCTGCTGAAAAGGGTAAGGAACTTGGCTTTGTGTATAAGGTTTGTGAATTAGAAGATTTAGAGACTGCTACAAGACGCCTTGTTGAGAAGTTGGCAAAAGGACCTGCACAATCTTATCGAGTTATGAAGGAAATGATGTGGAATAGCTTCTTAGCTGGCTGGGAAGAGTACAAGAAGTTTGAAGTAGAAAACCAATGTGCATTAGGTCTTTCAGAGGACTTTAAAGAAGGTGTACGTGCTTTCACAGAGCGTCGCCGTCCTAAATTTGGTCAACAATAATATTGATTTATGAATATACGGACTGGAATTTCCTGTAATTCATAGGTAAATACAAATATAATTAGAACCGATGTGGCTCCAACTATTGAGTTGCATCGGTTTTGCTTTCATTACACAGAAAAAGTGTATATAATAGAACTATTGAAATAGTTTTAGGAGGTCATTATTACATGGCTCAAGATACAATTAAATGTTATGATAGCCCTAGCGATGTAGTTCAAGCATTGGCAGAGGATTTTATTGCTTTCACCAACGAGGAAATCAATCGCACTGAAACGTGTGTTGTTGGTATTACGGGCGGGACTGTTATTAATGGTTTATTAGAATTGCTTAATTCCCCAGAATATATTGAACGCCTCAATTGGGAACGCATATTCTTTGTGTGGACTGATGAGCGATTCTTGCCGCAATCTCATGAGGATAATTACTTCAATCGCGTGAAACCTTACTTGTTGTGTAAGGCGAAAGGGGCGGCTCATTTCTTGCCAATCAATACAGATTCTAAAACTGTAATAGAAGCGGCAGCGGAATACGAGAAAGAGGTTAAGAATGTTCTCAAGGCCTGTAAAAAAAGTGGACTAGATTTGGCATTGCTCGATCTTGGAGAAGATGGTCATACAGCCGGTCTATTTGCAGGTTCTCATGCATTGCGTGTCACAGATCAAGAGGTGGTAGCTGTTGAGGATGGAAAGGTGTGGGAACGTATTTCTATGACCTTTTCGTTCTTAGCAAAATCTGATGCGGTTTGGTTTACCGTAACTGGTGAAAGTAAGCGTACTGCATTGACAAAGGTATTGTATCAACGCGAAGATTACGAGGATTTACCTTGGGAAAAACGCATTGGTCGTGTATTGCCTGGAGCGGTGCTTTCACAAAAAGCTATGACCTGGTATGTGGACAAGGCAGCCTATGATGATGTACACTAAAGAGTATAAGTAGTAGTAAAAATAAAGGAGATACATATGGGGTCTATAGGAACACCTGAATTAATAGTTATATTAGTGATTGCTCTAGTTATCTTCGGACCTGGTAAATTGCCTGAAGTCGGTAAAGCTATTGGTAAAGGCATCAATGAGTTTAAAGATGCTATTTCGGGGCCTAAAAAGGCTGTTGATGAAACGAAAGAAGCCGTTAAGAAAGCGACTACTATCGACGTAACAGCAGGGGCTAAGAACGACGATAAACATAAAGAAGCTAACGATTAATAGGAGGTAACACTATGTGCAAAGATTGTGGTTGTGGCGAAGATAATGGCGTTGTAACAAAGGTATTTACTGTACCGGGGATGATGTGTAACAACTGTAAAGAAACAGTTGAAGGGGCATCTCTAGGTTTGCCTGGCGTATTAAGTGCAGAAGTAGATTTGCCAGAAAAGACAGCTACCGTTTCTTTTGATCCAACAAAAGCATCTGTAGAAGTTATTACAAAAGCCATTGAACGAACTGGCTTTGAAGTGACAGGCGTTGCAGACGATGTACAAAAACATAGTCATGGATTACTAGGTACTTTGAAACGTCTCTTCAAATAATCGAACCGATGGAGCTGTATTGAAACCTTGTTTCGATGCAGCCCTTTTTTGTTTAAAGAGGTAATACGATGATACGTAAGTTTGATGCTAAAAATTTTAAGTGGGATGGTATCGAAACCTTGGTGTATAAACAAGATGGTAGTCCTTTTAAAGATGTAACACGTCAAGTATTATACGATGGTGCTTATGATATTCCGTGTCAATTCCGCTATTTTGAATGTTTGCCAGGGGGATATTCTACCTTAGAGTATCACGATCATACTCATATGGTTATGATATTCCGCGGCAAAGGGCAAGTCTTATTGGGCGATGAAATTCACGATGTAGAAGCTGGTGATTTTATCGAAATTCCCGGTAACACAATCCATCAGTTCCGTGCTAATAAGGACGATTATATTGGTTTTCTCTGCTTGGTAAATCAAGACCGGGATAAGGTGAAATTATTATCCCCTGAAGAGATGGAAATGTTACGAGCAAAACCTAAAATCAAAGAATTCTTGGAAAGTTGTTGAGTCTGGTGGAGGTTCTATGAATACTTTTACACGAGCGGCCCTTACCGTTTTAGTGGGCCTCGTTATTTGGTTTTTACCTCATACAGAGGCAATCAAGCCTGAAGGTTGGCATTTATTAGCTATCTTTACGGCTACTATTGTGGGCTTTATCTTACGTCCCTGGCCAACGGGCATTATGGCGCTTTTTGGTATTGTTGTAGCCGTAGCCACTAATTCTATCACTATGGTACAGGCTCTAGGTGGCTATGCAGAGGCGAATGTGTGGCTTATCGTAGCGGCGGTATTCTTTTCACGAGGTATTATTAATTCTGGTCTTGGTAAGCGTATTGCGTACACCTTGATTCGCTCCTTTGGCACAAGCTCATTAAAGCTTGCCTATGCGTTGGCTTGTACGGACTTGATTATTTCTCCAGCTACACCATCTAATACGGCGCGTGGAGGTGGTATTGTATTCCCCATCGTACAAAATATTTCCTTAGCTTTTGGTTCTGAACCTTATGGTAATACGGCCCGCCGCATTGGGGCGTACTTGATGACGACAGCACATACTATTAACACTATTACTGTGACAATCTTCTTGACCGCATGTAGCGGTAATTTGCTTATTACGTCTTTAGGTGCTAAACTGTTTGGCTATGATATATCTTGGTGGGAATGGTTCCAAGCAGGTGTCATTCCTGGTGTGATTTGTATGATTTTGATGCCTTGGTTCATCTATAAAATCTATCCACCAGAAATCAAGGAAACACCAGAGGCTGCTGCAATGGCTCAAAAAGAACTAGATGCTCTTGGACCTATTACGAAGGCTGAAATTTCTGTTGCTATTATCTTTGTACTTTGCATCTTGCTTTGGGCTACAGCAATTTGGACTAAGCTTCATCCTACAGCTGTTGCGATGATGGGGGTTCTGGCGTGTGTTGTGACTGGCTCTCTTAGGTGGGAGGATATTTTGGGTGAACGCACCGGTTGGGATATCCTCATCTGGATGGGTACGCTTGTGGGCATGGCTGGGCTGCTTGGTAAACTCGGTGTAGTAGCTGTGTTTGCAGACTTTATAAGTCAACATTTAGCTGGCTTCGATTGGTTCTGGGCATCCTTTATCATTTCCGCTACCTTTGTGTATTCTCAGTATTTCTTTGCCAGTGGTACGGCGCGTATTACGGCTCTGTTCTCCGCCTTTGCAGCTATTTTAGTGGCGATGGGGGCTCCTATTCCGTTTACAATATTGCTCTTTGGTTTGATGAACAGCCCTGGCTGTACATTGACTCACTATAGTTCAGGTGTAACACCAATCTTCTTCGGTGCTGGTTATGTGCCACAAGGTACGTGGTGGCGCGTAGGCCTTGCCATTTCTGTGGTAAGTTTCCTCATTCATTTCTGGGGCGGCACTTTTGGCATGTGGCTCTTTGGTATTTTATAATATATTCAATCCCTCACTACGGTGAGGGATTTTTCTTGTTATATCTATATTTTTTATACCTTACTAGGTTTGCTATAGTTTTTGGGTATGGTGAACTTCATAAAAAAACTATGATGAATCTATAGAATTTATTGTGAATTATCTTGCGCGGGATAATATAACGTGTTATTATTATTCCGTGATTATTATTACAGAATATTTTAGGAGGAAACATGTTAGGTTTAGTCATTAGCTTATTGATTATTGCGCTAGTCGTGATTATTAATGACATTCGAATTATGAACAACAACTTAACACGTTTTTGTCTTAGAAGTTCCGCGAATGGTTTAATATACAATCAATAAGATTTGACTATATGGTTTGTTTCTTATGTGTATATTTTCCAAGGGGTACATAGGATTATTTATGTATATAGGAATTCTGTAAACAAAAGGAATATCATTTGTAAACTTTTAAGACGATTCATTGGAATCGTCTTTTTTTATGCGTCGTGAAAGCTGTCCAAGTGGATGCTTTCAAAAGTGAGGAGATTAACATGAGTTGTAGAAGTGACAATTTGAAAACAGGCGTAGCACGTGCACCACACAGATCTTTATTAAAAGCTCTGGGTTTTGTTGATGAAGAAATGGGTAGACCAGTCATCGGTATTGCCAACTCTTTCAACGAAATTATCCCTGGTCACGTAGGCCTGAAAAATATTGTACAAGCCGTAAAAGACGGCATCCGCAACGCAGGTGGTGTGCCAATCGAGTTCAATACTATCGGTATTTGCGATGGTTTGGCAATGAACCATATCGGCATGAAATACTCCTTAGTTACACGCAATATCATTGCAGATTCTATCGAAGCTACTGCTATGGCTACACCATTCGATGCGATGGTATTCATTCCAAATTGCGATAAGGTAGTGCCAGGCATGTTGATTGCAGCTGCTCGCCTTAATATCCCATCTGTATTCGTGTCTGGTGGGGCCATGCTCGCTGGTGTACATAAAGGTAAAAAAATTGGTTTGTCTGACGTATTCGAAGCCGTAGGCAAACATCAAACTGGTGAAATGGATGATGCTGAGTTAGCTGATATCGAAAATACGGCATGTCCTACATGTGGTTCTTGCTCTGGTATGTATACGGCAAATACAATGAACTGCTTAACAGAAGCTCTCGGTATGGGCCTTCCTGGCAATGGTACAATCCCCGCGGTATATTCTGAACGTTTGCGTTTAGCTAAGTTAGCTGGTATGCAAGCGGTAGAGGTATTAAAAGCAAACCTTCGCCCTAAAGATATTATGACTCGTGAAGCCTTTGAAAATGCGGTAGCTCTTGATATGGCTTTGGGTGGCTCCTCTAATACGGCGCTTCATTTACCGGCTATTGCTCACGAAGCAGGTGTACCATTATCCTTAGACGATTTCGATCGCATCGCCCAAAATACACCTCAATTATCTAAATTATCTCCATCTGGTGTATACTTCATCGAAGACTTGTACGCTGCAGGTGGTGTATCTGCGGTGTTGAAACGTTTAGCAGAAAATGGTCGCCTTCATACAGATTGCAAAACTGTTGCTCTTAAAACACAAGGTGAAATTGCAGCGGCCGCTCATGTTGTGGATGAAGATGTTATCCATCCATGGGATAATCCAGTACATGAAACTGGTGGTATCGCGGTTCTCAAAGGTAACCTTGCTGTAGATGGTTCCGTTGTAAAAGCCGGTGCCGTAGATGCAGATATGCTTGTTCACTCTGGTCCAGCAAAGGTATTCAACAGCGAAGAAGAAGCGGTTGAAGCTATTACGGGCGGTAAAATCGTAAAAGGTGATGTTGTAGTTATCCGCTACGAAGGCCCTAAAGGTGGTCCTGGTATGCGTGAAATGTTGACCCCAACATCTATGATTGCTGGTATGGGTCTAGATAAAGATGTAGCTTTGTTGACAGATGGACGCTTCTCTGGTGCGACTCGTGGTGCATCCATAGGACATGTATCTCCAGAAGCAGCTGCAGGCGGTACCATTGCTATCGTTGAAGATGGTGATATTATCAACATCGATATTCCAAACGGTAAATTGGAACTAGCTGTATCTGATGATGAAATCGCTCGTCGTAAAGCTGCATTGAAACCATTCAAATCCAATGTAACTGGATATCTTAAAAAATACGCTCTTCACGTATCCTCTGCTGCACAAGGTGCTATCGAAGTATTTGAAGACTAATACTCGACTTTCATTTAATACTAACTAGAGGAGACCGTGTATATGTATAAGTTATATGATTTTATGGAGGCTCGTGAGCGCTTGAGCACAATCACTGTGAAAACGAAGTTACTTCATAGTGATGTGTTTTCTGACGAGTGTGGCAATGATGTATACATCAAGCCAGAAAACTTGCAAATAACAGGCTCATTTAAGGTTCGTGGAGCCTATAATAAAATTGCAAAACTAACAGAAGAAGAAAAGGCGCGCGGTGTTATCGCTGCGTCTGCCGGTAATCATGCACAAGGCGTGGCCCTTGCTGCGAAACGTCTTGGCATTAAAGCGACTATTGTCATGCCGAAACATACACCTCTTATCAAGGTGAATGCTACAAAACAATATGGTGCAGATGTTGTACTATTTGGCGAGATTTATGACGAAGCCTATCAAAAGGCGATGGAGTTGCAAAAAGAACACGGTTATGTGTTCGTTCATCCGTTTAATGATGAAGATGTAATAGAAGGGCAAGGTACGATTGCCCTTGAAGTTCTTGATGAATTGCCTGATGCGGATATTTTGCTCGTTCCTGTTGGGGGCGGTGGTATCGTATCTGGTATTGCGGCTGCTGCGAAATTAAAAAATCCCCGCGTTAAGATTATCGGTGTAGAACCAGAAGGTGCAGCGAGTGCCCTAGCTGCCTTAAAGGCTGATCATCCTGTACCTCTCGATGAAGTGGCGACGATTGCAGATGGTACGGCAGTACGTCAAATTGGAGAAACTACATTAGAATATATCAAGCAATATGTAGATGAAATTATTACCGTTTCTGATTATGAATTGATGGAAGCATTTTTATTGCTTGTTGAAAAACATAAGTTAGTAGCCGAAAATTCTGGTATTTTACCACTCGCTGGTCTTAAGAAATTAGAGTGCCGCGACAAAAAGGTGGTAGCTATCGTCAGCGGTGGTAATATCGACGTACTTACTATATCGTCCATGATTAATAAAGGTCTCGTATTGCGTGGTCGTATCTTTACCTTCTCCGTTAATCTTCCTGATAAACCAGGTCAATTGGTTGCGGTATCTCAAATGCTGGCGGATGCAGATGCAAATGTTATTAAACTCGACCATAATCAGTTCAAAAACCTTGACCGTTTCCATGAAGTGGAATTGCAAGTAACGGTAGAAACAAATGGTGAAGAGCATATCCAACACATTATTGATACTTTCAAACATAATGGTTACATTATTAAACGTTTAAATTCCAGCGAAATATTGTCTGAATAGCTGGTTGAAAGGGTTCCTATGAGCGCAGAAACAATCAATGGGGCACGCATTGTCCTTGAAACATTGCATCGCTTAGGCGTAACCGATATGTTCGGTTATCCAGGTGGCGCAGTAATCCCAATTTATGATGAAATTTATAGCTTCCCTGAAATTAAACATTACTTCGTCCGTCATGAACAAGGTGCAGCTCATGCGGCAGATGGCTATGCTCGCGTATCTGGTCGCGTAGGTGTATGTCTTGCTACGTCTGGTCCTGGCGCAACGAATCTTGTAACAGGTATTATGACTGCGTACATGGACTCCGTACCTATGGTGGCCATTACTGGTCAGGTTGGTCGCCCTTTTATCGGTAAGGACTCCTTTCAAGAGGCGGATATCCAAGGCATTACGATGCCTATAACCAAGCATAACTATCTTGTTCAAGATATTCATGATTTGCCTCGCATCATTAAAGAGGCGTACTTTATTGCTGGCACAGGTCGTCCAGGCCCTGTACTCATTGATATTCCGAAGGATATTCAAACCGAAAAAATATCCATGGCGGAATACAACAAATTGTACGAAGTACCTATTCATCTTGAAGGCTATGATCCAACCTATAAAGGTCATCAAGGTCAAATCAAAAAAGCAGCTACTCTCATCAAAAATGCAAAGCGTCCACTTATTATTGCTGGGGCAGGCGTATTGAAGTCTGGTGCTATGGATGAGCTTAAAGAATTAGCTGAAAAGGCTCAAATCCCAGTGACGAATACATTAGTTGGCCTTGGTGGCTTCCCGGGAGATCACGAATTGGCCCTTGGTATGGTTGGTATGCACGGTTCTGTTGCAGCTAATAATAGTACAGATGAGGCTGATCTCGTGATTGCTGCAGGGATTCGTTTCCATGACCGCATCACAGGCCATCCAGACTTCTTCTGTAAAAAAGCTAAAATCATCCATATCGATATTGACCCAGCTGAAATTGATAAGAATGTTACAATCAATGTGCCTATCGTAGGGGATTTAAAACAGGTATTAACGGAGCTTAATGCTCTTGTAGAACCTACAACGCATGAAGCGTGGCTTGAGCAAATCCGAGAATGGCAAGCGGAATACCCTATGGTGATACCTGAGTCTAAAAATGGTGTATTGCATGCACAATATGTGTTATCTGAGCTTAATAAAATTGCCAAGGATGATGCCATAATCGTAAGTGATGTAGGCCAACATCAAATGTGGGCGGCTCAATTCTTAACTCATAAAAAACCTCATACTATCGTTACCTCTGGCGGTGCGGGTACCATGGGGTATGGCTTGCCGGCGGCTATCGGTGCTCAAGTAGGGGCGCCTAAGAAACAAGTTATCCTCGTTGTCGGTGATGGTGGATTCCAGATGACTTGTGAAGAGCTCATGATGGTGCGCCAATATAATTTGCCAATTAAGATTGTTATTATTAATAATGGCTATCTTGGTATGGTTCGTCAATGGCAAGAAATATTCAATAATAGACGCTATTCCTATGTGGACTTAGAAGTGAGTCCGAACTTCTTGAAACTCGCAGATGCATTTGACTTGAAAGCAGCTCGTCTGGATAATGTTGAAACTTTCAATAAAGAATTTAAATCATACATTACATCGGATGAAAGCATTGTCTTGGATTGTCGCGTTGAACGAGAGGATAATGTATTACCAATGATTCCAGCAGGCGGCACGATAAGCGGTATGATGGGGAAGAAAGGGGTGCTATAATGGCGAAAGAACATCAAGTCTTAATCATTGCAAAAAATGCACCGGGTATTGGTACACGTATCTTGGCACTCTTTAACCGTCGTGGCTTTAACGTTACAAAAATGACATCTGGCATTACAAATCAGCCAGGTTATGCACGTATTACTATTACTGTAGAGGCCGATGACCGAATTCTCGATCAAGTGCAAAAGCAAATCTACAAGCTTATCGATGTTGTTAAGGTTAAAGTGTTTGAAGATCATGATGTGGTATGCCGTGAGTTAATGCTTATCAAGGTAAAAGCATCTGCTTCTACAAGATCACAAATTGTACAGATTGCCGATGTATATCGTGGTAATGTGTTAGATATTTCTCCTACATCTATGATCATTGAAGTCATTGGCAGTGTAGAAAAATTACGTGGCTTCATTCAAATTATGGAAACTTATGGTATTCTTGAAATTGCCAAAACAGGTATCACCGCTATGAGCCGCGGAGAAAAAATGTAGGAGTTGATAACGTGGGGCGTGAATTACTCCATTATGAAAATGTCTGCTTTCGCCGTGATGGTAGACCTATTTTAGATAATGTAAATTGGCATATAGAGGACGGTGAACATTGGGCTTTATTAGGGCTTAATGGGGCTGGTAAATCGACGCTGCTCAGCATGATACCTGCTTATCAAATTCCCACAACGGGTACTTTACGTGTGTTTGGCAAGGAATTTGGTAAATATGCGTGGCCCAAAATCAAGGCTAGACTAGGATTTGTTAGCTCTGCGCTTGGACAATTTCAGTCAACCTTGGATAAACAAGTCGTTGAAGATATCGTTATTTCTGGTGCATTTAGTAGTATTGGTATATACCAAGAGGTAGCACCTGAGGTGCGCCAACGAGGTATGCAATTATTATCTGAATTTGGACTAGACTATTTGGAAGGTCATCGTTTTCGCACCTTATCTGCTGGCGAACAGCGCCGGGTATTGTTAGCGAGGTCTATTATGGCAAATCCAGAATTATTGATTTTGGATGAGCCTTGCTCTGGTTTGGACTTACCAGCGAGGGAGCAGTTTTTACGCACCGTATCCACTTTGGTAGCTGAGCAGCAGACACCGATTATCTATGTGTCACATCAAATTGAAGAGATACTATCGTTTATTACTCATGTAGCTATCTTGCGAGAGGGTAAGATGATTCATGCAGGTCCTAAACACAAGGTACTAACTGATGATATTTTATCTGATGTCTTTGGACTTTCCGTACAAGTTGTATGGAAAGATGATCGTCCATGGGTGATGGTTCGCTAGTTATCAAATTTTTTTATCAGAGGCTTAAAACTCGGCTTACTGATACTAAATTAATGTACGCCACATCTTGCAAAAATTTGTTAGATTGTGTACAGTATATATAATCTATATTCTATTGAATATGTTTGGAGGTTGTCTAATATGGCAGGTAAAATTTTAGGTACTACAGTTTATTATGATGCAGATTGTAATTTAAGCAAATTGGAAGGCAAAAAAATTACAGTGTTAGGTTACGGTTCCCAAGGTCATGCTCATGCATTGAACTTGAAAGAAAATGGTATGGACGTAACAATTGGTCTTCGCGGTGGTTCTTCTAGCTGGAAAGCGGCTGAAGAAGCAGGTCTTACAGTAAAAGAAACTGCAGAAGCCGTTAAAGGCGCTGATATCGTTATGGTATTGATTCCAGACGAATTGCAAGCAGACGTATATGCACAAGATATTGCTCCAAACTTGAAACAAGGTGCGTACTTGGCATTTGCTCATGGCTTTAACATTCACTTTGGTAAAATCGTACCTCGTGAAGACATCAATGTATTCATGGTAGCTCCTAAAGGTCCTGGTCATTTAGTTCGTCGTACATACCAAGAAGGTTCTGGCGTTCCTTGTTTGTACGCTGTAGAAAAAGACCCATCTGGCGATACTGAAGAAGTGGCATTAGCATGGGCATCTGGTATCGGTGGTGGCCGTTCTGGTATTTTGGAAACTAACTTCAAATCCGAAACTGAAACTGACCTCTTTGGTGAACAAGCTGTATTGTGTGGTGGTGTTACTGAGTTGATCAAAACTGGCTTTGAAGTATTAACTGAAGCTGGTTATGAACCTGTTAACGCTTACTTCGAATGCTTGCATGAAATGAAATTAATCGTAGACCTTATCTACGAAGGTGGCTTCCAAAAAATGCGCCACTCCATCTCCAACACTGCTGAATACGGCGATTACCATGCAGGTCCTCGCGTAATCACTGCAGATACTAAAAAAGCTATGGAACAAATCTTGGCGGATATTCAATCTGGTAAATTTGCTGATGAATTCTTAGCAGATTCTAAAAATGGTCAAAAATTCCTTAAAGAACATCGTGAAGCAGCTGCTAATCATCCAATTGAACCAGTTGGCGCAGAACTTCGCAACTTGATGAGCTGGTTAAAATAAGAGTATTACTTAGGTAATCTTTTGTGAGATTATATGCTTATTAAAAGCGACCCCGTAAGGGGTCACTATTTTTTATCTTTTCTTACATTATTTTGGGCCATCTTGACGATTACATCGAAAATATTGGAATCAAATATGGTATAATAAAAAGTAATATTTGAAAGGAGTGTAGCATGGATTTTTACACATTAGCCTATGTTGAAAGTCAGGCTGTAATAGGTCAAACTTGGGGCTTTATTATAATTGTAGCTGTTCTGTTAGCATTGCTCATTTTGGGAGTACAAGTATTGCGAAATGGTTTTACTAGTCGCTATCGTGACCTGATGATTATATTGTCTTTAATCGTAGTGTTCTTCTTAGGGCTTGAATACCAAGAGTATAATCGGATGAAAACCTATTCTGAGGACTCCTCTCGTATGGCTCAATTTTTACATTCTTTTAGTTCAGATCGTTCCGTACCGAGCGACCAATTGGCGGTTAACTCCTTAAAGATTCGTAATGGTATGATTTTAAAAGTAAGTGACGCTTACTATGAGGTTCAATTTAATCCAGAATTTTCAACCTATACTATTACACGTGTTTATAAGGTAAGCCCTATAGATCGAATTCACGATAAAGAGGATGCATTACAATAAGGAGGACCACATATGACAGAAGCTATGGCCGTCTATGGGATGGTCTTTGCAAAACTCGCCATCGGTCTCTTGGCGATTATTTTACAAATCAATTTAATGGGTAAGGGCAATTTAGCCCCAACCTCTGCCTTAGATCAACTGCAAAACTACGTACTTGGTGGTATTATCGGTGCCATTATTTACAATGATCAAATTGGTATTTTACAATTTATGTTAGTCCTTATTTTATGGACTATCCTCGTAATGACTCTTAAGTTTTTAAAAGGGAATCTTCGTATTTTTAAAGCAATTCTTGATGGTCATCCAGTTATAGTAATCGAAAAAGGTCATATTCTAACAGAAGAATGTATGCGTTATGGTATACAAGCGGCTGAACTTAAATTAAAACTTCGTGCTGCCGGTGTTCAATATGTTACGGATGTTAAGCGTGCCGTATTGGAGCAAAACGGTCAGCTCAACGTGGTTCAATTCGGTGAAGATAATATCCGATTTGATCTTATCGATGATGGTCAAATTAATCAGTTTACCCTCGATGTAATTGAAAAAGATAGAGAGTGGCTTGAACAAGAAATCCAAGCTCAAGGATACTCTGTTAAGGATATATATATTGCAGAATATAAAGATGGAAAAGTTGTTGTATATCCTTACGAAAGAAAACATCGTCCACAAATTGTAAGCACTCTTAAAAGTAAGACCAATTATACTAAAGATAAATTGAAATCTAAATTATAATATCTATTGCTCTTATAGTATAGGCGAGATACGTATTTCGTAGTCTTATAAATATATAAATAATATATATAATGTTATTAAGCCCACTATTCGTAGTGGGCTTATATAGAAAGGAAATTAGTGAATCGTAAAGATTTAATAGATCGATTACAAGAATTATATAAAGATGAAGACAGTCGGGTAACAGTAAATCCTCATGCAGGGCAAAAAGTAGCTATTGTTTATCCGAATACATACTTTGTGGGCATGAGTAATCTTGGACTTCATATCATTTATGAGGAAATCAATTTACGAAATGATAGCGTCTGCGAACGAATCTTCTTGCCTGAGAAAAAGGAATTAGAAGCTTACGATAAGACTAAGACTCCGCTTATGAGCGTTGAAACACAAAGGCCTATGCATCAATTTGATGTAGTTGCTTTTGATGTCACCTTCGAAATGGATTATTTCCATATTCCTTTGATGTTGCGCCATGGCCGTGTACCTATTATGGGAAAAGACCGTACCGAATTTGACCCTATCGTTATTGCAGGGGGCCCTTGTGCGACCTTTAACCCTGAGCCTTTTGCCGACTTTATCGATGCTTTTATCATCGGTGAAGGGGAAGGCATCGTTAGTCGCGTCCTAGATATCATTCGAGATGGGAAAATGGAGGGTCTAGATCGCCATGCTATTTTACGTCAGTTAGCGGATATATCGGGCGTATATGTACCATCCTTGTATGTGCCTATCTATAGCGAGGACGGTAAATTCAAAGGCTATGATATTACAGAGGGCGTACCTAAGAGGATTAAACGTCACTTTGAAATGCTTACTAGCGGTGGTGAAACGGTAGTGGCTACGAATTATACTGAATTTGGCGCTATGTATATCATCGAAGTAGCCCGTGGTTGTGGTCGTCACTGTCGCTTTTGTATGGCTGGGTATTGTTTCCGCGTACCTCGTGTACGTCCTTTAGACATTTTGAAAGAAGGCGTAGAGCGCGCAGAAAAGCTAGGTAAAAAGGTGGGCCTCATGGGTGCCGCTATTTCAGATTATCCTGAGGTAGACGAACTAGTTAATTATATTCGCTCTAAAGATATGCGTTACTCTTGTGCATCCTTGCGTGCTGACTCGTTAACACAAGCCGTGGTGGATGGACTAGCGGATAGTGGACAAAAGACGATTACCATTGCACCAGAAACGGGTAGTGAACGGTTGCGTCGTGTCATTAACAAGGGTATCAGTGAAGAGCATTTACAAAATGCAGCCACCTTATCTGCAAAGTCAGGTATTCAGCATATGCGCTTATATATAATGATTGGGCTACCTACGGAAACCGATGAAGATATTGAGGCTATTGTAGGTCTTGCGGAGAGAACACAGGCTCATATGGCTGAGGTAGGCTGTAAAGGTCGTTTGACGCTCAGTATTAATCCGTTTATTCCTAAGCCTTTTACACCATTTCAATGGATGGCCATGGATAATCAAAAAACGGTGGAGAAAAAATTACAATATATAAAGAAAGCATTGCAAAAGAATCGCCGCATTGAGGTTCTTGTAGAGTCCCCTAAAGAGGCATATATTCAAGGGGTTCTTGCTCGTGGAGATCGTCGTTTAGGTGCTGTTATTGCAGCGTGTGCAGCCGATCGGGGCAGTAAATCTTTTAAGTCCGAAATGAAGGCGGCAGGCCTTGATATGGACGATATGAATTATCGGGAACGCAGTTTTGATGAATTCTTGCCGTGGAGCCATTTAGACATGGGAATGGACGAGGGCTATCTCGAAATGGAATGGAAACGATCCATCGATGAAGCCTATACACCGCCATGCACACAAGGGTGTAAACGATGCGGTGTTTGTAAATAGGAGAAATTGATGAATCAATCGGTAAAGCGTATAGATGTGAAAGGTCCCCATGGAACGTGGTCTTATGAGGCCCCGAGTTGGGCTGATCAATTCCCTATTAGTATGGGAGATACCTATCGTCATGGAGGTGTATCTAGTGCCCCTTATGAGTCACTAAATCTAGCCTTTCATGTAGGGGATGAAGCTCAGAAAGTACGAGAAAATCGAGCTATTGTTGCGAAATATTTAGGTGTTGAACCAAACCGTATTTCTTGTGGCAATCAAGTCCATGGTTTAAAGGCTGTAGAAATCACAGAAGACCTTATTGGGGCCGGTGCTTTTGCAGAAGATACGGCCATCGATGATTGTGATGCGGTATTTACAAATCTACCTCATGTGCCATTATTTCTGTTCACTGCAGATTGCGTTGGCGTAGGCATTTACGATGCCAAACATCATGCGATTGCAACGGCACATGCAGGTTGGCGTGGTGCCATTGGCCGCTTACCAGTACTTACTATTGAGGCCATGAAAGAGGCTTATGGGACCGAGTTCAAAGATTGCTATATATATCTTGGGCCTAGTATTGGACCAGAGTCCTTTGAAGTAGATATAGAACTAGGTAAACGCTTTGAATTAGCCTGGAGAGATATGACAGACAGAGATTCATCTGATGTTGTCAATTATCCTGGTGATAAATTAGACAAGGCTTATATCAATTTATGGAACTTTATTGGTGAGGATCTCGTTGTAAATGGCGTTCCTCCAGAGAACATCACAATTGGTGGTACCGATAGTGTAAGTGAAATAGACTGTTATTCTTATCGTCGAGAGGCAGGCCTAACAGGTCGGATGGCCTTATTTGCGATGTTACAAGACCGATAAAATTTGACTTTCACAGGAATCATAATAAAGTATGATATTTTAAGTATATACATGCTTTGATTTGTGGAGGGAATAAGCCCTAAATCATGTACATTTGACCCTAAATACTATATAATAGAATAGTCTATACAAATATATTTGATGATTATGATATATAGATTGAAGGGGGCATTCACGTGATTGAAGAATCCCTACACGCTATACAGCAGCGCATGGCCGATGCTATGGCGCGTGTTGGTCGCGTAGATACAGCATTATTAGTGGCGGTTACAAAGAACCACCCTGTGTCGGCTGTGGAAGAGGTCGCACGGCTCGGTGTCACTCATGTAGGAGAAAATCGAGTACAAGAGGCCAAAGAAAAACAGCTAACCTATAAGGGGCCACAATTAACATGGCATTTGATTGGTCATTTACAGGTCAATAAGGTGCGCCAAGCGGTTCCTATGTTTGATTTAATTCATTCTGTGGATAGCCGTAAATTATTAGATGAAATCGAAAAGGTTGCTGCAAAGCACGATAAAATACAAGATGTATTACTGCAAGTCAATGTGGCCCGCGAAGCTTCTAAAACGGGAATGACCGTCGAAGAGTTTCCAGAAATACGAGATTATGCAAAAACATTGCCTCATGTACGCGTAAGGGGCTTGATGTGTATGGCGCCATTTTTCGATGATCCACAGGAAGCTCGTCCAATCTTTCGCGTAGCGAATGCCTTGTTTGAGGATATGAAACGCTACTTTGAAGAAGGGCAGATTCAATATTTATCTATGGGGATGACTCATGACTTTGAGGTCGCTTTGGAAGAAGGGGCTAACATCGTTCGTGTAGGCACAGCAATTTTTGGGGAACGTGTATATTATTAAGGTTCGGGTTACCTGATAATCGGAAGCGTTAATTGTATTAGGAGGAAATCCAAATGGCATTGGGAGATTATTTAGACAAAGCAAAAAACTTATTCTTAGGCAGAACTGATGATGACTATGAATATGATGATTACGAATACGAAGATGAAGAGGAATACGAAGCTGAACCTACCCCAGTAGCAACAGCGGCTCCCGTGTCCGGCGCATCTGAATTTCATCCACGCAAGGTAGGAGGCCAATCTACGATGACACAACGTCCAACAGCTATGAAAGTAGTTGTAATTGAACCAAAAGTATTTGAAGATTCTGAAAATATTACACATCAATTGCGCGACATGCGTCCTGTATTGATTAATTTTGAAAATACAGACCCTCATGAAGCAGCTCGTATTGTAGATTTCGTATCTGGTGCGACCTATGCATTGGATGGCAAATTGGAAAAAGTAGGTAAAGACATTTTCATGTGTGTACCTGTAAATATTTCCATTGATTATAATGACAATGAAAGCAACACAACTGAGCAAAACGAATATTCTTGGGAAAACAAATAATCTCTCTATAAATGGTGGTGATAACTATGTTAGGTAAAACCCTATGTATAGGCGTTGGCTCAATGGGGGGCGCTCTATTGCGCGGTGCATTACAGCATGGTGTGTTGAAAGCCTGTGATACACACATTCTAGTGCGTCGCGAAGAACAATGTAAGGCTCTTGCAGAGGAGCTTGGTGTAGTAGGTTTTACTACATTGCCTAATGTAAACGAGTACAACACTATTCTATTGGCTGTGAAACCACAAGTGTTACCATCTGTGTTAGAGACTTTAAAAGAAGTACCTTATGGGACTGTTATGATTTCTGTTGCCGCAGGTGTCACCTTAGATACTCTTGATGCGGCTATTCCACAAGCTAACTGGTTTAGAGCTATGCCAAATACACCGGCTTCTATCGGTGCGGGCATGACGGCACTTGCCGGGGATGATGTGAATACTGACTTAGGTCGTGCTGTACAAGCCTTATTTGAGGCTGTAGGCGAGGTAGCAGTGGTGAGCGAAGCCGATTTAGATCGCTTAGGCGCACTATCTGGTGCGGGCCCTGGCTATAT
Organism: Veillonella sp. 3_1_44; assembly: GCF_000163715.1. Lineage (NCBI taxonomy): Bacteria > Bacillati > Bacillota > Negativicutes > Veillonellales > Veillonellaceae > Veillonella > Veillonella sp. 3_1_44. The sequence continues at coordinate 569,485 of NZ_GG770200.1, forward strand.
GTTTGTCATCCTTGATGCATTGGCTGATGCGGGCGTTCGCATTGGTTTGCCACGTCAGTTGGCTATAAAGGCAGCGGCTCAAACGATGTACGGTGCAGGTAAGATGGCTCTTGAAAGTGGCAATCATCCAGCGGTACTACGAGATCAAGTGACAAGCCCTGGTGGCACCACCATTGCGGGTATTGGTGCCATGGAAAAAGGTGGACTTCGCAGTTCTCTCCAAGATGGCGTAGTAGCATGTCTTGCTCGGTCGAATGAGTTGGGGAAATAATTTTGGCAGATACTAGTAAATTAATACGATATTTCGAGGCCAGTGGCAGTGGCGAGGAAGCTCGTCGCATGCTAGATTTGGCTGAGCAGGTCGTAAAAGGTCGCCCATACCGTGTGGCGGATTTTACGAGTCCTGCAGGCCTTGTTATTGCAGATGCTATCAAGGCTAATTACCCACAGTTAACAGTTAAAACTGACGGTGGCTATGAAGGGGCGGAACGTATTCGTATCGCTTTTGTAGACAGCGATTTTAACGGTACTGTGGATATGGGTATTCGCGCTCTTAAGGTGAATTGGGACCCTCGGTTCCGATTGCTCACTCACCGCGATGTGCTAGGCTCCTTGATGGGCCTTGGCATTGATCGCTCCAAATTTGGGGACGTTATCGTCCAGCAAGGGGGCGCTCAGATTATGGTGGATGAAAGCGTGGCTGATTTCGTAATTCAAAACTTTACGAAAATTGCTATGGTTTCTGTATCTGTAGAGACTATTGAGTTATCAGATATTGCACCAAAAGAAGAAAAAATTAAAGAAGTCCGTACTACAGTCGCTTCCTTGCGCTTAGATGCGGTAGCAAGCTCTGGCTTTAGTGTATCTCGCACTAAATTGGTGAGTGCTATCAATGCGGGCTTATTACAAGTAAACTGGCAACCAGCTAAGGGGGCATCCCAAGAGGTTAAAGAAGGGGATGTCATTTCCATGCGTGGTCGTGGCCGAATGAAGGTAGAAGCTATTACAGGTACCTCTCGTAAAGGGCGTATCGGCGTATATCTGAAACGATTTATGTAGGCAGTTGAAAATCGGCTTGACCATCAAGCCGATTTTTTTGTATATAGTAGGACAGCCATGGTATCCATAACATTTCAACCTACAACTGAAGATATAATCCTATTCGTAGGCGGCGGAGAAGTAGCGGAACGACGGATGCAGCTTTTTATTGAGGAGCCTTGCCAAATTGTCGTTATTGCTCCAACTGTGACGGATACGATTAGCCAATGGGCAAAGGGAAATCGCATCACTTGGTGTGATCGGGCTTTCACAATGGACGACGAAGAGCATATTATTTCGAGTAGTTTGCTGTTTATCTGCACCGATAATCATGAACTAAACGATACCTTGTATGAGCTAGGAAAAAAACATCGCGTGTGGACCAACCGCAGTGATGATCCGAGCGCGTGTAGCTTTACTGTGCCGTCATCCCTTGAACTCGGCGATCTTCATATTGCTATTAGTGCCAATAATGTAGGACCTCGTATCAATCGTCTCGTACGACAAGATATGATGAATCGTTATGGTCAGTTGCAAAAGGCTATGCCTAGACTTAAAATATTTAGAGAAGAAGTAAAGTTACTACTTCCTACTCCAGAGGCTCGACAGAAATTTTGGCGAGACAATCTGACGGTAGAAACATTTGAAGCCATTCTCAAGGGAGAGTGGATGATTATAGAGGAGAAACTAAACTATGCAATTAGTGGTATTAGGTCTAAATCATAGAAGTGCCGCTGTAGAGGTGCGTGAACGTTTCTCGTTTGATAAAGACGAGGTAGTTGCCGCACTAAATCGCCTCTATGAATTTGACTGTATCTCAGAATGCGTTATATTATCCACCTGTAATAGAACGGAAATTTATGCTGCTTTAGAAGGTGTAGAATTCCCGAAGGATTACATGTTGGCAGTGTTAAAAGATTTAAAAGGAGCAGATCATATCGATGCAGATGCATTCTTCTTCTACGAAGAACGAGATTGTATTGAGCATCTATTCCGCGTTTCTGCTAGTCTTGATTCCCTTGTGTTAGGGGAAGGCCAAATCTTGAGCCAATTAAAAGGGGCTTATATTCAGGCTTATAGCGCAGGCTGTACGGGAACAATTTTTAATATTTTATTCCAACGGGCTATTAGCGTTGGTAAAAAGGTACGTACTAATACGGGCATTGCTAATACGCCTGTATCTGTTAGTTACACGGCGGTCAATCTTGCGGAGGACAGTTTAGATAAGCCATTATCCGAAGCTACAGTACTTATTTTGGGTGCTGGTACGATGAGTGAATTGACAGCTACTCATTTACAAGCGAAGGGTGTAAAAACGATTTTCGTATCTAATAGAACCTTTGCTAAGGCTGAAATGTTAGCGGAACGCTTTAATGGTAAAGCTGTTAAGCTCGATAACTTTGTAGAGTATGCTAAAGATGCGGATATTCTTATCACATCTACAGGGGCACCGCATTATATTATTACTGAAAAAGAAGCGAAGAAAATTACGACTCTTCGCAAGGGTGAACCAATCGTTATGATCGATATAGCGGTACCTCGTGATATCGATCCTGCGGTGGCAGATTTGGATGGTATTTACCTATTTAATATTGACTCTCTTGAAAGTGTAGTAGAAGAAAATAAGGCGCAGCGCGAAGAAGAAGCTCGTCGTGCGGAGCCTATTATTCATGATGCTATTGAAGAGTTATTGGATAAGTTGAGCTATTTAACAGTGCGTCCTATGATGGCATTGCTCACGGAAAAGGCTGAGCGTATTCGCCGTCGTGAATTACATCGCGCATTAGCTAAATTGCCAGATATTTCCGATAAGGAACGCCGCATTATGGACTCTATGAGTCGCATGATTATTCGCAAAATGTTGCGTGAACCGATGATTCACTTCAACGAAATCGCTGGTACAGAGGAAGAAGGCTTGTACTGGGATTTATTCAAAGATATGTTTAATCTTGAGAAAGAAGGCTAATGCCATGAGAGATCATATTCGAATCGGCACGCGAAGAAGTGCCCTTGCCCTGTGGCAGGCTGAACATATTAGTGCAGAATTACAACGTCTGTACCCCAATATTACGGTAGAGCTAGTTCACTTTAATACAAAGGGTGACCGTATCCTAGAGAAACCACTGGCTCAAGTTGGTGGTAAAGGTTTATTTACCGCTGAATTAGAAGCGGCTATGCATAAAGGCGATATCGATATTGCCGTACATAGCTTAAAGGACATGCCTACAGAGTTGCCAGAAGGCCTCACTCTTGGGGCTATTTCTGCTCGTGAAGTGCCTTATGATGCGCTGGTGAGCCCTGTGTATAAAACACTAGATAAATTGCCACAAGGGGCTCGTGTTGGTACCAGTAGCTTGCGCCGTCAAGCTCAATTGCTACACGTTCGCCCTGACCTAAAGGTAGAGGTTATTCGCGGTAATGTACAGACTCGTTTGAGCAAGATTGAAACGGAAAAGCTAGATGGTGTTATCTTGGCTCAAGCAGGGCTTAAACGATTAGGTTTAGAAGACCAAATTACACAAGTCTTCAAGGCTGATGAAATGATTCCTGCTGTAGGTCAAGGGGCGCTCGCTATCGAGTGTCGCGCCGACGATGCGGAAATGCTTGATATGTTGGCTCCTATCAACGATGAAGCAACGCGCTATGCCGTTGAAGGGGAACGCAGTTTCTTGCGTCAACTAAACGGTGGTTGTCAAGTGCCAATGGGCGTACATGGCACCATCAATAAAGGTCAATTGACTTTAAAGGCTATGATTGCATCCCTCGATGGAAAAACTGTGTACGAAGGGGAAATTTCTGGTCCTGCTAAAAAGGGCGAGATCCTTGGCAAAAATCTTGCAAAAGCCTTATATGAAGAAGGTGGCAAACGTATTGTGGATGCTCTCATAGAGGAAGGAATCATAAAATGACAGGTATGGTATATCTAATTGGTGCGGGCCCTGGCGATGTTAAACTCATCACTGTAAAAGGCCGTGAATGCATCGAAAAAGCAGATGTAATTGTATATGACTATTTAGCGGATGCCCATCTGTTAGAATGGGCACGTCCAGATGCTGAACTGATTTACGCTGGTAAGCAATGTAAAGATCACACAATGCATCAATGGGAAATCAATGAGCTATTAGTCCAAAAAGGTAAAGAAGGTAAAATCGTAGCACGATTAAAAGGCGGTGATCCGCTCGTATTTGGTCGTGGTGGTGAAGAAGCGATGGCTCTTGGCGAAGCCGGTGTGCCATTTGAGTTCGTGCCAGGTGTAACATCGCCTATCGCAGCGCCTGCCTATGCAGGGATTCCTGTAACACAACGCGCTATGGCCACATCCTTTGCGGTGGTAACAGGTCATGAGGATCCTACAAAAGCAGTATCTGGCATCCATTGGGAAGGCCTTGCTACGGCGGTAGATACACTTTGCTTTGTAATGGGTGTCGGTAACTTGCCTGTCATTGCGGAAAAATTGATGGCTCATGGGCGAGCAGCCTCTACACCAGTAGCGCTTGTTCGGTGGGGAACAAAAACAGTACAAGAGGTATTAGTTTCTACCCTTGAACATGTCGTTGAAGATGTAGCAAAGGCTCAATTGAAAGCACCAGCTATCATCGTAGTAGGTGATGTAGTCAACCTTCGTGAAAAACTACAATGGTTCGATAATAAACCTTTATTCGGGAAAACTGTTGTGGTCACACGCGCTCGCTCCCAAGCAAGTGCATTCCGCGAAAAATTAGCGGCTCAAGGCGCAAATGTAGTGGAAGCAGCGGCAATCAAAACATCTCCATTGGAATTGTTTGAGGAAGATAAACGTATCATCAATAATACAAAACAATACCAATGCATCGTATTCACATCTGGTGAAGGGGTTCGCTACTTCTTCGATGCTCTATATAAAGAAGGCAAAGATACACGTGCTTTAGGCAACTCTAAAGTGGCGGCTATCGGCTGTGCTACGGCTCGTGAACTTCAAAAATATGGCATCGTACCGGATATCATTCCTGTAGATTACAAGGCTGAATCTGCTGTAGAGGCTCTTGAAGAAGAACTCAATGCAGGGGATTCCGTATTATTGATTCAACCAAAGGTTGCACGCGATGTGATTCCACGTTGCTTGCGTCACCGCAATATGAATGTAGATATCTTGCGTTTGTATGAAACGACACAAGATACATCTCAACAAGAAGCATTAGTAACAGCGTTAACAGAAGGCACAGTAGATTATATTACCTTTACAAGTTCTTCTACTGTAACAAATACAATCCAATTATTGGGCGACAATGCACTAGAGCTATTAGGCAATACTAAAGTGGCTTGCATCGGTCCAATTACGGCTGCTACGGCTATGAGTGCAGGTCTTAAACCGGCTATCATTAGTGATGTATATACAACTGATGGCTTAGTAAACGCTATTGTAAAAGATATTTAGGAGGATTACATGTACGATTTAACATACCGTCCTCGCCGCTTGCGTATCAATCCAGAAATGCGAGATTTGGTACGCGAAACGACACTCGACGTAACTGATTTGATTTATCCATTATTTATTGTGCCTGGTGAAGGTATCAAAAAAGAAATCGACACATTGCCAGGTCAATATCACTTGTCTGTTGATGAGGCTGTGAAAGTAGCGCAAGAGGCGTATGATCTTGGTGTGCGCGGTGTAGAAATCTTTGGTATTCCTACATACAAGGATGAGCAAGGTTCCTCTGCGTGGGACATGTCTCAACCAGTTCAACAAGCCATCAAAGCCATCCGTGCAGCGGTGCCAAACCTATTGGTCGTAGCTGATGTGTGCTTATGCCAATATACTACGACAGGGCATTGTGGCATGATTGATGACCATGAAATCTTGAACGATGAAACATTACCTTTGCTTTGTAAAGTTGCGGTAAGCCAAGCGGAAGCAGGTGCACATATGGTGGCTCCATCCGACATGATGGACGGCCGTGTAGGTGCCATCCGTGAAGCCCTTGATGCGGCAGGTTATACCAATGTATCCATCATGAGTTATGCAGCAAAATATGCATCTGCTTACTATGGTCCGTTCCGCGGAGCTGTTAATTCTGCGCCAAAATTTGGTGACCGCAAATCTTATCAAATGGACCCGGCTAATCGTTTAGAAGCTTTCAGAGAAATCGAACTCGACATCGCTGAAGGTGCAGATATTATCATGATTAAACCGGCCTTGTCCTACTTGGACATCGTTCGTGAAACGCGTGACCGCTATGAATTGCCAGTTGCAGTATACAATGTATCCGGTGAATATGCGATGGTTAAATCTGCTGCTGCGGCTGGTCTCATCGATGAAGAACGCCTCGTTATGGAAACAATGCTTTCCATGAAGCGTGCTGGTGCTAAAATCATCATTACGTACCATGCCTTAGATATTGCTAAATGGTTACAACAATAAGGAGGAACTATGTTCCAACTCGGTAAATCTGAAAAGGCCTTTGAAGAGGCTAAACGTTATATGCCGGGCGGCGTAAACAGTCCGGTTCGCTCCTATCGCAGCGTAGGATCTAACCCTCCATTTATCAGCAGTGCCAGTGGCAGCCGCATTTATGATATCGATAACAACGAATACATCGACTATGTGTTGAGCTGGGGCCCTATGATTTTGGGCCATGCGAACCCTGAAGTCATCGCGAGCCTGCAAGAGGCTATTCCTCGCGGTACTAGTTACGGTGCGCCTACACTACTAGAAACAGAATTGGCTAAAAAGATACAAGCCTTCATGCCGTCTATGGAGGTAATCCGCCTCGTAAACTCTGGTACAGAGGCTACCATGAGTGCCTTGCGCGTTGCTCGTGGCTATACTGGTCGCGATCGTATCGTGAAATTTGTGGGCTGTTACCATGGTCATAGTGATGCGCTTTTGGTAAAAGCTGGCTCTGGCCTTGCTACCTTTGGTGTACCAGATAGCCCTGGGGTTCCACAAGGCGTAGCAGAAAATACCATAACATTGCCATACAATGACTCTGAGGCAGTTCGTAAATTATTCGACGATATGGGCGATACTATTGCGGCAATCATCGTTGAACCTGTAGCGGGTAATATGGGCTGCGTACCTCCAGTACCAGGTTTCCTCGAAACCTTGCGAGAAGTAACTAAGGCTCACGGTGCTGTACTGATCTTTGACGAAGTTATGTGTGGCTTCCGCGCTAGCAGCGGTGGTGCTCAAAAACGCTACAATATTAAACCGGACCTTACATGCCTTGGTAAAATCGTTGGTGGTGGCATGCCACTTGCTGTATTCGGTGGCTCTCGTGAGATTATGAACCGAATTGCTCCAGCTGGTCCTATTTACCAAGCTGGTACATTGAGTGGTAACCCTATTGCTGTTACTTCTGGTTTGGCAACACTTTCCATTCTGCAACGGGATCCAACGGTGTTTAAACAAGTAGAAGATACGACGATTGCCCTTTGCGAAGGCTTTGAAAGATTGGCGGCACAATACAATGTGCCTGTTGTTGTGCAACGAGTAGGCTCTATGTTCACCATCTTCTTTACTGACAAACCAGTTAAGAACTTTGATGATGCAGCATCTTGCAACGAAGAACAATTTAAAATGTTCTTCCATCATAACTTGAGCCATGGTATCTACTATGCGCCAAGTCCTTATGAAAGTAACTTTGTATCTATCTGCCATAAGAGCAGTGAAGTGGAACGTACATTAGCCGTTGCTGATGAAGCTTTCAAAAAAATCAGTGATACATTATTATAAGAAGTTATAGTTTGTAGTTGTTTATGTATCGATACAGGTGATGAACATGCAGTTTTACAAGAACTTAAAGCGTGCTCGCGTGCGCATGGGCAAAAGCCAAATCGAAGTAGCAAAGGCCGTAGGTATCAGTAATGCGGCGCTTTCAAATTACGAAACAGGGTATCGCGAACCAGATTTAGATACACTCTGTGCCCTGTCTCGCTATTATGGATTGACCTTGGATGAGCTGTTGGATGTAAATGGAGAACAACACGAGCCCATCTATGATCTCAGTCCTGTATTAAAAAATAAATATATCGCCTATAAAGGTGAAGTATTCGAGTTGAAAGACTCACAAAAACGTGCGCTCTTGCGCGAGCTCGACAATCTATTTACTAAATTTGAGAAATCAAAGGTAGAAGATAAAGACAGTAAGCCAAAGACGTACAAACATGGGAACCCTCATATCAATCGGGCTGGACTAGCTAGCAGTGCGGGTAGTTTAACGGCACGACGGAATCTAAAATAAAAAGCACCATCTATTTAGGGACTAAACGAAACATAAGTTGTCCCTCGATAGATGGTGCTTTTTTGCCATATATAACAAAATATTCGTTGGTGGTATACGTTAGTTTAACATATAATTGAATTATAGACGTGGAATAAATATTTATTAGATATGATATTTGATGTTATTGAAAAATGTTGATGTTTTGTATAAAAATATTTGATTATATAGATTAGGTAGTTTGGTATGAAAAAAATTTGTTCTTTAATACTGATCGTTATAGTAATTATTAGTACCGCTATTTATCAGTATTATTATCACGATGGTTCTCCTAATGATATAGTTATTCTGGATGAGTCCCATGAATTAGTAGATACATCAATTAAAGAAACCGTCTCTAGTCGTATTTTAGCCGTATATCTTGATGAGCCTTACTATTATTTTTTAGGCTATGATGGAATCGGTCGATATGATATTAGAAATCACATGTTAGATGTTCTAGAATTTGAAATTTACGGTGATGAGACTGGTAAGCATAAAATTAACTATTCAAGATCTAAGATGATTGTTAATAAGAAATCTAAGTTAGAAGATTTTTCAAAAGAAACTTTAGATAACTTTGGAAAAATGCTGATGAACTCAGAACGTGGTGCTAAATACTATAATAAACGGTGGTATCATTCAGGCTATGAAGCCACATTTCTCGACTTAGATAAGCATCTAATTATTACAAATGACGTAAGAGGAATAAAAGAGACTCCTACTAAAATCCTAATATTTAATGTTAGTGGTTTTATTATCATTGATAAAGAAACAAATAATATACAAGTATACTTTGATGAAAGTATTGCTGGTAAAAAGGTTAGAGACTCTTTAATTACTATGTTGAAATATACCTATGACAATCATCTAACCATATTAAATAGTCTTGATGAAATTGGTGAAGCAGAACGAACTATTTTATTACAATTAAGAGATAACTATATTAATAAAAAGTAGTAATACATTATATTTATATTCATAATAATGTGTAGTAAAAATTGAGAGTACTTTAACGAGTTGATTTGATGGAGTTGTTAGTTTTGAAAAAGATAGGTAATGTAAATATTGTATTTAGTATTTATTATCTTAATTATATGGAGATTTAGTAGATAAATGGAGTTTTTTGATTCTTTAGTGAATTTATATAATATCAATTATGAGGTTAAAGGTACAATTCAGGCTATAGGATTTTTAATTGCATTTATTTGTATTCCTGAGTTGATTGGTAATCATGATAGTATAGAATCTTTTACTTCAGCTAAGCCTATAGTGAGACGTGTAGTAAGGATTATTTTGAGTATCTTCTTATTTTTTGCAATATTTACTTTGTTGGGGTTGCTGATGGATAATGGACTATTATAATTCACTAAGTAAAACGGGTTAATGATGAACGTATAGATTTTAAGCTAGAATAAATTATTGGACAGGGGTATAAATATGATCTATTTTAATAATAAAAAAAGCTTAGATACATTTTTAATGGTCTTTATATTGGGTGCTGTTAAGGCATATAGACGAAATTATATTGACTTGACCATTCTAGAATATTACATATTTAGTATGTTAATTCGATTAATGTGTAGAAAAGCACATCTGTCCGATAAACTGTTAAATATAATTGGTGATGGGATGAGTTTAGAGGATGTTGATGAGTGGATGGCTCGTAGAATCCCTATACCAGCATTAAATGATACGTTAGATGATATTGAATGCAGTAGTTGGATTGCTTTAATAGAACGGGAGTTAGAGGGTAATACTTTATCTGAAGCGTTAAAAATTTCTACACATGATGAAAAGAAGTTCGGTATCTATTTCTTTACCGATTATGTAGAGGAGATATTTTGGGCGTTGTTTTTGTTGGGGCTGTATGAAGTCTTACAAAAAACTGAATTCATTTCTGAATCAATCTTAAGTTGTATTAAACAGTCCTATTTGTCTGAAATATATACGCGTGAACGTATTCAGAATGAAGGCTTTCAGGCATGTATTTCCAATTTACAGGAGATAGCCGATACTAATATATCCGGGCAATTAAGTAAAGATTTAATTAATATGAAAGCAAAACTAGCATCATTACAGGTATTATTACCATTTTATGATGTGAGTTTTGACAAGTTAAAAACAGGCATTGATTTAAAAGCCACTAAAGGGATGTTTTGGCAGATTAAAGTTTCAGGGGAGTTTATAGATTTAGGATTATAGATTCTATAAGATTTTTAAGTTGTTTATATACTTATGATTATTTTTTAGGAGAACTGAGCTAGTATAACTTAGAAAAATGCTAATGAACTCAGACTATGGCGTTAAATACTAATAATAATCGCTAATATTATTTAGGTTATGAACTAATATTTCTTGATTTAGATAAACATCGAATCATTACTAATGATGATGTAAGAGGAATAGAAGATCCTCCGATGAAATTCCTAATAATTAATGTGAGGATATATGGATAGATATATTAATAAAATAAGAGATTTACTTATTGATTGTATGCCTGAACATTGGTATAAGGCTTATTTATATTTTGCTAGTACACAAACTGGATCAATGAACTCAGCATATTACTATGTAAATATAATTTTAAATAATTAATAGGAGTACATATGAATATATACATTAATAAAATAAGAGATATATTAGTTGATTTAATGCCCAAGCATTGGTATAAAATTTATTTGTATTTTGAATGTTCTGAGTTAGGATCAACATCAGGTTGTTATTATATAAAAACGCCAGGTGGATCTATTATTCAATATGGTGAATTTATATATAATTTTTCTGATGAAAATAGCGAACGAATAAAACAGGGGATGTATGATATTTTAACGAATGTTAGATTATTACACGAAGTATCGATTGAGAAGTGGACTTGGGGAACAATGTATATTTCACGCGATGATTATGAGCCCCATTGTGAATTTCATAATGACCCTGTATCTGATGATTATTGGCTTCAAAATAGATATAAGTGGGAATATCAGAATTTTGGTGTTCTAGCTAGAGAAGATGAATTTGAGCCAGATGTATATAAAGAAATGCTAAAAGGTCCACGAGGTATTTTATTATTGGAAGATATGGAATCTCGTGTATTAGCAAAAAATTATACTGCTATTGATAAGGCGTTTAAGTTAAAGCATAAAAGCTTAGAATCGGAACTTGAAAAACATTATAATAAAGTGGCCAAAAGTATATACAAGTTAACGCCTCTAAATTGGCATCGTGCTAAATTACACTTTGATATGAATGTTGATAATCCTTCTGTAGAGCTTTTCGTTTATAAAACTGAGTATGATTCATATATTACAAAGTATGTAGAAAATAATGATGAAGAGCCGGCTATTATTTCGGAGGTTATGTATGATTTAAAGAATGAGGTTTTAGAGATGATTGAGACTTTTAAATTCTATAATCAAAACCCATTCTCTGGTTTAGTATATACATTAACATCTAATGGTGAGGTATCTTTAGAGCTAACTTATGGAGATAAATGATTTTAAGTTCGTTGATGAAATTGATTGGATGAGCTTTTACGCATCTGTTCATTAGGTGTTCGGAATCGATGGGTGGCATACTATATTACAAAGAGTCAACTAATGGAACTGACTCTGATATTAGTGATATTGATGAGGTAAGAGGGAAAATTAGGGATGAATTTTAAAACAATTTATTCTGTTGTTTGGTATATATTTATAGGCTGTTTTAGTTTATGGCTAATTTGTGGATTAGGCTATAGGTTTTTGTTTAATGATACTGTTGAACAGTCTAGAATAGAACTGACGCAAGCTTTAAATGCAGCTTTTCCACGAGATCACTATATAATCGATGGAGATGTACATGATTCGAGTAGAAAAAATCTCTTATCTATAGCTGTATCCATAAATATAAAGAAGGATTCACTACATAGAGATATAAAATTAATAAAACCATTATGTGGGAATTGGACCTTAGTTGACCAAACTGAGACTCGTTATGTATATGAAAATCAATCATATAGAGTATATGTAACAAAGGATCCGGTAAATGATGGATATATTGTAGTGTTAGCTCGTAATAATTGGTTAGAAAGATTGCATTTATAATTTTATTTTAAATGGAGCTATATATGAAGATTGGTCTTTCATTATTTTTATTAGGTATATATTGTCTATATTTTATTAAGAACCCTTATTTTGTATTAGAAAAGAAACAAGTTAAACGTTCTAAATCCATGTTATATACGGAAATAGGAATAGGTTGTCTGGTTTTTATACTCATTAATATTCCTTATGATGGTGCTAATTTAATTCATGTTTTAGCTGTTATAGGCATATTGAGTTGGGTATTAGAATTGTGGTTGAGAATTTTGGCCATTAAGTCTGACTCTTCACTTACTTTAGAGAAAATGCCTATTCTATTGAAAAAAGCAAAAAAAGATTTTTATTCTGTAATACCTATAATAGTTATTTTTATGCTTATGATTCTTTTTAATGTGATAACTGATAATTTTAAATAATCTTAAATTGCAATATGAAACTGAATATAACTAAAATTAAGTATATTTTGATTGATTAGTGAAAGAGAGTTATATGAAGTAACTCTCTGTTTATGATATAAAACATATATATACATAAAATGTTGATTTTATGTTTTCTGAGAGATATAATCAGACTAATAAGTTAATAATTATTTGAAAGTAATATATAGGAGAGAGAATTATGAAAGTAGTATCAATCGCTGCCGGTTGTGTGGGCTTAGTTGGCGTTATGTGTGCAACGACAACTTTGGCAGCGGATGTACCTTCCTCATTTATTCAACAAGAAGCGGCTCGAGCCGATGCTTCTTTGCGTCAACGCGCGGAGGCACCGATGGCAAGGGCCGCTTTGTCGCGTTCAGAATCAAGTTATGACAATTTAAATGGCGCACCTATGGATGCATTACCACAAGAAGCAGTGTCATTTCCAATTGACCAGATTGTGATTACGTCATCAGAACCGGTCTTTAAGAAGTATAGAAATCGACTTAAAATATATAATCATAACAACATTGGGGCAGAGGGGATTGCTGTTTTACAAAAGCAATTACAAGAGCAAATTCTTGCTGATGGATATGTAACGAGTCAAGTGGTAGTTCCGAATCAGGATTTACAATCGGGTACACTTACTTTTGAAATTTTACCGGGCTATGTGGAAGATATTGTTCTCACGAATCCAAAAGCTCGCACGAATTGGCAAAGTGCGTTTCCTGTTCGTTCCGGATATGTACTGCGTAGACAAGCATTAGAGCAAGGTATAGACCAGATGCGAAATGTACCGGGACAAGATGTAAAGCTTAGTATTGAGCCAGGTACAAAGCCACTTCACTCTATTGTGAAGCTAACGGTAGAACAAAAAGGATTTGTGCATGGGTCGTTGATTTTAGACAATGCAGGTTACGAATCGACAGGGAAATACCAAGATACTATGTATGTATCATTTAGTCAGTTGGCAAGGCTTAATGATACTTTATCGGCTAGTATAACGAAGGATATTGGTCATCATGGTGATGGACATGGATCAAAGCAGTATGCCATAAATTATGCCGTACCTGATGGAAATCGAATGTATCGCTTATCCACGTATCAATATAGTTATCATCAATTGGTATTTATGCCAGAAGCATTCCGTTCTTCTGGGAATACTCGGGGGATTGAGTTTTCTGTAGAGCAGGTTTTGAATCGGACGAGTCGCTCCAAGACCGCTGCTGTTGCTAAGGTGATTCATAAAACACGCCATAGTTACATTGATGATATAGAAATCGGTGTACAAGAGCAACATACCACAGCATTGGAACTAGGATTATCCCATCGTCAGTATAGTGGGAATACCATGTCTGATATATATCTCTTTTATCGTCAAGGCATACGAGGTCTAGGTGCTACAGTTCGCAGCTGGGAAGGCGTGGCAGATAATCCGACTACGTTATATAAAATGGCGGGACTTGAGGGCGAAGTGCAAAGCGGTGTACGCATCGGTCATAAACAAGGTGTGTATACGATGCGTTTTAGAAGTCAGTTTACAAATCAACGATTGTTTGGAACTGATCAATTTAGTATCGGTGGACGCTATTCCGTACGTGGCTTCAGTGGGGAAGAAACATTACGTGGTGACTCCGGTTACTACATTCAAAATGAATGGGCCTTACCATTTAGACGACAACGAATAACTCCGTATATAGGTATAGATATAGGTCATGTATGGGGGCCGTCCACAGCGACACGAATTGGTAATACCTTAGTAGGTGGGGTTATCGGTGTTCGTGGGAATATCGGTGATGCATTTCGCTATGATGTGTCATTAGGCACTCCACTTAAAAAGCCGGACGGTTTTACTACTGATACAAGTGTATGGGCTTTCAGATCCAGTTATCAGTTTTAATTAAAAATGTGTGTTATTAAATGAGAGAGTATAAGGAAAGAATAATGAAAATTAAACAGTATACAGCAACCGCATTGTGTGCAGCCTTATTAGCTACAAATTCTGGACCGTGGATTCCGCTAGCAGTGGCACAATCTATTGTACCGAATCAAGGAAAAATGGGTCCAACTATGGATGAAGCCCCTAATGGGACGCCCATTGTCAATATTAATAAACCGAATGCTAATGGATTATCTCACAATCAATATGATATGTTTAATGTAGATGATAAAGGGGTTATTCTAAATAACTCAAGGAGACCTATATCTACAGAATTAGCTGGCTATGTGATGGGTAATCCTAACTTGAGAGGTGCTGCAGCTAAGACGATTTTAAATGAAGTAACTGGAACGGGTGCGACTGCAATGAATGGTGCCTTAGAGGTAGCGGGGCGTAAGGCACATGTTATCATTGCTAATCCAAATGGGATTGCTGTTAATAATGGGACATTTATTAATACCAGTGCAGCTACATTAACAACAGGTAATCCTATTATTACTGATGGAAAAATTTCTGGATATGATGTGAAACAAGGTACTGTGACGGTATCGGGACAAGGGCTCGATACATCGCGTACATCACGTACAGATATTTTGGCGGAAGCGGTACAGCTCAACGGAAAGGTATGGGCTGATGAAAGCCATGTTGTAACTGGTAAAAACACAGTATCTGTCGATGGTGGTGGTAAGGTAACTAATGTTACGAAGACCGGTAACTCAGAGCAAGTAGGTCTGGATGTATCTCAAATCGGTGGTATGTATGCGAATAGTATGTACTTAGTAGGAACCAATGATGGTTTTGGCGTGAATAATAAAGGGATTCTTTCCGCACAAAATCATATTTCTGTAGACAGTACCGGCAAGGTACAAAATAGTGGCACTGTGGTGGCACCGGATATAAGCATTAGTGCAAAAGGCTTTACACAAGTCGGTAAGGCTAAATTGTATGCTGATTCGGCACGTATTTCGGCAGACTCTTTTACACAAACTGGTAATGCTGTTACGAAAAATGCACCAGTACTCATTGCGCGTAATAATTTAGCGGTGGCTACCAATACAATAAAAAATACGAATGGTAGTGTGCTGAAGTCTGAAGGCGTACTACAACTAGGAAAGACGATGGATTATAACGGCGCTATAGCCGGCAAGATGGATGCGTTGACTAATGTGGCGGCTACTATCGAGGCCGGTCAGCAGGGAGTGATTCTTGCAAAATCCATTGCTAATACAAATGGTGGTGTTACGTTGAAACGGGCTACTACAGGAACTACGGAGCATATTAAAAATGAAGTGGCACCGGCAGGCAGTATCAAACGATATCAGCTATCTGAGGAACGTATTTATGATCATGATGATCCAATTCCACAAGATAAGGTTGTAGTTCACTCTTCTGAAAATTTACAATTGTCTATTAATGGAGAGCATCATGATAGCTGGACGAAATATGAATATGATCGTACACGAGTAAAAGAAGTAGTGGATACGTCCAAACCAGGGCGTATTATTTCGGGTGGTAACTTACAGATTGAAGCAGACGTTGTTACTAATGATGCTAGCCAAATCAGTGCAGCAGGTACTTTGGCTGGTAAAATCGGCCATTATGAAGCGCTTAATCCGAAAGGAAATGAATATATTAGTGAGAATGGAACTGCTACTGGTTATAGTCGCCATAAACATCATGGATGGGATTCCACAAATATTCGTGAGGCGGAGTATCATAATGATGTAGTACAACCGATAGATATACCGGTAGCTGTTTATGGAAGCAATATAGCGAACAGCACAACAGGTGCTACGGTAGATACGTCGGTATTGACGTCTATGAGTCAGTTATCCACTAATCCGAATACAACGTATGCGATGGAAACTGACCCAAATTTTACCAATCGAAGAAGCTTCTTATCCTCTGATTATGTCATCAATCGTTTACAACTCAATCCTATGCGTACACAAAAACGATTAGGTGATGGTTACTACGAACAACAATTGGTAATGCAGGCTATTTTACGTCAAACAGGTAGAAGTAGACTACAGGCAGGACTTACAGAAGAAGAGCAGTACCGTAAATTAATGGATGCAGGTCTTACCGTGATGAAGTCTAAATCGATGATGCTCGGACAAGGATTAACTGAGTCGGAGCAACAGCAATTGACGGAAGATGTGGTAATGCTTGTTAGTCAACCGGTAGTATTGCCGAACGGTAAGACTGAAACCTTACTCGTACCAACATTATATTTGGCGCCGACCACACAACGTGTTGAGGGGGCTGCGAATATGCAGGCTCAATCGATTAATTTGCAAGTAGGTACGATGCATAATCGCGGTAGCATAGTGGCGGATGATGCGATAACTGTACATGGTAATACGATACACAATGATAACGGACTGATTAAAGGTCGCACAACAACAGTGGTGGCGGATACCGATGTTCGTAATACACAAGGCACGATAGAAGGCCGTGAACGTACAACTGTATATGCTAAGAATGATGTGATAAATGAGGGCGGTACGATTAAGCAAACCGATGAAAAAGGAAAGCTTGTCGTAGTGGCAGAGCGTGATGTTATCAATAACGGAGTTAAGTATGAAGCCAGCAATAGTAAGGTTGTATGGAATAATGCCAATAGCCGCCGTGAAACGGTAACTGCTGTAGATCAAGGTCAAATTACGGCGAAAGGCGATGCTGTAGTTACAGCAGGTCGTGATGTTGCTATGCAGGGTGGTAAAGTGACTTCCGATAAGGATGTTACTCTAGTAGCTGGACGTCAGGTAAACATGCAGTCTATGACAGCGAATCATGAATTAGAGGAACATCGCTATGACAAAGGAAAATCCGGTGGTGGTCATTCTCAGACTACAGAAACACATGATTTAGTGAATGAAGCGACATCTGTAGGTAGCAGTGTGGAAGGTAAGAATGTAACTGTGGCTACTAATGATGATGTAGCACTTAGTGGTAGTGAAATTTTGGCAGCTGATAAGGTACAGGTGGAAGGTCAGAATGTAAAACTTGATACTGCATCGGCAACAAGTACCGTTGACCATGTGTATAAGGACAAGAAGAAAAGTTTAGTTAAACGGGAACGTACGGATGCAACCAGTGTAGCACAAGTGACGGCTGTAACAGGTTCTGTTGTGAGTGGTAAAGATATTGCAATTAAATCTAGTCATGATGTGACAGGACAATCCGCTAAACTGATGGGTGAACAAAGTGTTCAAGTGACGGCAGTTGGTAAGGTTGAACTCGGTGCAGATAAGAATGTAACGAAAGAAACGAGTACATATCGTCATAAAACTTCAGGTTTAATGGGAAGTGGTATCGGATTTACTATTGGTACAGAAAAACGAAATATAGATGATACCAATCGTGAAGAGGAAACTGTACGTAATACTATTGCTAGTACGAAGGGCCGGGTAAACATTGCGGCTAATGATACGGTACATCTTACTAGTGCCGACATATTGAGTAAAACCGGTACAACAATTGAGGGGGCTGCAGTGACCCTTGATGGTAATACTGATACGCAACATATGACACATGATGATCGCTATAAAAAGTCAGGTTTAACAGTAGCATTAGGTGGTGCTATAGCTGATAGTGTAACGAATGCAACGCGAACTATTAAACAAGCTGGTGGCCGTGATGATAAACGTTTGGCAGCACTTGAACTTAATGAAGCTCGTAAACAGTTACAAGATGGATATGAAGCTGTAGATAGTGCTTTACATGGAGCTAAAATACGAGATGCAGTAACTGGTAAAGTTGAAAAAGTAGATGGTAAAGCTAAACGAGGTTCAAAAAATATTGATAATGCTATTAATTTATCTGTATCAATTGGAAGCACATCACAGAAACAAGGTCAAACTGTAGATACCGCAACTTATAAGGGAGGCTCTGTTATTAGTGACGGCGATATTCGTATAACGGCTCGTGATACTAAGAAAACTGGTATTACCCTTACTGGTGAAAGTGTATCTGCTCAATCTATTAGTTTGGCTAGCGCTAGCGATATTAATCTTGAGGCTGGTAAGAATACAGTAGATGTGAAGAATGACTATAAGAGTTCTGGCTGGAGTGCAGGCGCGAGTATTAGTTTGACTGGTGGTGGACTTCTCGATATTAATGCGAGTGCTCATATGGCACGACAAAATGGAGATACCCATCAAGAAAGTTATGTGCCAACAAAAATTAAAGCTGCTAAATTAGCACAACTTAAGGCTAAACGAGATACGAATATTATTGGCTCTACTGTAGCGGGTAAAAAGGTAGAAGTAGATACAGGTCGTGATTTACATATTCAAAGTTTGCAAGATGTAGATAACTTTAAAGAACATAGTAAATCCGCTGGATTCTCTGTATCCTCAAAACCTACTTTCAAAGATCCAACTGGCAGTATAAATGCTAGTGTAGGACGAATTGATAGCAAATGGAAAAGCGTAACTCAACAAGCAGGTATCCTTGCAGGAGAAGAAGGCTATGACATTAATGTCGGTAATAGTACTACATTAGAAGGTGCTGTAATAAAAAGTGATGCTCCGAAAGTTAAGAATAAGTTGACCACTAAATCTCTAGAGATGAAAGATATCCAAAACGAAGCTGAGTATACATATAGCAATAATGGTATTGGCTATAACTACTATGGCAGTAAAAAGAAACTCGAAGAGATGAAGACCAACGATAAAAAAGGCTATGATAAGATTTATAACAGTATCGGTCTAGTTCCAAATTTAGGCGTAGGCTCTAAAGGGAAAGCAAGCTCCACTTCTCAATCTGCTATTTCTGATGGTATACTCACAGTAGATGGTAAAGAAATTGATACTAAAACCATCAATACGAATACCGAAAATACATTACATCAACTAGATAAGATTTTCGATAAAAAGAAAATTGAAGAACGTCAAGAATTAGCTCGTCTTTTCTCTAAAAACGCATATGAACAACTACATAATTGGCAACCAACAACTAAGGATGGAAAAGTTGCTAAGTCAATAGCACATGGTATCATTGGCGAGTTGTCTGCACGTATGGCTGGTAATGCACCGGGTAGCGGGTTTAAAGCTACTATGACTAATGAGTTGCTAATTGGTGAAATAAAGAAAGTAGCTAAACATGATCCCGCATTAGCACAATGGTTGAGTGCTGCAGTAGGTGGTGTGGTTAATAAAGTAACTGGCGGCTCAGTAAATACTGGTGCAGCAGTGACATCTTATGCCACTAAATGGAATGATGAATCTGGTGTAAAAAGTTCTTTAGAAGAAGCTTATGCTGCTATAGATAGAGATATATTAGATGAAATAAATAAGCAAGAATACGATGACCTTAATTTTTTATCTAAGTCAATAATTAAAGGCACTCAGATTGGAGAAAGGTCTGATTTGTTAGCTTCTATATTTGGCAAACACTCTCCTAACTATAGTGTAGCTGTAGCTTTATACAAACATGCATTATATGGTGATGGGGAAAAGCAATATTTTCCTCTAGGTACAGGTGCCTCTCAATTAATAAGTAACCATTCTTCATTTATTAATGGAGTGAAAGAAAAAAGTGCAGATTTGTCAGTTGGTGAAAGTAAAGTACAATACTTTGTTATTAAAACAGATGGTAATGCTAAAGCTGCATTCGGAAAATTAAAGATTGGTGTTAGAATGACAAAAATTTCTGAAGATAAAGTTCATGTGGTTGGGCAAGCAAAAGATATGTATAATTTTGAATGGCTTCCTGATTATGATAGTGATATTCCAGCTGTTCCACCAGCGGAATTCTCTGTTGATTATATAGCTAAACTGTTGTCTATAGCGGAAGATACATCAAAGCAAAGCGCATTAATTGCTGCAAATAATATTGCTTATTTAGAACAGAGAGCTGGAATTATAAAGCCTTATAAATATGGAATTCAAATTGATACTGTTATTTAAACTAAAGTGAGTGCATAGTGAAATGAAATATATATTAGGTATTTTTATAGGTATTGTTCTTTTAATAGTAGGTTCAATAATTTATATTGGTGAATCTAATTCTTATAAATATGAACCTCGTTATTTTTTAGGTTATTCAAAGGGTGAAAATTATATACTAGATACTCAAACTGGTGTTACATTAGAACATAATGGATACTCTTATGAAGCGCAATCAGATTATTTATATAGTTATGGAAAAACAGGTTTTTTAAAGCTTGATTTAAACTCAGGTCAAACTCATTATTTGTTTGATGACCAAACTGATGAAATATATAAAAATAATATTTTAAATAGATGTTTAATAGAGAAAAGAGAACAGAAACCAACACTAACATATATTTGGTCTAATAAGAATGACTTAACTTTAGAAGAACAGGATGTTTATAATCAGTTGAAAGATAAGAAGATGAGATATCCTAATCGTTCTATCATTGTTAAAGTAAAATAATAGTACTTAATATTTTTAGGTAATTTATATGCACCGTAAGACAAACTTGTGATATATTTATTAAGACTTTTATACACTAATAAATAATTTGATATTACAGATTATTTTAATGGCACCTATATCCCCCATATGGGGAAGATATAGGTGTCATTTTTATAAGCCCGTATTAAAAATCAGTATTACTCAAAATCTAAGTAGTTCTATTAAAATCACTAGATTTTTACGATTTTATGAGTGTTTTATGATAAAATAAAAGGTATGAATACTTCAATAACTAGGTCTATTACCTATAATGGCGACATAATTGAATATGAGTTAACCATCAAGCGTGTGAAGAACATGAACATGCGCATTACAAAGGATGGTGTGATCCATGTTTCGGCGAATGGGTATGTGCCGGATTATAGGGTGGACAAGTTTGTCATCGAGAATATGCCCTTCATTGAGCGGGCTCGTTACAAGATTGATGCATTGAATGCCAAGCGCGTCGATGCATTGCAGTATGTGAATGGTGAAAGCTTATCAATTCTTGGTATTCCCGTTACGTTGCGCCTAGTTGAGCAGGACGGAAAGCCTCATATCGGTTTTGACGGAAAAGCCATCCTTACCATGGTTGTACCTCAGGGTACGACCTTTGAAGCTAAACATAAATTAATGCAAAGTTATTGGCGTAATTTAGGGGAGAAGGTATTCGTCCATTGGGCAAAGGTCGTGTATCAGCGCTTTCAAAAGCAACATATTGATGTGCCTATGCCAACCATAAAACAGCAGCGCATGAAGAGTCGTTGGGGTTCTTGTACGCCTGCAAAGCAGCTCGTCAAGATGAACACCCGTTTGTTAGAGGGACCACAGGCGTATATTGAGTACGTTATGGTTCATGAGTTTGCTCATTTTAAATATTTAGACCATTCCAAGAACTTTCACAATCTCGTGGCACAGTTTTTGCCAGATTGGAAGGCTCGTAAGAAGTCATTGAACGTGTATTTTGCTCATCGCCCTTAAAGGAGGTGTACCATGCAGCCATTTGTACATTTACATAGTCATACAGAGTTTAGTTTGCTTGACGGCATCAGTCGTTTGCCTGACATGGTACGTCGTGCGAAGGAGCTAAATCAGCCCGCCCTTGCCATTACAGATCACGGCAATATGTACGCAGCCATTTATTTCTACAAAGAATGTATGGCTCAAGGCGTTAAGCCTATCATCGGTTGTGAAGTGTATGTAACGGAACATAGCCGATTTGATCGTCCCGAAGGTCGCAGCCGTGAAAGATTAAAACATCTCATCCTATTGGCTGAGACCATGGAAGGGTATCGTAATCTCGTTAAAATCGTGTCTAAAGCATCTACGGAAGGTATGTTATATCGTCCTCGTGCAGATCGAGATCTATTACGTCAATACAGCAAAGGGATTATTGCCCTTAGTGCGTGTATTCAAGGGGAGATTCCTCAGTATATCTTGCAAGACAATATGGAAGGCGCTAAACGCTCCATCGAGTGGTATATCGAGACATACGGCAAGGATAATTTCTTCTTAGAAATTCAAAACCATGGCTTGCCAGAGGAGGCAAAGGCGCAAGAGGAACTCATTAAGCTCAGCAAGGAATATGGTCTTGGCATTGTAGCGTCTAACGATTTTCACTATGTCTTAAAAGAGGATGCAGACGCGCAGGATATAAAGGTATGTATTTCTACAGGTCGTCGCCGTGCTGAGGTAGACCGCTTAAAATTCCCGAATGATGAGTTCTATCTCAAGTCTGGGGATGAAATGGCAGATCTATTTGGACATATTCCGGGGGCCATTGAAAACACCTTAAAAATTGCAGACCGCTGTAATGTAGAGTTTAATTTTGATGAACATCACTTGCCGCACTTTGATGTGCCAGAAGGGGAAACCTCTAAAACGTATTTACGTAAGGTTTGTGAACGAGAAATTCCTCGCCTATATGGAGAGACCTCTGAAGAATTACAAAAACGTCTCGACTACGAGTTAGATGTTATTGGCACCATGGGCTTTGAGGATTACTTCCTCATCGTATGGGACTATGTACGCTATGCCCGTGAGCATGATATCTTAGTAGGTCCTGGACGTGGTTCGGCAGCTGGTTCTGTAGTAGCCTATCTACTAGGGATTACAGGCCTTGATCCATTGAAATACGATTTGCTCTTTGAACGTTTCTTGAATCCTGAGCGGGTAAGCATGCCCGATATCGATATTGACTTCTGCTATGAAAAGCGTGGTCAAGCCATCGAATATGTGACGAGAAAATACGGTCAAGCTCGCGTATCTCAGATTATTACCTTTGGTACTGAGGCTGCTCGTGCCGTTATCCGTGACGTAGGTCGTGTGCTCGACTTACCTCTAGCGGAGGTAAACCGTATTGCTAAGATGATTCCTAACGAATTGGGTATTACCTTAGATAAGGCGTTACAAGGCAAGGACTTAAAGGCTCTGTATGAATCGGATTCAAATGTAAAAGAGTTATTTGATTTTGGTAAAAAGCTAGAAGGCATAGCGCGTAATTCGTCCACTCATGCGGCGGGCGTCGTAATTTCTGCAGACCCTCTAGATGACCACGTACCGGTACAAAATGCCAATGATGAAGGCTTTGTTACGCAATACGATAAGGATAACATCGAGGAATTAGGCCTCTTAAAGATGGACTTCTTGGGCCTACGCACCTTAACGGTTATGGGGGATGCCTTAAAGCTCATCAAGGCTAACCGTGGCATTGACCTCGATTTAGATGCTATCCCGCTCGATGATAAGGCGGCTTGCGACCTCCTCACAAAGGGCGACACCTCTGGTGTATTCCAGCTCGAATCGGAAGGTATTACGAAGCTTGTAATGGATCTTAAGCCTGAGCATTTTGAGGACTTAATCCCGTTGGTAGCTTTGTACCGTCCAGGGCCATTAGGCTCTGGCATGGTGGCGGATTTTATCGACCGCCGTCATGGTAAAAAAGAGGTTACCTACTTACATCCAATTTTGGAACCTATATTGAAAGATACCTTTGGTGTAATCCTGTACCAAGAACAGGTTATGCAGATTGCCTCCGCTATGGGGGGATTCTCCCTTGGTCAAGCGGATTTGATGCGCCGTGCCATGGGCAAGAAAAAGGAATCTGTTCTAAAGGCACAGCGCGAGTCCTTTATTCAAGGTTCCATTAACAATGGTATAGAAGAATCTGTGGCGAACGAAGTATTCGACTTGCTCGTATACTTCGCAGGCTATGGCTTTAATAAATCACATAGTGCGGCCTATGCGTATATTGCGTACCAAACGGCGTACTTAAAAGCACACTATTTTCCTGAATTCATGGCGGCTACCATGACGAGCTTCATGCAGAATATGCAAAAGTTGACGTATTATATTAACTCTTGCAAGAAGCATAATGTTAAGGTACTAGGTCCAGATATTAACTATTCTGAACGTAGCTTTGCCGTACAAGACGACGCTATTCGCTTTGGACTTGGTGGTATCAAGAACGTAGGGGACAATGCTATCGATCGCTTGATTCGCGAGCGCAATGAGCATGGTCTCTATACGGATATCGTAGACTTCTGTAAACGGGTAGATAATCGAGTTGTGAATAAACGACTTCTTGAAAGTCTCATCCGTTGCGGTGCCATGGATGGCTTCCAGGAAAATCGGAATCAGTTGCTACACATGTATGAAAGCGCTCAAGCTGTTGGCGCTAAAGAGCAAAAGGATGCCGCTATGGGGACCATGAGTCTCTTTGGTGATATGGAAGAGGCGGTAGAGTTTATTCCAGTTCCCAATGTGGAGGATCTATCGGAAGACGATAAGTTAAAGGATGAAAAGGAATACACTGGCTTTTATATTACAGGTCATCCATTGCAAGGTTATGCGAAGGAATTAGAAGGTCTCTTTGAACTAGGGGCTCTTGTAGAAAATCCAGAGCAATATGATGGTCAAACCATTACCTTTGGGGGGCTCATTGAAAATAAATCGGACCGCATGACAAAGCGCAATGAGCTTATGTCCATTCTTCGCATCGAAGATTATTCTGGTGCGGCGAATGTAGTGGCGTTCCCTAAGGTCTTTAGTCAAAGCCAACAGTTCCTTGCGGTTGATATGATTGTTAAGGTAAAAGGTCGCGTTGATGCGGATGAAAAGGGCGTGCAAATCATTGCAGACCGTATTACGCCGCTAAAGGTAAACTATAATCAGGCAAAACAGGTGGCAATCCATATTTATAGTCAATATGATACGCCGGAAAATAGTGAAGCCTTAAAACGTGTGCTAGTAAATACAGCAGGCTCCGTGCCAACATCGTTATATTTACACCGTCAACGGAAACGCATTAATTTACCACCGAATATGTGCTTTGACCCCAGTGATGAATCCATCAAGGCTATTGAAGCTATTCTAGGCGAGGGCTCCGTAGAGGTACAGTAAACATATAAGGTTAACACACGTGCGACATGTGATAAGCATATATATGCAACATGTAATAAGTATATAAACGGTGTAGAAAGACATATGTTGCGTGGGGCACAGATAGCTTTCACCAACATTGATATAATAAGAAATGAAAGATCCAATCTTGGATGTGCTTTCATAGGAGGAAAGATGAAACGTACAAAGATAGTATGTACTGTAGGTCCGGGAACGGATAAATTTGGTATCTTAGAAGATATGATGCGGGCGGGCATGAACGTAGCTCGTTTTAACTTCTCTCACGGATCCCATGAAGAGCAAGCAGAACGCATGCAAATGGTGCGCGATGCAGCGATGATTGTGAATAAACCGATCGCATTATTGCTCGACACAAAAGGCCCTGAGGTTCGTCTCGGTCTATTTAAAGAAGGCAAGGTATTCCTCGAAGCTGGTCAACCATTTACGTTGACTACAGATGATGTGGAAGGCACAAAAGAGCTTAGCTCCGTGAACCACAAAGGTCTTACAGGTGATGTGTCCGTAGGGGATAAAATTCTATTGGCTGATGGGCTTGTAACACTTACCATCGATGCTATCGAAGGCAATAATATCATTACAACTGTTCAAAATAGCGGGGAAATCGGCAACCGCAAGCGTGTAGCCGTACCAGGTGTAGCACTAAGCTTGCCACCTGTATCTGAACAGGATGAAGCGGACTTGCGCTTTGGCTGTCAACAAGGGGTAGACTTTGTGGCCGCATCCTTCATGCAACGCGGTAAAGACATTGTGGCTATTCGCCGCATTCTTGAGTCTGAGAAAAAAGATATCAAGATTATCGCGAAAATCGAAAATGCAGAAGGCGTTAAAAATATCGATGAAATCTTGGAAGTAGCTGATGGCCTCATGGTTGCGCGTGGCGATCTCGGTGTAGAAATCCCTGCAGAAGAAGTGCCAGTACTTCAAAAGATGATGATTGAAAAATGCAATAACTTGGGTAAACCCGTTATTACGGCGACACAAATGCTTGAGTCTATGATTCAAAATCCACGTCCAACACGTGCGGAAGCAAGTGACGTAGCTAACGCCATTTTGGATGGTACCGATGCGATTATGTTATCTGGTGAAACAGCCAATGGTTCCTATCCTATAGAAGCTGTTGCGACCATGACTCGCATTGCAGAGGTAACGGAAAAGGCTGCTATTTACGATAGCTATAGCCGCGCTCGTGAGGATGAAGAAATGACTACTACAAGCGCCGTATGCTTGGCTAGTGTGCGCGTAGCTCAAAATCTCGGGGCCGCTGCTATTTTGACATGTACTGAATCTGGCCACACCGCACTTAGCGTGGCGCGTCATCGTCCAGATTGTAAAATCATCGCTGTCACACCTCATGAGGAAACTATTCGTCGCATGCAATTATGCTGGGGCGTAGAGGCTATTAAGGGACATGAAATTATCAACTCCGATGAAATGGTAAAACAAGCCATTACTGGTGCGCTTGGTACTGGGGCTATCGAGTCTGGTGACCTTGTAGTTGTTACCGCTGGTGTGCCATCCGGTGCAACCGGTACTACAAACATGATTCGCGTTCACATTGCAGGTCGAGTACTCTTGTCTGGCAATGGTATTTTACGTAAATCCGTTACAGGTAATGTATACATTGCGGCTAATCATAAGGGTAATTATGAAAGTTTCAAAGATGGTGATATCCTTGTGGTAGGCACAATTGAGCCTGAATTGATGGCTATTGCAAAACGAGCAGGTGGCATTATTGCCGTAGAAGATGGTTATACATCGGACAGCGCTATTGCGGGCATTACCTATGGTATTCCTGTTATCTTAGGCGCTAAAAATGCTCATGAAGTGCTTCTTGAAGGTCAAGAAGTGACTATCGATGGCGAACGTGGTAAGGTGTTTGCGGGCATTGCCAATGCTCGATAATCTCTATAAGTGATAATTAAATAAGGAGGGATAGTATGAATCCATATAATGTAACAGGACCTACTGCAGCTGAGGTTGCACAGGTTGAAAGTATCGTATCCCAACGATTAAAAGGCTCTTTTTTATGGATGGTTGTAGGCTTACTTACAACTATTGGTGTTGGCTTTGCTGCATTAGTGAATCCAAATTGGTTACGCTTTGCGTACCAAAATTTTAATATTATCTTATTAGTAGAGCTAGGTGTGGTATTCCTTTTTAGTGCTCGTGCATATTCTGCTAATGTAATGACGTTACGAGGTATGTTCTTCCTCTATAGTGCTTTGAATGGTCTCACATTGACTTTGGTATCATTGCGATACAATGTGTTTGATGTTGTTATTCCGGCGTTAATAGGTACGCTTGCTTTCTTCATTGGCTTTGCAGTGGTAGGGGCTACAACTAAACGTAATTTATCATCCCTTACACCATATGTGATGGCGGCATTGTTCGGCATGATCATCGTATCCTTGGTGATGATGGGGGCCCGCTTCTTTAACTGGACTGTACTCAGTGGCTTTAGTGATACTGTTAGTTTAGTTCTAGGTTATGTAGGTGTTGTAGTATTCTCTATCTTTACAGCTATCGATGTGAACCGCATTAAGAATAATGTGACACAAGTGGCGCTCATGGAGGATGAAACAATTTTAGACCGCATTGAAATCACAGGCGCTTTGAGCCTATACCTAGATTTCATTAACTTATTCTTATCCTTATTACGCATCTTTGGTAATAAGCGATAATAAAGGAGTTTGTATGGACGATAGAGAATGGCAAACCTTTGTTACTGTTGTCGATGAAGGCAATATTACAAGGGCTGCAGAAAAATTATTTTTATCGCAACCAGCGTTGAGTTATCGGTTGCGCCATATGGAAAAAGCCTTGGGCCATTCTCTGTTGTTGCGGACTGCTGAGGGGATTGCCCTCACGGCACAAGGCGAAATTTTCTATGATTACTGTAAGCGAATGATGCAAGAAGAAGAGGCTTTGGAGCACGCTATGAACTCCGCTTCTGGCAAGATTCAAGGGACCTTGAAAATCGCATCATCTATCAACTTTGCAGATTATGAACTACCGGCTTTATTGAGAGCTTTCCGCGAACAATATCCTGATGTTCATATCCAAGTGAAGACTGCTTTCAGCCATCAAGTGGTAAAAATGTTTAATACTGGTGACTGTATGGTCGCCTTTGCTCGTGGTGGCTATGACGTGTCTGGTAAGTCTGAACTGTTACTAGCAGAGCCATATTGTCTTGTATATAAAGAATTAGTGCCGCCTGAATCCTTAGTAAAGGTACCGTTCATTAAATACCAAACAGATGCATCGGTGGCAAATATTATTGAAACTTGGTGTGCAGAACATTTTGACGAGCCTCCAAGTGTGGCGATGGACGTAAATTCTATGAGTACGTGTCGTCACTTTGTGCGCGCAGGTCTAGGATGGTCTATCTTGACGTATATGGGACTTGGATCCTGTAAGGACAAAGATATCTATGTGAGTCCATTACGCAGTAAAAATGGTGAATATATCACCCGTGATACCAATATGGTGTACACAAAAGATTCGGAAAATTTAATCGTTGTTAAAACCTTTATTGAACATGTCCGTAATTATTACAAGGAACACACCGTTGTAGATAATAGTATACTTAGAGAATATAAGTCCTAGGAATTATCAATAGAGCATATCTATGAGGTTTTCTAACTGTTTATCCATGCTATTTCAGTATTGGACTTTTTCGATATAATAACTCATAATATAGATTAAGATTAATATAGTACCATGTAAGTGCATGTATATCCTTTTGAGGAGGTATACATGCATTTTTTTCATTTGGGACTATAATTCTATGCTTAAAATGCATAAAAAGTATGATTAGTAGATATAAAAGTTTTTATAACCCCTATAAAGGTAATCTATTATTCATATTTCTTTTAAACATATATAATGAGTGTAGACTTAATCAATGTAATCGACGTCG
The DNA here is from genome assembly GCF_000163715.1 of Veillonella sp. 3_1_44. NCBI lineage: Bacteria > Bacillati > Bacillota > Negativicutes > Veillonellales > Veillonellaceae > Veillonella > Veillonella sp. 3_1_44. Next base: position 598,965 of record NZ_GG770200.1, read on the forward strand.
CGAGCGATTATGTTGTTGAAGACTAGATGATTTTATGTATGCCTAAATTAATTCAGAAAGGGAAAGACACACATGAAAGACAAATTATGGCGCGTTGGCGTTATGGCTGCTATCGTCGCAATCACATGGTTTGGTGGCACACCAGATGGTCTCAAACCGCAAGTATGGCAATTATTTGGTATTTATTTAGCAACTATCGTGGGCTTGGTATTAAAACCATTCCCAGTTCCTATTACGGTATTATTAGGTGTTGCTACATCTTCTATCTTATTGAGCAACACTAAAGATGTATTAGCTGGTTACAGCAATACAGCATTATGGTTAATCTTTGCAGCTTTTGCATTATCTGTTGCATTTGGTAAAACTGGCCTTGGTCATCGTATCGCATACTACTTGGTTCGTGCTTTTGGTAGTACAACACTTCGTCTTGGTTATGTAACGGCATTCCTTGACTTGATCTTGTCTCCAGCAACTCCATCCAACACAGCTCGTGCAGCAGGTATCGTATATCCTATCAACTTGTCCATCGCTGAAGCTGTTGGTTCTTACCCTGGTGAGACTGCAAAAAAAGCAGGTGCGTACCTTTTACAGAATGGTTACTTTGCAACAAAGGTAACATCCTTCTTATTCGCTACAGCAATGGCGCCAAACTTATTGGCATTAGACTTCATTACTAAATTGACTGGTGTATCCTTGAACTGGGGACAATGGGCATTAGCTATGTTCGTACCTGGCTTCATTATGTTAATGTGTATTCCGTTCATCGGCTATATGTATGAACGTCCATCCGTCAAAGAAATTGATAACAAGAAAATTGCGGCTGATGGTTTAGCAGAATTAGGTCCTATGAAAGCGTCTGAAAAAGGCCTTATCGCCATCGCACTACTTGCAATCACAGGTTGGATCCTTCCAACATTTGGTATTAAAATTGATGCTACAGCAGTGGCTATCGTAGCGATGATTGCTACATTTGTATGTGGCATTATTACTTGGGATGATTTGCTCAAAACTAAAGCAGCTTGGAACACATTGATTTGGTTTGGTGGCATCTTGGGCTTATCTTCTGCATTGACCAAAGGAAAATTCTTCGAATGGTTGGCTAAGTTCTTAGAAACTCACATGAACTTTGGTTTAGATCCATTCATGATGCTTATCCTTATCTCTGTAATCTCCGTTGCGGTTCGTTACTTCTTCGCATCAGGTACAGCATACATTTCTGCAATGCTTCCAGTATTCTTGATCGTTGGTATTAACGCAGGAATCGATCCTACATTATTAGCGTTCATCTTAATTGGTACAAATTCCTATGGCGGTTCCGTAACTCACTACGGTGCGGCTCCTGGTCCAATCATCTTCTCCGCTGGTTACAACAATGTAAAAGACTGGTGGACAGTTGGTCTTATCTCCGCTGTTGTATGTTTAGTATTGAACTACGTAATCGGTATCCCTTGGTGGAAAATCGCTGGTTTCATGTAATTAGAAATCATTACTATGGAGTGTTAGAATTTAATTGTTAGTATTCAATGTCTGTATAGGCTCTCGCGACGAGCCTGTACAGACTTGAGTTTTATAAATGTTTCACAAGGAAAGGATGCAACATGGCACAATTAGTAAAAGCTGCACAAGCTGGCTTCGACGAAAAAAATGATGCATTAGTAACGGTTGAACCGATTGCTAGCGGTATCGAAATCGAATTAACATCCAAAGTTATGCGTCAATATGGCGACCAAATTAAATCTGTTATCTTGAACACAGTGAAAGAAGCCGGTTATGATGGCGTAAAAGTAACCGTACAAGATAAAAACGCTTGGGATTACACGATTAAAGCTCGCGTGTTGGGCGCATTGGAAAGGGGGAGCAAAGCATAATGGCTAACGATAAAACATTCCCAGAAGTTAAAACAAACCCATTAACAGAGGCTGCTAAAAAACGTTTGTCTCGTTCCATGATGTTCGTACCAGGTAATACACCTAAAATGATTAACAGTGCAGATATTCACGGTGCTGACTCCATCATGATCGATATCGAAGATTCCGTGCCAATTACAGAAAAAGACACAGCTCGTCTTTTAACTGCAGAAGCATTGAAATCCCGTAAATTCCGTGCAGAAACAGTTGTTCGTATCAACCATCCTACACAAACTCCTTATGGCTATGACGATCTTGATGTTATCGTTCCAGCTAAACCTGATATGATTCGTTTACCTAAAACTGAAGATGTTTCTGAAGTTGAAATCGTAGCGAAGAAAATTGAAGAAGTAGAAAAAGCTAACGGCTGGCCAGAAGGTACAATCAATATTATCGTAGCTATCGAATCCGTTCGTGGCTTATACAATGTTCGTGAAATCTGCCACGGCCCTCGCGTAGTTGCTATCGCTCTTGGCGCTGAAGACTATCGTGCAGACCTTCGCACAGGTAAACATAAACCAGCTGTTGAATTGTTGTTCGCTCGTCAAACAATCCTTCATGCAGCACGCGAAGCAGGTATCCGCGTAATCGATACTGTATTCTCCGATGTGAAAGACCCACAAGGTTTCCGCGAAGAAGTTGAATTCATTAAAGCTTTGGGTTATGATGGCAAATCTTGTATCCACCCAAGCCAAATCAAAATTATCCACGAAGTATTCACTCCTGACGAAAAAGAAATCGCTCATTCCGTTAAGGTATTGAACAGCTATGCAGATGCATTGCGCAACAATAAAGGCGTAATCTCCGTAGATGGTAAAATGATCGATGGTCCTATCGTAGTTCGTGCACAACGCGTAGTTGATAAAGCACGTGCAGCAGGCATTAAAGTTGAATTAGAGGAAGGAGCAGAATACGATGTTAAATAAAGTAGGTCGCGATATCCCAACAAATATCCCAGCACTAGAAGGTCGCGAAGTATATCAAGGTGAATTCGTCATTGAACCTAAAGTTCATCGTGCAGGTAAACCTGTACACATGAGCCGTGTTGGCACTAATAAAGTACTTGCTTCCATCGATGAAGCAATCGAAAAAGCTGGCGTAAAAGATGGCATGACTTTGTCCTTCCATCATCACTTGCGCAACGGTGACTATGTAATGAAAATGGTTATGGAACGCGTTCAAGCAAAAGGCATTAAAGACATTACAATTGCGTCTTCTTCCTTGTCCCCATGCCATGAATTCTTGGTAGAAATGATTCAAGACGGTACTGTAACAGCTATCGAAACATCTGGCTTGCGCGATCGTCTTGGTAAATTCTTAACTCAAAACCCAGGCGTATTGAAACGCCCTGTAGTGATTCGTTCCCATGGTGGCCGTGCTCGTGCTATCGAATCTGGTGAAGTTCATATCGACGTAGCTTTCATGGGTGCTCCTACAGCTGACCCACGCGGTAATGCAACTGGTCGTATGGGTAAATCCGCATGTGGTGCTCTTGGCTATGCTAAAGTTGACTCCCATTATGCAGACACAACTGTTATCATCACTGATAACTTAGTTGACTATGTACACAACTATGCAATCCCTCAAACTGACGTAGATTATGTTGTTGAGGTTGAAAGCATTGGTGATCCAGAAGGTATCGCTTCTGGTGCGGTAGGTTTCACTAAAAACCCTATCCAAATTAAAATTGCTGAACTAGCTGGTGAATTCCTTGACCAAGCTGGCATCATCAAAGACGGTTTCGTATTCCAATTGGGCGCTGGTGGGGCTCCATTGACTGTAGCGAAATTCATCGCTGAAAAACTTCGTAAACGCGGTGAAGTAGGTGGTTTCGCTATTGGTGGCGCTACTGGTATCTTGACTGGTATGCTTGAAGAAGGCTTGATTCGTGCTATTTACGATACTCAAACATTCGATACTACTGCAGCTGCATCCTTGGATAAAAACCCTGCACACATCGAAATGTCCGCTTCCATGTATGCTAACCCTTGGACAGACTGCACTACAAACTACTTAGACGTAGTATTCCTTGGTGCTACTGAAATCGACCTTGATTTCAACGTAAACGTAATGACTGACTCCAACGGTGTATTGATGGGCGCTTCCGGCGGTCACTCCGACACAGCAGCAGGTGCTAAATGCACAGTTATTACTTGCCCATTGATCCGCGGCCGCTTGCCAATGATTCGTGACAAAGTCGCTACTGTTATTACACCAGGCTCCTCTGTTGACGTACTCGTTACTGAATACGGTATTGCAATCAACCCAGCTCGTACTGATTTGATTGAACGCTTCAAAGATAGCAACTTGCCTATCTACACAATTGAAGAATTACAACAATTAGCATTTGACTTAGTAGGTAAACCACAAGATATCCCTGTATCCGACAAAGATGAAGACATCGTGGCAATCGTTGAATACCGCGATGGCTCCATTCTTGACGTGGTTCGTAAACCTCTATAATTAAGTAGTGCTGAGAGTTCGAGGGAAACCGTAACAGGTAGGCCATCGGCTCATCATCCTATGCTGATTAGATAATATAAAGACCCTCTCCATAGTTCTCGGACTTATGGAGAGGGTCTTTTTGTAGTTATAAATGATTTAGTGTTAATTTTAGATACAGGGTCAAAACTTAATGAGATAAAAATGGTACATAGATATAGTTATACTTTTACTATAAGAAGATTGGAGATCTTTAGGAGGTAGTTTCTATGTATCGTTGTATTGCCAATTTAGAGATTAACCTAGAGGGGCTAAGTGAGTTTTATAGTGATGTAAGCGAATATGAAACACTAAATATGTACCAAATAATATCTGCTTGGTTACAGGATGATTTAGATGGACCTAATCCTGAAAAAACGGTGTTCGGTGTATCAGAATATGCTTTAGATTGGATGTCTGTGCTACCAGGGGACACTTCCTATCGTAACCTATTTGATATGGGAAATTGCAAACTTGGTAATCATTCTGAAAGTATTGATTATTTATATGCGCGATTTCTACAAACCTTGGAGAATAATAAGACGTTTGAACTTGAGTATGAGTCATTATCTTTAGATTATATAATCGTGATGCCACAGTATATCGATATTACGCTAACATGTAGTAGAAATATAGATTATTTATTATTTATGAAACAGTGGTTACGTAATTGTAGTACTTATAAACATCTGATATACTATAAAGTGAAAGATATATTTTACATTATGTTTTAATTTAGGAGAGCGTGTATGACTCAAGTATTTAAACAAGATTTAACAGATGATTCTGTTCGCCCTGGCGGTTTGTTTTTCGTTGAGTTATTAATGCCAAAGCAGTGTGATATGCCTAATCGAGATACAATGGTAGAGGTATTCACAAAGCATTTAGGTCCTGTTGATTGCTTTAGTTATGGCGTTGAATCTGCTGGTTTTGCACCTCAGAATTATAAGGTTCATTATGAAGATAATGATGCTGATATTCCACCGACATTGATGGTGACGAATTGTGAGAAAATCGACAAACCTGTACTAGATGATTTTGAGCGTAGTCAGGTGTGGGATTGTCCAAATGTAGACGAGTTGCTAGATGAGTGCCAATATAGAGTATTTGCTACAGATATGTTGGCATCAGGTTTAGAGCCTAAAGAACGGGCTGATATGCTCGTAAAATATGTAGATGCACTATTAGAGTTATATCCATCTTGCAAGGCTGTTGTTTTTGGACCATCTCGTAAGTTCTTAAGTCGTGAAACAATCGAAAATCACCCAGATAAAGCTGTAACACGTTTTATTTATTATGCCGTGAATGTGCGATATTTTAGCATTCAAGGCACAGATGATATGATGGTTGATACGTTAGGTATGAGTACCTTATTCTACCCTGATTTGCAGTATCATTTTCACGGTATGAACCCCGATGAAATTGTAAATCATGCGTATAGTGTATTGTATTATATCTTTGAGCATGATAATCCTATTGATGACGGGCAAACGATTGCAGGCTTAGAAAATGGAGATATGAATCCAGATATTAAATGGGCGGTTCAGTATGAGGATTCCTTGATTCAACCTGTTCGAACTGTTATAGATATTAATATGGGCGAATATGCATCTGGAACTCGCTAGTTGTAAATCGATGAAAGGTGTGAGCATTATGAATGATCAACGTGTTTTTGATATGGAACTTGTGAAAGTTGAAAGTTTGGAGAAAGCTGTTAGGACTCCATTTTATCAAACTGATTCCACAGGTGGTTCAGTATGGGTTATTAAACCTGGGCAAACCTTACCAAAGCATTACCATCATAACTCTGATGATATATGGGTTATATTGCAAGGTAAGGGGGTATTTTATCCAACGCCTGATACAGAGGTGCCTTTTACAAAGGGACAAGTTATAGTATCTAAAAAGGGTGAATGTCATGGCGCAAAAAATACTGGGACAGAAGATGTTATCTTTGTAAGTATCGTTGCTCCTGTGCCTGCTGATTATGATCCTGTTAGTACAAATTAATATGAAAGCACTTTATAGTATTTTCTTATCTTGTGATAGAGATATATTTATACTATAAAGTGCTTTTTGTTTTATACAGTCATTCCTAGCAAATATCCTTTTTCTATTTTTAAAGGCTATTATTTTGGTGTTACTATTCCTATTTGTTATTTCTATATTCTATATAATTCCATTGACAGAGGACTTTTGTTTTCTTAAGATAGTAAGGTATGTAATATCTTAAGTAGTAGAAAGGAATTATATGAACTCATCTACACCAGAGCCTCAAAGTGGGGCCATCGATTTCAAAGACTTTACAAAGCGGCGTATGCTACACGTAGTCTTACCTTTATTTATTGTTTCCATCATTGCCTTCTTAGACCGTGTTAATATTGCCTATGCAGGCTTGACCATGAAAGAGAATTTACCATGGTTAACGCCAGAGGTATTCGGTATGGGGGCCGGTATTTTCTTTATTGGCTACGTTTTATTTGAAGTGCCAGCATCCTTAATAGCTGCTCGCTGTAACGCTATGCATTGGGTGGCTCGTATCATGTTTAGTTGGGGTCTCGTATGTATTCTTATGACGACGATGACTACAGAGTTGGAGTTTTATATTTATCGATTCTTACTCGGTCTATGTGAAGCCTCTTTATATCCTGTAATTTATTCATTACTCATTCCAAATTGGTTCTTGCCAAAGGAGCGCGCGAAGGCAATCTCCTTGATGTTGACATCTTTATTGTTCTCTAACATCATTGGTGGGCCATTGGCAGGTATTTTATTGGATACAACGTTCTTTGGTCTACATGGTTGGCGTACACTCTTTATCGTTGAAGCTATTCCTGCTGTGATCTTTGCGTTCATTTTCGCATTCTGGATGAAAGAGCGTCCTGAACATGCATCTTGGGTAACTGATGTAGAAAAGGTATATATTAAAGCCGAGCTTGAAAAAGAAGAGCAACAAAAGCAAGCCGTAAAGAAATATACTATTTGGCAAGCGTTAAAAGACCCAAAAGTATTGCGTTTAGCGTTAATCTATTTCTTGTGGGTTATTGGTTTCTGGGGCTTTAGTTTTTGGATGCCTCAAGTTCTTAAAAGCTTATCTGGATGGCCACCAAGTGTGGTAGCGTGGTCTATTGCTATTCCAATGACAGCAGCCTTACTTGTACAAATATACTGTGGTTACTCTTCTGAAAAGCGCAATGAAAAATGTTGGCACGTTGCTACTACATTGTTCATTGGTACTATTGGTTTCTTAGCAACACCACACAGTCCATCTCCAGAAGTTAGCTTATTCTTTATATGCTTAACTGCAGTAGGTGTTTACGGTGGTATGGGTGTATGGTGGACCATGCCAACAACCTTCTTATCTGGCGCTGCTGCAGCGGGGGCGATGGGACTCATTAACTCTTCAGGTAATATGGGGGGCTGGGTAGGTCCTTATATGCTCGGATTTATCAATGGTCACACTGGTAGCTTTGCTTATGGTTACTATGTAATGGGGGCTTGTATGTTCCTTGCTGGTCTATTAATTTTGACACTTCCAAAATCTATGGAGCATAAAGAGGATTAAGTAGAGCTATATTATAGATAACTAGATTATAGACAACTTAATAGGAAAATATTTAACGAATGCTTCAATGGTGTGATTTTGGATACTATTCAATTTTATGTTACAATTTATAAAATAGTATTATTTAAACTTGAGGAGACAGAATATTGAAAGAGTGTAGACCTAAGTTTGATGAAATTACATCATTTGATGAATTTAAAAAATATTATTGGTATCGTGATGAACTTTCACAAATATGTAAATCATTAGGATTAGAATATAGAGGAACAAAACAAGAACTCAATCATATTATTGAGCAGTACTTTAAAGGCGATTTAATTAAAAAATCATCAATAAAAAATAGAAGAAGGCAAGTGGAAACTATTACTTTAGATACACCATTACTTGAATGTAATTTTTCCTTTAATACGAAGTTTAGAGAATATTTCTCTGATTTAATAGGTGTTTCACGATTTAAATTTAATGCTGATATGGCTACTGCTTGGAGAAAAGTAAAAAGTGAAAAAAATATAAGCTTTACAATTGGAGATTTGCTGAAAGTATATTATGGTGAATCAGATTATGCAAAGTATGATAATTCGGTTTGCCAATGGAATCAATTTTTTAAGGATTTTTGTGCAGATGAATCTAGTGGCAATTATTCGAATAAATTAAAAGTAGCATCTATTATTTGGAAAGAAGTTAGAGATTCAAAAAATGAAAAAATTTATTCAAAGGAGCTTTTAAGTGAATATGCATATAAATTAGAAGCGTATCGCAAATAGAAGCAACTTGTCATTGCAGAGATGTATGGGAAAACTAGCGATTAAATCTATAATAGAATAACGATAAAAGCACCTTATATCCTATAAGAAGAGTCATTTGTGATGACTTTTGTAGGTATGTAAGGTGCTTTTATTTATTCCTGATTTCTTTATTGATTTTGTTTTGTTACATCAGGCACTTTCCCAGGATTCATATCGAGGTTTAGATCTGTGGATTTGAATGGGCGTGGGTTTGCCTCTGGTGGTTGTACTTTGAGCTCTGGATGCAACCATTGCAGTTGTTTTAGTTCCCAGTCGTACTTGGCACCGTCATTTTGTAGTTGACGAATATCTTTTAGGATTTCGTCTAGTTGATCACTATGCTTATTAGCCATCCCTTCAAGAATGTAAAGACGACCTGCTACACTGTCGATGGTAGAGCCATCGTGGTCTTCATCGACACGCCATTGTAATTCAGAGATTTGTATTTGCTGGAATATGATAACGATAACCAGCACAATGATAACGCCCCACATGGGAGCTTCTTTAGCTTTCAAAAGGGCTCGCAATTTAGATGCGAGCCCAGATGGTTTGTTCATTATTGACGATCCTCGAGTTGTAATCCAGGTAATGGTAATTTGGAGTTTACAAAGTCTAACCACAAGCGAGAAGCGTGGGAGAGGTAATGACCCTTTTTCCAAATTACATAAAGAGTATGAATAATTTCAGGTACGAGAGGTCTTACGACAACCTTAGAACCAACCTCTGTATTTTCACCTACCTCAGGGCAGAGGCGAGATGGTAATAATGCGATAGCAAGGTTTGCACTAACCGTTTGTAACATGAGATCACGTTGGCTTGTTTCAAACACGATGTGCGGTTGGAAGCCGGTGTGTTTACAAGCTTTGATGATTTCATCATGTAAGTTGAAATCGTCTTTATGCAATACAAAGGATTCATCAGCTAGCATTTCTAGGCGAATTTCTTTTTCTTTTGCTAAAGGGCTAGATTTTGGAATGATAACGGACAGTGGGTCACTCGTAAGGTAGAAGGATTCAAATTCTTTAGGGTTTGGTTTAGTACAGATGATGCCAATATCAATTAAACCTTCCTGAACGCTGATCTCAACCTTTTTAGAACCTTGTTCGTAGAGTTCCAATTCGATTTGTGGATATACTTTTTTAAATTCACCTAATAACTGGGCAAAAATGGGAGCATCAGTAATTGGTGGAATACCAATTCTGATGGAACCTTGTTCCAAACGAAACTCGTTTTCAAAATCAGTTTTTAGATGTTCAAACATAAACACAACGCGTTTAGCGTGGGTTAAGAAGATGGTACCCCCATCAGTAAGTTCTACAGATTTAGCATTACGCATGAAGAGAACAACACCAAGTTCGTCTTCCAAAGCTTTAATTGTACGGCTGATTGCAGATTGGGAGATGTGTAAATTCCTTGCAGCCTTACTAAAGCTTTTTTGATCAGCTACTTCAACGAAGTATTTCAAATGATGAAAATCCATAATTAACCCCCTAAAAATAAAACTTGGTTATAGGACGTGACCTAACTAAATGAGAATAGTTATTACTGTAATGCAATTAGCTATTACTTTATGTAAAGCATGGATAGCAATATTGGCAAAGCGACAGTCACTGTATGTGTTGCGTTGATAGGGCCCAGCACGTTATAATTAGCATATAGGGCTATATCAAGTTATGATATTAGGAATTATGGTTGTGCCCATCACAAAAAAGTATGCTCACACATAATGCCATATTATATATAACATATATATTATTGCATTATTTTTTCATGTGCGCAAGTTTGTAATGGTTGTTATTCCTAAACATAATGATAGATTAAGCAAGTGTTCTATTTTTGCTAAATGCTTAAGGAGGCAATAATCACATGAGTCGTAAATTTAAAACTATGGACGGCAACCAAGCGGCTGCTCACGTTTCTTATGGTTTTACAGAAGTTGCTGCGATTTATCCAATCACTCCATCTTCTCCAATGCCAGAACACATTGATGAATGGGCTGCATCTGGTCGAAAAAACATCTTCGGCAACACTGTTCAAGTTGTAGAAATGCAATCTGAAGCAGGTGCTGCTGCTGCAACCCACGGTTCTTTACAAGCTGGTGCATTAACAACAACTTTCACATCTTCCCAAGGTTTGTTATTGATGCTTCCTAACTTATATAAAGTAGCAGGCGAATTACTTCCAGGTGTATTCCAAGTAGCTGCTCGTGCATTGGCTGCACATGCTTTGGCTATCTTTGGTGACCACCAAGACGTAATGGCTGCTCGTGCAGCTGGCTGTGCTATGTTAGCTGAATCCTCTGTACAAGAAGTAATGGACTTGTCCGCTGTAGCTCACTTGACAGCTATTAAAACTCGCGTACCTTTCATCAACTTCTTTGACGGTTTCCGTACATCCCACGAAATTCAAAAAATTCAAATCTGGGACTATGAAGATTTAAAACCATTGGTTGACATGGATGCTGTTAAAGCTTTCCGTAAAAATGCTTTGAATCCAGATGCTCCTGTAACTCGTGGTACTGCTGAAAACCCTGACGTTTACTTCCAACATCGTGAAGCATCCAACAAATTCTACTTGAACGTTCCTGACGTTGTAGAACACTACATGAACGAAGTTAACAAATTGGCAGGTACTAACTACCAATTGTTCAACTACCATGGTGCTCCTGATGCTACTGACGTTGTTGTAACTATGGGCTCTTCCGCTCAAGTTGTAGAATCCACTGTGGATTACCTCAACAAATTGGGCCGCAAAGTTGGTTTTATCAACGTTCATTTGTTCCGCCCATTCGCAACAGATCGTTTGTTGAAAGCTCTTCCTAAAACTGTAGAACGCATTGCAGTTCTTGACCGTACTAAAGAACCAGGTGCTTTGGCTGAACCATTGTTCTTAGACGTACAAGCAGCTGTAGTTGACGGTGGCCGTAATGTAAAAGTTATCGCTGGTCGTTATGGTTTGAGCTCCAAAGACGTTATCCCTGCAGATATCGTTGCTGTATTCGATAACTTAGCTGCTGAAAATGGCAAGAAATTCTTCACATTGGGTATCAATGATGATGTTACATTCTTGTCCTTAGATCGTGCTGAAGGCGTAGAAGTTGAAACTCCAGGCTTGACTGAATGTAAATTCTGGGGCTTCGGTTCTGACGGTACAGTTGGTGCGAATAAATCCGCTATCAAAATCATCGGTGACCACACTGATATGTATGCTCAAGCATACTTTGACTACGACTCCAAAAAATCTGGTGGCGTAACAATGTCTCACCTTCGTTTTGGTAAAAACCCAATCAACTTGCCTTACTTGATTACTGAACCTCAATTCGTAGCATGTCACCGTCAATCTTATGTACATGAATACGACTTGATTCGCGGCATCAAAAAAGGCGGTACATTCTTATTGAACTGTACTTGGTCTCCTGAAGAATTGGATGAACATTTACCTGCTAAATTACGTCGTCAAATCGCAGAAAAAGAATTGAACTTCTACATCATCAATGCTGCGAAAATCGCTTCCGAAATCGGTTTGGGCGGTCGTATCAACATGGTAACGCAAGCTGCATTCTTCAAATTGACTGAAATCATCCCTGTAGATGATGCTGTTAAATACCTTAAAGAATCCGTAGTAACTTCTTACGGTAAAAAAGGTCAAAATATCGTTGACATGAACAATGCTGCTATCGATCAAGGTGTTAACGCTTTGGTAAAAGTAGATGTTCCTGCTAGCTGGAAAGATGCAGTAGATGATGGCAATCATGCAGTTAAACCTGGTTGCGAATCTTGCCCATCCTTCGTTCAAAATATTGCACAACCAATCAATGCACAAGCTGGTTATGATCTTCCTGTATCCACATTCTCTGGCTATGAAGATGGTACATTGCCTGCTGGTACTGCTAAATTCGAAAAACGCGGTCCTGCATTGTTCGTTCCAAAATGGTTGCCTGAAAACTGTATTCAATGTAACCAATGTTCCTTCGTATGTCCTCATGCTACAATTCGCCCAATTTTGGCAACTGAAGCAGAAGTGGCTGCGGCTCCAGAACATTTCGATACAATCCCTGCATTGGGCGCTAAAGACCTTCAATTCCGTATCGCTGTATCCCCATTAGATTGCTTGGGTTGCGGTAACTGTGTTGATATTTGTCCAGCTCCTAAGGGCAAAGCTATCGTGATGACATCCATCGATACTGAAATCGAACAAGCTGAAGCTTGGAACTATGGTGTTAACCTTCCTGTAAAAGAAAACCCTATGAAAAAGGAAACTGTTAAGGGTTCCCAATTTGAACAACCATTGTTCGAATTCTCCGGTGCTTGTGCAGGTTGTGGTGAAACTCCTTATGCTAAATTGTTAACTCAATTGTTCGGTGACCGTATGATGATTGCCAATGCGACTGGTTGTTCCTCTATTTGGGGTGCTTCCATGCCTGCATCTCCATACACAACTAACCAACAAGGTCATGGTCCTTCTTGGGCAAACTCTTTGTTCGAAGATAATGCTGAGTATGGTTATGGTATGTACATCGGCGTTAAGAAAATCCGCCAACAATTAGTAGAATTGGCTTCTAAAGCAGTTGAAACTGCTACTGGCGAATTGAAAGAAGCTTTAGAACAATGGATTGAATTTGCTAACCTTGGTGCAGCTACTCGTCAACGTTCCGAACGTTTAGTGGCAGCTATCGAAGCTGAAGGCGCTACAACTCCTGAATTGAAAGAAATTCTTGAGAAAAAACAATTCTTAATCAAACGTTCCCACTGGATCTTCGGTGGTGACGGTTGGGCATACGATATCGGCTTCGGTGGTGTTGACCATGTATTAGCTTCTGGCGAAGACATCAACATCTTCGTATTCGATACAGAAGTATATTCCAACACTGGTGGTCAAGCTTCCAAATCCACTAATGTAGCAGCAGTTGCACAATTCGCAGCTTCTGGTAAACGTACTAAGAAGAAAGACCTTGGCATGATGGCTATGTCTTATGGTTATGTATACGTAGCACAAGTAGCTATGGGTGCAGATAAAAACCAATTGATGAAAGCTGTTGCAGAAGCTGAAGCATATCCAGGTCCATCCTTGATTATCGCTTACAGCCCATGTATCAACCATGGTATCAAAGCTGGTATGGGTAAAGCTCAAGAAGAACAACGTAAAGCTGTTGCAGCTGGTTACTGGGATCTTTACAGATACAACCCTCAACTTAAAGAAGAAGGTAAAAATCCATTCTCCTTGGATTCCAAAGAACCAACTGAAAGCTTCCAAGACTTCCTTAAAGGTGAAGTTCGTTACGCTTCCTTGGCTAAAGCTGCTCCAGATGTGGCAGAAGAATTGTTCGCTAAAACTGAACAAGATGCTAAAGAACGTCGCTTAAGCTATGTTCGTTTACAAAAAGGTTTTGAAGACGTAAAATAATTCGTTATTTAACGACTGAAAACTATATGAGGCACCCTTTCGAGGGTGCCTCTTTTGTATGTAAATTTAGTTTTCTAAATATCATATTAAGTATCTTCCATAAATCAGTTATAGTGCTAGTTGCTATTGTATTACTTACGTATTAACTGCTTAAAACATAGGTAATATACTAGGAATTTGGTATAATGATAAGGAGTCATGCATAATTTTAGTAATACATATTTTGGATAATTCTAATATTAAATATAGAGGTACATATGGCTAAGGATAATACACAAATGACAACGGAAGACATGCAACAAACGATATATAAAGAGTTAGGCTATAAATCCTATCCATTTCCTTTTACGACGCCGGCCTATTTAGAAGCGTATGGTGCTCTTGTAGGGCTAAATACTCCACCTGCGAAGACAGCTCGCGTTCTTGAACTAGGTGCTACTTATGGCGGTAATATTATTTCTCAAGCCGTATTTAATCCAGAGGCGACCTTTGTAGGGATTGAGCTTTCACAAGACCAAGTAGAGAAGGGCAATCAAATCATCAGTGATGCCAAACTAGATAATGTATCCTTGATACAAGGAAACATCTTGAATTTTGAGGAATCGATGGGGACCTTCGATTACATTATTGCCCATGGATTCTACTCTTGGATTAGTGATGAAATGAAGGATAAATTGCTCAATATTATTTCTAGTCATTTGGCTGATAATGGCATTGCCTATGTGTCGTACAATACGTATCCAGGCTGGCATACCATGGAAGAGGTTCGTCAGCTTATGCTATTTGCTAATCGTGGCCAAGATAAGTTGACCCATAAGGAAAAGGTGTTGCGCGGGAAGACTGTAGGCAGTCTTGTAGGTGCTCAAATTCTTAACTATGATAATCTTAAAGAACGAAATAGTAAATTCCTTGGTGCATTGCGCTCTATTATGCAAAAGGATGACTATTATGTAGGTCATGATCATCTAGAGCCTCATAATGATCCATGCTATTTCTATCAATTCAATGATCATTTGAAAGCGCATGATCTTGCGTATGTATGCGATGCAGACCTTACACTATCTATGGTTCGTACCTATGATGAAAGTATTGCAGCTAAACTTGAGCAATTGGCACCTAATAGTCAAGTGGATCAAGAACAATATTTAGATTTTATACTAGATACGACATTCCGCAAGTCTATTATTTGTAAAGCTAGCGTTGCCAAAGATATCAACTTTGCTGTTGCAAATCCGGCTGAAGTGAATACAATTCCTGTACGTACTATTGTAAATAGCTTTGTTTTCCAAATTCTCTTTGATGAGGAAGCACTAGAAATGTTTGAAAATGAGCTTGTAAGAGATACGTTCCAAGCTCTAATCAAAGACGGAGGTACATTTAATATGATTGAAGCCCTCGCTATTTTGAAAGCGGCTCATGAGGCGGCTAATGCATCTGATGACGAATTAGAACATGCTGTATGTAGCTTGTATAAAGCCGTAGTAGAGCATATGGTGCGCGGTGGTATTCGTTTCTATAAAACATTCCCTGTAAAAGAAGAGTATATGGAGGGCTTATCTTATATTCCTGCCCGTTTTACAAACTTTGTAAAAGCTATTGTTCATGGTGGCAGTGAATATATGTATGGAGCAGATATGTTCAATGATGCTATTGGTGATATTTCTGAAGAGGATTTATTATTTATGGAGTTGTTGAACAAACCAAAAGCGAAATCTACGGTAATTAAAAAGATTAAAGATGCTCTCTTTAGTGCAGATCCCTCTCAACCTACAAAGCATCAAAATGCCATGGCTGAAGCTTTTTATAATGAATTAACAACGCGCATGGAACATTTGGGCTTTGTTAGAAGTAAGAAAACAGGTAGTATTTCCTAAGTGATAGCTCCCTTTATTTGATTCTGTTGCTATGGGTCTGTATTATATTCTGCTGATTTTATAGCTAAAATAGAAACCCGTTACACTTATAACATATATATGTACTAAGTGTTAACGGGTTTTATTTAATATAATTAAATTTACTTTTATTTTATATTTATTACTTTTAGTTATTTTATATTGCTGAAAAAGTATAGTAAATCGATAATTTTAATGAGGAAAAAATGAACCGTTCATGAAAGTATGGTATAATGTGTATGGGTATTTTGTAAATATCATCCGATGTGTTGTGGATGATTCTATAAATTGTATTAGTTGATAAAGTTGTATTAATTGTATTATTTGTAAAAGGAGTCTTTTATGGCATCTAAGAAGGCAGTTCTAGTATACATACTAGAAATCCTGAAAGACGAAACAGATGCTAATCATACGTTATCTCAAGAGGAGATTCGTAGTATATTAGCCGAACGGTACGAGGTATCCGTCGATCGGAAAACCTTAGGCCGTCATTTAAATGATTTATATGAATCTGGAGATTTTAGTATTCAATGTGAAGAGTCTGCTGTGGGAGCAGATGGCACAATTCGACGTACTGATTTCTATATGATTCATACCTTTGAAGATTCTGAATTGCGATTATTGATTGATGGTATATTGGCATCTCGCCATATTACTGCATCTCAACGTAAAGATTTAATCGGGCGTGTTGCAAAATTGGGTAGCTCCTATTTTAAGCCTCATGGTATTGATATTGAAAGTAATACGGGGTACCTTCATAGAAGCCAAGATTTATTTCTTAATATTGATCTCATAGAAGAAGCAATACAAAAGGGTAGAAAAATTTCATTGGCCTATTGCCAACCAGATGTGGATAAGCGATTACATATTAATCTTGGGCCAGATCATAAGGAACGGAAGTATGTATTTAATCCATTCCAACTAGTAATGAATCGAGGACATTATTACTTGGTAGGAAATCACGAAAGTTATGATGATATGTCTACATTACGCGTTGATCGAATTGCACATATTACTGTGCTAAATGAACGTAGAAAACCTTTACGGGAGATAAAGGGATACCAACAACAACGCACCTTTAACGTGTCACAATACGTAAAGGAACATATTTATATGTTCGGTGGTGAATCTATTACTGTTACGTTTAAAGCTAGACGTTCCATCGTAAATCAAATTTTAGATTGGTTCGATGGCAATGTAGAGTTTACAAATATAACAGCTGATAATGTTGTATGCCGCGTACGTGTTAATCATGACGCTTTTAAATATTGGGCGCTCCAATATATGCAAAGTGTAAAAGTTCTTTCTCCAGCTTCTTTAGTAGCTGAGGTGAAAGAAGCAATTGAGGAAGGTTTACACCAATACTCATAAATAAAAAGCTAGTTGATCGATGAATCAACTAGCTTTTTTATGTTATATTATAGAACGTGCATTTTTTCTGCTTCTCTATAGTCTTTTAGAACCGAACGTGGAGGCAATTTACCCATGAGGCTTACAATATAGATTGCGATAGAAGAGAGGATGAAGCCTGGCACAATTTCGTATAGGCCAAAGAATCCAAATTGTTTCCAAATGAGTACTGTTAAACCACCTACAACAATACCAGCGATACAGCCGTGACGCGTCATGCGCTTCCAGAACAAGGAGAACAAGATTGCTGGACCGAAGGCTGCGCCGAAGCCTGCCCAAGCATAGGCTACCATCGTCAAGATATAGCTGTCTGGGTCCATTGCCATATAGATGGCAATCAATGCCACTAGAAGTACTACGATACGGCTTACTAATACAAGCTCTTTATCGCTTGCTTTTGGATGGATGATATTAGCATAGAAGTCATTAGAAATAGCAGAGGCTGTTACTAATAATTGAGCAGATGCGGTACTCATAATAGCGGCCAATACAGCGGACCAGATAAGGCCTGCTACAAATGGAGTAAAGAGCCGTTCAGTCATGATGAGGAATATTGTTTCCGCATCAGTGCCTACTAATTTATCTGGCAGCATGTAAACATGACCGATGAGACCTACTGCAATAGCTGCCATAAGGGATAAGATAACCCATACCATGGCGATATTCGTAGATTTCTTAAGCTCTTTCGCATCAGAGATAGCCATAAAGCGCACTAGGATGTGAGGTTGACCGAAGTAGCCAAGACCCCAACCAAGAGAAGAAATTAGGCCGATAGCCCAAGTAAACCAATCAGAAGGATTACCAAACAAGCTAAGTCCTTGTGGAAACTCATGTTGGATGAGTTGGAATGTTTCAATAGGGCCACCCATGTACATGGCTGCTGTAATTGGTACTGCCAAGATAGCAAAGAACATTAATGCGCCTTGAATACAGTCTGTCCAAGATACGGCAAGGAATCCGCCAAGGAAGGTATAAAATACGACGATGCCGGCGGTGATAAAGAGGGATACGGTGTAATCAAGACCAAAAATGGTATTGAACAATTTGCCCCCTGCCACAAAGCCCGATGATGTATAAATCAAGAAGAAAATCAAGATAAATAAGGCGGAAATGACAGCTACCGAATGAGATTGATCGTGGAAACGATTCTTCAAATAATCCGGTAATGTCAAGCTGTCACTAGCTACCTCAGTATGGTTACGTAAGCGTCTAGAAACGAATTTCCAGTTCGCCCATGTGCCTAATGTGAGGCCTACGGCAATCCATACACCAGAAATCCCCGTAGTATACGCTAGACCAGGCACACCCATGAGCATCCAACCACTCATATCTGATGCCTCTGCACTGAGTGCTGTGATCCATGGTCCTAGTTGTCGGCCACCGAGGATGTAATCACCAATGCTGTTTGATTTGCGATAATAGTAGACCCCGATATACATCATGAGTCCTAGATATAAGGCAAAGGCGATAATAATCATTAAGTTGTCTTGTGTCATGCCTATATAAGACCTCCTTAGGTTCTAGTTATATTCTATAGTATAGTAAATAATTTTTATTGTACCACATATTAGTACTTTAGAGGGTAAAAAATTGGTGATATCAATAAGATTCCTATATTAATTTAGGCTATATATTTTAGAGATACGCATTAGCTGATTACTTATGAAATCATATATTAATAAGCCCCATACCGAATGAAATATGATAAAATAAAAGAATGAAAAAACGATATTTCGTATTGAGTGTACGAAATATTTGTCAGTAGTAATCGAAATTAATACTTATATTTCTGGAACGTGAAAGGAGGACCCTATGGAACAACAGGTAGGCGGAAAACAAGATGTATCTAGACAACATCAAGTTGTGACGAAACAACAAGCATTGCGCATGTTGGAGACCTACTTTGGGTATACCTCCTTTAGACCAGCTCAAGAGGCTCCTATTGCATCCTTGTTGCGGAATGAAGATGTAATTGGAATCATGCCGACAGGGGCTGGGAAGTCTATCTGTTTCCAGATACCTGCGCTCTGTAAGGAGGGCTTGACTATTGTGTTTTCTCCTCTCATTTCTCTTATGAAAGATCAAGTGGATGGTCTCTTGGTGCAGAATATACCAGCAGCGCTCATCAATAGTACACTTACACAATCTGAGTTTAATAAGACCATGTACGAAGTACGTAGTGGTAAGATTAAACTCTTATATATTGCACCAGAGCGGTTGAGTTCTAATTTTTTTTGTAATGTACTGCGAGCGTTACCGATTGCTCAAGTCATTGTGGACGAGGCTCATTGTATCTCTGAGTGGGGTCATGATTTTAGACCGTCTTATCGCCTTATCGGTGAGTGGCTCAATTCATTGCCAAAGAGACCTATCGTGGGGGCTTTCACAGCGACGGCGACGAAATATGTAGAAAACGATATAAAAAAATTATTAGGCCTAGATAAGGCTAATGTATACGTGACGGGTTTTGATCGGCCTAATTTATCCTTCTCTGTTATCCGCACACCAAAGCGGATGGATTACGTTGTTCATTATGTGCGTCAGCACGCCAATGAAAATGGTATTATCTATTGTGCAACGCGCAAGGATGTAGATCGTGTGTATGAAAATTTAACCCGTGCGGGCATCAAAGCGGGACATTACCACGGAGGACTCAACGATGAGGTGCGCCGCGAAATGCAGAATGCCTACGCAGACGATAAATTGCAGGTTATGGTGGCGACGAATGCCTTTGGTATGGGTATTGATAAAAGCAATGTACGCTATGTACTACATTATCAAATGCCGCGTAATATGGAGTCCTATTATCAGGAGGCAGGACGAGCTGGCCGTGATGGGGCACCTGCTGAATGTATCTTGCTTTATAGTGGGCAGGATGTGCAGGTTCATAAGTATTTAATTGAACAGTCTATCGAAACGCCTGAGCGACAAAATGTGGAATTACGCAAATTGCAGTTCATGATTGATTACTGTTTCTGTAGTAATTGCTTGCGTAAATATATGCTTAATTACTTTGGTGAAAGTACTGTTTGGACAACCTGTGATAATTGTAGCTCTTGTAAAGGCTCTGCTGATAAGGTCAATGTTACGAAAGAAGCAAAGGCTATTTTCCGTGCCATCATGGGCACCGATGAGCGATATGGGGCATCAATGATAACCTCTATCGTCCGCGGAGAGCGAACGGATCGGATTATGCGTGCTGGTCATGATGCATTGCCAGTCTTTGGCTTACTGAGTAATGTAGATGAAAAATCTATTAAAGGACTTATCCAACAGTTTGTAGCATCTGGCTACTTGCGCAGTTCGACGGGAAAATATCCTGTATTATCCTTAACGGCTGGTGCAGAGGAAGTGCTAGCAGGTCATAAAGAGGTAGAGGAAATTAGACAACAAGTGTTTGTGCCTTCTCGCAACAGTAAGTCTGCTGCCTCAGTGGTGCGAGGAAAATCCAGCTCTACATCGGGCGGCTTATTTGAACATTTACGTCAACATCGCAAACGCTTGGCAGAAAAAGCGGGTCTTAGACCGTATCTTATCTTCCCTGACACAGTACTCATAGATTTGGCAAATTTACGACCTACAACATTAGGTGAGTTTGGAAATGTTAAAGGCGTAGGGGAAGCAAAATTAAAAAAATATGGACTTACCTTTTTACAGGCCATTGCAGAATATAAGGGATAATAAATTTTACTGTATATATGGTAGTACTGTATATTTTTTAGTATGATAGTACTATATATTTTAGTAAGATTATCAAGATATACATTAGTATTTTTTGCTTATTATAAATAGATCTAGGGGGATAAATGAGCTTAGCAGATACACAATACCTCGGTATTATTGAAAATATTTTAGATCATGGCATTTATGGTCAAAATCGCACAGGCATTGCAACGTACAAATTGCCTCAACAAATCATGCAATTTGACTTGCAAGAGGAATTTCCAATTTTAACCACTAAATTTGTAGCTTTCAAAACAGCTGTAAAAGAATTATTGTGGATTTGGCAAATGCAGTCCAATGACGTGCGCAAATTGCAAGAAATGAATGTGCACGTATGGGATGAATGGATGCGTGAAGATGGTACTATTGGTAAAGCATACGGCTATCAAATTGCGAAGTACAAACAACTAGATAAGCTCATCAAAACGATTAAAGAAGATCCTGATAGCCGCCGAATGATTGTAACCCTTTGGAATATTGAAGATTTAGAGGATATGGCGTTGCAACCATGTGCGTATGAAACCTTATGGGATGTAGGGGATGGTTACTTGAACTGCATGCTCATCCAACGCAGTGGCGACATGGGGCTTGGCGTCCCATTTAACACGGCTCAATATGCGGCATTACAATGTATGATCGGTCAAGTAACCGGCCTAAAACCCGGTAAATTTACACATGTTATCAACAATGCCCACATCTATGAAAATCACGTAGATGCATTGCGTGAGCAATTAGCACGTCGTGAACAAGCGTTGCCTGCTCCAAAAATTATCGTGAATCCTGAGGTAAAAGACTTCTATGACTTCACACCAGAGGACATTACCTTAGATGGATATGAACATTTAGGTAAATTATCCATGACTGTTGCTGTATAGCATTGTATTTATGACAATTGTTAAATAGCATAATATGTATGGCTATTGCTATATAGTATTGTGTTCATAGACATTGCTAAATAGTATAATTTATGACTGTTGCCATATAGTATTAACTGAAAGAGGGCAGTATGTTAGCATTAATCGTAGCCGTAGCACATAATCGTGTAATCGGTAAAGATAATACTTTGATTTGGCATTTGCCAAATGATTTGAAATTCTTTAAGGAAAAAACAACAGGACATGTTATTATCATGGGCCGTAAGACCTTTGAAAGCTTACCGTTCTTGTTGCCAAATCGTGAGCATTGGGTAATTACTCGTGATAAAGGTTTTGATGCACCAGAAGGTGTTAAGATTTTCCATAACCCTGAGGCGGCTGCTGAAGCAGCACGTGCGCTTGATGCGGCCTACGTTATTGGTGGCGCTCAAGTATACGAAGCTTTTCTACCTTATGTAGATACTATGTATATCACTGAAGTAGACCATGAATTTGATGGGGATGCATTTTTCCCTGAATTCTCAGAGGATGCTTTCACCATCGAATCCGTTGTAGACGGCATTGTGGATGAAAAGAATCAATATCCTCATCGTTTTGTAACCTATCGCAGAAAGGCAGCTAAATGAGTGAAAGAATGTTTGCCCTTATTGGGAGTGAATTAAATGTTAAGCCAAAGCAGGTGCAAGCTGCCGTAGAATTATTGGACGAAGGCAATACGGTGCCATTTATTGCGCGGTATCGTAAAGAGGTAACGGGCGAATTGCAAGATGAGCAATTGCGCACCATTGAAGAACGCATTAAATACTTGCGCAACTTAGAAACACGTCGTCAAGAAATCATTGCTTCTATTACAGAGCAAGAAAAGATGACAGACGAGTTGATGAAGTCTTTGGAAGCTGCTACAAAGCTACAAGAGTTAGAAGACCTATACTTGCCATATCGTCCAAAGAAACGTACGCGTGCTATGATTGCCCGCGAACGTGGTTTGGAACCATTGGCTGATATGATTATCAATGATACGGTTACCTCTGGAGATCCGTTAGAGATTGCAAAAGAATACATAACAGAAGAGGTTCCTACGCCAGAGGATGCCATACAAGGCGCTTCTGATATCGTAGCGGAAATCGTCAGTGATAGTGCAGACTTCCGGGCGTATTTGCGTAAGAAGATGTGGAATGAAGGCTTTATTCAAGCTGAATTGAGCGGTGAAGAGGAAGAACAACAACAATTTTTGCAATACGCTGAATATGCTGAGCCCGTACGTCAAATGCCGTCCCATCGTATCTTGGCGGTAAATCGCGGTGAAAAATTAGGTGCTTTAAAACTAGCTCTAACTGTACCAGGTGACACCTATATTGCTTATATGTTACAAAAGTTAGAGAAAAATCCGAAGTCGATCTTTGCAGAGTATAAAGCGGCTGCTGTAGCTGATGCGTACAAACGTCTTATTTTCCCAGCTTTAGAGCGTGAAATTCGCAATGAATTGACGGAAAAAGCCGATGAGCAAGCTATCAAGGTATTTGGTGTAAATCTCAAAAATCTATTGTTACAACCACCATTGGCCGGACATGTTATCATGGGCCTTGACCCTGGTTACCGTACTGGCTGTAAAATGGCGATTATCGATCAACAAGGCAATGTGCTTGATTACGGTGCGTACTATTTAACAAATAGTGAAAAGCTTCGCAAGGAAGCTCAAAAGGTATTGGCTGATAAAATCCGTAAGTTTAAGGTTACTCTTTTATCTATCGGTAATGGTACTGCATCCTATGAAACAGAGCAATTTGCGTCTACTATGATTGAAGAGGAAAAATTAGATTGCCACTATATCATTACTAATGAAGCAGGCGCATCTGTATACTCTGCATCTAAATTAGCTATCGATGAGCTACCAGAATTAGACGTTACTATTCGCGGTGCTGTATCTATTGCACGCCGTGTGCAAGATCCATTGGCTGAATCTGTTAAGATTGATCCAAAATCTATCGGCGTAGGTCAATACCAACATGACGTAAACCAAAAACAATTGACTCATACCTTAGATCAAGTGGTTGAAACTGTAGTAAACCATGTTGGGGTAGAGCTAAATACTGCATCCCCAGCTATCTTGCAACATGTTGCAGGCATTTCTAGTGCGGTGGCTAAAAATATTGTTGCATACCGTCAAGAGAATGGTGTATTTAAAAGCCGTAAGGAATTGCTAAAAGTGCCTCGTTTAGGCCCTGCCGCCTTTACACAATGTGCTGGTTTCTTGCGCTTACAACATGGTAAAAATCCACTGGATAATACATCTGTTCATCCAGAGTCTTATGAATTGGCAGAGCGCATCATTGGTGAGTTAGGCTTTACGTTAAAAGACTTACAAGATAAAGCTCAATTAGAAGTGTTGCAAGTAAAATTACCTCTTGTAGATGCTGAGAAAATGGCTGCCAAACTTGATGCTGGCGTGCCGACTGTTAGGGATATCTTAGCGGCTCTTGCAAAACCAGGTCGTGATCCTCGGGAAGATTTACCGGCTCCGCTTACTAGAAAGCACGTAGTGAGCCTAGAAGATATTAAAGTAGGCACCATTGTAAAAGGTACCGTTCATAACGTAGTTGATTTCGGAGCTTTTGTAGACTTTGGGCTTAAAACGAATGGTTTATTACATCGCAGCGAGCTTTGCAACAGTCGTCAGCATCCATCTGATGTGCTTGCTGTAGGTGATATTATCGAAGCACAAATTATTTCTGTTGATGTAAAACGCAATCGCATCGGTTTGTCTGTAAAAGCATTGCAACCAGAAAAGCCGAAGAATAACGATAATAACCGTAATAGAAATAATAACGGTCAGCGTCGAAATAATGATAACCGAAATAATAACCGTAATAATGGTGGACGTCAAAATGAGAATCACAATAATGGCTCTCGTAATAATGGGAGTCTTCGTAATTCATAATTTAATAGAAGTCTAGTTAATCTACATTAATAGATTTTAAATGATAGTCATTCTTGACTAAAAGTCATTATACTAAAAACCACACCCTCTATGGTTTTAGAGGGTGTGGTTTTTCTATATAGCTAAAATCTATGTATATTAATGCAGAATAGATATATCGAAAATAATATATCTGATTGAAAATTTTAGATATGAGGAGTATGATGAAATCAAAGAGGGGGAATTCCTAAATCATATTCCTAAAGAGGAGGTAATGCAATGAGCTTGAACCTTAAAGAAAGATATGGACTTTTAATTAATAATGAATGGGTAAAGGCATCTGACGGTGCTGAATTTAATGTATATAACCCTGCTAATGGCGAACAACTCGCTATCTGTGCAGAGGCGACGAATGATGATGTTGATAAAGCTGTAGAGGCTGCAACAGAAGCTTTCAAAACATGGAAAAAAGTATCTCAAGTAGAACGTGCCGATTATTTGTTAAAAATTGCGGATGCTATCGATGCGCATAAAGAACATTTGGCGCAAGTTGAAACATACGACAATGGTAAACCTATCCGCGAAACATTGAATGTGGATATTCCACTTGGGGCTGACCATTTCCGTTATTTTGCAGGCGTGCTTCGTTCCGAAGAAGGCTCTGCACAAGTATTTGACGAAAATACATTGAGCCTCATCGTTCGCGAACCGATTGGCGTTGTAGGTCAAGTTGTACCTTGGAACTTCCCATTCCTAATGGCCGCTTGGAAATTGGCTCCAGCTCTTGCAGCAGGATGTACAGTTGTTATCAAACCTTCTAGCCACACGTCTCTTAGCTTATTAGAACTTGGCGATATTTTGAAAGAAATCTTGCCGCCAGGTGTTGTAAACATCGTAACTGGTAAAGGTTCTAAATCCGGTCAATATATCCTCGATCATCCAGGTTTCAGTAAACTTGCTTTCACAGGCTCTACAGAGGTAGGTCTAGATGTATATAAAGCAGCATCTGAACGCTTGATTCCTGCCACATTGGAATTAGGTGGTAAATCTGCGAATATCTTCTTTGACGATGCGAACTGGAAACAGGCTCTTGATGGGGCAATGCTTGGTATCCTCTTCAACCAAGGTCAAGTATGCTGCGCAGGATCCCGTATCTTCGTACAAGATACAATTTACGATAAATTCGTAGCTGAACTTGCCGCACTATTCGATAAGGTAAAAGTCGGTTTGCCTTGGGAAGAATCTACACAACTTGGTTCCTTAATTTACGAAGATCAAGTGAACAAAGTACTTAGCTATGTAGACCTTGCAAAAGAAGAAGGTGCTCGCATTGTAGCCGGTGGTGTACGTGTTACTGATGGTGAACTTGGTAAAGGGTGCTTCGTAAGACCTACACTTATTGCAGATGCTACAAATGATATGCGCGTAGCTCGCGAAGAAATCTTCGGTCCTGTAGCCGTTGTCATCAAATTCCACAGCGAAGAAGAAGTGATTGAACAAGCTAATGACAGCCTATACGGTCTTGGCGGTGGCGTATTCACGCAAAACATCAACCGTGCTATCCGCGTAGCTCGCGGTATCGAAACAGGTCGTATGTGGGTAAATACATATAACTCTATCCCTGCAGGCGCTCCATTTGGCGGTTACAAACAATCCGGTATCGGACGTGAAACTCACAAAGTTATCCTTGAGCACTACACTCAAATGAAAAACATCATCGTAAACTTGAGCGATAAACCATCTGGTTTCTACGATTTAGATTAATAATTGAATAGACTCTACCTATAATTACATAAAAAAGGCACCAATTTAATTATTGGTGCCTTTTGTGTTATTCATTATAATATTATTATAGATAAAATACACTTTTACGATAAAGAGGATTCGGATAATTGTTGTGTACGTATATGTGTAAAAATAAGGATAGGTGAAATAATGAGGTCTATTCCCATCAAAAAATTATATAATCCCCAATATGATCTGTTATCTATTAGTGATAAGGAGGAATTGTTATATCAGATTGGCGAAATATATAATCTAGAATTAATATCCTTTAAACACTTTGCTGCATTTAGACAATCCACATATACGGCAGTATATCGTTCACATGATGGTATAGACTTTGTATTTGTTCCTGGCGATACTGTTACGTTAGGGTTTGATTTTAAAAATAAACCATTGCAGGATATTTTTAATGATGAAAATTTAGCGGAGCTTGCCTATCCATTTGTCGAAGGATATGAAGAGGAAATCTTTAGTGAAGACGATGTTCAAACTAAGATTTGCGAAACACTAGAAGATGAAGAGGTACTATCCAACATAGAAACGTATTTTAAACATAATTTTACTCAAGAAGATGAGTTTGTTATCCATCCATTATTGGTACAAAAAGAGTATAGTGAAACTTGTTGGATACCTATTTCAGATGAGGAACTCAGGCAAAATAAAGAGTGGCAACAGATGATAGAAAAAGCCGAAAGCAAGGGGCTTTCTGAAATAATGATTCATAATACCATTTGTTTATATCAAACAGACGATAACCATTGGTATGGTAAACTTTATGAAGAAACTACATTTAAGAAATTGTTACAGAACATAAAAAATCATGGGTACTCTTTACCGACGCGAAGAGAGTGGGAGTATTTAGCTGGCAAGGGGTGTAGGACCATTTTTCCATGGGGGAACAATATAGATTTTTCTATGAACTTAAAACATATGGAATGGATGGATAATGATGGAGAGTATACATTAGAAAAGGAAAACTTTTTTGGCTTGATTATAGGTGATGATCCGTATTGTAGAGAAATCGTCTATGATGAAGGTGAATTTTCCTATAAAGGTGGAGACGGTGGCCGCAATATATGTGGAGGCTTAGGCGTTATTTGGGGCTATTTACCTGTTTCACCATACTTTCAAGATAGTGAAATGGTAATTGGCAATAATATAAATGGCGGATATGATTTCTTTAGACGAGTTATAAGAATTAATGACAATATGAAATGATGTTACATATAATAATTCTAACATTTCAAATGATAACGTCGTCTCATACGTAAAAGAGGTACCCTAGATGGTACCTCTTTTATTAATATTGGGATAAGCGGAATATTCTTCTATATTCTTGCGGTGCATCAGATCCATCAGATGGTTTTATGATGACTCTAATATATATTTTTTCTTTGAAATCTGGATATGTTGCAGCATATTCTTTGCAGAATTGATCCATGCGATTGTAAAAGTTTATTACATCTTGGTTTTGTATAGCCGAATAGGGGATAGGCATTTCAATATACAAAGAAGATGTATCATATGTGGCATAGGATAGCTCCTCTGCTGTTAGATAGTTTTTCATTAATGGGAATGCAGTTATCAGCGGAATGTTGGTTATCAGTACTCGATCAACTTGTGGTACAACAGGTGCAGAGGTGTGCATGACTTCAGATATTTCAATGGGCATTTGTGGATATTTGTCAAAGGTGACTTGCCACCTATTGTTCCTATGAGACTCTAAGTGATATGTTAGATTAGGATAATCCTCATTTATATATTGTTGTACCTCATCTTCACTATAATGTGAGAGAAGATGACAACCCGTTGTTAGTATGAGGGATAGTATAATCAGTGGCAATAATATAAATCGTTTTAGGGTAAAAGGTTTCATGGTATATTCCTTTTATACTACTTTAGGAAGTTTAGTAAATCGTAATTGCTTAACAGACATTGTTTAATTTATTGGCAGAATTTTGGAGTACATTTTGGAGTACACTATTTTAATTATATTATATCTAAATTAAATGTTTACTTATATAGCTGATTAATACCACACAATTCTCAATAAATCATAATAAAGAAGCAGCCCGAAAGAGGCGCTTTTTTGTACTTAACAATAGTCTATTATATATAAAAGTATAGGGTATGTTATAATTGTAGCCATATAAAATCGTGTTATTTATAGAGGACTATTATGAATTTGAAGAGAGTAATTAAATGGATTGGATATATTGTTGCCATAATAGTAGTGCTTTATATCCTCATATGGGGAGTATTGATATATTTCTTGGTAGGTGGCGACTTTAAAAATAGTTTGATCTATTTAAGTGAGCTTCAAGAGAGCGGATTATACTATGGCAATGAAAATCGTAAGATTGCTGATAATGTAGTTGCTGTTCATGAGGTGAATAATAAACTCTATTACATAACTTTAGACGGTATTGGTATTTTTGATGAAAATGTAAGTTTGCTAGATGCTTGGAATAAAGATATAAATAAATATAACACTTTCATTCCTCGGATAGATGCTAAAGAAACGCAATTTAATGTGAGTCTTGATGAGTTATACCCTAATATTTCTAGTCTTGATGAAAGTGATAGAGATATATGGCATGAAATCTTTTTTGATAGTAAACAACGATATATAAGTTTACACGCTGGACATCCTATAAAACTACCTTTCTATGTATCGTATAGAAAGGAAAATCAGATTAAGCATAATGATATAGTAGATCTTTCTACAGGGACTATTATTGGTGAGTATGGTAGTGAGCATATTTTAAGAAATAATGCTTATTATAATTTTGAATTCGGGAAATTGACTAAAATTGATTTCTATCAGAAGGCTATATATAGCTATTATTCTGATAATCTTGATATAGGTCGGTTTAGCAAGAATAATGCAGGTGATGAGCGATATGAATCTTATGCACGAAATGAGTTAAATAAAGTAAGAACGAAAGACATAGAGGTATTAACTAATTTACTAAATCAACGATTCATCGTGTTTAATTCCTTTAACGAGTTTTCTGATTTTGATAAAATTACCTTTGAAGCATTAACCATTGATGCGATTAAAAATCGAAAGGCTTTACAATTAGGGCCATTAGAAAATCAAACCCTGCAGCAGTATTTGAGTAAGTAACCATATAGTGGATGGTGTAAAATGAACAAATTTGAAATATTAGGATATTTTTGGATTTTTATATCTATGTCATTATCTATAGGGTTATATAAACTTGAGCTTAGTAAACGTGTCATTGATGAAGAATATGAATATATTAAAAAGCATAGAGCTTTTGGTAATTTAACCAAGTATTTAACAATAATTGCAATTGTAAGTGTAGTCCTATTAAATTGTAAATTTTTAATTGATAAAGATTATTTATTTATTGCCCAATATGGTGTTGTTTGGGGAGTTTACGTACTTTTTATTATATGCACAGGTTTTTATCAAAAGCGGAATAGTTTGTATTATAAACGTGGTCTTTTTGCTATTTTTTCTATATTATTTGGTATTGCTGGTTTAGGTTATGCATTAAAGAATATGTTCTTTTAGTAGTAAATATATCAATTCAGATTTTATCAATATAGTATTGTTTTGTATGGGCACTTATGGAATGATTTTTAGAAATAAAAAATGATTAAAGGACAGTATAATTCATGATTCAATTAGATTATCTATTAATTATAGGAATATTGCTTAGTGTTTTGCTTTTTCTTTTGGTTGGCGTATTTTACTATAGTAAATCTAAACTTTTAAAGGGACTCAATATTTGGTTTTTAATAATACTTAGCGTTTTATTAAGTTATTTATTATATCCCTTATATGAACTGACAGCTTATAGAGAAGAATTTACGTCAGTAGTTATTATCTCTGCGATAATTATTAAAGTAATTATCAATTTATCTATATTTATGATAGCGGATAGAATAACAACAAAATGGATTTCTAAATTATTATTAATTATATGGGTTGTTCTTGTTGAATGCTTGTATATGCCTATTTATTTGTCATATCTTGTTTTGTTATGTGTATCAGGTGGAATTGTGTTGATTGAACATTTTAAGGGGAAAAGAAATCCTATTTAGCTTAGATTCAGAATTACTTTTATAGCGCTCGCCCTCGAAATATGATATACTACTTAAATGCGCATAGTTCGTGCGCGATAGGAGGAAACACATTTAGATGTTAGAAAAATTTGAACAATTAATGATTAGCGAACCTGTTCTAAGAGCGTTAAACGATATGGGCTTTGAAGAGCCTACGCCAATTCAACAGGAAGCTATCCCAGTTGCCATGAGCGGTAAGGACATGATCGGTCAAGCTCAAACAGGTACTGGTAAGACAGCAGCATTTGGCTTGCCTGTATTGGAACGCGTAGACGGGAATGAGCGTCACGTTCAAGTAGTTATTTTATCCCCTACACGAGAATTAGCTATTCAAGTAGCTGAAGAGCTTAACAAAATGGCTCAGTACACGAATATCACAGCACTACCAATCTACGGTGGTCAAGATATTAATCGTCAGTTCCGTGCCTTGAAAAAGAACCCTCAAATCATCGTTGCCACTCCTGGCCGATTGATGGATCATATGGATCGTGGTTCTATTAAATTTGACCATGTGAAAGTTGTGGTATTGGACGAAGCCGACGAAATGTTAAATATGGGCTTTGTTGATGATATCAATAAAATCTTGGGTGCTATCCCAGAAGACCATCAAACATTGTTGTTCTCTGCTACGATGCCTAAAGCTATCCAACAATTAGCTGAAACATATTTGACAGAGCCAACATTGATTCGCATGAAACCGACTCAAGTTACGATGGACTTGATCGAACAATACTATATCGAAGTGCAAGACCGTCAAAAATTCGATGTTCTTTGTCGTTTGTTTGATATCCAAACACCTGAACTTGCTATTATTTTCACGCGTACGAAACGTCGTGTTGATGAAGTGACAGAAGGTCTTAAGAAACGTGGTTACATGGCGGAAGGCATCCATGGCGATTTGTCTCAACAAAAACGGGACAGCGTAATTCGCCAATTCCGCGAAGGTACCATTGATATTCTCGTGGCTACAGATGTGGCAGCTCGTGGTCTTGATATTTCTGGCGTATCTCATGTATATAATTATGATATGCCTCAAGATCCTGAAAGCTACACACACCGCGTAGGTCGTACAGGTCGTGCCGGTAAAGCAGGTCAAGCTTTCACGTTCGTTATCCCTCGTGAAATGGAGCATTTACATGCTATCGAGCGTTTAACAAAACGTAAAATTGCACGTCGTCGTGCACCTTCCTTAGGTGAAGTTCTTGAAGGTCAACAACGTTTGGCAATTGAAAGCCTCGTTGAAATGACAGATAATTTAGAAGCATTGGCGCCTTTCAAATCTAGTGCTGAGGAATTGTTGAATGATACAGATTCCGTAACACTTTTGGCGGCAGCTCTTAAATTGTTAACAAAAGAACCAGATACTACTCCTGTAAATATTACAGAAGAAAAACCATTGCGCGTACGCCGTCGTCGTGAAAGTGGTCGAAGTGATCGTCGCCGTCGTGATGGTGATCGTCGTCGAGATGACCGCCCACGTCGCAGTCGCGATGATCGTAGAAGTGATCGTCGCAATGACCGTAAAGGTGACCGCCGCAGAGATGATCGTAAATTTGATCGTCCGCGTGGCGAGAAAAAAACTCGCCATCAAAGTGAAGGTTTTAAACCTTACTTTAAAGACTAATAGGATGTGGGTTGCTTCTGTCAATCCACATTTTTTATTACTTAATAGTTAATACTATTTATCTTGATAAGTATTGAGAATTTTGGTATAATAAATAATAATTATTTCTTGTAAACGGTCGATAATGGCCTATGCCTTATAGATTTCCAAGTGGAGAAAGGTAGATTATTATGGATATCGCACAAATTTTGCGTAGCCAGGGGTTTAAAGTAACTCCACAACGTATTGCGATTTATGATGCTTTGCGTGGTCATCATGATCATCCAACAGCAGAGATGTTGTATCATACGTTGCGCCCAGAACATCCAAGCATGAGCTTGGCTACAGTGTATAAGACGATGGAGATTTTTGAAAAAATCGGTCTTGTTAAAATTCTAGAAGTTGGTGATGAGCGCGCTCATTACGATTGGGACACACAAGCTCATTCCCATATCCGTTGCATTCGTTGTAATAAGGTAGAGGACATGATGGGCATTGATTTGAAAGCTATCAAAACGATTGCTGATCAAGGTAGTGAATATCAAATCACAGGTCAACATATTACCTTCGAAGGTGTTTGCCCTGAGTGTGCAAAAAAAGAAAGTCATTAATAGATAACCCCTGTTGTTGAAGGGCTCCTTCACGGCAGGGGTTATATTAGTTATCATATATCTTTATCTATTAGTGTTATAGAATAGCTATAGTAACAAAAATAGCTATAAGCATAATACAATAGATATTAGAGTTAGGCGTTTTATAATTATAAAATTGTAGAAATCGTATAGTCATATATAGAGGAGTATTATGTTTGTAATAGGCAGTCACTTATCAATTAGCAAAGGTTATTTACATATGGGCAAGGAAGCGACTAAAATTGGGGGCAATACGTTCCAATACTTTACGCGCAACCCTCGCGGTGGTAGCATGCGAGCTCTCGATGTTGAGGATATGAATAACCTTAGTATATATATGAAAGAACACAACTTTGGTACCTTGTTGGCCCATGCACCGTATACTTATAACCCATGTGCCGCCAAAGAGGATTTACGCGCTTTTGCGAAGCAATCTATGATGGAAGATTTAGAGCGTATGGAATATTTACCAGGTCAAATGTATAACTTTCACCCTGGTAGCCATGTGAAGCAAGGCGTAGATCAAGGTATTGAGTACATTGTAGAGTGCTTGAATGAAATCTTATTCCCAGGTATGAAGACAACAGTCCTCTTGGAAGTAATGGCTGGTAAGGGTACAGAAATTGGCTCTCGTTTTGAAGAAATTGCACGCATCATCGATGGCGTAAAACTAAAAGAGTACATGGGTGTGTGTGTTGATACTTGCCATATTCACGAAGGGGGTTATGATATCGTACATAATCTCGATGGCGTTATTGACGAGTTCGATCGAATTGTAGGTCTTGATCGTTTGAAAGCCATTCATTTGAATGACTCTAAAAATCCTATGGGTGCTCATAAAGATCGTCATGAAAAAATTGGGGAAGGACATATTGGTATCGATGCTATTGTTCGCGTTGTAACACATCCTAAATTGACGAACTTGCCATTCTATTTGGAAACACCAAATGAATTGGACGGGTACGCAAAGGAAATTTCTATGCTACGCTCTATCGTAGAGAATAAATAATTAAAATACAGAAGTTAATTTAGTTATATAATAAATATGTAGAATACCTGATACTATACTAGTTATTGCAAATACATAAAGTTATTAAAACTGTTAAGGCTATTAAAGTTATATAAAATTATTGAATTTCCATAAACTTATGGGACTAATAGCTTGTTTTGGCCTTTGAATACATACATTGTGTAAGGTATAGGGAGAGCTGGAAAGGGGGACAAAATGCGTTTTTTACATACTGCTGATTGGCATTTAGGGCGTATTTTTTATGGCCAGTACTTAACAGAGGACCAAGCTCATGTGTTGGAACATCAGTTTTTTAATATTTTGAAAGATGAAAACATCGATGGTATATTGCTCGCAGGGGATATTTTTGATAGAGCGGTGCCACCCATTGAAGCTATCGAATTGTGGGACTCCATCATCACTCGTCTCGCTATGGACTGCAAGGTGCCTCTCTTTGTGGTGAGCGGTAATCACGATGGGGCGGAACGTCTTGAAATGGGGCGCTCTATGTTGGGCCAATCGGGTATCCATATTTGGGGCTCTCCTCATCACGCGTTGATGCCTTTTGAATTTGAAGGGACAGATGGCAAGGTGGCAATTTGTCCTATGCCTTTTAGTGAACCCCGGCGCATAGGAGAGGCTTTATTTGCTGATGTAGAGTCTACTAATACAGAAACTACCGATACTGAAATTGCTGACATAGTAACACCGTGTTATGAACAAAATTGTGAAAGCGTTTTGAACCTGCATAATTATGACCAAATGTATCAGGCTTGGAGCGACCACTTGTATAAACAAGTACCTAAGGGGATGTGCAGTATCGCCATTAGCCATGCCTTTGTTATGGGAGGTGAAGTAGGGGGCTCAGAGCGTACCTTGTCTGTAGGTGGTAGTGAACAGGTAAATCCTCAAGTCTTTAAAGACTTTCACTATACTGCTTTGGGACATTTGCATGGGCCTCAGCGAATGGGAGCTGATCATATTCGCTATAGTGGATCTCCATTAAAATATTCCTTTGATGAACATATGCAGAAGAAGTCTTTCACCATCATTGATATGGATACAAAGGGGAACGTAGATATTAACACGATTCCTGTAGAGGCGAAGCGAGACGTAGTCATTTTGGAAGGATATTTTGAAGACCTGTTAAATGATAAAGCATTGCAGGCTAAACATAGGGATGATTATGTACAAGCCCGTTTACTTGATACGATGCCGATTATGGATGGAATGGCTAAACTGCGCCAGGTATATCATCGTTGTATGACCATTGATCTAGTTGGTCGCGTGGCAGGGCCTATAGCAGATATGGGTGAGGCAATTTTCAAAGAATTAAATGAACGGGATCTATTTAATCAGTTTGCAGAAACTGTGTGGAAGGAACCTTTAACAGAGAAAGAACAGCAATATATCAACTCTGTATGGGACCGAATTCTTAAGGAGGACTAAATGAAGCCTATATCATTAACTATAGAAGCCTTTGGTCCGTATCGTGATTCGGTCACTTTAGATTTTAATGAGCTTCAAGACCATTCCATGTTTCTCATTGCTGGTCCTACGGGGGCAGGGAAAACATCAATCTTAGATGCCATGGTGTATGCCTTATATGGTGAGCCGAGTGGAGAAGTACGCAAAACAGATGCTATTCGCAGTGACTTTGCAGAACCTCATCGTATGACTCGTGTCGATTTCTCCTTTGCTATTGGCAATGCACAATATCGTGTTGAACGGTTACCGAAACAGATGGTAGCAAAGAAACGTGGTACAGGGATGCGTGAGCAGAATGCTAGTGCTACTGTATATGAGAAGAAAGATGGTGAGTGGAAGGTCATTGCTACCTCGGCTGCCGCCATTCGCGATACTATTCAGCAAATTATAGGATTTCGTAAGGATCAGTTCTTACAAGTTGTGCTATTACCTCAAGGGGAATTCCGAAAGTTGCTAGTGGCCTCTACGAGTGAACGTGAGGAATTACTGCATACACTTTTTAGAACGGAGCTATATCGAAAATTACAAGAAGCACTAAAGGCTGCTTATGATGAAGCAAAGGCAGGTATTGAAGAAAATCTAACTAAGCAAACTGCATTTATGCAGTCCATCCCTCATGATGGAGCGACTCCAATGGTAACCATTGAGCATGTGCGTGAGTTACTAGCAAATCGGGGCCCACATCGAGATGCTCTCGCTGTAGAACGAGATGAGGCAGTAACCGTGGTAGAACAGTTTAATGTGCTCCGAAATCAATGGTCTTTATATAATCAGGCTCAACAATCTCTTGCTGAGGCTACTTCGAAACTTGACATGGTGAAAGCAAGGGAAACTGAGCGTGTAAATCTAAGCGAAAAGGTTCAGTTCCTTAACTCTTTGGCACCAACTCATGAATTATATAAACAATATATTGAGAAACAAGCTATATTAAAAACTTTAGAACAGGCCCTTTCAGATGCGAAAAAACATGTGGAACTAGCAACTCAACATGAGGCTAAATGTTTAGACGTTTACAGTGATTTAGAAGGTCAAGCTGAAAGTATACAAGCTAAAAGAACTGCTTTGGCTCAATTTCAACAACAAGCAGAGAAGTTTAATGAATTAGATGTATTGAAAAAGGAATTGTTCACATTACAGAGTAATTTAGAAGAATTAGATAGTAAAAAAAGCGAAGATGCCTTAGCTAAACAACGGAAGCTTGTAAAAAGTTTAGAAGCTGATTTAGAAGGTTTGCGTAAACAGTTACAAGATAATAACAAATTCTTAGAGGATACTACTGTTATTCAAGGGCAACTAAATGATTTACATAGATATTTTGAATTACTAGAAGAAATTAGTAAGGTACAAAAAAAAATCGATGATAAAGGTCAAACGTTAGCGTCTTTAGATGAAACCTTGCAGGTTGCAAAGGTACATCTTGAACGATTAGAGCATCTAATGCAAGAAGGACGTGCCTTTGAGCTAGTTCATTTAGTTGTAGATAATGAGCCTTGTCCGGTTTGTGGCTCTACAGATCATCCACGGTTAGCTGCTAAGCCGGAGATGTATCCGACTAAGGATGAAATTGAAGAGGCTCGCAAAACCCGTGACGTGGCACTGCAAAAGCAAGCTAGCGAAGTGGGACAACAGAAAACCTTAGTTACTCGTCTTGATGAGTTAACTAAGCAAGTAGCCGCGCAAGTTTCTACGCTAAAGTTATCTATGGACGCTTTTTCTGAGGAGAGCGCTATATCTGTTCAACAAGATTTATTAGCTAAAATGGATCAACTCATAGTTTTACGTGATAAGTCTGAATTGTTAAGTAACACTATAGCTGACAATGAGCACAAGTTAAAAGTAGCTAGAGATAAGTTGGCAACTTTAGAGCTTGCCCATAATGAATTACTTAAAAATCTACACGACTTGGAGATTCGCATTAGCTCAGTACAAGCTAATATTGATGCTCTATCTAAAACCTTACCAATCACGGATATAGATGCATGGCAAAAACAGTTAGAGTCATTGGATAGTGATATTACACTCTACGATGAGCAGGTGAAAGTTAGCAAAACTAATTTAGATACTGCTCGAGAACAGTTGAATGCTAAACGTGGACGCTTAGAAACTTTGTCCTCTCAAGTAAAAGAAGAAACAAAAAATCTTAATTTGCGGTATAAGAACTATACAAAGTCATTACAAGCCATTTCTTTAGGAGAGGATGATTTTGTAGAGTCTTTACGTGATATTAAAGAGATAGAGAACTATAGAATACAGCTGCATGCTTTGGATGAAGCCTTTAATAAAGCACAAGCTGTATATGATGCGGCGTTAAAGGTAGCAGAAACTGTGGTTAAACCAAGTGATACTGTTTCTGATGAAATCTATGCTACAGCAGTAGAGCATCGGGATACACTAGTAGGTAATTTAGCGGCATGGGATAAAGAAACAAAGCATATTGAAACTACGCTCAACTCATTAGAAGAACTTGAAGCTGCTATGGGTGAGGCTCGTGAAAAGGTGAAGTTCTTAAGCCGATTAAATGATCTCGCTAATGGTGGGGAGCAAGGCTTTAAAAATGTTACCTTTGAACGCTATGTACTGGGGGCTATTTTAGATGAGGTTGTATATGCTGCTAATTTACGACTTCAGAAGATGAGTCGCAACAGATATTCCTTGGAAAGATCCGACTATACAGGTGGTGGTCGTGGCAAGCAAGGCCTCGACTTGGCGGTTATGGATGCTTTTACAGGCCAATCTAGGCCAGCAAATACCTTATCTGGTGGTGAAACATTCTTGGCCTCTATGGCGCTTGCCTTGGGATTAGCGGATGTTATCCAAAGTTATGCTGGTGGCATCCATATGGATACGATGTTTATTGATGAAGGTTTTGGTACACTCGATCCAGATACATTGGAACTCGCCATGGAAACATTGTTACAGTTGCAATCGTCAGGACGTCTCATCGGCATCATTTCTCATGTACCTGAGTTAAAGTCTCGTATACCTGCTCATTTAGACGTGACTCGAGGTGACGACGGTAGTACGGCAAAATTTGTTATTAACTAGATATCATAAACTAGATATAGATTTGCCAAATGTGTTACTATAAAAAGAGGAGAATTCCTACAAAAACATCCTGTATTTACGAAGGGGGTTCTATGAAGTTTTCGTTTGCTCATAATAATATAAATGTTAAAGACCTTGATAAAAGTCTAGCATTCTATAAAGAGGCATTATTGCTCGAGGAGTCTCGTCGTTTGGAAGATCCAAGCGGTGCTTTTACCCTCGTGTATTTAAAAAGTCCTTATACAGCACATGAATTAGAACTTACATGGTTGCGTGACTGGGATCGTCCTTATAATTTAGGGGATAATGAATTCCACTTGGCATTCTATGTAGATGACTATGAAGCGGCTCTTAAAAAGCATAAAGAAATGGGTGTTGTTGCTTATGAGAATGCTGATATGGGTATTTATTTCATAGCAGATCCAGATGGATATTGGACAGAAATCATTCCGGCGGGGAAATATTAATGGAATATATGTTAACCCGTTTAGAGTGGTTGGTTGGTCCCAATAAAATCCAAACATTAAGAGACACGTCTATCGCGCTCTTTGGTGTAGGTGGCGTAGGCGGTGGTGCCCTTGAGGCATTAGTGAGAGCTGGTGTAGGTCGCATTGTTATTATCGATGGAGATTCTATAGCGCCTAGCAATTTGAACCGTCAAATGATTACGACTCATAATACGATTGGGGAACGTAAGGTAGAGGTAGCAAAGACACGAGCTCTTGCTATCAATCCTGATGTGGTGATAGAAACTCATGATATTATGTATACTGAGGAAAACTATCCTGGATTTATTCAAAGCTTGAACGTTGATTATGTTATCGACGCCATCGATATGGTAACGGCGAAACTTAATATCATTGAGGTTTGTCAACGTGAAAGCATCCCTGTTATTTCTTGTATGGGCGGAGGTAATCGCTTTTACCCAGAAAAACTTATGATTGCAGATATCAATAAGTCTCATACATGTCCTTTGGCACGCGTTATGCGTCGGGAACTCAAAAAACGGGGTATAAAAAAACAATTAGTTTTATTTTCTACTGAAAAACCGAAAAAACCACAGTTCCGTGGTGATGCCACAAGTCCTGGGACATGTAGTTTTGTGCCACCCGTGGCAGGTTTTATATTAGCAGCACATGTGTTGCGTACAATTTTGGAGGTACCTGAACAATGAAAAAAGCGAAAATCCATATGGCTGACGGCGGCGATATCGTAATTGAATTATTTGAAAAAGAAGCGCCTGGCACAGTACAAAACTTTATCGACTTGATTAACAAAGGCTTCTACAATGGTCTTCGTTTTCACCGTGTAATTCCTGGTTTCGTAGCACAAGGTGGTTGTCCTAATGGCAACGGTACAGGTGGTCCTGGTTATACAATTAAAGATGAATTAGTTGGCAATCCGCATAAACATGAGCGCGGTGCTTTATCTATGGCTCACCGTGGCCCTAATACTGGTGGTAGTCAGTTCTTTATTGTATATGAGCCACAACCTCATTTAGATGGTGTACATACCGTATTTGGTAAAGTCATTGAAGGTATGGATGTAGTTGATGGTATCCAACAAGGTGCTATCATGGAAACTGTAGAAGTAATCGAAGGTTAATCTCATGAATGAAGTATCTATTAAACATCCAGAATGGCTATATATCGATGTAAATGGTAAAACATCATATGGGTATGACCAAGAGTGGTTCACTGATGAGTGGCAACGCTTGTCTGGTTGTGGGCCTACATCGGCATCACAAGTATTGGGCTATTCGCTATTTAGGGATGGCTTATTAGATCTAGAAACCACATCCGACCAAACGCTTGCTTTAGAACGGATGAACTTAGTTTGGAAATATGTAAAACCACGCTTTGGTGGCGGTGTTTATAAAACTCAATGGATGGAACGAGGCCTTGTTCGTTTATTAGAGGACGAAGGTTTGTCTTATGATGTGCATATGCTAAATGTATCTCCTTTCTGTGCATCACGCGTAGAGGTGGAGGCTGCAGCTCAATTTATTCATGATGCCTTGGAACAAGATGTGCCTGTAGCATTTTTGAATCGTCATAAAGGAAAAGAAAAGGCTCTTTATACATGGCATTGGGTTCCGATTCACAAGATGTTTATGGACGGTGATGATATCCGCTGTGGCATCTTTGATGAAGGTGAAATTCGTGATTTTTCTTTGGCGAATTGGATGAAAGACACTATTTTAGGCGGTGGATTCTGTTACATTAGTCGCAAAGAGTAAGTAACAGGGTAATTAAAGTAATATATATACGCATCGCAGTGATTTGCGATGCGTATTGTAGTATAAATAGTAGGAGGTACTACATGAGTCAATGGATTACTGAGGAACAAACACCTCACTTACGTCTAAGCGCTGAAGCGGAAGAAGTGCTTTACTCTGGGGAATCTGAGTTTCAAAAAATTGAAGTTTTTAAATCAAAAGAGTATGGTATGATGCTCGCTTTAGATGGCGTTTTTCAAACATCTGAGCGTGAAGAGTTTATCTATCATGAAATGATGAGCCATATCCCTTTGTTCTTACATCCTAATCCTGAACGTGTCTTGATTATCGGTGGTGGTGATGGTGGCGTAGCTAGAGAATGTGTACGTCATGATTGTGTAAAAGAAGTAACAATGGTTGAAATCGATGGTAAGGTTGTAGAGTTGGCAAAACAATATCTACCAACTATTGCTAAAGCTATGATTGAAAACCACCCTAAATTGACTGTAAAAATTGGTGATGGTATTGGTTTCATGGCAGAAGCAGAAG
Organism: Veillonella sp. 3_1_44; assembly: GCF_000163715.1. NCBI lineage: Bacteria > Bacillati > Bacillota > Negativicutes > Veillonellales > Veillonellaceae > Veillonella > Veillonella sp. 3_1_44. Next base: position 640,350 of record NZ_GG770200.1, read on the forward strand.
ATTACTATGATGTAATTATCGTGGATTGTTCCGATCCAATCGGTCCTGGTGAAGGCTTATTTACAGAAGAATTCTATAAGAATACATTAAAAGCTTTGAAAGCTGATGGCTTGTTTGTACAACAAACAGAATCTCCGATGTTACATAAACCATTAGTGGAAAAAGTTTTTGGTTACGTTAATAGCCATTTCCCAATTGCTCGCTTATATACAGCTTTTATTCCAATCTATCCTGCAGGAATGCATTGTTTTACATTGGGTTCCAAAACATTTGATCCTCTAACATGGACTCCAAACCGTGAACAAAACTTTGAAACTAAGTATTATAATGCGGATATTCAAAAAGCTGCATTTGCATTGCCAAATTTTGTAAAAAATTATTTGCCAACTAAGTAAATAATATGTATAATGGGGAAGCACCATTTGTGAAACGAAAGTTTCCGATAGTGCTTCCTTATTTATATGGGGATTAAAGGGCTTATATTAGAGATAACACAATTAAAAGTTTCGTTTGTAAAAATTAATGAAATTGAGAAAAAGGTGTTGACACAAATCTCTAGAAAAGATATAATTCTCTTTGTTACGAAGACAATGTCTTCGATACCTACAAGGTGGTGGGTATGGTGAAGCGGTTAACACGGCGGATTGTGGCTCCGTTACGCGTGGGTTCGATCCCCACTACTCACCCCATAACCTACACATCGTAATCACTGTAGGGGTGTCGCCAAGTGGTAAGGCAACGGACTTTGACTCCGTTATGCGCTGGTTCGATCCCAGCCACCCCTGCCAACATGACTCACTAGCTCAGTTGGCAGAGCACCTGACTTTTAATCAGGGTGTCCCGCGTTCGAGTCGCGGGTGAGTCACCAAATTAAAACTCACAAACTTCGGTTTGTGAGTTTTCTATCTCTATTTTTAGAGATTTTGGTTATGATTGTGAGTATAAATTTAATCAAAAATCGGTTGAAAAAATCTTTGGAAAAGAGGTTGACGATTTAAGGTTAGATTGATATACTATACAAGTCGTTAGGGCGCAGAACTAACGTAACAGATCTTTGAAAACTGAACAATGATAGGTAATCAATCATATGATTGAACATATGCCAGAGTGCGGGTTTTGACATAGTCAAAACCAACCATAATTCAAAGTTACTTAAAAGTAACGACAACAAATAATGAGCTATTCAAATAGCTTCAAGATATCTTGGAGAGTTTGATCCTGGCTCAGGACGAACGCTGGCGGCGTGCTTAACACATGCAAGTCGAACGAAGAGCGATGGAAGCTTGCTTCT
>NZ_GG770199.1:0-58501 GCF_000163715.1 Veillonella sp. 3_1_44
AGCCAAGGTTGTAGAGGTTGTATCTATGTACGTGTCCGTGTAAGACGGCCCTGGGAAAAGCAGGGCAGTAGAAGATGGAGGAGTGAAACGACGACAGATTCACTGCATCGCTTTCTTCCGAACGTAAGATTTACCGAGCTGCGAAGCAGAGAAGGGAAATCCACAGTGAGGAAGCAAGTAGGGCAACCGAAGAGGTCTTAGAGCTAAGCGACGCAGCCGAACCATATGAGTGCTTCCGAACGTAAGATTTACCGAGCTGCGAAGCAGAGAAGGGAAATCCACAGTGAGGATTGATAGGAAGCCGCGGCTAATGGTAGTATCTAACTAATCCATACGGTAACGAGGCACAACGTGCCAATGTTACCGAACCGTAAAGCAGTTGAGCTACTTTAAATATATGTAAATAAACTTTATCTAATCGATACCGCGGTGCGCAGCACCAATGGTATCGAACCGTAAACTAGTTGAGCAACTCCATATTTATGTAAATAACAAGCCCCATGATCACAAAATCATAGAGCCTATATATTAATAACAACTTATTAGGAATTTAATATATATACAAAAAAAGAGCTGCCTAAGCAGCTCTAATTCTTTATTATTCTACACCAACCATTACGCTAGTGGATTTGATAACAGCGACAACTTCTTTGCCAACTGCTAAGCCTAATTCTTTAACGGATTGAATAGTAATGTCAGCAGTAACAATATTATTATTACCTACGTTGATTTTTACGATTGCATTTACAGCGCCTTCTTGGATCTCAACGATAGTACCTTTTAATTGATTTCTTGCACTTAATTTCATGGATATCTCCTTAAAAAACAATACAAAAAGTATATATATTATAATATTTTGCATATAATTTGTGATATACATTACATCACAAATTATATGGAGCGGGCGAAGGGAATCGAACCCTCCTCTCAAGCTTGGGAAGCTCGCATTCTACCGATGAACTACGCCCGCACGATGTAAATATTGTATCATATATTTACATATACATTCAAGTAATCATAGATATATCTATGATTATACCTATAGTAGTAAATGTATTGAATTACTTTCAATCTAGATGTATAAAATAATAGAAAAGGAGGAATTCGTATGTCAAAAGTATATAAAGTTCATAAATGGTTATCTATCATTTCCTTAATTTTCTTCTTAATGTTTTGTATTACAGGATTAGTACTCATGTTTCGAACTGAGTTAAATGCATGGGCTCAAGGTGGAACAACACATCATTCATCAGCTATAATGTCGATGAATGAACATGAAGAATCTATATTTAAGTATGCTGATCAGGGGGCACTACTTGTTAAACAGAAATATCCATCAAAAGATATTTTGAATATATCCCCTGCTATGGGGGCTACACATATTTTACGGTATCGTATTATTGAATCTACGGCTACGGTAGCACCTCCAGCTCGCATGGGAATGGGTGGGGATTATGTTTTATATAATCCTATATCTAAAGAACTGATTACTTCACATAATGAGCCTCCTGTACATCCTTGGATTCGTAGTATGTTACATACTCTTCATCAATTACATACACGATTAGATTTAGGTAAAATTGGCATATATATTGTAACATTCTTATCATTTTTATGTAGTCTCACTATTATTTCAGGGATTTTTTTATATGGTCCATTTCGTAAAAGTTATTCTAAAGCCTCTGTTTTATCTAAGAAAATGAAAATAGGTGCATTACATCGTGAATTCTCAATAGTTGCAACGGTCTGGGGATTTATATTATGTATAACAGGTGTATGGATTGGGGGCTTTTTTATTGCAAATGATAACTATAATGCCGATGTACTTCATAATGCTAAACAGGAACTTTCGATTGGACAATCTGAAATATTGCAACCATCAGAAGCAATTTCTCGTATAATGAAAGTATATCCAGATCGACAAGTTATTTCTATGGATTATCCATCTAAGTTTAACAATTACCATTATGCATTTTATTTAGGTGCAGAAAATGATGATGATCCAGCTATGTTTCTTGGACAGCCTGTATATGCTAACTTGTATGTCGATTCTAGTAATGATAGATTTTCTACTAAAGCAGTTCCATGGTATTTTACAGGTATGACAACTATGATTAACCTACATATTCATAATCATAATACGATGGCTCTGAAGATATTGTGGGCTATATGGGATATTGTTCTCATTATTGGTATCGTGACTGGACTTATGATGACTATTATTAGAAAGTATAAAAAATCAGATGTAATTCTATCTAAAGTATCGGTAGAGGAAAAGCATATTTGGCGTACACCATTATTTTGTAGTATATCTGTTCTTATAGGATTGCTTCTACCACTTTGGCAAAATCCTGTTATGAATACGATTGCTGCTATTTGTTTAACTGTATCACTTATTGTATTTTTTATCTCTTTACTTAAAGAAAGTAAACAATATTGATTATTTTCGAACTGAAATGATATAATAATAAATATAGTTGTTTTTATATACATAAAAATACGTATTATTATTTATGACTCAGAAAGTGGTAGTTATTATGAATTTTATAAAAGCATTTTTCCAGTCAGAGTCTGCTGGTGGGATATCCTTGCTGTCCGCTGCTATTTTAGGCGTTCTTGTGGCGAACTCACCGATTGCAGCACAGTATTTTGCAGTCATGCAAATACACCTTGGTCCAATGACTATACTGGAGTGGGTAAATGATGCCTTAATGGCTCTTTTTTTCCTTTATGTTGGTATAGAGATCAAGAAGGAAATGATTTCTGGGGAGCTTGATACGAAGGCGAAACGTGTGCTTCCCGTATTAGCCGCATTTGCAGGTGTTATTACGCCAGCTATTGTGTATTATTTTGCGGCTGGATATATGCCAGAATATAGACATGGTTGGGGGATTCCTACCGCTACAGATATTGCTTTTGCTATAGGCGTTATTACAATGCTTGGTAATAAGGTATCTACAGCGATGAAAGCCTTTCTAGCTGCATTAGCTATTATTGACGACTTGATTGCCATAGTCGTTATTGCTCTCTTTTATGGGGCAGGCGTTAACTTTATGGATTTAATAGCTGCTGCGGCTGTAACTGGTTTACTGATTTATACTAATAAGCAAGGCTATTTAAGACCACTTCCGTATTGTGTTCTAGGATTAGTTCTTTGGTATTTAGTTTTAAAATCTGGTGTGCATGCTACCATTGCCGGTGTTGTACTGGCTATGACAATTCCTTTTAAAGGTAAAGTTATAGATAAGGTAGTATATCCTATGGAAGAATGGGCGCATGCTTTACGCAATTGGGTAAACTTCCTAATTATACCATTATTTAGTTTTTTAAATGCTGGTGTATCCTTTGCTGATTTTTCCATAGACAATTTATTCCATCCTGTAATCATAGGTGTTTCATTCGGTTTAATCTTAGGAAAACAATTAGGTATATTCTCTGCCGTCTACATTTTGGTTCAATCTAAGGCAATTAAGATGCCTACAAAAACGACGTGGCCTGAAATTTATGGGACAGCTATTTTGTGTGGTATTGGCTTTACTATGAGCCTTTTTGTTGCTACACTGGCTTTCCCACCAGGTATAACACAAGAAATGGCTAAGGTAGGTATCTTTATAGGATCAATCACGGCAGGCTTGCTAGGTGCGATTGTCCTAATTTTAGCTTATCAAATACGCAAGATGCGTGGTAAAATTTAATAAAATAATCTTTTGTAAGTATAGAAAGGATTCAAATGGAACGCATTTTTGTTTTCTTACGTTCTCCAGGTGCAGCTACATCTGTACTCCTAGGAGCAACAGTACTCGCTTTAATTTTAGCGAACTCTCCATCATCTGAACAATACTTTCAAATCGTTAATCACCATATAGGTAATCTAACAATTTTAGAATGGGTTAATGATGCATTGATGGCAATCTTCTTCCTTTTTGTAGGTCTCGAAGTTAAGCGTGAATTAGTATCAGGTGAGCTTAATACTAATGCTAAGCGTGTGATGCCAGGCATTGCCGCATTATTTGGTGTTCTAACGCCCGCTTTTATCTACTACTTAATTGCAGGTTTTCATTCTGAATATATACATGGTTGGGCAATACCAACTGCTACGGATATTGCATTTTCCATCGGTATTATATCTGCATTAGGCTCTAGAGTACCGAATTCAATGAAAGTATTTCTAACAGCTCTTGCCGTTATAGATGATTTGATTGCTATCATCGTAATTGCAATCTTCTATGCGTCAAGTATTCACATGATGTATTTAGGTGCAGCTGTCGTAGTTGTAGCTGCTTTAATCTATTGTAATAAGCAAGGATATGTACGACCTTTACCATATATCATTCTAGGGTTTATCCTTTGGTATTGTGTATTAAAATCTGGTTTACATGCAACTATGGCTGGTGTAATCTTAGCTATGACAATTCCTTCAAAAGGCAAACGAGGCCGTAAGTATGTTCGCCCAATGCAACATTGGGAACATTTATTGTCCAATTGGGTTAGTTTTTTAATTGTACCAATATTTGCATTCTTTAATGCTGGTGTAGATTTACGTAATGTATCTGTTAATGACTTAACGCATCCTGTAGTGCTTGGTGTTGCATTAGGCCTTATTATAGGGAAACAAATAGGTATTTTTGGTGCAGTATTTGCGATGGTGAAATGTGGCCTTGTACCAATGCCGACAGAAGCTAATTGGAAGCATGTATATGGTACTGCGATTGTATGTGGTATAGGCTTTACAATGAGTATCTTCGTATCTATCTTGGCATTTGAACCCGGTCACGCTCAAGAAATGGCAAAAGGTGGCGTTATACTTGGCTCATTAACCTCTGCATTATTCGGCTACATCTTCTTAAGACTTGTTGGTGCAAACCGAAAAGAATGTCATATTGGTGTATACCATAACTGCTAAAATTGAATAAAACTATTAAATCTCCATTATAGACTGAAGAGTATTTCCGACTTTAGAAGTAATCTAAGCGAATATTCTTGCAGGATATAATGGAGATTTTCATTGGTATCTTATAATTTTATGATATATATGTAATACACCCTTAAAACTATACTATAACTATAATTTAATATATATGAATTATTGATATTAATAGAACTTTTATGGTTTATAGATTATTTAAAACTGTATAGTATACTACTTAATGTAAGGTGAGGTGTATATGATAAAAAAAATAATTATTACATGTACGCTTGTTTGTATGATTGTAATGGTATCCTCTGTATCATTAGCAAAAACTATTGATCGGGGGCAACGAGGGCATCACGTTAGTAAGGTGCAAACCATGTTAAAGCATCAAGGTTTTTTACATGATTCTATAGATGGCATTTACGGTCATAATACAGAACAAGCTGTTCGAAAATTTCAAAAATCTAAAGGGCTCCCTGTAGATGGTCGTGTTGGTCCTGCTACGATGAATGCTTTGGAAAAGATGGAGACTCGTTATGGAGGCCATGGCACAGAACGCAATCATAATGGAGTACCTAATAAATACTCTAAAGTTTTAACGATGGAGGCTAGTGGCTATTCATCTCAAGATCCTGGCAACGGAAAATATACAGCTACAGGTAGTCGTCTACGGAAGGGACTTGTGTCTGTAGACCCTAAATTAATTCCTTTGGGAACGCGATTATATATTGAAGGTTATGGCTATGCTGTAGCTGACGATGTAGGTGGTGCTATTAAAGGGCATCGCATTGATTTAGCCTTTGATTCTCGTGCAGAAGCATTACAGTTTGGACGTCAATCTGTAAAGGTTTATATTTTATAATGATAACTCTCTAGTTTTATATGATTATATGATAGATGTATAGACTACAATCATATTCTTGTATAAAATGCTAGAGAGTTTTTCTTTTACCGAATTATAATGTATTCAAAACCTCGAATATTCGGAAATTATGGTATAATAAATAATAGATATATGATGATGACTCATGATGTTAAATTAATGAGCATACTCAATAGTTATATGATGAATAGTAAAGGATAATCCTATGGATAAAGTACGGCGTGTAGAACGAATGGTGGCAATGACAAAACTGTTAGTTGATTCACCGCAAAAATTGATTCCTTTAAATTACTTTTGCGACTTTTTTGGCATGGCTAAATCAACGGTTAGTGAAGATTTGACATGTGTAAGGCAGTCTATGGAACACTTTCAACTGGGGACCTTAGAAACGGTGGCCGGTGTAGCTGGTGGGGTACGATTTATTCCGCATCGTAAGGGAACACAAGCGAACGATATTTTACGCGATGTACAAGCTCGTTTAATGGAGCCAGATCGCATCATTCCAGGTGGTTTTATTTATATGTCTGATATCTTATATGATTGGCACGTAATGACACGTCTGGGTGAGATTATTATGACTCGTTTTGTGAACCGTGAACCGGACTATATTTTGACTGTAGAAACAAAGGGGATCCCTTTGGCTGTAATGGTAGCGAGAGCTTTCAATAAACCACTTGTTATTGCTAGACGTGATAGTAAGGTAACAGAAGGTTCTGCTATTAGCATTAATTATGTAACAGGTTCCTCTGGGCGCATTCAAACTATGACACTAACTAAACGGGCAATTCCTCCTAATGCGAAGGTGTTAATTATCGATGACTTTATGAAAGCTGGCGGTACTGCTAAGGGGCTTAAAGAATTAGTTCTTGAAATGAGTGGGGTCGTTGTTGGCACAGGTGTTCTTGTAGCTACAGCTGAACCAAGTCCGAAATTGATCGATGATTATGAATCACTATTTACTTTTTATGGTATCGATGAAAATACAAAGAAAATTAGTATAGAGCCTGTGTTAGATGAAGAGTAAATCATTAATATTAGGAAGATTATAGGCTGATATAATGGTTTATATTGAGTATTGACCTATGGGCTAAATAATGACGTAAAGAATATTTAAAATGGTATAGAGATATAAGAGATAACAGATAGGAGATTACTATGAATATTGCAAGCCTTATTTTAGCTGCTGGTAAGGGCACGCGTATGAAGTCTAAATTGCCAAAAGTGTTACACAAGGTCGGCGGTAAGGCGATGGTAGAACGCGTTCTTGAAACGGTTCAATCCATTGGTACCAATCGCGATGTTGTTATCGTTGGTTTTGGTGGCGATGCAGTACAAAATTACTTGGGAGAGCGTGCTGAATTTGTTCGTCAAGAAGAACAAAATGGTACAGGTCATGCAGTTAAGATGGCTCAACCAGTACTTGGTGATTATGATGGTACAATCTTATTGTTATGCGGTGATACTCCCCTGGTTACAAAAGAAAGTTTAGAAGCACTTTTAGAAGAACATAAAAATTCCGGTGCAGCAGCTACAATCTTAACTGCTCATATGCCGGATCCAACTGGTTATGGACGTATCATTCGTAATGAAGCGGGTTCTGTAGTTCGTATCGTAGAACAGAAAGATGGTAAACCTGAAGAATTAGCGGTTCAAGAAGTAAATACAGGTATGTACGCTTTTGATAGTAAAAAATTATGGCCTTGCTTAGATCAATTATCTGATGATAATGCCCAAGGTGAATTGTATATTACTGATGTAGTTGGTATTCTCGTAAATGGTGGCGACAAGGTAAGTGCATACATGACTAAGGATTTTGAAGAATCTTTAGGTGTAAACTCACGTTTGCAATTAGCAGAGGCTGAAGCTATATTAAAACATCGTAAAAATGTTGAGTTAATGACTGCTGGCGTAACAATTATTGATCCTGAAAATACCTATGTGGCTCCTGAGGTAACAGTAGGTGCAGATACAATTTTGCATCCTGGTACAATTCTTGAAGGTGATACCGTGATTGGTGAGCGTTGTGAAATTGGACCACATACTCGTTTGACGAATGTAAAAGTCGGTAATGATACGATTATCCATTTTACTTATGGTCATGACTGTGAAGTAAAAGACGGTGTAGATGTAGGTCCATATGCCCATTTGCGTCCAAATACAGTTTTAGGTAATAAGGTTCATGTAGGTAACTTTGTAGAGGTTAAGAACTCTATTGTTGGGGAAGGTACCAAGTTTCCACATCTCTCCTATATCGGCGATAGTGATGTTGGGGCCGGTGTTAATATTGGCTGTGGCACTATTACCGTAAATTATGATGGGAAAGTTAAGCATCGTACGACTATTGGTGATGGTGCATTTGTTGGTTGTAATAGTAACTTAGTAGCTCCTGTAACAATAGGTAATTATAGCTATGTAGGTGCGGGCTCAACTATTACTAAAAACGTACCAGATAAGGCCTTGGCGGTAGGTCGTAGCAAGCAAATTGTGAAAGAAAATTGGGTAACAGAGGATACTTTCAAAAAGAAATAAAAAAAATCTCATATTTTTTAACACAATTAGGTCAAAATAGTATACAATAAAAAGGCAATAGTGTGTATCTGTAATGTATGGATTATGGATAAGTAACCAGTATAGGAGCAAATGAAAGGGTAACAAAATGGCATTTGAAGACGGCAAAAAACTCAAGATTTTCACAGGTAATGCAAATCCTGCATTGGCAAAGGAAATTTGTGATTATTTAGGGTTGCCTTTAGGTGAAGCATTTGTAGGTCGTTTTAACAATGGCGAAGTACAAATAATGATTGATGAAAGCGTACGTGGCAAAGATGTATTTATCATTCAACCAACTAGCTATCCTGTAAATGATAATTTAATGGAACTCATGGTTATGGCTGACGCGTTAAAACGAGCTTCTGCACGTCATATCACTGCAGTAGTTCCTTACTATGGCTATGCTCGCCAAGACCGTAAGACTCGCGGTCGTGAGCCGATTACAGCTAAATTAGTAGCTAATTTGATGCAAACGGCAGGTATTACACGTCTTGTAACAATTGATTTGCATGCAGGACAAATTCAAGGTTTCTTTGATGTGCCTGTAGATCATTTGTTTGGCGCATCTATTTTGGCTAAATATATTAATGAAAAAAATATGGAAGATATTATCGTTGTATCTCCTGACCTTGGCGGTGTTACAAGAGCTCGTGATTTGGCTGACCGCATTGGTGCACCGATTGCAATCATTGAGAAAAAACGCCCTGAACCAGGTGTGGCTAAAGTTATGAATCTCATTGGTGATGTGGCAGGTAAAAACTGTATTATTATCGATGATATCGTAGATACGGCTGGATCCTTGGTTGAAGGTGCTAAAGCATTGGAAGAATTCGGTGCTAAATCCGTTACCGCCGCTGTTACACATGCAGTGTTGACAGATCCGGCAAGTGAACGAATTGCAAATTCCAATATTAAGGAACTTATCGTTACTAATACTATTCCATTGCCGGAAAATTGCAACTTACCAAATATTACGCAATTATCCGTAGCTCCATTGTTGGGTGAAGCAATTATGCGTATCTTCCATGAAGTGTCTGTAAGTAATTTATTTGATAAATAATAGGTGATTCTTGAAATTAGTAGTAGGCCTCGGTAACCCCGGCAAGCAATACGAAAAGACAAAACATAATATTGGATTTATGGTTATTGATGCCATAGCCGATAGTGTCCCTCACACGCCTTGGAGAGAGGAGCAACGTGCTGAGGTATGCAGTATTACCGTAGATGGTGAGAAAGTATTACTTGTAAAGCCGCAAACATTTATGAATCTAAGTGGTGAGTCTGTAGGACCGTTAATGCGGTACTATAAAATTGATCCATCTGATGTGTATTGTATCTATGATGACATGGATTTACCTATAGGTAAGTTGCGTATTCGACCAAATGGTAGTTCAGGTGGACATAATGGGATTAAATCTTTAATTTCCCATATAGGAACAGAAAATTTTCCTCGTTTCCGCGTAGGAATTGGACGTCCATTGCCACAATGGACTGTCATTGATCACGTTTTAGCACCATTTAGTGAAGAGTCGCAAGAGAAGGTACAAAAAGGTATTAAGGATACGGTAAAAGCCGTATTAGGCACCTTAGAGGTAGGTATTGATAAAGGCATGAATCAATTCAATCCTAAACGTCGTCCACGGCGATAAATACATGCATAAGGGCATGAGTCTCATTGAGATTCATGCCCTTTTTACGAGGTACATATGAGTAATCAAGAAAAAATGCCTTTTGTAGAGGCTTTAGAATCATATAAAGAACAACATTTTGTGCCCTTTCATACGCCAGGTCATAAGATAGGTGTTGAAGCACCTCAACTGTTAAAGAATTGGATGGGGCCAGCGTTATCCTATGACTTAGGTGTTATGTATGCTTTAGATGATTTACATGAACCTGAACGGGAATTAAAAGAAGCGCAAGACTTAACAGCCGAATTATATGGAGCTGATTGTTGTTGGTTTTCTATTAATGGTACTACAGCTTTGATCGAAGCCATGATCATGGGCACTGTAGGGCCTGATGAAACCATTATCATTCCTCGAGAAGCACATCGTTCTGTTATTAGTGGACTTGTTCTCTCAGGAGCCAAACCAGTATATATGGGCTGTGATTTTGATGAACGCTGGGGGATTCCACTAGGAGTATCATTAGAAAATGCTATCAAATCAATGGATGCACATCCAGAGGCAAAGGCGATTCTTTTAGTGTATCCAAACTATTATGGCGTGGGCATAGATATTGTTAATATCATACAAGAGGCTCATAAGCGGGAACTTATTGTACTTGTTGATGAAGCTCATGGGCCTCATTTGCCGTTTTCTGAAAGTTTACCTATAGAAGCTACAGAGGCTGGAGCAGATTTGGTGGCTCAAAGTACACATAAATCTGTTGGCTCTTTGACACAAACATCTTGGCTATTAGGGCAAGGTAAAAAAATTGATAAGCGGCGTATTACGCAAATGCATCAAATGTTACAAAGTACGAGTCCAAACTATATTTTCCTTGCTTCCTTAGATATGGCGCGCCATCAATTAGCCACAGCAGGTAATGATTTAGTAAGTCGTGCAGTAGAGTTGAGTATGTACTTACGTGAGGAACTCAATAAAATTTCTGGTATTGCTGCTATGGAATACACGGATATTCAAGAGCGAGTAATAAATTATGATTGTACTAAGGTGCTGATTGATGCTAAAGAATTAGGGCTCACAGGTGTAGAATTTGAACGGATGTTACGAGAACATCATATTGAGGTGGAGTTAGTACAAGCTCATCATGTGCTAGTGCTCATTACCATAGGTGATACAAAAGAGTCTGTAACTGCTCTTATTAAGGCTGTACAAGCTGTAAGTGAAAAGGTGTTACGTGCATTTAAAGAATTTAATAAAACAGAGGAAGAGCAATTGCAAGACATTAGTAAAGATTCTGCGCTGCTGCCAGCGCCTATTGTGCGCATAACCCCTCGTAATGCTATGTATGCAAATCGTGAGCAAGTACCTTTAAAAGAAGCACTTCATCGCATTGCAGGGGAGACAATTGCTTATTATCCACCGGGTATTCCCTGTGTAGCAGTAGGTGAAGAGATTAGTGCCTCTGTGTTACAATATATAGAGAATCGCAAGGCTTTAGGTTTTGTACCGAATGGTGCTGATGATATGACATTGGAAACAATTTGGGTATTACAGGAGTAATTATGGGGACTTTGATTATATTAGAAGGTGGAGACGGCAGCGGTAAGGCTACACAAACTAAACTCTTAGTAGAACGCTTGACCAAAGAAGGGCATGCCGTTAAGTCTGTGAGCTTTCCAAACTATAATAGCGGCGCCGCTATGCCTATTAAAATGTATTTAGCTGGTGAATTTGGTAAGGATGTACATGATGTAAATCCTTATGTGGCAAGCTCCATGTACGCTATCGATCGATTTGCTTCCTTTAGAACTGATTGGGAGCAGTTTTATAACAATGGAGGTATCATCATTGCAGATCGTTATACCACATCAAATATGGTACATCAAATGGTAAAATACGATGATCTGAAGGAGCGTACTGCATTTTTAGATTGGCTTGAAGATTTTGAGTTCCAAAAATTTGGCTTGCCTAAACCTGATGCAGTATGCCTTTTGGATATGCCCCTTGAAGTGAGCGAAGTCCTTATGGCGGAGCGCACTGGTAAAACTGGGGGCAATACTGGTGATATTCACGAAGGGAATCATGCATATTTAGTAGCCGTTCACGATGCGTATGAAGAATTAGTAAAGCGTTATCAATGGCACCGCATACCTTGTGCGGATAAAGCTAAGTCTAGTCAGTATACGTTGCGTACTATTGAAGAAATTCATAATGATGTATATGGTGTAGTAGAAAATCTACTACCTTAGAAAAAGGCGACTCTTTTAAAAGTCGCCTTTTTCCTATATAATATTAATATTGAGCATGTATTGATAGGAGGCGCTATGACATATTTTGATTCTATAATTGGTCAAGATTCGATTAAGGCACACCTATCTGAACTTGTAAGTCGTAATGCATTACCTCATAGTCTCTTGTTTCATGGCGAATCTGGTCTTGGCAAGCTAGATATGGCCATAGGCCTAGCGTCTTTATTACTAGGGCGTCAAGTATTCTCTCAACCTAAGGGGGAATCTTATTTAGCAGAGGTTAAGGAAGCCCGTTTAGCAAATGGGGATACGGAAAAACGTATCGAAGCCGAAGGATTACCTATCTATATGGATAAGGGTGATGCCTTTTGGATTCGCCCTATGAAAACAACCTTAAAGGTAGAGCAGTGGTATTCATTATTACAAGATCATCTGTCTGTGGCGGGCAATGGGAACCGCGTTGTCATTGTGGAGGACTTTCACACAGCCAATGCAGTCATGGCAAATGCTATGCTGAAAACCATTGAAGAGCCACCTGAACAGGTGTACTTCATCATTATTACGAACAAGATTAACACCGTATTGCCTACCATCATTTCTAGATGTATGGGAGTTGGTTTTAACAGTGTTGATGTAGATACGATTCGCACCGCTCTTGTAGCGCGTGGAATTACCGGTGATATAGAACAGGCTTTATTAGCTGGTCATGGTAATCCACAATTGGTGGAAAAACTGGCGACACAAGGGCGCATTGAAATGCTAGAGTTAGCCGTTAAGGTGATGGACATATTAGCTTTTGAAACGCGATGGTTTTCTATGATTTCCTTAGCTTGTGAAAGCTTATCTCGTGAAAGCTTAACGGAATTGATGCACTGGCTACGCCTTGTAAGTAGAGATATGATGGCTCTTAAAATGGGGGCTCAAGACACGCAATTACAAGTACCTATATACAAAACTCAATTATTACGATTATTACCGCGCTGGTCTATGCAAGCATTGGCTAAGGTTATTACCGAAACATTGCAAGCAGAACGGGCTTTGTGCTTACATATAAAAACCGCTCTCGTGGTGGACGGTCTTAGTATCGCCCTTCATGATGCTCGGGAGGAGGATTAAATGCTAACCATAGTTGGCGTACGCTTTAAAAAGGCGGGAAAGATTTATTATTTTCAGCCTGAACAATTAGAACTATCCGTTGGGGATGGAGTTATCGTTGAAACAGCACGTGGTGTAGAATATGGCACAGTTGTGATTGGACCTAAAGAGGTCTATGAAGATTCTGTTGTTGCCCCTGTTAAGCCTGTTATTAGACAGGCGACGTCTAAGGATTTGAAACAAATCGAGAAGAATAAAGAGCGCGAAGAAAAAGCCTTTGAAATTTGTCTCGAAAAAATTGAAAAACGCAAGTTACCGATGAAACTTATTAATGTGGAATACACATTTGATATGAATAAGATTATATTCTTCTTTACTGCAGATGGCCGTATTGACTTCCGTGAGCTCGTTAAAGATTTGGCAACTATATTTAGAACGCGCATCGAGTTACGCCAAGTAGGTGTCCGTGATGAGGCTAAAGTACTAAATGGTATCGGTGCTTGTGGTCGACCTTTGTGTTGTTCAAATTTCTTAGGTGACTTTACGCCTGTATCGATTCGCATGGCAAAGGATCAAAATTTAAGCTTAAATCCTACGAAGATTTCCGGTGTATGCGGTCGATTGATGTGTTGTCTTAACTACGAAGATGATTTATATAAAAAAGGTGGCGACCTATATGTGAAGAAGGAACGCACTCAATCTCCTCAAGATATAGCACCTCCTGGCATTGGTAAGGAGGTTGTTACCGATGAAGGTATTGGTAAAGTTTTAAAGGTAAATCATCATAAACATACTGTAAAGGTACAGCTCGAAGCGGGCCGTACTATCGATTTGAAATGGTCCGAGGTGGCATTGCCTGATGAATGATCAAGAACGACTTGATGATTTAATTATCGATGGCTTACAGATTTATCAGCGTTCTGATATGTTTCGCTTTTCCTTTGACGCCATAGCACTCATTCATTTTTGTCGTTTTAATGGTCGTCATACCTATGTTGATCTTGGAACGGGGTCAGGGGTTATGCCGCTTATAGGTACGTCATTAGGGGCAGGTCATATTACAGGTATAGAAATTAATGAAACTCTCGTTGAGTTGGCTAAGCGTAGCGTAGAACATAATCGTAAACAAGATGTGGTAAATATGTTATGTGGTGATTATCGGCATATGACATATCGAGATATACAAGATAAGCCTTTTGATGGTGTTATTGTTAATCCCCCTTTTTATGATTGTGAAAGCGGTGCAAAGCCTACATCTGAAGAGCGTACTTTAGCACTTCATGATGGACATACAACTTTATGTGATGTTCTGAAAGCGGTACAGTCTTTTATTAAATGTAAAGGTCGCTTGTGGATGATTTATAGTGCTAGTCGGTTGCAATATGTATTACATGAACTAGAAAGGTTTAACTTTCAAGCAAAACGAATTCGGTTTGTTCATGGTATGCTAGATAAACCAGCAAAATTAGTTTTGATAGAGTCTATTTTTCAAGGTCAGGCAGGTCTTGTACTTGAGCCACCACTCATCGTTTACAAAAAAACGAATGTGTACACGAAGGAGGTGTCCTCTTGGTATGAACGATAATGAATGGGGCGCATTATACTTGGTGCCTACACCGATTGGTAATTTAGAAGATATGACGTATCGATCTGTTCGTATTTTGGGTGAGGTAGATGCTATCGCGGCTGAGGATACACGTCATACGGGCATATTGTTAAAACATTTTGATATTAAAAAGCCTTTGATTTCTTATCATGAACATAATAAGGAGGAAAAAGGTGCTTATATTTTGGAGCTTTTGTTAGAAGGACAGTCGATTGCTTGCGTTAGTGATGCGGGTATGCCTGCTATTTCTGATCCAGGGGCAGACCTTGTAACAAAGGCCATTGAAGAAGGCATAGCTGTAGTTCCATTACCAGGAGCCAATGCGGCGTTAACAGCACTTATTGCATCAGGTTTAGATACTAAATCCTTTACCTTTGCAGGGTTCTTGCCTAAACGGGGAAAACATCGTATTGAAGAATTAAAAAGACTTTCACAAGTGACGGGAACCTTGCTGTTTTACGAAGCCCCGCATCGATTACAAGAGGTTTTACAAGATATGTATGAAGTCTTTGGTAATCGCTCTATAACGGTGGCAAGGGAATTGACGAAGAAGTTTGAAACCTTTGTACGCACCGATCTAGAAAGCCTTATAAAGGATTTAGAACAGCTCACCTATAAAGGTGAATTCGTCCTCATCGTAAGCGGTGCTGATACAGTGGAGTCCGATACTTGTGAAGTGTTGGATGAACCAGTATCTTATGAAGATGCTGTGCAAGCCCTTGTAGATACTGGGGTACCTAAAAAAGAAGCTATTCGCCAGGTGGCAAAGCGTTTTAACGTTTCCCGCCGGGATGTATATAATATTGTAGAACGTTAAACCTTCCCATTCGAAGGTTAGAAGGAGGCTCATCATGGGAGACACAAAGAAAACGTATTATATTACGACACCTATTTATTATCCAAGTGCTAAGTTGCACATTGGTCATACGTATTGTACATCTGTAGCCGATACAATTGCACGCTTTAAACGATTAGCAGGATATGATGTACGTTTTTTGACCGGTTCAGATGAACATGGCCAAAAAATCCAACGTGCTGCAGAAGCACAAGGCATTACTCCTCTTGAATATACTACAAATATTGTAAATGGTTTTAAAGCATTGTGGGAAAAAATGCATATTTCCAATGACGATTTTATTCGGACTACCGATGAACGTCATGAAAAGGTTGTTCAAGCGTTATTTACAAAAGCTTATGAGAAGGGCGATATTTACAAAGCCGAATATGAAGGCTGGTATTGTACACCGGACGAAACTTTTTGGACAGAGCAGAAGCTAGGACCTAATCATACTTGTCCGGATTGCGGTCGCCCTGTAGAGCGTGTTAAAGAGGAAAGTTATTTCTTCAAACTCGGTAAATATACGGATCAATGGCTTAAGTTTATTGAAGAGAATCCTGACTTTATTCAGCCTGAATCTCGTCGTAATGAGATGATTCAATTTGTAAAGCAAGGTCTAGAAGACTTGGCGGTGTCTCGTACATCCTTTGATTGGGGAATCAAGGTCCCATTTGATCCTAAACATGTAGTATATGTTTGGTTCGATGCATTAGTGAACTATATTAGTGCACTCTCTCCATTTGATGGTGATGGTGAACTATATAAAAAATACTGGCCTGCAGATCTCCATTTAGTGGGGAAGGAAATCGTACGTTTCCATACAATTATTTGGCCTATGATGCTCATGAGCCTTGAGTTGCCATTACCAAAAAAGGTATTTGGACACGGTTGGATGATTGTAGATGGTACAAAGATGAGTAAATCCTTGGGGAACGTAATCGATCCAATCCCATTGATTGATACATATGGTGCAGATTCTTTGCGTTATTACTTATTAAGCGAGATTACGTTAGGTAATGACGGCAACTTTACGTTACCTAACTTCGTTACAAAAATTAATGCAGATTTATCTAATGATTTAGGTAACTTATTAAACCGTACTATTGCGATGATTGAAAAATACCATGGTGGTGTGATTACAAAATGCGATGATATGGATGATTTGGATCGTGATGTATCTACATTAGCCGTTCAAACTGCAAAAGATTTTGAAGCGGCGATGGAAAATATGGAGCTTAATAAAGCTATCAAAACTGTATGGTCCTTTATTGGTCGCATGAATAAATACATTGATGAAACAATGCCTTGGGTATTGGCTAAATCTGAAGATGCTCATGATAAAGCGCGCTTGCAATCTGCTATGTATCACTTGGCAGAGGCATTGCGTATCATTGCCATCTTAGTAAGCCCTGTAATTCCTGTAGGAGCTCCAAAAATCTGGGAACAATTAGGGCTTACAGGTTTTGAAGCGGCTACGTTGGAAGATGCTAAAACTTGGGGATTATTGGCAACAGGTACTAAAGTTGTAAAAGGTGAGCCTATCTATCCACGTTTTGAAGTTCCTGAAATGGTAGATGTAGTTGTTACAGAAGAAGTTGAAGAAGCTGTAGATACATCTAATATTCCACCATTAAAAGAAAATATTACCTATGATGACTTTGAGAAACTCGATCTTCGTGTAGCTAAAGTTATAAGCTGTGAAAAGGTGCCTAAGTCCAAGAAGTTGTTGAAATTTGTATTGGATATCGGTATTGAAGAACGCACCGTATTAAGTGGTATTTCCCAATATTATGAACCGGAGACTATGGTTGGTAAAAAGGTAATCTATTTGTCTAACTTGGCTCCTAAAAAGATGATGGGCATTGAGTCTTATGGTATGATTTTGTCCGCCTCTGATTGGGAAGAACATTTAGAGGTAACAAATATCGAATCATTACCGGCAGGAAGTGTGGTTAAATAATGAAACTTTTTGATACACATGCTCATGTAAATGATGGGCGCTTTGATAATGATCGTAATGAGATGTTACAAGCCTGCTTTGATACAGGTGTAGAATATATTATGATTCCTGGTGTTGACAGAGGTACCGTTGAGTCTGGTTTAGCTTTGGCTAAACAGTACGATCAATTATATGCTGCTGTAGGGACTCATCCCCATGAATCAAAGGACTTTACAGAAGAAGACTACGAGTTTTATAAGGAACAAGCTCTTAACAATGATAAGGTACGTGCTATTGGTGAAATTGGACTAGATTATTACTATGATTTTTCTGACCGTGAAACACAAAAACGCGTATTTATTCGTCAGTTAGAGCTTGCTCGTGAAGTAGATCTCCCGATTATTATCCATGACCGCGATGCACATGGTGATATTATGAATATCTTGCGCAATGAAGGGAAGGATAACTGGGGCATTTTCCATTGCTATTCTGGTAGCTGGGAGATGGCAAAAGAAGCCATTAAAATGGGCTTTTATATTTCCTTTGCAGGTCCTGTAGTATTTCCTAAGTCTACAAATCTTAAGGACGTGGCAAGACAAGTGCCATTAGAACGAATCCTCATTGAAACCGATTCACCGTATTTGACACCACCACCATTTAGAGGCCGTCGAAATGATCCAAGTAAAACTCAGTTTGTGGCAGAAGAAATTGCAAGCCTTAAAGGGCTCGATGTAGATGAGTTTTGTGAAATTGCTTTTAATAATGGTAAACGAGTATTTGGCATCGAGTAAATGTAGAAACTAGTTCATAAGATTATTAGCGAATAAAATATTTGTTGGATTCTAATCACTAAGATTTTCTATGCTAAAGTATTAGAATACACGATAAAAGTAAATTAGAATTATAAATTATAAATTATAAAACGCGGTTCTCCCTTATCGGTGAGAATCGCGTTTTTCTATGGTATACTAAAGTATATTCAGACTGAACAGAAGTAAGATGAGGATAGCAACATGAAACGTATTGCATTTATAGATTTAGGATCGAACTCAGTTCGTTTTGTCATATATGAAATTTCTAAGACTGGTAGTTATCGACTGATATATCAAGAAAAAGAAAGTGTGCGTCTCAGTGAGAATATGTGGGGAACTCACGAATTGACCGAAGAAGCCATGGAACGTTCCTTGCGTGCTCTAAAAGGTTTTGTACACATGGCTGATGCAATGGAGGCAAATACGATTAAAGCTGTTGCTACCGCAGCAGTACGTTTGGCTAAAAATGGGGATACTTTTATTAAATCCGTAAAAGAACGAACGGGTTTGGATTTAGAATGTATTGCTGGTGAAGAAGAGGCTCGCCTGGGGTTTCTTGGCGTTATCAATACCATTGGACTTAAGGATTTTATTATTTTTGATTTAGGTGGTGCCAGTACCGAGATAACCCTTGTACGAAATCGTCATATTACAAAATCGGTGAGCTTGCCGATAGGGGCCCTTACCTTAACAGGCACATATCAGAAGGGGGATGAATATACTCCTAAAGAACTTGATAAACTGACGAAAGTTGTAAAGAAAACGATTAAGGAACATACATGGCTTCGCAATGTGAAATTACCGCTTCTTGGTATCGGTGGCACTGCTCGTAATATTGCTAAAATGGATCAACGCAAGTTATCTTATCCTATTACAAAGCTACATAATTATGAAATTCCATATCATAGATTTCATGAAATTTTGGAAGAAGTAAAAGGCAAAACTCTAGAGGAACGCAAAAAGATTAGTGGTTTATCATCGGAGCGCGCTGATATTATTATTGCCGGCCTTACTATCGTAGAAGAATTATTTAACTACGTAAATACTAAAACACTCGTTGTTGGTGGGTGTGGTTTGCGAGAAGGTTTATTTTATGACTATTATGGAGCACACTACTTAGGTGGTAACTCTATTATTGATGATATTTTAGTACATTCTGCAGAGAATGTATTATTAGGTATGACTAAACATGAGTTAGTTCATGCTAAATATATTACAGATTTAGCTATTAAACTGTATGATGAATTAGAACCACTTCATAGAGCTGATAAAAATACAAGACGTTGTTTGATTGCGGCTAGCTTATTACATGATATTGGTAAACGGATTAATTATTATAGTCATGCCCGACACGGCTGCTATATGCTTGTCAATAGTAATTTATATGGGCTTTCCCATGTTGAACAAGCTTTCAGTGCGTTCCTTGTTATGAATTCTCATGGTTTGACGCCAAAAGAGTATAAAAACTTCTTATACGGTAAATTGTTAGATCAAGAACAGCGTTTGTTAGGACAAAAAATATCTATTATTTTAGCCTTGGCTGAAGCTCTTGATGAAAGTCATGAACAATTCATTCGCCATTTATCCGTGAATCTAAAATATACTAGTGTACTATTAGTAGTAACCTATTTGAACGGTCGCGATATAAGTGTCACAAAAGCGGCTGTAGAGAAATTAGGAAAATCTTTTAAAAAAGAATTCAAGAAAACATTAGAAATAGAGTGGAAGGAAGCTCGTAAGGAGGCATAATGACATTACCAAAAGCGTTACGATATGCAGTGCTACATGTAGGCTCCAGTAGCATGAGTATTACTATTTTAGAATACAAGGGCATCGATGATGTACGCGTTATAGATTATGCAGCTAGGGAGGTAACCTTTGGGGAAGAATTATTCCAAACCTCTCGTTTGAGTTTTGAAACAATTGAGGAAATTTGTCATATCCTAAAGGGATATAAACAATTAATGGCCGATTACGGTGTGAGTCGCTCTAGATTATATGGTACTACTGTAATACGTGAAGCCGCTAATCGTCGTAGTATTCTCGACCAAATTTATATTCAAACAGGTATGCGTGTTGAGGTTATCGACATGCCTAAAGAGGTGTATTACAAATATGCCCTGCTATATTACAAGATGACTAATCAGTACCGCTTGACGGATCCTACAAAGGCAACATTATTTCTTGATATCACTTCTGGTGGTGTAGGTTTAACCGTTTGGCGTGGTGAAAGCTTATTATTCCAGCGCAATATGCATAGCGGATCTTTGCGTGTTATGGAATCTTTTAATCGCAACCAACGTTCCTCTACATCGTTTCCAATGGCTATTACCGAGTATTTACATCGCATGATAGGCCCATTGCGGGAAGAGCTTAAAACTTTCAATATTAATAGTGTCATTTTATCAGGCGATGAAGCTCAATATATGGCGCGCCTCATGGGAGATGGCAGTAATAAGGATGATATTATTACCATTGAACCAGAACGTTTTAAGGGGTTCATCAAATCCTTTGATGGTGTAACGGCCACTAAGTTGATCAATCGATATAGACTACCTGAATATAAGGCCAATATTTTGATGCCTACTATGATTTTGTTTAATGAAATTATAACGGCTATAGAGCCTAAATCGTTGATTTTTAGTAGCTTCTCCTTCTCTCAAGGAATAAGCTGGTTCTATGGAGTTGAGGCGGAAAATAATCCCTTTATGTACCAATTGCGTGAGCAAAATGCTCAATTAGCTCGTGCTGTTGCCGCTAGATATCATACTGACAGCATTCATGATGCTGAGGTGGAACGTTTCAGTTCTTTATTCTGTAAAACATTACGCCATAAAGGTTTACCGGAGCGGTGGGGTTACTTATGCCGCATTGCAGCTATATTGTGTTCTGTAGGCAAGTTTGTTAATTTACGAAACCATGGAGAGCATGCGTATCATATTGTGATGGGCACAGATATTTTCGGGCTTTCAGAAGAAGAAAAACAAGTAGTTGCAAATGTCGTATTTTATCACTATAAGGGAACTCCATCTGATGATGATACATATTTTAATTCCTTGACAGAATTACAAAAGATTCAAGTTACAAAGTTAGTAGCTATCATTCGTGTGGCCTGTGCTCTCGATGCAGGGAGTAACCAAGAAATCTCAGATGTTATATTGGAAGAGCGCGATAATGTATTGTATGTATTCTGTCGCACTAATGAGGATATTTCTCTAGAATGGTGGACGTTTAATCGAGATGCTGAATATTTTACAGAAGTATTTGGTATGGAACTTATGCTTGTAAGAGGAGGTGACCGCCATGTTCAGTAATGCTAAATATTATTTTAATCGTGAATTATCTTGGCTAAAATTTAATCAGCGTGTACTATTAGAGTCCATAGATCCAAATACTCCGCTGTTGGAGCGGTTGCGTTTTATTGCTATTGCTAGTTCTAATTTAGATGAGTTTTTTATGATTCGAGTGGCTGGCTTACGCCATCAAGTTGTGAATGGCATTGTTAAATATGATGCGGCTCATATGGATGCAAAAGCACAATTAAAGGCGATTGATGAATCTGTACAACGTCTTGTTTCCATGCAAAGCACGTATTTAAATAATGTATTGACTGAACTAGAGGCTCATGGCTTTTTCTTTACCCATCCTGATACACTAGATGTAAAAACAAAAGCCTGGCTACGCCATTATTTTGAGGAACATATATACCCCGTAGTAACACCATTGGCTGTTGACTCGGGGCACCCATTTCCATTTTTAACAAATCATACCATTAATGCAATTGTACGTATCTTTCAAATACAAGAGGATGGGACTAAGGATTACAAGATTGCTATCTTGCCAATACCATCTGTATTAGATCGAATCATTGAAGTTCCAAGCCGTGGCAATAAGGAACATCGATTTGTTTATCTAGAAGATGTCATTACTTATTATGCAAATCAATTTTTCCAAGGTTATGGTATTGAAGATTATATGGTTTTCCGTATTACACGTGATGCAGACCTTGAAATAGATGAGGAAGAAGCAACAGATTTGCTATCTGAAGTAGAGGCATCCTTGCGGCGTCGCCGTCGTGGTGATGCGGTACGTCTTGAAGTTTGTGGAGAGATAAAGGATCACTTATTAGACTTTGTTCTTACAAGTGTAGAATTAGAGCAAAAGGACGTATATCGCATTGATGGACATTTGGATTGCCGTATGTACTTTGATTTCTGTAACTATCCTGGTTATGATAAGCTCCGATATGAACCGTTTGATCCTAAGATTCCTAGTGAATTAGTTGATCATGAAGGTGATAGCTTATTTTCTATTATTGGGAAGCAAGATCTTTTTGTTCATCATCCCTTTGAATCTTTTGCAGTGGTTGAGCAATTTATTGCACAAGCAGCTATAGATCCTGATGTATTGGCTATTAAACAAACATTATATCGCGTTAGTGGGGATTCTCCGATTATTGCGTCCTTAATAAAAGCGGCAGATAATGGGAAACAAGTAACCGTCCTTATGGAGGTTAAGGCGCGGTTTGATGAAGAAAACAATATTCATATGGCGCGTCGACTCGAAAAAGCGGGATGTCATGTTATTTATGGTTTAAAAGGTCTTAAGACACACTCTAAAATTACTATGGTGGTACGCCGGGAAACGGATGGTATTAGGCGGTACGTCCATCTAGCAACGGGAAACTATAATGGTAAAACAGCTCGCATGTATACTGATTGTGGTATATTTACTTGTAATGATGAGTATGGTGATGATGCGTCACG
This sequence comes from Veillonella sp. 3_1_44, assembly GCF_000163715.1. Classification (NCBI taxonomy): domain Bacteria; kingdom Bacillati; phylum Bacillota; class Negativicutes; order Veillonellales; family Veillonellaceae; genus Veillonella; species Veillonella sp. 3_1_44. Next base: position 23,279 of record NZ_GG770199.1, read on the forward strand.
TTTCTTTAACTTGATTTCTGGATATTCTGACCCACCGATTTGGAATAAGTTTATTGTAGCGCCTTTAAATTTACGTGAAAAAATTATGGAACTTATTGACCGTGAAATCGAGTTTGCTAAGAATGGGGAAGAAGCCTATATCATTGGTAAGATGAATTCTCTGCTCGATAAAAAGGTCATTGCTAAGTTGTATGAAGCTTCTTCTGCTGGAGTTCGTATCGATCTTATCGTGCGTGGTATTTGTACGCTTCGTCCTGGCATTGCCGGTGTTAGTGATAATATAACAGTACGCTCTATTGTGGGGCGTTTTCTTGAACATCATCGTTTGTTCTACTTCCGTAATGGAGGGAATGAAAGTCTGTACCTATCTAGTGCAGATTGGATGCCTCGAAATTTGAATGAACGTGTAGAGCTTATGATTCCTATTGAAGATAAACGCCATAAAGAACGGGTAAAAAGTATTTTAGATTTATATTTAGATGATACATTAAAAGCTCATTTTATGAGAGCAGATGGTTCATATCATAAAATCAATGATCGAGAGAATCCTATATCTGCTCAAGAGGAGCTAATGAAAGCTGCTATTGAGCATGAACACAGAGAGTCAATGACGGTCATTGAACGGTTACAACCGATGTTAAAAATGAATAGATGATGAAGAAACCTTAATATATTAGGTAATGAATTTTAATACAATTACATAACATATAAAAAGCCCATTATATGGGCTTTTTTACTTTCTTATACATTTAAAAATGAGGGTAAAGTGAAGTTTTGAGTATTCTAGAAAATATTGGTAACAATTGAAAAACACATAAAAATACAAATTTAGTAATAAAAAATCTGTATATACTATATGTGGTATTAGTATTGTATATATGTACACAATTCGGAATATATTGTATAGTATTTAAAAATATCGATATGTACGCATACGGTGGACTTTTATTAAAAAATACAAAATACAAACTGTTATAAATTCAGTATTTATAAAGGATTTTGCCTTATTGTTAACTTACGGCGTTTGACAGGTTGTATCTATCTGTAGTAGAATAATACCATTACAGGAGGGATTACAACATGAGAATTCATAAGACACACAAGCGATATATTTCGTCTGTTGTTGCCGGATTGATTGTAACAGCTGTAACCATGACCGGTTTTTCTTATAATGATAAAACCGTTACCGTTATGGTAGATGGTGCAGCACACACTGTTAGAACGCATTTAAATTCTAACGAAGGCATTGTACGCGATGCCGGGGTTAAGTTAAATCCAAACGATAAAGTTATTTCTAGTTCATCTACAGTTCAAAATGGAACAACCTTAACGGTTGTTCGTGCTATTCCAGTTTATGTAACTGTAAATGGTAAAACAAGAGCTGTATTCACTACAGAAACAACTGCTCAAGGTGTTGCTAATGAGCTTGGTTTCAAAGCACCTAACTATGTAGTAGTGGGCGATGAAAATGGATCTGTTTTAAGTGGTACACGTATAACAATTGCTCAAGTAACAAGCCGCTCTCTATCTACAGTAGATCAAGAGGTTGCTGTTGAAGTGGTTCGTCAAAAAGATGATACTATGGCTAAGGGCGAAGAAGAGGTTGTTCAAGTTGGTCAACCTGGCTTAGAACGAGTACAACGTGAAACACTATATAGTAATGGTACAGTTATTAAAACTAATGATGTATCTAAAGTAACACAACGTGCAATGGTACCTACAATTATTAAAGAGGGCACTCGTGAGGTGACTACATCTCGTAATGTAGCAGGACGTGCATCTCGCGCTATCGTAATGGAAGCATCTGCTTATCTTGCTGGCGATGGTGATGGTGCTGGTATTACCGCTACGGGTCTACCTGCAGTACGTGGCATTGCCGCAGTAGACCCAGATGTTATTCCATTGGGTACACGTTTATTTATTCCTGGTTACGGTGAAGCTATTGCTGCCGATACAGGTGGTGCTATAGTAGGTAACAAAATCGACCTTGTAATGGACTCTTATGGGGAGGCTATGGACTTTGGTCGCCAAGACGTTACAGTGTACGTTTTGGACTAATATGATGATTTAGAGGGTATATCTATAAGATATATCCTCTTTTTATTGGACCTACTTAGCTCAGTAATATTCAATTATAATAGATATAGTAGAAGGACGCCTTATGATTAAGGCGTCCTTTTTTAGTCTTCAATATATGGAATTAGATATTCGTACTTTGTACCTTTTAATTCATCTTTAGGGATAAATCGTAAAGATGATCCATTGATACAGTAGCGAAGAGAGCCATTAGGACCATCTTCAAATACATGACCTAAATGAGCATTACCGATGCGGCTACGAACTTCTATGCGATTCATACCATGTGAGTTATCTTGGTAATACTTGATAACATCTTTAGCTATTGGTTTAGTAAAGCTAGGCCAGCCACAATGAGAATCGAATTTATGGGCTGATACAAAAAGGGGTTCTCCAGTTGTAATATCTACGTAGAGACCTGCTTTGAACTCATCTGTTAGTTCATGGCTGAAAGGTGCATCTGTAGCAGAGTTTTGAGTTACTTCAAACTCTTGTGGCGTTAATGCCTCTAAATCTTCCTGGGAAGGTTTAGCATATGTATTATCATCGATGAGTGGTTCATCAGATAACCCCAATGGAATGTGACAATAGCCATTAGGATTTTTGTCTAAGTAATCTTGATGGTATTCCTCAGCAGAGTAGTAATTCTCTAAAGGCAATACTTCAATAGCAAATGGTTTACCTTCAAAGGCTTGAGCACGTGCTAAGGTACTTTCAATAACGGCTTTATCGGTTGGATCAGTATAATAAATACCCGTACGATATTGAATGCCTACGTCACCACCTTGTTTATTGACACTAAAGGGATCAATAGCACGTAGAAAATATTGAATTAAGTGATCTAAAGATAGTATATCAGCATCGTAAATGACCTTGAGAGCTTCTACGTGCCCGCTATTGTGGCATACATCTTCATAACTTGGATTTTCTGTAGGACCATTGGCATAACCTACTTCGGTAGAAAGGACACCGGAGATCTTTTTGATATACCCTTGAAGGCCCCAGAAGCAACCACCGCCTAAATATATAGTATGTTCATTCATTTAATCACCCCAAACTTCATGAGCTATTTCTTTGACTAATGCGAGTTTAGCCCATTGTTCTTCTTCGGTCAATTGATTGCCGATTTCACAAGAAGCAAAGCCACATTGAGGAGATAAACAAAGTCTTTCAAGTGGAATATATTTTGTAGCTTCTTTGATACGTTCTTTGATGATTTCTTTATCTTCTAACTCTGGGCGTTTAGATGTGATAAGACCTAATACAACTTTTTTATTAGGAAAAACTTCACGCAATGGCTCAAAACCTCCAGAGCGATCATCATCAAATTCTAGGTAATAAGCGTCTACATTTTCCTTGGCAAATAGGATAGGGGCAATAGGTTCGTACCCACCACTAGCGGCCCATGTAGAGTTATAGTTACCACGACATACATGTGTAGTAAATGCTAAGTCGTGAGGGCGACCTTCAAGAGCTAAGTTATTCAAACGTAAATATTTAGCGGTTTCACCTTCAATGGTTACACTTTTATCCTTTTGACGACCTGTCCAGTAAGCATGGTCACAACACATACCCCAAGTACAATCATCAAATTGAATATTGCGGCAACCTGCATCGTAAAGGTCTTTAATTACTTGGCGATAGGCGGCAGCAATATCTTGAATCAATTCTTCTAAATCTGGATAGAAGGAGCGCGTTGTAATGCCATTGTCTTCACGGAATAACTCTGCCAAAAACTGAGAGGGAGCAGGAATCGTTTGACGCGCCGTAGTATTTTCGTCTTCAAATTGTTTTACAAATTTGAAATGTTCAACGAATGGGTGGTTTGTTCCCGTAATTTTGCCAGTAAGGGCGAGGGAACCTGGCGCTGTTTCTTGACCGACGAATTTGTAACCGTGTTCCAGTTCAATTTCTTTTACGCCGTTAAAGCCCCACATGAAGCCTAGATGCCAATAGGCACGACGGAATTCGCCATCTGTAATCACTGGTAGGCCAGCTGCTTTCTGTTTTTGAATGAGGTCTGTAATAAGACGATCTTCAACGGCTGTTAATTCTTCTCGAGTAATATTTCCCTTATTAAAAGCTTCGCGTGCTTCTTTTAATTCTGCTGGGCGTAGGAAGGAACCTACGATATCAAAGTGGAATGGTGCTGTATGTTTGGACATAATAATCCTCCTTATATAAACGATTAAACCGATAATTTTGATAGGTTAATTATAGCTAAGTATGATTATATATAAAAATATCAATATATTTGAGTTGTATATAGTTTAAAGTTATGTCTATGAGTGATTTTATGCTTTAAGTTATACCCAAGAAGGCACTCTCTAAAATAGAGAGTGCCTTCTTTATGGATTATCTGATACATCTAAATTGAACAATAGTGTTGTATCGCTCTATAAATAATATGATATATAATTATTTTTTGTTTTCTGGTAATTGAATATGTCTACCGTAATTACTAACGTATTGTTCTAGAGCGTGGATATATTCTTGACCTAAACGGCTGCGTTGCATTTTATTATTAGTAATGTAGCCAATGTGCATTAAACCTTCTTCGGCAAGTGGAACGGAAATGATATTTTCACCATTTACCTCTTTATCGATTACACCACTAGATACAGTGTATCCATCAAGGCCAAGTAATAGGCTAAATAAAGATGCTCTATCGCGAACACGGATATGTTTTGGGCGCACTACGGTACTGAAGATTTCTTCAGAGAAGTAGAAGGAGTTGTGATCGCCTTGCTCAAAGGAAATATATGGATATTCCTCTAATTCGTCCATAGAGACTACCTCTTTATGGGCTAATGGATGCGTTTTACCAATAAAGATATGAGGATGGGCCGTAAATAATTCAGTAAAGGTTAATTCGTTAGTGTGAATTAATTTTTCTAATACAGGACGGTTGAAATCATTATAATAGAGTAAGCCAATTTCACTCTTCATATGAGCTACGTCATCGATGATTTCATAGGTTTGTGTTTCTCGTAAGGATACATCGTATTGGTCGATTTCAGCACCTTTTAAAAGCTCTACAAAGGCATTGACTGCAAAGGAGTAATGTTGAGTAGATACAGAAAATTGTTTTTTACCACCGCTTTGGCTCTTATATTGCTCCTCTAAAAGGGCTGCTTGTTCTAACACTTGGCGCGCATAGCCGAGGAAGCGTTCCCCTTCTTTAGATACGGTAATTCCTTTATTAGTACGATCGAAAATGGTAATACCCATTTCTTTCTCTAGTTCTTTAATAGCCTTGGTGAGACTCGGTTGAGACACAAATAATCTCTTGGCTGCCTCACTAATACTGCCTATATTGGCAATTGTTGTGACATACTTTAATTGTTGTAAGGTCATAATTGGCCTCCTTTTATATATTACACTATTAATACTACTCGATTATAAGTATTTAAGCAATGTTATATATATGTTACAATGTATTAATAGAATAAAAGGGGGATATATGTTAAAACAAGTCATTGTCGTAGAAGGAAAATCTGATATACAACGTATCGCTCAAGCTGTAGACGCTGATTGCATTGCTACAGAAGGATTTACCCTCAGAAGAGGTGTTATCGATATGATTCGCGTTGCCTATGAGAAACGTGGCATTATTATATTAACTGATCCTGATACAGCAGGGGAGCGAATCCGACGCGTTTTAACTAAAAAATTCCCTAATGCACAACATGCTTTTGTGCCTCGTGACGAAGCGTTTGCAAATGATGATATTGGCATAGAACAAGCATCTCCAGAGTCAATCAGAAAGGCTCTATCTACATTACACGTAGAATCTCTAGAATCATCTAACGAATTTACTATGGTGGACTTAGTGCGTCACGGATTGTCTGGTATGCCTGATAGTGCAGCTCGTCGAGCGGTTATTGGTGCTAAATTAGGTATTGGATACGGTAATGGAAAGCAATTTTTATACCGTTTAAATCATTATGGTATAACCCGAGATGCTTATGAAGAGGCAGTAAATTGTTAAAATAGGAGTTAAGATGTTAGAATCAGTAATTGCAAGCCCAGAGGTTGTGCATTATATATGTAAGCGCTTTGATATTAAAATGAGCAAAAAGCTAGGACAAAACTTCCTTATTAAGCGAGGTATAGTCGATGAAATTGTACATGCTGCGGAATTAACCGTGGGAGAACCTGTTCTAGAGGTCGGCCCTGGTATTGGTACCTTGACACAAGGTTTAGCTCAAAGTGGGGCAGATGTAACGGCTATCGAGCTAGATCGTCGCTTATTGGAGGTACTAGATACGACATTGGCATCTTATGACAATGTACGTATCATTCATGGTGATGTGTTAAAGCTTGATGTGCCAACGATTATGAATCATAAACCATTTAAAGTGGTTGCTAATTTGCCATACTATATTACAACACCTATTATTATGTCTTTGTTGGAAAGTAAATTACCTATTGAACGTCTAGTTGTGATGGTGCAAAAAGAGGTGGCCTTACGGATGATAGCAAAGCCCGGTACAAAGGACTATGGCGCATTATCTGTTGCTGTTCAGTATTATACGGAACCAGATATTGTTCTTGATGTACCGCCTAAATCTTTTTTGCCAGCTCCAGCGGTGACAAGTTCTGTTATCCGTTGCGTATTGCGTGATAAACCACCTGTAGATGTGATTGATGAGAAACTATTTTTTCGCGTTGTGAAAGCTGGTTTTGCGCAACGCCGTAAAACATTCTCTAATACGATGAAGACAACGGGTTTAACAAGAGATAGAATTGAAGAGTTATTAGCAAAAGCAAATATTGATGGTCAACGAAGAGGTGAGACCTTTACACTTCAAGAATTTGCTGATGTAGCCAACGCATGGGCAGCATTAATCAAATAGTATAATACATAAAGAGCTTATTGGACTGATAAAATATCATTCCAGTAAGCTCTTTTTCATGAAAAAAAGGACCCGAATGGGTCCTTTTTAGTTAGTAAAGAATACCAGCCATGGTTGTAATGAGGAAAGCATTTGCAAAGTCAATTAAGAATGCACCTACTAAGGAAACTACGAGCCAAGCACGAGGAGATGGGCCGTGTTTACTTGCTAAGGATAACATGTTAACTAATGCGTTTGGTGTAGCACCCAGTCCGAAACCGATAGCTCCGGCACCAAGCATAACTGCATCGTAGTTGCGACCAAAGAGGAAGTAAATAAGGTATGCAAATACACAGATAAGTGCCATTTGTACAACTAAGATTGTAATGAGTGGTAAAGCAAGATCAATTAATTGAACTAATTTCAAGCTGTTGATAGCCATTGTTACGAATAAGGATAATGCTACATTAGATACTGCATCAAGAGCTGCATCGTTGATTTTGTATGCTTTAGTAAAATCACCAAAGTTACGAATTACTGCTGCACAAATCATAGCGCCAATATATGCAGGTAGTGGAGTAAGAACAGATAATCCAGCACTTACGATGGTACCGATACCTAATGCAAGGCCAATCCACATACAGATTGTTAAAAGATCTTGAGCGTTGAATTGTTTGCCACCGCTCTCAACGTGATCTTCAATTATATCGATGCCTTCATCCTCCATTAACTCAGGATTTTCATAAGGTGTTTTAACTTTATGCATTTTAATAATGCGTTCACCTACAGGCGCGCCGAGGATTGTACCAGCTACCATGCCGAATGTTGCAGCTGCAACTGCTGCGGAAGCGGTACCAGGGATACCAAGTAATTGCTCGTAATATGGACCAAAGGCACCAGCTGTACCAAGGCCGCCAATCATAGATACAGAACCTGCCATGATGCCGATAATCGGCTCAATCCCTAATGCTTTGGCAATCATAATACCTGCAGTATTTTGTACTACAATCCACACTGCACAAGCTAAGAAGAAGAAAATAATGAAGATACCGCCCTTTTTGAGGACTTTTAAAGATGCCATTAAACCAATCGTGGTAAAGAAGGCAAGCATTAAAAATGTTTGTAAGGAACCTTCAAAGGTAATGTTTAAGATCTTATAATAAGATAAAATAGCAGTTAAAAATGCAAATGGAAGAGCACCTACCGCTGGTGCAGGCATACACATACGTTGTAAGAACTTGGAATGCTTATTGATCCAAGTACCGATGAATAAGGTAATTACGGCAAGACCTACAGTTTGAATCATGGACAGTTTTAAGGTCCATACATTGTTGACTAAGGCTAAGTCAATAAGTGGCATAAAATCACTCCTTTAAAATAAAAAATAAATCTGAGTTTTATGGTATCATGAATGGTCAAAAAATACTATAGAATATATAACGTATAAAAAGTTTATATTTTTATCTTTAAACACTCATAACAACACAAAAAAACAATAATATTAATAAAACTAATTTTATGATTATACATATAAATATAGAAAAGTAATAATATATATTACTTATGTACATAATCATACTATATGTATTCGACTTAAATCTGTGATTTTCCTTCTTGTTATAAAAAAATAAACTGGAATATATTTTTTATATTTATAATCATATAAAATATACTCCAGTTCTAAAACTTAATATTTTTATGTTGATTTAGTAAGACTCTAAATTATATATGGTGATAAATTCGCTCTATAAATGCATGTTAAGATATAACTAAAATGTATAGACCTAGCAATAAGTTAATTAGGCGTTATAGCTCATGGTGTAATTTAGGGGTCGTTAAGAATGTTACATCCGGATTACGCTCTTGAACCCAACCCATTTGCCATTCGTTAGAGATAAGAACTACGGTGCGATCGCGATTATCTTTTACAATCATCGCATTATCTATACCTTTCAAGGATGCAATATCAACTTCGCCGTCAATCCAACGAGCAACACCATATGGTAAAGTATGATTTAATAAATCTACACCATATTCATTTTTGAGGCGGTACTCAAGAACTTCAAATTGAAGCATACCTACGGCACCGACTACGAAGGAATCAAGGGCGCCTGGTTGTTCAAAGATTTGAACAGCTCCTTCTTGAGCCAATTGAGTCATACCTTTTTGGAACTGTTTACGTTTCATAGTATCCTTTGGGGATACGCGGGCAAAGAATTCCGGAGGGAATACAGGGAAGTCACCGAAAGTTACTTTGTGTTTTTGTGCACAAAGTGTATCGCCTACCCCCATAGTACCTGCATCAAAAACACCGATAATATCGCCTGGGTACGCATCTTCTACGATGGTACGTTCCGTAGCCAAGAATTGTTGAGGCTGAGATAGACGGATTGTTTTATTAGATTGGCGGTGTAATACGGACATACCTTTTTCGAATTTACCTGAGCAGATACGCATAAATACGATACGGTCATGGTGGTTCGGGTCCATATTTGCTTGGATTTTAAATACTAGAGCAGAGAAGTCTTCGCTAGTGGGTTGTACCATTTCCTCTATCGCTTGTCGTGGAGCAGGGGATGGAGCTAGTTCCAAGAATTTTTCTAAGAATGGTTTTACCCCGAAGTTCGTCATAGCAGAACCAAAAAACATAGGGGTCAATTCACCAGCACGAACTTTATCGAAATCGAATGGATCGCCAGCAACGTCTAGCAACTCAATATCGTCGAGCAATGCTTGGTATACATCGTCACCTAATAGCTCTTTCATGCGCGGATCCGTTAAAGCACCTTTTTCGGATGCAAGTTTTTCTTGACCATGAGTTTCGTCTTTTGCAAAGAGTTCGATAGTTTCGTGCTCTCTATCGTAGACGCCTTTGTATTCGCCGTTGATACCGATAGGCCAGTTCATAGGGCACGTACGGATGCCGAGAACATTTTCGATTTCTTCCATTAGATCGAATGGACTGCGACCGAAATGGTCAATTTTGTTAACAAATGTAAAGATAGGAATACCGCGTTCTTTTGATACAGCAAATAGTTTCTTTGTTTGGGCCTCTACGCCTTTTGCTACGTCGATAAGCATGACTGCACTGTCGGCAGCCATCAATGTACGGTATGTATCTTCTGAGAAGTCTTGGTGACCAGGGGTGTCGAGGATGTTTACGCGGCAACCGTCGTAGTCAAATTGCAATACGGAGCTCGTTACAGAGATACCACGTTGTTTCTCAATTTCCATCCAGTCGGATACGGCGTGTTTTGCAGTTTTACGAGACTTTACGGACCCGGCTAAGTGAATGGCACCACCATATAATAGTAATTTTTCCGTTAATGTTGTTTTACCCGCATCCGGGTGAGATATGATAGCAAACGTACGGCGACGTTGTACTTCTTCTAAAAATGTCATGATTCACCTCTATTAATGTGTTGTGAAAGCAGATAAATCTTTAGGTTTTACTTTCACAGTCTATATATCGTAAAAATTATACATGATTTTTCTAGTTATGACCACTAAATTGTAGTATAATGAGATTTCATAGAACGGCTTGGGGTTAGCCGTTATCTTCAGGTTAAGGAGGGGATCCATGCGGTTATTTATTGCAGAAAAGCCATCCATGGCTCGCGAAATCAGTAAATGCTTACCAGAAAATAAGAATATCCAAAAACGGAATGGTTATTTTATCCAAGGGGATGATGTGGTGACTTGGGTAGTAGGTCATGTATTGCATCAGGCTGAGCCAGGAGATTACGATGATAAATATATCCGTTGGCGCCCTCAAGATCTTCCTATCGTGCCTGATGAGTGGAAATTGCTTGTCACAGATAGCAGCCGTCAACAGTTTGAAATTGTAAAAGACCTTATTAGTAAAGCAGATGTCATTGTCAATGCAGGTGACCCGGATCGAGAAGGTCAACTTTTAGTTGACGAAGTTTTGTACTATGTAGGTAATACAAAACCAGTGCAGCGTATTCTATTAAATGCCCTCGATGAAAAATCTATTCGTTCTGCTCTTGATGATTTGAGAGATAACAAGGACTTTCACAATCTATATCAATCTGCATTGGCAAGAGCGCGAGCAGACTGGCTCATTGGGATGAATTTATCTCGGGCCTATACATTATCTGAACGTTATAAAGGTCATAAGGTAACATTGCCAATTGGTCGTGTAAAGACGCCAACGTTAGCTCTTGTTGTACGTAGAGAACGAGAGTTAGCTGCATTTAAACCAGTAGACTATTTTACTGTAAAGGTATTATATAACCATCCTAATGGGGTGTTTTGGGCGACTTGGCAGCCTACAGACGAACAAAAGGGGCTTGACCCAGATGGACGACTCATTAATAAAGCTATTGCTGATGAATTAGTAGAATGTTTACAAGCTGGACCAGACGGTTTTATTAAAGGTGTTACAAAGTCTAAGAAAAAAGATGTACAACGATTGCCTTTATCCTTATCATCCTTACAAGTATTGGCAGGTAAAGCCTTTTCTTATGATCCACAGACTGTACTTGATACAGCGCAAAAATTATACGAAAAGAAATTAACTACCTATCCACGTTCTGATTGTGAATATTTACCACCCAATCAATATGATGATCGCAATGCAATCCTCAACAATCTACAAAATGCAGGTGATGAGAGATTAGCACAGTGGGCTGCCGATGCAGATCGTTCTATTAAGAGCCGTGCTTGGAATGAAAAGAAAATTACCGCCCATCATGCTATTATTCCTACAACGGTGGCCTGCAATATAAATAGTTTGTCCCAAGAGGAGCGAAATATTTATTTCCTCATCAGTCAAGCTTATATTGCGCAATTTTATGGGGAGCATATTTACGAGCAAACTAAAATTGTAGTAGAACAATGTAAGGAAGAGTTTGTAGCTAATGGTCGTGTAGTTATCGAAGAAGGATGGAAATTGCTTTATAAACGACATAAGTCTAAATCTACGACAGACAATGACGAGCCTGATCTAACCGATGAGCGTGGGGCTGAATCAGACCCTAAAAAAGAGGTTATTGAAGAAACGGACCACTTGCCAGCGGTTAAAAAGAACGATACTGTTTTATATACGGATTCTTCTGTAGAGGCTAAACAAACAAAGCCACCATCCCGTTTTACGCCGTCCACATTACTACAAGCGATGAAGGAAATTCATAAATTCGTAAAAAATGAAGACTTGAAAAAGCAATTAAAGGCTGTATCTGGTATTGGTACAGAAGCAACTCGGGCAAACATAATTGATGAGCTTATCAGTCGAGGCTTTATGAAAACGTCAGGGAAGAAGCAAGTCTTATCTCCAACGGAAACGGGCTATCTCTTAGTAGATGCTCTGCCAGAAGAGCTGCTTTATCCTGATGAAACAGCTGTTTGGGAAGAACGCTTAGCACTCATGAGTGAAGGAGCGGATACGTTAGATTCCTTCTTAGCGGATCAAATTAAGTTTTTACAATTATTAATTGATAAACTTGATTTTGATAAAGTAATAAACTTTGATCAAATGATGCCAAATGTGGTTCGAACTATAACGAGCCAAAATCGTAAACGCCCTATGGATAATGAAAGCATAGACTTGTCTTCATTGCCTGTATGTCCTAAGTGTAAAAAGGGCCGTTTGCAACAGCGGAATGGTAAATTTGGTGCCTTTTTAGGGTGCACGAATTATCCTAGGTGTAAACATACGCAGCAAGTAGAAGAGGATACTTCTAGTGTTGAAGGTAATATTGAAGTATCTGATGAAGATAAACAATATAAATGCCCTAGATGTAAAGTAGGTTACTTTGTGAAACAAGAGGTGAGAGGTCGAACAAACTGGATTTGTAGTAATCGATCTCAATGTAAGACCCAATGTTCTGATGTAGATGGGGTACCGAGTATTTATGTTAACAAATCTAACATTACTTAGAAATGATTGTTTTTATTGTAAATAATAAAAAGACGCGTACAGCTTAGCTGTACGCGTCTTTTTTGAAAATGTTCTTGTAGAAGAAAAATTGTTTCATTTAGTTTAGGATATTAAGCCGAATTTTATCTGCGTTTGCCACGACGCCCCGTTTGGGAGGTAGAAGCACGGCGTTGGCGTGTATTGGAGCCTTTGTGGCCTCGTGCTTTGTGAGCTTTCGCCTTAGTGGATTGGTAAGTGCTTGTAACCTTAGGTTTACTAGCTGATTTTGTGCGTTTTGGCGCAGTACTGGCGTTGCCCTTAGTCTTAATCTGACCATCTTTTGTATATTTGGTAAGCGTAGCTTGAATAGCTCGTTCAATACGTCTTAACCAAGCCTCATCCTGTGGAGTTGCAAATGTTACAGCAATACCTGAGTTACCAGCACGACCTGTACGTCCAATTCGATGGATATAGTAATCTACATCGCGAGGTACGTCGTAATTATATACATGTGTGATACCTTCAATGTCGATACCGCGAGCCGCAATATCGGTAGCTACTAAGATTTGTGTTTTCGCTTTTGCAAAGTCTCGTAGAATTTGTGTGCGACGACCTTGTGTCAAGTCACCGTGCATTTCTGCAATATTAAGCCCTGCTGCGGTTAACTCGTAGGATAAACGAATGGCACCTTCCCGTTTATTACAGAATACAATTGCTAAGAATGGATTGTCATCTTCAATCATTTTGATGAGACGTTGTGTTTTTTCTTCAGGATTCATCATATACACTCGTTGATCAATTGATTCGAGCGTGATATGTTTGCCTTCTGCTGTTACAGAAATAGGTTTAGACATGTATGCCTTTGCGAGATTTCGGATTTTATCTGGAATTGTTGCAGAGAATAGCAACAGTTGCCTATTAGCGTCTGTTTGGCCGATGAGATTTTCAATATCTGGTAAGAAACCCATATGCAACATTTGGTCTGCTTCGTCTAGTACAACACGGCGAATACAATCTAAATGTAGGGAACCGCGTTTTGCGTGATCTAATAATCGACCAGGTGTACCTAGAATAACTTGAGGACGACGTCCCAGTTGCTGTAGTTGGGCTTCAATAGTTTTACCACCGATGAGAGGGAGGATATCTACATTTAAAATAGAACCTAGTTCCTTCGCTTCGTCGGAAATTTGTTTAATTAGTTCCCGTGTAGGTGCAATGATAAGCACTTGTTCTTGATGAACATCAGTATGTACACGTTGTAAAATTGGCAGTAAGAAGGCTAGTGTCTTCCCCGTGCCTGTTTGAGCTTTTGCTATGACATCATTCCCTTTAAAGACGACAGGAATGGATTGTTCTTGAATTGGCGTGGGCTCCTTGATACCTTGTTTTTGTAGGGCTATGATGAGCTCATCACAAACACCTAAAGATTTAAAAGATTTCATGGATTGTCCTTTCTATAATACATATTATATTAATTATACAGTATGCACATACTAGGGGCAAATGAATTGAACTTGGAAGATTTATAGTCTTAATATATTCTAGACTCAAAAAAATATTATAGTACTTTCGAATATATTTTTTTGATAATATATAGAAAAATATTGATATAATTAAGTGAAATGAGAAATGAAAACATTAAAATAACTACATTTAAACTATTTATAAACTGTTAATTGAGAATGTGTTAGCATTTGTAAATGATAATCTTTGTAGTGTTTATTGATTACTGTATCTAAATATATAGCCATGAAATATTAAATTTCAGCTAGTATTCAGTATTTTATTAGATAATCATATAAATAATCTCATATTAAATATGATAATAAAATATAGATATGAGATAAAAATAAACCATAAAAATGATAATAATTGTTGAAATTAATGCTTGATTTGATATAATAATTTAAGATATTAATACGCATTATTATTTGGTGTGTTTAATATGAGGTTGTTAGGTACAATAATTAGGAGGTGTCGTATGGCTATCAAAAAGTTAAAAGACATGAAACCAGGTGAGTCTGGTCTTATTGTTGCACTACATGGCAGTGGCAATGTTAAGCATCGTCTAATTGACATGGGTCTTGTAAATGGTACAAAAATCCATGTTATGAAGTTTGCCCCTTTGGGGGATCCGGTGGAAATCAAAGTAAAAAACTTTGAATTAGCACTTCGTACAAGCGAAGCTGGCATGATTGATGTAGAGGTTCAATAGGAGGTTCACATGGCAGAAAATGGGCAAATTCGCATTGCCTTAGCAGGTAACCCTAACTGTGGTAAAACTACAATGTTTAACAATATCACAGGGGCGAAGCAACACGTTGGTAACTATGCCGGCGTTACAGTAGAAAAAAAGGAAGGCCATACGAACTTTGATGGCCATGAGTTATTGTTTATTGACTTACCAGGTACATATAGCTTAACTGCACGTTCCTTGGATGAGTTAGTAGCGCGTAATGTTATCGTAAATGATAACCCAGATGTTATTGTTAATGTTCTTGATGCATCTAACTTGGAACGTAACTTATATTTAGCTGCACAATTATTGGAACTTGAAAAGCCAATGGTTATTGCTCTAAACATGGCTGACGTTGCTGAAGAAATGGGCATCAAATACGACCTAAAAAAAATGGCAGAAATGACAGGGGCTACAATTGTTAGCACAGTAGGTCGTACAAACATTGGTACAAAAGACTTGTTAGAAGCAATAATTAGTGTAGCTGCTTCTCAAAAAGCTCCTGGTGTAACAATTAACTATGGTGATTTGTTAGAAGGTAAAATTAGTGAGCTTGTAGAATTGCTAAAACAAGCGGGCACTGTTACATATCCACTTCGTTGGATTGCTGTTAAGTTGTTAGAAAAAGATGCTGACGTTATTGGCAAAGTTATGCGCTTTGATAATACGGAAGCTGTTATTCAAAAGGCTGAAGCTATTCGTGAAGAAATTAAGGATCAAGTTGATCTTGATATTGTCTTCCAAGAATATCGTCACCGCTTTGCAGTAGAAGTATATAATACATGTTTAACACAAGCGCCAACTCAATTGGAAACACGCTCTGACCGTTATGACAAAATCTTAACGCATCGAATTTGGGGCTTACCAATCTTCATGGTTGTTATGTACTTATTGTTTGCGTTCGTTAACTTCGTTGGTGGTATTCCTCAAGGTTGGATCGAGGATGGTTTCGCTGCATTACAAGCTTATGCGGTTCAGACTATTCCAGAGGGCCAATTACAGTCACTCGTATCTGATGGTATTATTGCCGGCGTAGGTGCGGTACTTTCATTCTTACCATTAATTTTATTACTCTTCCTTGGCATTTCTTTCTTGGAAGATACAGGTTATATGGCTCGTGCAGCCTTCGTTATTGACCGTGTAATGCGCGCATGTGGCTTACATGGTAAATCCTTTATTCCTTTATTATTGGGTTTCGGTTGTTCCGTACCATCCGTAATGGGTGCCCGTATCCTCGACAACTACAAGGATCGAATGGTTACGATTTTGATTACACCATTCATGAGTTGTTCTGCACGTTTACCGGTGTATATCTTATTTGCAAATGCGTTCTTCCCAAATGGTTGGGATAGTACTTTAGTTGTATTCTCTGTATACTTCTTGGGTATCATCTTCGGTATTATCTTTGCAAAAATTTTCCGTAAGTTCTTATTTGCTGGTGAAGCAGAACCATTTGTAATGGAATTACCTCCATATCATTTGCCTACATTGAAAGCTACATGGATGCACATGTATGAACGTGCTAAATTGTACATCATTAAAGCCGGTACTTTCATTATGGCTGCTTCCATCTTGATTTGGTTCATCACTGCATATCCAATGGATGTAGAATACTCCAAAGATTATGATGCAGTGAAAGAACAAGTTGCTCAAGAGTATGAAGTAAAAGATGCAGCTACATTATCTCAATTCGGTATTGCTACAGATGACCAAAAAGATGCAGTTGATAAAATTGTTGAAGATATGAAATCTACTGTACAAGATGCTACTGATGCTGCTAAGCAAGCAGGAGAAGATGAACCTGAAGTAGCAGTAGAGGATGATTCTGAAGCACCTGAATTATTCAATGATATTAAAGATGAAAATAAAGACTTGTTCCCAGCAGCATGGGCAATGTATAAAAACAGTGCTAACTTAGATGCTGAAAATGACAAACTTGATAAAGAACAAGCTGCTGAAAAAATTGAACAATCCTATGCAGCATCCTTTGGTAAAGCAATCAACCCAGTACTTGAACCATTGGGCTTCGACTGGAAAATGGGCTTATCTCTCGTAGCTGGTTTAGCGGCTAAAGAGGTAGTAATTTCTACATTGGGTACAGTATATGCAGTAGGTGGTGATGATAAAAATCCAGCTCCATTGACTGATTACTTACAAAATGATCCAAACTTCTCACCATTGATTGCATTAACAATGATGTTGTTCGTATTAATTTACCCACCTTGTTTGGCAACATTAGCTGTTATCAAACGTGAAACAGGTTCTTGGAAATGGGTTGCATTCATGTTCTGCTATGAAAATACATTTGCATGGATTGCATGTTTCATCTTCTATAACATTGGTCGCGCATTAGGTTTCTAATCTAGAGTCGCTAAATAGGAGAGTTTAGCCACCTTTAGATTCTTTAAACAAAAATGAATTTAAAAATTGCGATTTTGTTATAAGTAATTTAAAAATAATACTTGATAATTATCAATATTCGTGGTTAAATGATAATGAGAAAAGGGAAATATCCTTTAGATATTGCTTTTATCTTGTTTATCACTAATACACATATTATAATTTAGTAGATATTGAGAAAGAGGCATAATAATGGATAATCTTGTTATAGGACTCATAGTTGTATTAGCATTAGCTTATATCGGTAATAAATTTTACAAACAAATGTCTGGTAAAGGTGGCTGTGGCTGTGGTGGCGGTAGCTCCAAGTCTGGCTCTAAAAAATCTTCTGGTTGCGGTGGTAACTGCAGCTGTGATGGTTCCAATAAAGCACTAGGCATTAAACGTACTGCTAAGTAAGCTAATACGAATTCTGAATTTGAATGAGGGGTCTCTATAATGGCTCCTCTTTTCAAATATAGTAATTAAATTTTTTATCATATTTAGTAGAAAGGAATATTATCATGTTCAACATCGATCAAAAAAATCTTAAAAACGCTAACTTATTCGCAGCAGGTCTTGCATTGGGTACTGTAGGTCTTAAAGTTTTAACTTCCAAAGACGCTAAAAAAGTATATGCTGGTATCGTAGCAGCTGGCCTTCGCGCTAAAGAAACTGTATTAGAAACAGCTGAAAAAGTACAAGCATCCGCATCTGATGTATTGGCAGAAGCTCAAGAAATCAACGAAGCACGCAACGAAGAAATCTTTGAAGAAAACAAATAATTGAGGATTTAACTATGTTACAATTTTCTGTTGTACGAAAACTCAGAAATCGCTTACACGTTAAGGTGTCTGGGCATCGCTTTACAGAAGCAGAAGCTGCTTATGTAGAGGATACATTGCTCCTTAATGATGCAATTGTAGATGTAACCTTCTACACTCGTAGCAGTCAAATCGCCATTAAACATAATGGTGATTCTGATGCTGTGCGTGATGCAGTACTTGGTCTACGCGATTTAGATTTGTCCGAAGCACCAGCTTTGAACGAATACTCTCCACGCTTGGTAAATAAAAAATACCGTGAAATGATGATTAACCGCACAGCAGTTTACTTAGGTAAAAAAGCAGTGCTTCCTGCACCGATTGCGGCTGCATGGGCTTGGTTTGACGGTATTAAATTTATCGGTAAAGCGATTAAAACATTGTGGCAACGTAAGTTAACTGTCGAAGTACTTGATGGTGTAGCTATTGGTGCTGCTTTACTTCAAAAAGACTACCCAACAGCTAGTGCTGTTATGTACCTATTGGGTATTGGGGATATTTTGGAAGAATGGACTCACCGTAAATCCGTATTGAATCTTGCTCAAAGCATGTCCTTGAACGTAGATAAAGTATGGGTATTGGTGGATGATATTGAGGTAAGCAAACCTGTTAACGAGGTTGTAGCTGGTGATCAAATTATCATTCGTCAAGGTGAAGTAATTCCTTTGGATGGCACTGTAATCGATGGTGTTGTTCTTGTTAATGAAAGCTCCATGACAGGGGAACCAGAAGCGGTTCGCCGTGACAAGGATACTTCTGTATATGCTGGTACTGTTGTTGAAGACGGTAAAGCTATTGTAGAAGTACGTAGTACATCTAAATCATCTCGTTACGAAAAAATCGTCAACCTTATCGAAGAGTCTGAACAAATGAAATCTGGTATGGAACAACAAGCATACCGCATGGCTGATAAATTAGTGCCTATTAGCTTTATCGGTGCTGGTTTAACATATTTGTTGACTCGTAATGTGATGAAAGCATTGTCTTTCGTAATGGTTGACTTCTCTTGTGCTCTTAAATTATCCATTCCATTAGCAGTACTTTCCGCTATGCAAGAAGCATCTAAACGCGGTATCACTGTTAAAGGTGGTAAGTTCCTAGAACAAATTGCACAAGCAGATATGATTGTGTTCGATAAAACAGGCACTCTTACTAAAGCTGAACCTGAGTTTGAACAAATTATTCCATTTAACGGTCATGATGCAGATGAAATGTTGAAATTAGCTGCATGTATTGAGGAGCATTTCCCTCATTCCATGGCAAAAGCAATTGTACGTGCTGCTAAGGATCATGCATTACCTCATAAGGAAATGCACTCTGACGTAGAATACGTTGTGGCTCATGGTATTGCATCTAAGGTTGGTCGCTATCGTGTACGCATTGGTAGTGCTCATTATATCTTTGATGATGAAAAAACAAAGATTCCTGCTGATGAACAAGAAAAATTCAATAATTTACCAAATACATCTTCACATATTTACCTCGCTATTGGTGGTACATTAGCAGCGGTTATTTGCATTAAAGACCCTGTACGTGAAGAGGCAAAACAAGTTATAGCTGATTTGCATGCATTAGGCATTAAAAAGGTTGTCATGATGACTGGTGACTCTAAGCGTAATGCACAACGCGTAGCTGATGAACTTGGTATTGATGAAGTGCATGCAGAAGTATTGCCAGAAGATAAGGCAAGTTATGTAAAACAAGCCAAAGCTGAAGGCTATACTGTTATGATGGTAGGGGACGGTATCAATGACTCCCCGGCAATTTCTGAGGCTCATGTTGGTATCGCTATGAATGAAGGCGCTCCAATCGCTCAAAAGATTGCTAATGTTACTATTTCTTCCGACCATCTACAAGCTCTTGTAGATTTGCGCCGCATTTCTATTGCATTGATGAAACGTATCAAAGCAAATTACAATGGTATCGTTGGTTTCAATGGTGCTCTTGTTGGTGGCGGTGTACTTGGCTTTATGCCACCAAGTCAAACTGCTTGGTTGCATAATCTATTCACATTGGGGATCGGGCTTGAAAGCATGACACCATTGTTGAAAAAAGAAGAACCAAAGGAAACTGTTCCTACAATTGATGTAACAGCTGATTCTGTAGTAGCTTAATCAAAGGAACCTCCATATAGGTATTGATTTACCTATATGGAGGTTTTTCTTTTTTGATGACATTTATCTATGATTATTGTAAAATACAAGGAGATTACATATCGTAGGAGATTTATATGAACATTTTGATAGATATTTGCAGACGCTCCTTCTATTTGAATCTATTTATTGTGGTAATTCCCATTATTGCATATATGATTCATAATGGATCGAGTGCGACAGTAGCACTAGTATGGTATTTGTTGTTATCCTTGTGTATGCCTTGGGCCTATTTATCATTTAAAAGCAGTACCTTTGGTGAGGGTAAATCTATAAGTCGTATCGCTTATGTAGTGAGCTGGGTTGTCGTTCACGGTATCAGCTATAAAGGAATTTTCTTAGGTATTGATTTATCCATGTTGTGGGGATGGCCAACAGTAGGTCGTGATATAGCCTTTTTATTAGCTATGTATTTAAGTGTCACATTTAGCTTGATTATAGCTTATGGCTTAACTCGATTGGTGGGAGACCGTAATGAATAAAAGTTTTTGGTTATTTACGTTAATTTGTTCACTTTTTGTAAGTGCTATTACGACAGTACTTTCATTAAGTGGGGCACTATCAATACCCATTTTAGTGTTCCCCGTTTTGTCGCTAGTCATACCAATTATGGTGCGACGACTAAAGAATGCCAAGTTTAACGATGATTTACCGCTAAGCATGGGCTATCATGCTTATAGTTGGGCTTGGTGGACGGTATTTTCGTTTCTTCATACACCATTTAGCTTTAATGTAGATAATGGATTAGCAAAAGTACTACTTTTATTTGTAGTATATTTTATCGTTCAAGTTCTTATTGAGCTATGTGGTTTGTTAGCCACAAAGTATTTCAATCGTACTCATCGATGGGGAATGATTGATGAAGCGTTAGATATAATTGCCTATACTATACCGATTCCGTTCTTGTATATTGCTTCAATCTTATATATAGATTTACAAGATCCGATGGTATATTTTATGTATGCATCATCCATGAATGTAAATATATTATTTGCTGAACTTGTATTATTATTAGTTTCTTTATTGGTCTTTGTATTCTATTTGTATCCAAGAGATTTAGCATATAAGGGTGTACGTTTGTTTCGTATCATTATTACTGCAGGCATATGGCTTGCTATGAACGCCCATATCTTGTATGGTGGTTATATTCCAGAATTTATTTTATCTTTAGTTCCCACCGTTTTTCCAACGTACCAAGGTAATCCACTAGTGTTTGTAACTCCAACTTTATTAGAAGCTGGTATGACCGGTGGCGCAGTGATTATAGGTGCATTGGTAGAGCGTGGTATTATTTCACGACGCCGTGAACGTATTTAATTTCTAGTTTCGACTTATATCCGTAAGGAATGAGAGCGAAGGAGGATCTATGAACAACATTGAACGTCCATTGGATGATAACTCAACTGTATCAATCCACGACAATGAAAAACTGAAGCAAGTTGAACGTAAAGAGGCCAAAAAAGAGAAGAAAAGTGGCATTACGATTCGAGAATTGACAATTATTGGTCTACTAGCAGGTATCACTATTGCATTAGGGCTTTCTGGTTATGGTATTATTCCATTAGGACCGCTAAATGTAACAACTTTACATGTACCAACTCTAATTGGTGCTATTGTAGAAGGACCAAAAGTGGGGGCCTTTGTTGGCTTTATCTTTGGTTGCTATAGTTTGTGGCAAAATATTACAGCTCCTAATATTTTATCCCCACTATTTATTAATCCAATCATTTCCGTATTACCGCGTATACTTTTCCCAGTATTAGCATATTTGGTATATCTATTATTGTGGAAAGCACCGCAAGGTCCGCGTATTATTGTTTCTGCTTTTATGGGGACTGTATTTCATACGATCATGGTTATGGGATTAATCTTCTTACTCTATGCAGATATGTTTGCTCTTAAAATGAATCTTAGTCCAGATCAAGTATTAGGCTCTATTGTATTCTTGTCTGTTACACATGGTATTCCAGAAGCAGTTTTTGCTGCTGTAATTGTAACACCAGTGGCAATGGCTTTACGAAAAGTATTGCGTAAGGATGCTCCTAAGAAAACTAAAGGTGAAGCTATGCGAGACGCAAAAGTTACAGACCATCAATTAGGAGAAACTGAAGTGGTAGAAACCAAATAAGCTGAAGTTGTAGACGAAAATATAACGAAATAGTATTTTACAGGCTTTTTATAAATATGATAAAATAAATATCATTCGATAAGTATTGAGGAGGATAATCATGGCTAAACGTATTCGTACTATCAACACTGAATCCTTACAAAAAACTGCTAAAACTGGCGGTTGTGGGGAATGTCAAACATCTTGCCAATC
Organism: Veillonella sp. 3_1_44; assembly: GCF_000163715.1. Lineage (NCBI taxonomy): Bacteria > Bacillati > Bacillota > Negativicutes > Veillonellales > Veillonellaceae > Veillonella > Veillonella sp. 3_1_44. The sequence goes on from NZ_GG770199.1 coordinate 45,986, forward strand.
CGCTTGTAAAACAAGCTGCACAGTTGGTAACCAAGTTTGCAAACAAAAATAATGAAGAGGCTCGCTTAGCGGGCCTTTTTTATTTATGTTTTAAAGACATACATTGTATGGTATATCTTTATGACTCTTTTTATAACGTTTAGTGTGGAAATGTGGTACAATTATCTAGAAAGTTCTATATACTAGAGCTTTTACCATACAAATCAATTGGAGGTACCATGTTAGAATTAAAACCAATGATCCATAAGTTTCGGATGAAGGATAACTATTACTGCTTAGACGTAAATAGCGGTATTATCCATGTTATCGACGAACTCATCGATAGAGTTCTTGACATATATGATGGCACTAATCGCGATGCTGTACATGCTGCGTTAGATGCTAAAGAAGATGCAGTAGAACTAGATGAGATTATGGACGAGTTAGATGAGCTCATCAAAGCGGAGCAATTATTTGCACCGATGAGTAAAGAGTTTAAACTTGTAGTAGGTGAGAAACCTATTGTTAAGGCATTATGCTTAAATATTGCTCATGATTGTAACTTAGCATGCAAATATTGCTTTGCTAGTCAAGGTGATTACGGCGGTGTTAAACGAGAATTGATGAGCTTTGATGTAGCAAAACGAGCTGTGGACTTTCTTATTAAAATGAGTGGACCTCGCCAACATTGTGAAATTGACTTTTTCGGTGGTGAGCCATTGTTGAACTGGGATGTTGTTAAGCAAACGGTTGAATACATTGAATCCATTCAAGAAAAGCACAACAAAATCTTCAAACTTACATTGACCACGAATGGTATGCTTTTAACACAAGATAAAATTGATTATGTGAATGAGCATAAGATGAGTCTTGTATTATCTTTGGATGGTCGTGAATCCGTTCATAATGCGATGCGACCTGTAGCGGGTAGTGGTGCTGAATCCTATAAATATATTGCAAAGAATCTTGTCAATGCTGTAAAACAGCGTCACGGTCTTGAATACTATGTACGTGGTACGTATACACATAAAAACTTAGACTTTACTAAAGACGTTATGGCAATGTCTGATCTCGGCTTTGAGCATTTGTCCATGGAGCCTGTTGTCGGTGAAGAAGGGGACTATGTACTTCGTGAAGAAGATTGGCCAGCTTTAGAGAAAGAATATGAAAAACTAGCAGATATTTATTTACAACGCCAGTTAGAAGGCTGGGGTGAGAAGTTTAACTTCTTCCACTTCCGCATGGATTTATATCGTGGGCCATGTATGGCGAAACGCCTTCGAGGTTGTGGGGCAGGTCATGAATATATGGCGATTGTACCAAATGGTGATATTTATCCATGCCATCAATTTGTAGGCAAAGATGGATACGTGCTTGGTAATGTGTATGATGGTTTACAAAATACAGAGATTCCTAAAGATTTCCGTAATACACATGTATTCTCTAAGCCAATTTGTGCTGAATGTTGGGCGAAATTCTTCTGTTCCGGTGGCTGTCATGCGAACAACATTACATTGGGTGGCGATCTAGAGACACCTTATGAATTTGGTTGTCGTTTACAGAAGAAACGTATTGAATGTGCTATCATGATTCAAGCTGAATTAGAACAAGCTGGTATTGATGGCAGTATTCCTGTTGCATTAGGTTAATTACACTTGATTCTCCGAGTATAGTAGGAGTTTATATGAAACAAAATAGTAATCAAACTACAGAACGCTGGGGAATTCGCTATACCGGTATAGTTCAAGGGGTCGGATTCCGACCCCTTGTTTCTATGTTGGCCCATTCTCTAGGATTAACAGGTTTTGTATATAATGATAGTCAAGGCGTGTATGTTGAAGTTCAAGGTTTTCTAGGTGAATTGCAGTTATTTTTAGATGCTGTTCAAGAGGAGCAACCTCGTTTATGTCGTATTACTAGTCAAACTGTACAGCATCTTACACTTAATATGCATGAAAGTGATTTTGTTGTGCAGGCATCCCCTTTAGGTGAATCCGTGAGTACCTTTATTAGTGCTGATACTGCGCCTTGTAATGATTGCCTTAAAGAGTTACAACAAGATAAACGTAGAAAGGAATATCCTTTCATCAATTGTACAAATTGTGGCCCACGATATACGATAATCAAATCTTTGCCGTATGATCGGGAGCGGACGACGATGAACGAGTTTCCCATGTGTGAAGATTGTAAGGCTGAATATGAAGATATAGAGGGGCGTCGCTATAGAGCGGAGCCAAACGCATGCTCTCGCTGCGGTCCTCAATATACATTGTATAAGCCAGATCGCAAGGCTGTGGATACAGTGAATATATGGAATACTACGCGGGAATTGATTAATGAAGGTAGTATTATCGCAATAAAAGGTGTAGGAGGATATCATCTTGTTTGCGATGCTAGAAATGACGCTGCTGTACAACGCTTACGTAAGCGAAAGAATAGATCGCATAAACCATTAGCGATAATGGTGGGAACTCTAGATATGGCGATTGAGTTAGTACATATTAATGATGTAGAACTAGATATATTGACGGGGATGGAACGTCCTATTGTGTTATTAGAAAAAAATCATAATAGTTCTGTCCATTTGAGCTCTTATGTGGCTCCTGATAATCGTATGTTAGGTGTTATGTTGCCTTATTCACCAATGCATGAGGTGTTATTACCTTCTGATGCGGCATGGGTTATGACCAGTGGTAACAAAAGCGGTGATTCCGTATTATATAACGACGATCAAGCGTTTAATGAACTAGGTGAGGTAGCAGATTATTTCCTCATTCATAATCGTGAAATCTATGCTCCCCTTGATGATTCTGTGGTGGTGGTCATCAATAATAAACCTCGATTTATTCGTCGCAGTCGTGGCTATGTACCTGAGCCAATTCATTGTGACGGTTTAGAACAAACTTCGATATTAGCTATGGGCAGTGATTTGAAAAATGCGTTTGCTGTGAATAAAGGTAGTGAAGTTCTTGTAGGACCCCATATTGGAGATTTAGAGAATGCATCTACTCATAAAACCCTAGAATGGACTATTGAGCGATATAAAAATTTATTTTCTATACAACCAGAAAAGATTATTATAGATAGTCATCCCCAGTTTTTCTCTTCTCGGTTAGGTGAAAAAATAGGTGAAAGTTTCCATCTTTCTGTTGTACCTGTTCAGCATCATCATGCTCATATAGCGTCTGTTATGGCGGAACACAATTTAAGGGGGCTTGTACTAGGGATTGCTATGGATGGTACTGGCTATGGTCCAGATGGAACTATATGGGGGGGAGAATTTCTCCTTTGTAAAGGCAATCAATATCAGAGATTGGCACATATTCATGCGGCTCCATTGCCTGGCGGAGAAAAGGCTGTTACTGAACCTTGGCGACAAGCCTTATGGTATATTCGTAATTATTATGGTGATGATATCCCTTTTGTATATCAAGAATGGATGAAGGAACTTCCAAAGGGATGGGAAATTTTAGATAAAGCATTACAATCTAGAATGCCCATGATTCAAGCTACAAGCTGTGGGCGATTATTTGATACTGTAGGTGCTTTATTAGGTCTTGGTATGGTCCATAGTTATGATGCACAAATTGCCATTGCTTTAGAAACTCTATGTGGTGATGAAAAAGGATCATTACTTGCTTACAATTATGATGGACATATTCTTGACTTTACACCTACAGTTCAATCTATTATGGATGGTGTTGTTCGTGGTGAATGTCGAGCTCATTTAGCCGCTTCATTTCATAAAACAATGGCAATAGCACTATGTGAAACGGCTGCAGACTTGATGGAGCGATATAATATTAGTAATGCGGCCATGTCTGGTGGTGTATTTCAAAATCGTAAACTATTAGAATTTATATATAAGACGTGGCATATAGGTAATTTATATATGAATGAAGCGGTTCCCTCTAATGATGGTGGACTTGCTTTAGGACAACTGTGGTTAGGAAATCAATTATAAATTGTCATATAGCTCTTATTCTTAGATAAATTTATTTAGTAATGTCCTGAATATTGTTTAATCTATGTGAGTGCCATAGCTAGTTTAAGTTCTAGTTGTTTGTGCACACTATCACTAAATAATGAGTGTAACTGTGATACAATAATATTAATTTTATTCATATATTTCGGAGCTGTTTTATTGAAGTAAATGTATATAAAACTTGTTATAAATGATATAGATAAGGAGATAATATGTGCTTAGCTGTACCAGCGCAATTGATTGCTGTGAATGATGCTATTGGTACCGTTGAATTGACAGGTGCTACCCGTGACTGCAGCTTGCTCCTCGTACCAGATGCAAAGGTCGGGGACTGGTTGTTAGTTCATGCAGGTTTTGCTGTACAAATTGTTGATGAAGAAGAGGCTCAAAAAACATTAGAGGCCTTTAAGGAGTTAGAAGAACTTGAAGAAGCTTACTTTGCAGGAAAAGCAGCACACAGCTGATGCTTTGTTAAGGCGCATCAATGCGCTTCATAAGCCCGGTGAAACTGTGCGGCTTATGGAGGTTTGTGGTACGCATACAGTATCGATTTTCCGAGAAGGTCTTCGTCAATTATTGCCAAGTGGCATAGAACTTGTTAGTGGACCAGGATGTCCAGTATGTGTAACTGATCAAACCTATATGGATAAGGCTTTAGCCTATGCAGAACGTGAGGATGTTATTATTGCTACCTTTGGGGATATGTTAAAGGTTCCAGGTAGCTATAGTAGTCTCAATGAAGCTCAAACAAAAGGAGCTCATATCCATGTTATTTATACGCCTTTAGAGGTAATAGAACTTAGCAAAAAATATCCAGAAAAGAAAATAATATTCTTAGCTATTGGCTTTGAAACGACTATTGCGATTATATGTGCTACTGTGAAAGCCGTTCACGCAGCAGGACTTAAGAATGTATTCTTCTTAGTATCTCATAAATTAGTGCCTCCAGCATTGCGTGCACTATTAGATAAACAAGAAGGTCATATCGATGGATTTATTTTACCTGGCCATGTGAGTGTTATTATTGGTGAAGAACCATACCGATTTTTGCCCAAAGAATACGGTATTCCATCTTGTATCGCTGGCTTTGATGGCTTAGAAATATTGTCTGCCATAGCTAATATTTTAGAGCAACGTGAGTCTGGTAATATTGTAGTGGGTAATACGTATCATTCTGTAGTTATGCAGAAGGGAAACCCTGTAGCCCAAGCTATGATCGAGGAAGTATATGAAGTATGCGATGATGTATGGCGTGGTATTGGTGTGATTCCTAACTCTGGTTTAGCATTAAAGGGTGAGTATGCAGCTTATGATGTAGAGCTTGTCCTTCCTATTAACTTGGATAAACCATCTCTTGATCCTAAAGGCTGTCAATGTGGACGTGTTTTGCAAGGCCTTATTAAACCGAGTGAATGTCCGTTATTTGGTAAAAGCTGTACCGCAGATCATCCGGTGGGTGCCTGTATGGTATCTGTAGAGGGTAGCTGTGCTGCATGGTATAAATATGGTTATTCTAGTGGTGGATCGACGTGGGAGGATTAATATGGAACGAGTTCGCTTAGTCCATGGTAATGGTGGACGATTTAGTCATGAGTTGACGGACCGTTTTATTTTGAAATATTTTACAAATGATTTATTGGCGCCCCTACACGATGGTGCCCAGTTTCCTGTTACAGCCGGGCGCATGGCCTTCTCTACAGATTCTTATGTGGTGCAACCTGCGTTCTTTCCTGGTGGTAATATTGGCAAGTTGGCTGTTTGTGGAACTGTGAATGATTTAGCCATGAATGGCGCGATACCTCAATATTTAAGTTGTGGTCTTATTTTAGAAGAAGGTTTGGCCTTTGAAGAGCTAGATGAAATTCTTCGCACTATGTCAGAAATGGCAAAAGCCGCAAATGTTCAAATTGTTACAGGTGATACAAAGGTCGTTAAAAAGGGCGAAGTAGATAAAATCTACATTAATACTGCTGGTATTGGCATGATTCCAGATGGAATAGATATTGGTCCACATCGTGTGAAAGCAGGGCTAGATATCATTTTGTCTGGTGCTATTGGAGATCACTCCATTGCCGTTATGGGGCAACGGTTTGGGTTAGATTTATCTGACTCCTTAACAACTGACTGTGCACCACTAAATAAGATGGTTCAAGCAGTATTAGATAAAGTAGGAACTCAAGTTGCTTTGTTGAGAGATCCCACTCGTGGTGGCCTAGGTACCGTTTTAAAAGAGATCGCTGATCAGAGTCAAGTAGGCATTAAGGTTGAAGAAACGGCCATACCTATTCATGAAGAAGTACTGTCAGTATGTAATATATTAGGGTATGACCCTTTATATTTAGCGAATGAAGGGAAAGTAGTCCTTATCGTTGAGCCATCTATTACAGACGAAGTTCTTAAGATTCTTCATAGTTTTGAAGAGGGAAGCGAAGCTACTTTAATTGGTAAAACTTTAGATAAAAATATTGGTAAGGTTGGTCTACAAACGGCTATTGGAGGTGTTCGTCTGATTGATTTATTAGGCGAAGATCAGGTTCCACGAATTTGTTAAATTTATAATTAATAAAAGTAATTAAACTATATCATTTTATTAATCTTTTCATTTCAATTTTTGAGCTTTCTAGATGTAGCTTGTATTAGATGTTGACACGATTTATCGTTGATGATAGCATTAAATTAAGTTGCGTAAAATTCATTAAGAATTCATCGAAAATCTATATTATGTTAGTATCTTTATGTGTAAGTTCTTATACTTTCACTAGAATCTATGTATAGAATTTGTTAAAATATAAGTATCTATAGGAGGCTTATTATGAAAAAGAAGATTATTACAGCTGTTCTAGGGATTTGTTTAACTACAACTGCATTTGGTGGTATCTTGACAACTCAAGCTGGTGGACTTAGCAGCATTCTTGGTGGTGCAGCTAAAATTGGTGGTATCGGCATTGTTGTTAACAAATTTGGTCCACAAATTGACTCTTTCCTAAATAAATTATTGAAACAAAATAACTTGAGTACTGAATATACAACTAAAGTAGTTCCTATTATCAGTATTGGTACAAAAGGTTATATCGGTGCGGCTCAAGTTACTGGGCCTGCTTCTAGCATTGAAGAAGTTAAAGCTGTTGCTCAAGTAGAAGGTAGCTTTAATGGTATGGTTCGTGTAAAAGGATTAGTTCCTGTTAATAGCACAAACCCAGTTGGTGCATCTCGTGTTCAAGGCGTAGGTGTATCTGCGATTATTGATTTGAAAATTTAATGGCCACTGAGCATATAAATTGATAGACTCAGGGAATAAGCACGGTCTTAGGCCCGTGCTTATTCTGTTGTATAACAGTTATACATTAGATACATTGTGGAGGAATTTATGAAGAAACAAGTACTTACACTTTTAATGGCATCCCTAATTTCAGGCACTGCATTTGCCGCTCCTGGTACAGTAACTGAAAAAACAAATGTTTTAGAAACTACTGTATATGGAGCCGTACAAGATGGTGCTGTTGTGGACCGCATTAATCAACTTGATGAAACCGTGTATGGTACTGGTTTCAATGGTAATTCCGCAACATTGAGTAAACGTGTTGACTCCCTCTACAATTCTGTAGAAGGCAGTGGTACTAATATTTCTTTGCGCGAAGAAATGGATGCATTGGAATATACATATCAAAATAGCATTAACGCAGGATCTCTTGTAGACCGTGTAGAAAAGATGGAACGTAGCGTTAATGGTCGCATTGGTAGCGGTTCCTTACAAAAACGTATTATCTCTTTGAAGACAAAGGTATATGGTAGCAATGTGGCTCTTACTAACCAAGTAGGTACATTGTCTGGTAATCAAGTGTTCAAAGTGACTCTAAATGAAGCGGTTTCTTCTAAAACTAGTCATGAAGGTGACACTATATCCTTTACTGTTGCAGAAAATGTAATGGATGGCAATGTCTTATTAGTACCTGCGGGCACTGTAGGTTCCGGAACAATTACTTCTTTGAAAAAGGCTCGTTCCTTTGGTCGTAATGGTGCGTTAGATATTACATTTGATACAATCCCAGCTATTGATGGTACAGAATTTACTGCTGTACAAGGTAAAGAGGCTAAGGATAAAACCCGTAGTGAAGTTAAAGCAGCAGGTGCATCTGTAGCGGGCGCAGTTCTACTCGGTCCTGTTGGGCTTGTAGGGGGCGCTTTCATCAAAGGTAAAAATATTGAGTACCCAGCTGGTGCTACTGTATATGTACAACCTCAAGATTCCGTAACAATTCAAGGTCTTGTTATTGGTGGCGATGGTTTAGCTCATAGTGATGATGAATTAGCTGATGCTGTAACTGTACCTAATACAACAGGTGAATCTGAAGAATATGTAGAAAATAATGATACTGATGAAAATGCAGCTGTAGCTGAAGATACTACAGCAGTTGAGGAGCCAGAAGAACCTGTAGAAAATGTTTCTCAACCTATCGTTGTTGTAAAGCGTAATCAATAATTAACAAATTCTTAAAGTAATAGGAGTTCTAGTAACCATGAGGAAACGTAAAGTACAATGGCTGGCAGCGGCATGTGTTGTTTGTTTAGCACAACCTGTATGGGCCGCTACTGAGTCAACTATTGTATATCAAGATACATTGGATAGCGTAGGTCAATCCTATGCAGGAGAAATTTCTAAAGCATCTACACCTGAATATAGTAATATCCGTGTTGTACGTCGTGGTGAAAAAGCGAAATCTGCTGCTCCTGCTGAACAGTTGCCTACACGTATCGATGCTAATAAAATGTCTTATACTGGCTCTACAGGTGATGTATATGCTCAAGGCGATGTTGTGGTGTCTCAAGGCAATCAAACTTTGATGGCCCCCCGTATTGAAGGTAATACTAAAACCACAGAATATCGTACTGTTGGGGGCTATCGCTATTTGGAAGATGGCGGTAAAACAAAAGATATTACAGGTCAAAATATGACGTATCGCACTAGCGATCGTCACTTTGAGGCAGACCAAGCCATGGGATGGAGCGATCCCTATTATGTAAAGGGCAATAACGCCACTTTTGATGGACAAATAGGCCATATGGAAAAGGGCATGGTCACTACAAAACATGCAATGGCTTTTGTTCATACTCCAGATTATCGTGTGGAGGGTCAAGATATTCAGGTATATCCTGGTGATAAAGTCGTTATTAAAAAACCATCCTTTTATATTAAAAACTTTAAAGTATTATCCTTGCCATCTTATACGACTTCATTGCGTCATGACAAAGAAGGCAAATTTAGTATTTTTTCCTTAATACCAAAACCTACGTATAGTAACGATGATGGTATTGGCTTACATGGTAGTACAGAATATCCTATCGGTAAAAATGGTGAAGCTTATATTGACTATCGTTGGTATTCTAAATCTGGTTTTAAACCACAGGTGGGATATCGTCATTATTTACCTTGGGGGACTGCTTCTGTTGGTTATAGCAAGGAATCTAATGAATATAATGATGAAACAGTATGGGTAGAAAAAATAGGTGAAGCTCGTTTGGATACTCATACATATCATGTAGGAAATTCTCCAATTACTGTACGTGGTGGTGTTAATGCTGGTTATTGGAAAGAGGGTTCTGTAAAAGGTTCTCATAAGGAATATTATGCAGAGGTTTCTCATGATCCGATTAAGCTTGGTAAAAATGCTGATTTGCGCTTCTTAGGTGGTTACCAACGTGACTACTATGGCTATGATGGTAGTATCCGTAGCATGCCTTATTGGGGTGCTAGATTCCAATCTAAAGTTGGTAATCGTGCTAATGTATGGGTTAGTTATAATCAACGAAATATAACCTACAATAATTCCCCTTATCGTTTTGACACGACAGAACTTCCAAAAGAGCTTATTTATGGCGGTACGTATAAATTGACTCGCCTAGATGATATTTCTGTAAGTGTTAAGAATAACATGATGAGTGGGGATATTGATTCTGTCTATTATACATGGCATCGTGATTTACACTCCTTCGATATGTACTTAACATATAAAGATGGACATAAAAATAAAAATGATCAATGGAAAATTAAATTTGTAGGTAAAGACTTTTAGTTAGGAGAATACTATGCAACGCATTAGAAAAGCTGTAATTCCAGCAGCTGGTTTTGGTACACGTTTCTTACCAGCTACCAAGGCACAACCAAAAGAAATGCTTCCTATTGTCGATACACCTGCTATCCAATACATTGTAAAAGAAGCTTTAGATTCTGGGATTGAAGAAATTCTAATTATTACAGGTCGTAATAAACGTGCTATTGAGGACCATTTTGATAGTAGTGTTGAATTAGAATTGTTATTACAAAGTCAAGGTAAAAATAAACCATTGGCTATGATCAAGGATTTGGCGGACATTAAAGTTCACTTTATTCGTCAAAAAGCACCTCGTGGACTTGGTGATGCTGTATTGTGTGCAAAAGCATTTATTGGTGATGAGCCATTTGCAGTGTTACTTGGTGATGATATTGTTTACAATCCAGAAAATCCATGCTTAAAACAGTTGATTGATTGCTATAATGAGCATCCTGGTATTATTTTAGGCGCTCAATTTGTACCGGAAGATAAAGTTAGTTCTTATGGTATTGTATCTGGTGAAGCATTGGCTGATAATTTATATCGCGTTGATAACTTGGTGGAAAAACCTAAGAAAGAGGATGCTCCATCTCGACTCGCTGTATTAGGTCGTTATATTTTAACACCAGATATTTTTAATATCTTAGAAGCTACTAAGCCTGGTGTAGGTAATGAAGTCCAATTAACTGATGCATTGGCAGCCTCTAAAACGGATACGTATGCATTAGCATATGAAGGTATTCGCTACGATACAGGGGATAAATTGGGCTATTTAAAAGCCACTGTTGAGTATGCATTGCGCAACGAAGAATTGGGTGAAAGCTTTAAAGCTTACCTAAAGGAATTGGATCTAAAATAGATAATCTATGAGACTTCCACGTGAAGGGCCTATGATATGTGTCATAGGCTCTTTTTGTTTATAGTTTCAAACTCATTTGATATTTGTTAACATATGAATAATGCCTTTTGTTGACGAATGAAATAATGTTGATTATAATCAAGATATTGAATAAATAAAAGGACTGTGATTATATGAGAACATTATTTAAAGCATTATGTAATAATGATTTGAACCTACCGGGACATAGCGTTATTAAACATATGCATTATGATTCCTCAGGTAGTGATAGAACCGTATGTGAAATTGTATCGAAAGTAGCAAAAACTACCACAATTGGTATTATGGATACGTCTGGCTTCTTAATGGTCGATTTACGACCAGTGCCAAAACAATTTAACATTCGTTCTACTATAAACCAACAGGGAGCAGATGGTGCTATATCTTTCTCTAAGAAAGAGGTCATACGATTTGTAAATGATATTAATGATACGAATCCTATCCATCGTGAGAATCCTTATGTTGTTCCTGGCTGCATGATTTTAGAAACGATGTGGGATTTTTGGAATATTAGTAAATCTGCTTTGCAAATGGCGATTTATTTTCATGCACCAGTTATTGCAGATGACAAGGTAACTTTGGTGGAATATCCTGAAGATGCTCATGTAGAAGGTTACATTGGTGATACATTGGCATTTTCGGCTACGTTTTTCGGTGAAAATGAAGATTCATCATCTTTGAAACAAAGATGTATTAGTTAGAGGTAATTATGGAAACAAGACGTTTAACAAAAATGGCTTTATTAACAGCCTTATTATGTATTTCAGCATATATTTCTTTCCCATTGCCATTTAGTCCCGCTATGGTAACGGCTTTGACTTTGGTAGCCACATTAATCGGCTTATTGTTACAGCCTAAGGATGCACTTATCGTATTTATCATTTATATTTTGCTTGGTGCAGTTGGGTTACCAGTATTTGTTGGCGGTACGGCTGGTCTTGGCAAATTGTTGGGACCAACAGGTGGCTTTATTTTTTCTTGGCCAGTTGCATATACATTACTAAGTATATTTAAAGGTTCTAAAAAAAGCTTTTTCTCTTATGCCTGGCGATCTCTTGTGATTACCATTCCTGTAGTGTACCTCTTTGGTGTAGCAGGTTTTATGATTGTTACAAAAACAGAACTTTGGGCGGCCTTGCCTGTAGTCATGTTCCCATTTATTCCTGGAGATATCGTAAAATGTCTGGTTGCTTCTTGGTTAGCAACTAAAGTTAAAATTTAGAATACAATTAAAGTGGCATTCTGCGGGATGCCTCTTTTTTGCTTTGTACGCCGAATAGGCATGACTAAACCCCCAGTTAAACTGGGGGTCAGTAAAAATTCTTAGAGAAAAGGAAAGAACCTCCTAGTGCTAGAATGGAGTTGGTCTGGCAACCACAACATTTCAACATAGGAGGTTCAATGTCAATGAATGACGTAAAAAGCTTATCACATAGTAAATGGAGATGTAAATATCATATTGTTTTTGCTCCAAAATATAGAAGACAAATAATTTATGGTCGGATAAAAGCTGATGTAGGTAAAATTCTAAGAGATTTATGTAAAAGAAAAAATGTAGAGATTAT
>NZ_GG770199.1:59001-341954 GCF_000163715.1 Veillonella sp. 3_1_44
CTGGTGTAGAGGATATTATGTGGATACGGTAGGACGATATGAAGGAGCGATAAAAGAGTATATTCGCAATCAACTACAAGAAGATATTGCACAAGATACATTAAACTTTAAAGAGTATACCGACCCGTTTACGGGTGAGCCGGTAAAATAGGCAAAATAAAAGCCCCCGAGTAGGGGGCAGCCAGTGGTAATAGAGTGGTTGTCAGATCATTCAATGCCCTCTTTAGAGGGCCACCACTAGAGAAAGACCCTTATAGGGTCAGAGCAAACCACCCGTTCTACGGGTGGTTATGATTTTAATAGAAGGAGTATATATGTCAGTATATATTCATGGTGGGCTTAGAAGTCCTATCGGCGTTTTAAATGGACAATATAAACATATGAGACCCGAGATTTTGGGCTCTCAAGTAATTGATGAAATAATTAATCGTTATACTATTTCACATATAGATGGAATCTTCTGTGGTAATGCAGTTGGTACTGGTGGTAACCTTGGCCGACTCATGGGTCTTATGTGTAATTTACCAAATTCTGTGCCTGCTATCACCGTTGATATGCAATGTGCCTCAGCTTTGATGAGTATTGAGATAGCATATGCACATATTGTGTCTGGTATTATGGATTCTGCTATTGCAGGCGGTATTGAAAGTTCGTCGTTACAGCCAGAGCGGGTGTATGCATCTGGGGATGACCGAGAAGGTGCCTATAAGGTAGCTCAATTTACGCCCCAAGATCAATCGCATTTAGCCATGCTCGAAGGGGCCGAGCGGACTATTCATAAACACAATGTAACAAAGGAAGATTTATATCCGCATATTATTGGCAGTCATCAAAGAGCATCAGCCGCTTTAGATAACCCATATTTACAGTCACATATTATGCCTATTACTATAGATGGTAAAAGATGTATAGATGAATGTATTCGACCTACGATGAACAAAAAACTCTTGTCTAGGATGAAACCTTTGTTGGGAGCTGACTCTATTACAAATGCAGGCAATGCGTGTTTAACTCATGATGGAGCAGCCTTTGTATATTTATCTAATAAAAAAGGGCCTTTTAAAATTCATAGCGTCAAACCTTGGGCAGGAAATCCCCAGTTTAGTCCAGAGGGTGCCCTTGAAAGCACAGAAGCCATTTTAAAACGTACAGGTTTAACTATGGATGATATTGACGTAGTGGAATGGAATGAAGCCTTTGCCATTATTGATGTTCTTTTTGATAAGACTTATCCTAATCATATTGGGAAATATAACCTGTTTGGTGGAGCGTTAGCTTATGGGCATCCCTATGGATGTTCTGGCGCCATATTAGTGCTTCACTGTATGGCTGCTTTAGAATCTTGTGGTGGTCGTTATGGTTTATGCGCTATTGCTGGTGCAGGAGGCACAGGCTCGGCTTTAATTATGGAACGTATGTAATATGACAATTATTGAACGCTTACAACAGTATAAAGAGTTAGAGCCCCATAAAATTGCCCTAATCGTAGATGACATACAATATACATATGGTGAACTATATGATGCTATTCTATCGGTAAATATTAATAATACAAGTCACATTGTAAATTTTACTCAGTCTAAAGAGACATTAAAAACTAAGGTTCTTTTAATTAAGGAATTGTCGTTTGTTGAACAACTTACACAGTGGCTTGGGGCAATATATAAAGATAATATTCCTATGGTATGTCACAATGAGATGGATAAGGCTTATGTAGATGAGCTAGCTCGTATTATAGCCTATGAAGGTGTACCGCCATTAGCTGATTTTGGAGTACTTACATCGGGGACTACGGGACGACCAAAACCTTTGTGGAGACGAGAGAGGTCTTGGCGTGATTTTTTTGATATTCAAAATAATATTTTTCATATAAACAAAGATGTTAAAATCTTTTTACAAGGGAGTTTTAGTTTCACAGGTGTTAGCAATATGGTTATTGCCGCTTTATGGGCTGGAGGGACCGTTGTTACTACGAGTTCATTGCGTCCTAGTAGATGGATACAGCTCATAGAGGAATACAATGTAGACCATATATATGCATTACCAACAAAACTACGATTATTGGTACGACACTGTAAAAGTAATTTATCATCTATTAAATATATAATTGCAGGATCTCAAGTTCTAAATCGACAATTAATGGAACAGTTACAACATATATGTCCTGATATGGAGTTTATCTTGTACTATGGCGCATCAGAGCTTAACTATATAACGTATTGTACAGGTAAGGAATGGCTAGAGCGAGAAGGTACGGTGGGGAGACCATTCCCAACCATACAGATAGCAGAGACTGATAATGTTATTTATGTGACCACAAAATATCATATTGAAGGGATTTCTAATACATATACTGTAAATGATTGTGGATATATCGATAGCGATGGTTATCTAATGTTTAATGGGAGAGCAGGCGACGTAATCAATAAAGGGGGATATAAAATTTCTATTCCAGAGATGGAATTGTATTTACAATCCTTACAAGGGGTTTCCGAGGTTGCTATAATTGATATTACTGATGAGATACGAGGGGAGGACTACGTAGTTTATATGGTGCTAGATGGTGAGGCTAGATTGAATGAAGTTATAGACCTTATTCATAATAAAAGGCCTTCTATGGAGTGGCCAAAAGCTATAATAGAAGTTCCTATGCTACCCCTTACGGAATGCTCAAAAGTTGATAAACGAAAGCTAAAAGAGTGGTATAATAAAGGGTAAACATTTTTTGTACTACAAGGAGGCATCATGCAGATTAATAAGGCGGCGCTAGAGATTTTCGACTTTACATCCTCGTTAGCTGTATATTCTGAACATGAATTAAAGGTTGGGGATCAAGCTATACAAGATTATATAGCAAATCATGTAGTTAAGGCTTTTAAAGATCCAGGGGCTAGAACCGGAACCTTACATGATGCGAGCCCTGTGGGCAAACAATTATTAGATTATAAAAATGGAGCGCTTAAGTTTATTGATTTATGTAAGAATTTAGGTGAAAGCTTATTTTCATACATGAAACAAGCTACTGATTCTGTTGTTATTGATACAATTATCTGTGAAGCCGTTACGGATACGCCTTATGTTTGTATTCTTTTGTGTCAAGCTCATGATGCTTTTACCCATCAATTATTCAGTGAAGATGATGGTACATTGGCTACAGAACTCGTTTCTCATAAGGCTGTGTTGCCGATGCCGTCGCAGAAGTTACGTGCCTTTGCATCCATTAATTTGCATGATTTTAGCGTTCGAATTTTTGAACCTAAAGGGGAATTTGATGGTGAGGTATCCTATATCCTAGCAGATAAGGTCTTGCAATTAGGGACTAATCAATCCTCGCGAGATACGGTGAGAAAGGTAAAGACTATCGTAGATAAGGTGGCTCAAGCTCATGAGTCTGATAGCGTTGTTGAGTTGACAACCGCTAAATCTATGATTGCTAAAAATGCAGAAGTATCAGATACCGTTGATCCTGTTCGTATTGTAGAAGAGGTATTTAAAGCGAATCCCATTCAACAAGAGGCGGCAAAAAAAGAATTAGCTGATGCGGATATGCTGCGTCCTTTGCCAGTCAATCGTGAGTTTGCCACGAAGGTTGGAGAGCATCATAAGATTAAAACAGATACAGGTATTGAGATTTCATTTCCTGTAGAATATATGAAAAATCGTGAGTTTATTGAGATAAAAACTAATGATGATGGTACTTTGCGTATTGAATTAAAAAATATTAATAAAATCGTAAATAAATAGTAATGAAAAATTATATTTGTCTATAGAAATATATTATGTAATGATTAAATTTATTTGCTATGCTAGTATATGGAGGTTATGATGAGTAAAGAGAAACATAAAAAAACAAACGCATTACGTATTTTAGATACTCATAAGATACCTTATAGTATTAGCGAATATGAGTGGTCTGAAGAGCGTGCTGCTGGCCTTCATGTAGTAGAAGCATTAAAACTCGATGAGAAACAAGTCTTTAAAACATTAGTTGGCAAAGGTGACAAAATTGGATATGTAGTATTCTGTATTCCTGTGGCTGAAGAGTTAGATATGAAACAGGCAGCACGTGTTAGTCATAATAAGTCTGTAGAGCTTGTTCATGTTAAGGATTTGTTAGGTATTACAGGTTATTTGCGCGGTGGATGTTCTCCAGTAGGCATGAAAAAAGCATTCCCTACCTATTTTGATGCTACTATGGAACCCCAAAAGTTTGTATATGTAAGCGCAGGTTTACGCGGTATGCAAATGAAGGTAGATCCAAAGGATTTGGCATCTGTTGTAAATGCTGAATTTGTTGAACTGACAATGGACCATTAAGGGGGGGCGTATGGCAAAAAAGTTTTATGCTGTTCGTCAGGGTCGTGTACCAGGAGTTTATACTACATGGTCTGACTGTGAGAAACAAGTAAAGGGCTATGGTGGTGCTATCTACAAATCATTTTCGACAGAAGCCGAAGCACGTGCTTTTGTAGAGGATTCAGGTTTGTCTTTAAGTGATTTTATGAGCGCTAAAAAGAGTGAACTTAAATCGCCACAAGAAGTGAAGTTTAAATCTAAAAATTCTAGGCCTATAGTTTCTAGTTCTAGTATTCAAAGTAAAGTATCAGCAAATGTTGTGAAACCAGATTTTACTACTCCAAACTATATGGTTGCGTATATCGATGGTAGTTATAATAAAGAGACCAATACTGTTGGGGCAGGTGGGGTTATCTTTTTGAATGGCAAGAGGAAAACTTTTTCTTTTTCCTCTACTGATAAACGATATACATCGTTTTGGAATGTAGCTGGCGAGTTGTTGGCTGCTATGCATGTTATGAAATACGCCGTTGATAATGGGATTTCTGAATGTTCACTTTACTATGATTATATGGGCATAGAAATGTGGGCTACTAAGGGATGGAAACGTAATAATGAGCTAACCCAAGAGTACTCAGCATTTTATGATTCTATAAAAAATCGTGTGCGAGTTTACTTTCACAAGGTGGCTGCTCATACGGGCGATACATATAATGAAATGGCTGATGCACTAGCAAAACAAGGTGCAGGTATTTAAAGATGTTAGAAGGGAGGGCGCTATGAATATATGTGTTACTGGTGGGGCCGGATTTATTGGTTCCCATTTAGTTGATAGATTAATTGAATTAGGTCACGATGTACTCGTTATAGATAATTTATCTACAGGTATGCGCTCCTTTGTACATGAAGATGCTCAATTTATTGAGATGGATGTACGAGATCCAAAATTACTATCTGTATTTGAAGAGTTTAAGCCGTCTATTGTTTTCCATGAAGCGGCGCAAACAATGGTACAATCCTCTATGGAGAACCCAAGTTATGACTGTGATGTAAATCTAATAGGGCTTATTAATGTTCTCGATGCTTGTCGTAAAGTGAATGTTGAACAATTTTTAATGCCTTCATCAGCTGCTGTATATGGCGACTTGGCAGTATTGCCATTGACTGAAGACTTGAGTGGTATGCCTTCGTCTTTTTACGGCTTAACAAAGCTTACTGCAGAAGGCTACTTGCGAATTTATCATGAAGCTTTTGGATTAAATACAGTATGCTTTAGATATGCTAATGTATATGGACCACGTCAAGGTGATGGTGGTGAAGGTGGTGTTATCAGTATTTTCAACCGCTTGATTGTCGAAGGGCAACCATTAACTGTATTTGGTGATGGTGAGCAAACTAGAGATTTCATTTATGTAGATGATGTGGTAGATGCTAACATTAAGGCTATGGGGAATGGTCAATGCACAGGTATTTATAATATATCTACCAATAAGGGAACATCTGTGAATGAGTTGATTACGCGATTCCGGACTATTAGCGGGACAGATTTTATGGTTTATTATGAAGATGAGCGTATAGGAGATATTAAACATTCGCGCTTAAGTAATGTGAAAGCTGAACGTGATTTTGGCTTTACTGCTACTACAACATTAGAGGACGGCTTACAAAAGACATTAGAATACTTTAAAGCTCATCATAAGTAAGGGGAATAAGGTTTGGGGATATGAGTGATACACAATTTTGGGTAACTGTAGGTGTCTGGAATCTTATCGTATTCAGTATGTACGGATACGATAAATTATGTGCCATTAATGGATATGATCGGATTTCAGAGTTCACATTATTATTTTTAGCGTTTGCCTTTGGTGGTGTTGGTGCTTTATTAGGTATGGTCCTATGGCGTCATAAGACGTTAAAGCTTAAATTTAAATTAGCCATTCCTTTTGCATTACTTTGGTCTGTATATGCGGTTGGATTCGGTTATGGCTTGTGGGTGAAATGATTGTATAAACTAATATTTTATTCATTCTTTTATGATATAATAAGAGAATATTGTACATAAAATGTCAGTGAAGGAGATATTTGATGTTGCGATTACAATCAGGTTTTGAGTTAGATTATGCTAATATATATAATGAAAGTTGCATACAAGAACGCGATGTGAATAATTTTGAACGGGCTATACAAAATGTATGGCGTCATACAAATATTTTGCGTTCTACAGGCTTTGAAGAAGGTCATGTTTCTAAAGATGGTTTACCTGAACCTGTGTTGTTTTACCAACTTCCATATATTTCAGAAGATGGTATCAATACACCAGATATGTTAGAGCGGCTTTACGAATTACGTGACTATGCACGCCATAATATTGATACGGTTGTATCTGTAGGTATTGGGGGCTCCTATTTGGGGAGCAAAGTTATTTTTGATGTGCAATGTGGAGCATTTTGGAATAACTACAGTGCAGAGGAACGCGACGGCTATCCTAGAATGTACTTTGCAGGCTTTAATGTGGATGGTGATTACTTAGTAGGGCTAATTCGTACGTTAGAGTGTCAAGCTCAGAAAAAAGGTCCTGATTATAAGGTGATGCTCGTTATTAATTCTAAGTCTGGATCTACCATTGAACCTATGGCTAACTTCATGATTTTGGAGAAGGCTTTACAAGATCGTAATATTAACTACGAAGTGATAGCTGTTACAGATGTATCTGATGATGAACATCCTACGATTTTACGATCTATGGCGATAGAAAATAATTGGAAGACCTATAGTATTCCTTATGGCGTAGGTGGTCGTTTCTCTGTATTTACAGAAGTTGGTTTTGTAACGGCCGCTCTTGTAGGATTTGATATTGAAGGATTTTTAGCTGGTGCTGCATCTATGGATGCAGCATGTCAAGAAGAAGACATTTTTAAAAATCCAGGCCTTTTAAGTGCATTATTGAAATATATTGCATCTGAACGATATGGTCGTATTATAGAGGTGTTTATGCCTTATAGTGAAGCACTCCACTCATTATCTGATTGGTATGTGCAGCTCTTATCCGAATCTCTTGGAAAAATGAGTAATACTTGTCTGCCATATGGACGTACGCCAGTAGCTGCAGTAGGTACTATGGATATGCATGCCCAAGTTCAAGAACATCAAGAGGGGCGCCTAAATAAGGTAGTTCAATTTATTAAGGTTAAGGAATGGAAACATAATCTCATTGTTCCAGATTCTTATAGTCAATATGAACGTTTACACTCTCTATCTGATGTAGGCATTTGTGATATTTTAAACATTGCTTTAGATGCTAATAGAGAAGCCTTGTCTAGTGACAATCGTTTTAACATGACTATAACTGTACCAACATTAAACGCATTCCATTTAGGGGAAATTATGTTTATGCATTGTTGGGCCGTTTATTTTGAGTCCATTTTTGCGGGCGTTGATGCTTTTGATCAACCAGGGGTAGAGGTTTATAAGCGTCTCATTGGGCCCAAATTGGCTCGAGCAAAGGATGTACATAATTCATGAGGGGGAACTATGAATATTTTAGTAACAGGTGGTGCTGGTTATATTGGGAGTCATACTGTACGTGCTTTACAACAAGCAGGATATACACCAATCATTGTAGATAATTTATCTCGAGGGCATGTAGAATCTATTCCTGAAGGGGTAAAGTTCTACAATATGGATATTGCAGATCCTAAACTAGTAGGCATTATGAAAGAACATAACATCCTAGGTGTAATGCATTTTGCTGCTCACTCACAAGTTGGTGAATCCATGCAAAATCCAGCTATTTATTATGAAAATAATGTAGTTGGTTCCTATCACCTTATTGAGTCTGCTCGTACCGCAGGTATAAAGCATTTTGTATTTTCTAGTACGGCTGCTGTGCATGGTGAGCCAAAGGTAGTGCCTATTCGTGAGGATGCTCAACTGCAACCAACAAATGTATATGGTCGCACTAAATTGATGATAGAAGAAATGTTGTCTGATTATAGTTCTATCTATGGCTCTACATATGTTGCGTTGCGTTATTTCAATGCGGCCGGTGCAGATCCGTCTGGTATGATTGGAGAAGACCATCATCCTGAAACTCATTTGATTCCACTTGTGTTAGATGCGGCTCGTGGTAAAAGAGAGCATATAACTGTATTTGGTACTGATTATGATACGGCTGATGGCACATGTGTACGCGACTATATTCATGTCAATGATTTAGCAACTGCTCACGTATTGGCTATGGACTACTTACGTAAAGGCGGAGAATCTCAAGTATTTAATCTTGGTAGTGGCAATGGATTCTCTGTAAAGGAAATCATTGAGACTGCAAAAGAGGTTACAGGTATCGATATTCCTGTTCAATATGGTGATCGCCGTGCTGGTGATCCAGGAACATTAATTGCGTCCTCTGAAAAAATTAAAAATTTACTTGGTTGGGATCCTAAATTTAGTAATGTTGCTGATGTTATCAAAGATGCATGGCATTGGCATACATCTCATCCAGATGGGTTTAGTAGTAAATAAAGAACAAATAGTTTTGATTTGTCAATATAATGAATGACTCTATTAGTCACCGTGGTGACTGGTAGAGTCATTTTTTTGTAGGATTTTAAAAGAGCCTCCTAGAATATGTCAGCAGGAGGTGGATTATGAATTTACGAGACTATATAGAACGTATGAAAATGTGGATTGATAAGCAGCATTTTATTATGCGCCACTATAAGTTTGCGCTTAGTATTTTCCTTATCATTACGGTGGCCCTTTTAGGTATTGGTATTTTTTATCCTCATGAGGAGGAAAATGTTCATATTAGTTTAGATCAATCTAATGGTAGAGATGGTAATCAAGATGAACGAGGCTCAGAGAAATTATCAAAAGAAACAACACATGGTAATAGAACAGGGAAAGGAAAGAACTATTTTAAAGATGAAAGTGATATAAAAAATGTAAAGGATAGAGAGGTAAAAAGCAATGTTCATGGACGATTATTATATGATATTACCGGTGTTGAGCGAGCAAATCCTTGGCGAGAGGTTTTTAAAGATATTCCTATAGATGATTTACTTGGTCAGAATAAGATGACTAAAGATAGTAATGGCAATTTCGTTGATATAAATAATAATTTATATGAGTCCGATGATGAAAAGAGTACTTTTGGAAAAACGGAAGATAAAAGTCGTAGAAATGGAAAATATCAACAAATAAGAAATAATAAAAAGCATAGTGGTAATTATATTGAATTAAAATCTAAAGATACTAGTGCTAGACGAGTTGAATCTAGTATACAACCTACTATAAGTAATCCTATCAAACAACATCCCATAGAGCTTATAGGTATTATTGAGGGCCAACAGAATATTGCCATTTTACGAAAAGGTACAGAGGAACAAATGGTTAGTATAGGAAGTGTGTGGAAAGAAATATCAGTATCTAAGATAACTGCAAGTGGTGTAGAAATTATTGAAGGAGGTTCATCACGGTGGCTAAGAATCGAGTAAACTTTCTAGGTCTAAAATATATAGATAAGATTATAGTGATAGTTATATTGCGAATAAGCTTATGGATGGTCGTCATGCTTGTAACTCCGTTCATGGTATTTGCTAATAGTACTGATAGGATAGGTACTAATAGAAATGATAGAATAACTGCTAGTAGTTCTGAAACTATCGTAAATAGTAGTGAAGTAGATAAAAATGAAAAAAAGGTTGGGAACGAACTCATAACGATTTCTGTACGCAATGCATCCTTAAAGGAGACCGTCTTAGGCATTTGTCGTAGTTATGGTATATCCGTAATTGGTGTAGAGTCGTTAAAAGGGAGTATTACGGCCACTGTAAAGGGAGAATCACCAGAAGCAATTATTAATGAATTAGGTAAGTTATATCATTTTTCCGTATCGAAGGAGCATAATACCCTTCTTATTGATTCTGATGATGAAACACTTGAAAAAAGAGAGCTATATGTTATATCACCTGAACATTTGCCGGCTGAGTCTTTGAAAAATGTGGTAGGCACAGTGGTAAAAAACGATAAAATGGCAGTGCTTTCAGAACAAAACGAAGTAATTATGCATTTGACGAGTGGAGAAAAGCGACGTGTAGAAACCTTAGTACGTGCTATCGACAAGGAACCAAAACAAGTGCAATTAGAAGCTACCATCATTGCTATGGAACAATCCTATGCTAAGGAACAAGGATTTAGATGGTCTTGGCTTAGCTTGACCGGCCATGGAGAAGATAAAACACATTCCTATGGTGCCGTTACCTTTGGCAAAACTCCGACTGGAGAGGCCTATAAGTTTTTTGTAAAACCAGAGCTAAGTCTTATGGAAAGCTCAGGTAAAGCCGTTCTAATTGCAAAGCCATCTATCATGGCTCTCAATGGTGAGACTGCACATATCTTGATAGGTGAAAGAATACCAGTTATAGAAGAATCGGAAGTGAATGGAGAACGAAAGCGTTCTACTCGTTATGAAGAGGTGGGCATTAAGTTGAATTATACTCCTATTATTACTGCTGATGATGGTGTAGATGCTAAAATACATGCAGAGGTGAGTACACCTATTATGGTATCTGAAATGAAAGCCTATAAAATAAGCACACGTCAAGCACATACAAGAGTACGATTACAACCAGGAGAAGTGCTGGTTATTGGTGGACTCATGGACAATCGAGATCAACATCAAATACAAAAGATACCTATTTTAGGAGATATCCCTTTGTTAGGAAAATTATTCCGTCATAGTCGAAAAACAAAAGATTCTATAGAAATGCTAATGTTAGTGAGGGCAACTGTGGTATAATGAAGAGTAAATGATTAGGAGGTTGTGAATGGAACGCATTCGAATGATAGGCCTTGGAAAATCGTTTGGAGTGCGCCAAGTATTTTCCAATGTGTCCTTTGAGTTAAAAGAAGGTGATCGACTCGCCTTGGTAGGCCCTAATGGGGCTGGAAAATCTACCTTGTTAAAGTGCATATTAGGCTATGAAGAGCTGGATGAAGGTAATGTAGTCAAGTCGCCTGTTGCTAGTATTGGCTATTTACAACAAGATGTAAATCTGGGGGATGATAGCCTTGCTACGAAAATAGAAAAGGCTTGGGCCGATGTTCATGCATTGGAAAAACAATTAAAAGAACTCACTAGTCGATTGGAATCTGAAGAGGCTAGCGAATCGGATTTACAACGCTTAGATTATTTACAGAATCGTCTAGAATGGTTAGGCGGGTATGACTACGAGCAAAAGACAAAGCGCATAGTCTATGGTCTTGGTTTTACTGACGATGACTTAGATAAGCCGGCTAATGCATTTTCAGGTGGTCAAAAAACACGTATTAACTTAGCTAAAGCATTAGTACGTAGTCCCGATTTTTTATTCTTAGACGAACCAACTAACCATTTAGATATGGATATGCTGGAGTGGTTAGAGGGGTACCTATCTGCCTATCAGGGTGGAATTCTCATTGTAAGTCATGACCGGTATTTTTTAGACCGTATTGTCACAGGTGTTGTAGAGTTAGATAATCATAAGGCTACAACCTATCGCGGTAACTATAGTCGGTATATTCAACAACGGGATGAACGCTTAAAGGCAGATATGGTGGCTTATGAAAAACAACAGGAGTACATTAAGAAAACAGAGGCTTATATAGATAAATACCGTGCTGGTATCAAGTCTAAAATGGCTCGTGGTCGTCAGTCCCAACTTAATCGATTAGAACGTCTAGAGGCACCTGTTACTTCACATCATTTACAATTTTCGTTCCCTCCTGCAGCAATGAGTGCCGATAAGGTTTTAGTACTAGATCGCTTATCTGTAGGATATGGTGAAAGTCGTATTATTAATGATATCTCTCTTGTTGTTCGACGTGGTGAATCCGTAGCACTTATCGGGCCTAATGGAGCTGGTAAGTCTACACTGGTGAAAACTATTGTAGGAGAATTATTCCCTGAAAATGGTCATGTAGATATTGGCAATCGGGTACAAGTGGGTTACTTCTCACAAGAGCACGAAGAGCTGCACGATTCTTGGCAGGTAGTAGAAGAGATTATGAATCACTTTAACTATAGTGAGGATAAGGCGCGTAATGTGCTTGGGTCGTTCTTATTTAAGGGGGATGATGTATTTAAGTTAGTAGGTGAATTATCGGGTGGTGAGCGCGCTCGTTTAGCTTTGCTTAAGTTATTTCTTCAAGGCGATAATTTCCTAATTTTAGATGAACCGACAAACCATTTAGATATTCCTACACGAGAAATCGTAGAAAGAGCATTACAACAATTTGAAGGGACTTGCTTTATTATTTCTCATGATAGATACTTCTTAGATCAAGTTTCTACAAAAACAGTAATTCTAGATGAAGGTAAATTTACAGAGTACCTCGGTAATTATTCATACTATAAGGAAAAGCTGAAAGAGAAAGAAGACTTATTAGCATTAGCTAATGAGAAAAACTCTGAGAGCAGTAAGCGTGATAGTAAAGCTACTCCTACTAATGAGTCAATGCTTTCAGCATCAGAAACTATAGAGGAAAATCAGAAGAAGCCAAATGCTTATATGGTAGAAAAACAATTAGCTGAGGTAGAAGCTGAAATTGCTCGTTTAGAGGCGACGATGAAGATGTATGAAGTGCAATTAGCGAATCCTGTAGTACAACAAGATTTAGATGAAATGTCTAAAATTTCCATACAAATTGAAGAGACTCAAACTGAGTTGGATTCATTATATGAGAAGTGGGAACGGCTATGTGAATAGCTTTTTAATGTATATATTATTAAGGAATTAAAATCATTTTCTTTTAATTGACAAAAGATTGAAATTTCTCATAATATAGGTATAGAATCAAAGTTTTATGTTTTAAAGGAAGGGTGTAACATGAATAAATCCATGTTAAAAAAAGCAGTCATTTTTGGCCTTGCTGGTGTAATGGCAGTTGCTGCTGGTTGTGGCAGTAATAAAGATGCAGGTAATGCAAATAGCAATGAAGCTAAAATCGCATTGTTGACAACAACAACTGGTGGTGCAGCCGCATATGGTGAGTCCATTAAAGCTGGTGCAGAATTGGCAGTAAGCGAAATTAACGCTGATGCTAATGCTGTAAAAATTAACTTATTAGTAGAAGATACTAAAGGTGATAAAAACGAAGCAATTAATGCAATGAATAAAGTAATTTCTAAGGATAAAGTTGTAGCTGTTATCGGCCCAATGTTATCTGGTGAAATGATGGCAGCTGGTCCTGTAGCAAACAAAAGTAAAATCGTAGCTCTTGGTACATCTACAACTGCTGAAGGTATTACAGATATCGGCGATTACATTTTCCGTAATGCTGTACCTGAATCCTTGGCAGTAGATACTGCAATTAAAGAAGCACATAAAACTTTAGGCTTCAAAACTGCAGCTATTATGTACTCCAACAATAATGACCAAATGGTATCTGTAAATAATACAGCTCGTAAAGCATTGGAAGCTGTAGGCGTACAAATCGTTGATACTGAAACATTTGCAGATAAAGATACTGATTTCTCTGCACAATTAACTAAGATTCAACAAGCAAAACCTGATGTTATCGTAGTTGCTTCTCTTTACCAAGAAGGCGCATTAATCATGAAAAAAATGCGTGAAATGGGTATGAATCAACCTGTAGTTGGTTCCAATGGCTTTAACAGCCCTGAATTCATTAAAATTGCAGGTGCTGCAGCTGATGGCGTTATCGTAGGTACACCTTGGTTCCCTAACAAAGACGATCAAAAGGTAAAAGATTTCCGTAAAGCTTATAAAGATAAATACGGTAAAGAACCAGACCAATTCGCAGCTCAAGCTTATGATGCGGTATACCTCTATGAAGCAGCTTTGAAAAAAGCAGGTTCCACTACAGATCGTGAAAAATTCCGAGAAGCTTTGAAAAATATTGCTGACTTTGTTGGTGTAACTGGTCAATTCAAGTTCAACGAAAAACGCGACCCTTCCATGGAAGTTCAAGTTTTACAAATTAAAAACGGTCAATTTGACGCATTAAAAAAATAAAAGTTGAGGTAGTATAGTGTTTTTACAACAATTAGTTAACGGGTTAACCCTCGGTAGCTTATATGCTGTACTCGCTATTGGCTTAACACTTGTGTTTGGCGTTTTAAATATCATCAACATGGCACACGGAGGCATCTTTATGATAGGTGCCTTCGTTGGTCTTTTTATGGTAACTGTTTTTGACGTTAACATTTTTGTAGCCCTTATCGTAGCTATGGCTGTCGGTGCTATCCTTGGTTATATTTTAGAATTTGTGGCGCTTCGTCCACTACGCAAGAAAAAGGTGTCTCACTTGGCACCACTTATTAGTACCATTGGTGTTTCTATTTTCCTTGAAAGTTTGGCATTATTGCTTTGGGGCCCTCAAACTAGATCATTCCCACCAGACTATATTGGTGGCCTAATCGACTTTGGAGCTTTCAAAATTTCTATGGTACAAATTATTGGTTTAGGCGTTTCTGTTGTGCTAATGCTGATTTTAAATGTAGTTATTAAGAAAACTAAGATTGGTAAGGCTATTCGCGCTGTATCCATGAGTACGGAAACAGCAGCTCTCTTGGGTATCAATCCAACAATGATTATATCTATTACTGTTATGATTGCATCTGCTTTAGGTGCAGCGGCAGGTGTATTGGTAGGCTTGTCCTTTAATGCTATTGAGCCTACTATGGGTGTTATTATAGGCTTTAAAGGTCTGGCAGTACTTATCTTAGGTGGTCTTGGTAATATTACAGGCGCCATGGTTGGCGGCTTTATTTTAGGTGTAGCAGAAATCTTCTCTGTTGCTTATGGTGCATCTACATTCCGTGATGCTGTTGCCTTTGGTCTCATTATCCTATTATTATTCTGGCGCCCACAAGGCTTGTTTGGATCTAAAGATAAAGGGGGTAGACCGTAATGGAATTATTAAACCCGTATTATCTACAGATCGTGATGTTTTTCATCATTAATGCCATCATGGGTATTTCAATTTATTTCACACTGGCAAGTGGACAGCTTTCTTTAGGGGCTGCTGGCTTTATGAGTGTTGGTGCATACGTAGGCGCTATTCTTTCTTTGAAAGCTGATTTGCCTATCGTTGTAGGCATTATTATTGGTGGCTTAGTTGCTAGTCTTGTGGCTGTTATTATCGGTTTGCCAACAACACGTCTTAAAGGTTTGTATCTTGCCATTGCTACACTTGGATTTGGCGAAGTTGTGCGTGTTATTTTCTTGAATTTGGATATTACAAATGGTGCATTAGGCCTTTCTGGTATTCCATCCATTCCTCAAGAATTGACAAATTATGCCTATGAATTTGATCTCGATGGTTTAATGGGCATTGATGCTGTTGCATGGGGCAATCTAATGGCTATTATTATTTTGTTAGCTATTTTAGTATTGATTATCGCCTTTTGTGTACGGATTAATAATAGCCGTGTGGGTCGTGCCTTTGCAGCGATTAAGGCTGATGATCATGCAGCTGAATTGATGGGAATCAACGTTGTATACTACAAGATGATGGCCTTTATTATCGGCGCTTTCATCGCTGGTATTGGTGGTGGTTTGTATGCGCATATTACAAACTTTATTAATCCTACAGATTTCAGCTACCATAAAGTAGTACAAATTTTGTTATTCCCTGTATTTGGTGGTTCCAATGTAGTATGGGGTTCCGTACTAGGTTCCTTTATTCTTACATTACTACCAGAAGTATTGCGTTTCTTATCCGACTATCGCGATATTATTTATGGTGCTTTGCTAGTAATCTTGATGGCTGTTCGTCCAGATGGTATTTTAACAGAATCCATGGTGGATAAAATTAGCCGTAAATTAGGCTTTAAGAAAGCTCCATATATTCCAGAATCACAAGTATTAACAGAACGCTTTGAAGCATATAAGCGTAAACAACAGGAAAAACAAGGATAGGAGGGAACTGAATGCTATTAGAATTAAATGAAGTAAGTAAAAGCTTTGGTGGCGTTGCAGCTCTCACAGGTGTATCCTTTGGTGTTAAACAAGGTGAGGTATTTGGTGTTATCGGCCCAAATGGTGCTGGTAAGACTACACTCTTCAACTTGATTACTGGTGTATTCCCTGCAAGTTCTGGTGAAATTGTATTTGATGGTATGTCTGTTGTAGGCATCAAGCCTCATAGAACTGTTGAAATGGGGATTGCTCGTACATTCCAAAATATTCGTCTCTTTGGCAATATGACAGCTCTTGAAACTGTTTTAACCGGTATGCATTGTCGTACTGGCTCTGGCTTCTTATCTAGTTTTTTGAAAACAAAACGTCAACGCATTGAAGAAGAGCGTTGTCGTGGTATTGCTTATGAGTTCTTAAAGCTTGTAGGTCTTGAAGCAGATGCAGAAGAGGTTGCCACATCATTACCGTATGGTAAGCAACGTCGTCTTGAAATCGCTCGTGCCTTAGCGACACACCCTCAGTTAATCTTGCTTGATGAACCGGCAGCAGGTATGAATGATAGTGAAACTGAAGTTCTGCGTCAATTGATTGGCAAGATTCGTGACCTAGGTATTACCGTTGTGGTTATCGAACATGCCATGGAATTGATGATGAATATCTGTGATCGTTTGGTAGTACTTAACTTTGGCAAGAAAATTGCCGAAGGTACACCTCAAGAAATTCAAAATAATGAAGCTGTAATTGAAGCATACTTAGGTAAAGAAGAGGTGTAATATGTTAAAACTAGAAAATATTGTGGCTGGTTATGGACATATTACAGCCCTAAAAGATATAAGCCTAGAGGTTCCACAAGGTTCGATTGTATCTCTTATTGGTGCTAATGGTGCTGGTAAGACTACTACGATGAAGACTATTATGGGACTTGTAAAACCCACATCTGGTCGAGTGATTTTTGAAGGTCAAGATATTACGAGTCGTCAAACTCATCAAGTTGTACAGAATGGTATCTCTTTAGTTCCTGAAGGGCGTCAAATACTACAAGATATGAGTGTTTATGAGAACCTTGAAATGGGTGCTTATACACGTAAAGATAAAGAAATCGAAGCAGATATCAAAAAGGTATTTAAACGATTCCCTATTCTTGATGAACGAAGCTATCAATTGGGTGGTACTTTATCTGGTGGTCAACAGCAAATGCTAGCTATTGGCCGTGCACTTATGGCTCGTCCAAAGTTGTTATTACTAGACGAACCATCTATGGGGCTTGCGCCTTTAGTAGTAAATGAGATCTTTGAAACCATTAAAGAAATCAGTGCCGATGGAACAACAGTTCTTTTAGTAGAACAAAATGTACGCCAAGCATTAAAGATTGCTGATTATGCGTATGTTTTGGAGACTGGTAAAATGGTATTATCTGGATCTGCTGATGAAGTTCGCCATAATCCTCGTGTTATGGAAGCTTATTTAGGTGGTCGTGTTGAATAAGTAATTATATAAAGCGATCATTAGTGTCAAAAACTTTGAATAAGGTGTATATACTAGATTTCTAGTATATACACCTTATTTTTTTTTATCACTAATTCTGATTGAAATAGAAGCACTATATGAGCTGATAATGAAGTGAGTTTATAAATTTTTTATTATTTTTAAGATAATCAATAATAAATCTAGTGAATTAAGAATGAAAAAAGCAAATAATAATTAATGAACATATATTGAAAATACTGTATTTTTAGGGAATTGTTGTTGAAGATTATATGAAGTTCGCCTGGAAGATACTAGATTTGTAGAAGTATATTTAAAAAAATGATAAAATAGCATGACTGATTTTTTAGATATAAGATACATCAATAATTAAGTGATGAATTAAATAAGTTGAATAAAAAAGAGGTAAGTATGAAGAAGAAACAGTATATGATGATGGCTACATTCTTATGTACTACAACAATGGCTATGGCTGCACCAGTTAATATAAATACTAATCAGCCTTATAATGCTAAGAATGTACAAATGGAAGGCCATGCACCATTGGAAAATAGTGCATCTGTAATTAGCTCTGATAAAGAATATCGTCTGCGTCAAGGCGATGAACTGAATATTCAAGTGGTTCAGCAGGCAGAGCTTGGTACACGTAATGGTAATGACATTGTGTATACCGTCAGACCAGATGGATATGTATCGTTTCCTATGGTTGGTGCTGTAAAAGCAGATGGCTTAACTATAGATGAATTTACAGCTGAATTACAGCAAGGTTTGTCTCGTTATATCATTAATCCTGATATCACAGTAAATGTATCGAAATTGGGCGGCGTTCGCGTATATGTATTTGGTGAAATTAATAAGCCTGGCGCCTATACGTTGACTAAATCTAGTACAGTTATTGATGCGATTGGGGCTGCAGGTAGTTTTAACTGGGATACAGCAAAGAAGAAAATTTACTTGATTCATCAAGATAATCCAGAGAAACCGATTCCTATCAATTTAAATCGTATTTTACAAACTGGAGATATGTCTGAAAACTACATCATGCGTGAAGGTGATATTCTTTACTTAACTAAGAATAGTCGTATCAACTTTGCTCGTGATATTGCTCCAATCTTAACAGGGGCTTATATGGTATCACGAATAGGTAAGGATTAAAGATAAGGCGATATCTATCATATAAGGGGGCGTTTTTTTGCGTTCATATTTATTACCATCCATATTGTTTATTACCGATATTGTGACGATTGTAATCGTTGCTTTTATCAGTCTTTTTATTCGATTTGATGGACACATAGAACCTCAATATATTAATCAAATGGTGGATGCACTTCCGTTATTACTTATTTCGTATATGTTGATGTTCTTGATAATGCATTTATATACACGTATTTGGCGCTATGCAGGGATGCGAGAGGTATTAGCAGTATTTGTAGCGACTACAATTGGTACGGCTTTATTCTATTCCTCTATGTTTGTATTTGGTAAGTCATTACCACGTTCTGTCTATTTTATTACATGGTTCCTCACTACAGGTGCTGTTGGTATGGGACGTATGTTGCTTCATTATGTGGCACTTCACTATAGCAGTGGGGACGATGGTGAAAGTGGCCAAGTGAATACATTGATCATAGGAGCCGGTGATGCAGGTGCAACTATAGCTCGTGAAATTGAACGATATCATAAGCGTTCTCGTCGAGTGATTGGTTATGTTGATGATGACATGTTTAAACATAATCGTCTTATGAATGGTTTTAGAATTCTCGGTAATCGTGAAGATATTCCAACATTAGTTGCTAAGTATAAGGTAGAAGAAATTATTATTGCCATGCCTTCCGTGAAGCGAGATATTATTCAAGAAATCATGGAAATCTGTTCTCCCTTAAAATGTAAAATCAATATTTTACCGGGGATGTATCAATTACTTGATGATGAAGTTCTTGTATCTCATTTACATCCTGTTTCAATCGAGGACTTGTTGGAGCGTGATGAGATTCAGCTCGACACGTCCAAGGTTGAAACATATCTTAAGGATAAAGTGGTTTTAGTTACTGGTGCAGGGGGCTCTATTGGTTCTGAAATTTGTCGTCAAGTTTTACGTGTAAAGCCTAAAAAACTATTGCTTCTAGGTCATGGTGAAAATAGTATTTATCTTATTCACCAAGAATTGCGCAATATTGCGCCCCAAGATACCTTGGTTCCAATCATTGCAGATATTCGCGATAAGAATCAATTAGAACAAATTTTCAAAAACTATAATCCTGATGTAGTATTTCATGCGGCAGCTCACAAACATGTGCCTCTTATGGAAATCCAGCCAATTGCTGCGGTATTAAATAATATTTATGGTACTCGTAATGTTGCGGATGTAGCCGGAGCTCATGGGGTAGATCGATTTGTTATGATTTCCACGGATAAAGCGGTGAATCCAACTAGCGTTATGGGCGCTACAAAACGGGTTGCTGAAAAAGTTGTGCTTGGTATGAATCACATATATGATACTAAGTTTATAACAGTTCGTTTTGGTAATGTACTTGGTAGCCGTGGTTCGGTTATTCCTTTATTCCGTAAACAAATTGAAGCAGGTGGTCCTGTAACCGTTACAGATCCAGAAATGACACGTTATTTCATGACTATTCCTGAAGCCAGTCAATTAGTACTTCAAGCTGGTGCCATGGGGAATGGAGGAGAAGTGTTCCTTTTGGACATGGGTGAACCGGTTAAAATTGTTGATTTGGCTAAGAATATGATTCGCCTTTCTGGCTTTGAGCCTAATAAGGATATTCGTATTGAATTTACTGGATTACGTCCAGGTGAAAAGTTATACGAAGAATTATTGACTGCCGAAGAAGGTACGAATACTACTACGCATAAGAAAATTTTTGAAGCAGCTCTAGAAGATGTTGATCGAGAATGGCTGAGTCGTGAAATAGAGCGCTTTGATACATGTAAAACCGATATAGATGTAATTAATGTATTGCAGGATATCATTCCTACATACGATCCAAATCATAATGTATAGGTCCTGGACGATACATTTATTACCCAATATATGTATAAGACTATTTTAATTTTGATACATTGTGCCTTTATTGAGAGGGTTTGGTACAGTTAATATTCTAAGTGGGAGAGACCCTGTTGTTTGTATACTTTTACAGAAAGGGGTATATGGGTGGAACAAATTATTGATTTAAAAGAGGTGGGCAGAGTCCTCATTAAAAAGCGCCGTAAAATTATTAATATTACGGTAGCATGTATGGTTTTAGGTGGTGCGTATGCCTTTCTTGCACCATCTACATATCAATCTACATCGATGTTGCGCATTAAACAAGCTCAAGGTTTGAGTAATTCTGTATTATCTAGTGCTAATGCCTATTCTGATTCTATGTCTCGTCAATTGATGAACACAGATGCAGAAATTTTAAAAAGTCGTAATGTAGTAGAGCCAGTAATTACTGCTATAGAAGATCCTGAAGGTACTGGTAATGCGCCAACATATGAAGATTTTGTTAAAACTCGCATTGAAACTAAACCGTATAAAGAAACCGAGTTATTACAAGTAAGCGTAACTGGTAAGAGCCCTGAGCAAGCACAAGAAGCTAATCAATTACTTATTGATACCTTCTTGAAACGTCTTGCCGAAATTTCTCATGTTGAACAACGAACTACTCGTGAATTCTTACAAAAACGCGTTGTTACTGCAAAATCTGAATTAGAGCAAGCAGAAAATAAATTGCAACAATTCCAAGTAGATAATAAGGTGTACTCTACAGCTGATCAGATGAAAGGCTTAACTGATAAGGTTACTCTAATTGATCGTGAGAAGGCTCAAAATCAACTCGATTTAGAAACGGCACAAGCTGCACTTGGCAGTATCAATGAGCAATTAGGTTCTGCAGGTAAAAGCATCGCTGATAGTGCTACGGTTCAAGCCTACAAGGGTCAGTTAGCAGATTTAGAATCTCGTAAAGCTTCTTATATTGGTAAATATACTGATGAACATCCTGCGATGAAAGAAATTAATCAACAAATTGAAGAAGCTAAAAGTGGTCTAAATGCTGAAATCAACGCCATTGCCTCTCAACAAGCACCTTCAAGCAACTCTGCACAACAAGGATTGCTAGCGGATAAGTTCAAAAATGAAGCTGCGTTAGCTGTAGCTCAAGGTAAACAATCTACATTAGCTGAGTTAGATAAAGCAAACGAAGAAGCTATAAAGGGATTACCTGAAAAAGAACGCGGTTATATCCAAGCAAAACGTGATGTAGATGTGGCACAAGATATCTATCAAATGCTATCCACTCGCTTAGAAGAAGCGAAGGTAGCAGAGGTTATGGTACCAAATGAAGTTCAAATTGTGGATGCTCCAACATTACCAGAAAAAGCAATTGCGCCGCGTAAAGTACTTATTTTATTAGGCGCTGCCATTTTAGGGGTCCTCTTTGGTTGTCTCTATACATTGGTCCAATTCTTCGGTAATCGCAAAGTCCAATCTGTACAAGAGATTAATGACATCCTTGGCATTCAAAACTTGGGCGTGATTCCAAATCATAAAGAAGTAGAATACGAAGAGCCTACTAATCGTTTCGTAGCATTGTTGCGCAAAGTGAGAGGTTAATATGATTAGACTAATTTCTAATGAACGTGGTGATACACCACTTGTGGAAGCATACCGTACATTGCGTAGCAATCTTCAATATGTATGTAACCAACATAAGTGTAAGCTAATTTGTATTACTGCAGCCACTAGTGGTAAAGGCACTTCTGAGGTGGCTGCTAATACTGCATTAGCTTTATCTAAAAATAATAATAAAGTTCTTCTAGTAGATGGTAATTTACGTAATCCAACACAACATATAGCCTTTAATGTACAAAATAAGGGCCTTACAAATGCGGTGGTGATGGATGAAGATTTGACGATTCATCGTAATGTAGTGCCTCATTTGGATGTTCTTACGGCGGGTGAAGTTGTTGAATATCCATCTGATATTGTAGATTCTAGCAAATTACCTGCGATTTTTGAGTATGTACGTGATGAATATGATGTGGTTATCATAGATACACCACCCGTATTGTCTGTTACAGATGCGGTTGTATTGGCAGAAAAATCAGATGGTGTTGTGTTAGTTGTTAAAAATGAAGTAGCTAGTCCAAAAGATTTGATTGAAGCTAAGAACCGGCTTTCACAAGTAGGTATTTCTCTTTTAGGATCTATCGTAATTGATGCTTAATATAACTGTTTTAATCAGTCTTCTATGTGATAAATCAAACGTATCAATATGGTACAGAAAGTATTGAGGTGATTTATATGAGAATTAATTTTTCTCCTCCAGATATTACAGAGTTAGAAATCAATGAAGTCGTTGAAGCCTTAAAAAGTGGGTGGATTACGACGGGTCCTCGTACTAAAGAATTAGAAAAAAAGATAGCTCATCAGTTAGGTACACCTAAATCCGTTTGTTTAAACTCTGCTACGGCAGCGCTTGAAATGTCTCTTCGTGTATTGGGTATTGGACCTGGAGACGAAGTCATAACTAGTGCTTATTCTTATACAGCTAGTGCGAGTCCTGTAGTTCATGTAGGTGCTACCTTAGTACTCGTTGATACACAGAAAGATGCTTATGAAATGGATTACGATGCAGTCGCTCGCGCTATTACACCAAAAACAAAAGCAATCATCCCTGTAGATATTGCGGGGGTGCCTTGTGATTATGATCGCTTGCGTTCCATTGTAGAGGAAAAGAAATCTCTCTTTACACCATCTAGTGATATTCAAAAAGCATTAGGGCATATTCCTATTGTGGCTGATTGTGCTCATTCCTTTGGGGCTTCATATAAAGGGGTACGAACAGGTAATGTTGCAGACTTTAGTAGCTTTTCCTTCCATGCAGTAAAAAATTTTACTACTGCTGAAGGTGGTTGTGCTACATGGCGTCATATAGATGGTATTGATGATGAAACTATTTACAAGCAATTCCAATTGCTATCTTTGCATGGTCAAGATAAGGATGCTCTTGCAAAAACAAAAGCAGGTGCTTGGGAATATGATATTAAAGGTACCTATTATAAATGTAATATGACGGATATCATGGCGGCTATTGGGCTAGCTCAATTTGAAAGATACCCAAAACTTTTGGCACGTCGTAAAGAAATTATCGAAGCTTATGATACAGCATTTAAGGATTTACCTGTTACATTGTTGAACCATTATACAGATGAGCATGAGAGTAGTGGTCACTTGTATTTAGTTCGTTTAGATGGCCGTGATGCGGAATATCGGAATAAGGTTATAGAAGCTATGGCTGAGGCTGGCATTGCAACGAATGTTCACTATAAGCCAATTCCAATGCATACGGCTTACAAAAACTTAGGCTTTACAATCGATGACTATCCAAATGCTTATGACCAATTTAAGAATGAAATTACATTGCCACTTCATACGCTCCTTACAGATGAAGAAGTGCAATATATCATTGAACAGTTTAAAAGGATTATTACCGAATGCTAGTAAAAAACTTTCATGATCTACCACAAGAGCTACAGTGTGAAGCGGTTCGTCCTTATTTTGAAATATTAAATCAAAGACGTACAAGCCTTCTTTGTAAAAGCATTTTTGACCGCGTAATGGCAGCGGGACTGCTTATTACATTAAGTCCTGTATTTTTGATACTAGCCGTCATGATTAAACGAGATAGTGCGGGAGAGGTTTTTTTCCGTCAAACTCGAGTGACACAGTACGGTCGTACCTTTGGCATCTACAAGTTCCGTACTATGGTACAAAATGCAGAATCTTTAGGAGCACAAGTGACGTCGCAAAATGATATGAGGGTTACTAAGGTCGGAAATATGCTTCGCAGCTGTCGCCTCGATGAATTGCCTCAGCTTATCAATATCCTTTTAGGCGATATGAGTTTTGTTGGTACAAGACCTGAGGTTCCACGTTACGTGTCTGCTTATACAGATGAAATGAAAGCTACCTTATTATTACCAGCTGGGGTTACCAGTAATGCCAGTATTACTTATAAGGATGAAGATCAACTTTTACAAAATGCTCAAAATATTGATGAAGTCTATATAAATGAGGTTTTACCGGGCAAGATGGCTTGGAATTTAAAGAGTATTAAGGAGTTTTCTTTTTTACAAGATATAAAAACGATGATTGATACAGTATTAGCTGTATTACGTTGAAAGAGGTCTCTATGAGTACATCTATGACAAAGGAAATACAAGAAAAAGAGCTGAATATGTTGCTGTACTTTAAAGAGTTCTGTGATAAACATAATTTGCGCTTTTATCTTTGCGGCGGTGGTCTCATTGGGGCTATACGGCATAATGGCTTTATCCCTTGGGATGATGATTTAGATTTATTTATGCCTCGTCCAGATTATGAAAAGCTAGCTGAATTATGGCCGGAATATGCTGACACTGAACGATTTACGTATTGTCGTACTGATCGCAATCACATCTATCATGATGCAGGTGCATCTATAAGAGATAATAATACGACCTTTATCAATCGTCATAGTATGCATGAAGATGTTTGTCATGGTTTAGCACTTGAAATTATGCCTATTGATGGCTGTGCACCTGGCAAAATTAGTCGTTTATTGCAGTTGGTGTGGGCCATGACGTTTGCACTCTTTAATGCACAGCGTTTACCAGATAACAAAGGGCCTACATATCGCGCTTTAGCTGGGTATATTTATAAAATCTTTTCCAGTCAGTCTATACGCTATCATATTTGGCGATTTGCAGAAAAGAGAATGACTCAATACGACTTTGATACCAGTGATGAATGTACGGAGTTAATCGGCAGCTTAAAAGGTATGAAGCTACGTCATCCTAGAGAGGACTTTGCCTCTGTTATATATAAAGACTTTGAAGGTCATCAAATACCTGTTATGAAAGGGTATGAGAGATATTTGCGCCTTATTTGGGGCGACTATATGCAATTACCACCTGTAGAGCAACGTGTAGCAAAACATGATGCAGTATTTGCTGATTTACACACACCTTACAAGGAGTATAAAGGCATACATTATGCCAAGAAAGAAGCTCAACCATAAGGAGGGCCTATGAAACGAATAGCAGTAATCT
This sequence comes from Veillonella sp. 3_1_44, assembly GCF_000163715.1. NCBI lineage: Bacteria > Bacillati > Bacillota > Negativicutes > Veillonellales > Veillonellaceae > Veillonella > Veillonella sp. 3_1_44. The sequence continues at coordinate 84,801 of NZ_GG770199.1, forward strand.
TTGCGGGTGGCGTAGGTGCTCGTATGAAAAACAGTAAGACGCCAAAACAATTTTTAGAATGGAACGGTAGACCGATTTTGATTCAAACCTTAGATGTATTTGAACAAACGGAGACTATTGATGGGATTGTTCTTGCCTGTAAAGCAGAATGGATTGATCATACTAAACAACTCATAGAAAAGGCGGGGTTACAAAAGGTATTATCCATTGTGCCTGGTGGTGAAAGTGCTTTGGAATCCCAATATAATGGACTCGTAGAGGCTAAGCGTTTATTTCCTGATGATGCGGTGACTGTATTGATTCATGATGGAGTTCGTCCACTTGTAGATAATTCTACTATAGAGAGAAACATAGAATCTGTTGAATCAAAGGGTTCTGCCATAACTGTTACTCCAGCTATAGAAACAGTTATGGTTACCCAAAATGGTTCTATTAAGCATATTTTAAATCGTAATGAATGTCTTATGGCTAAAGCTCCTCAGAGTTTTAGATTAGATGATATTATATCAGTTCATAATCGTGCAAAAGATGAGGGCATTCATGACTTTATTGATTCCGCATCGATGATGATGCACTATGGATATACTCTATATCCTGTGTTAGGGGAAACTGAAAATATAAAGATTACAACTCCATCTGATTATTATATGTTCACAGGGATTATTAAAAATCGTGAGCTAGGAGGATTAAAAGATGAGTAATTCCGTTATTCAACGTGAGTTAACGGCTTTAGTACAGGAAAAAAATTACTTTCATTTCCTCCGTCATCAACGCATTCTTATAACAGGTGCAACGGGGCTTATTGGATCGATGTTTATAAAATTACTTATACTTGCCAATGAGACTCATGACCTGGATTTAAAAGTGATTGGTCATGTGCGAAGCCATGAAAAGGCAAAAAATATTCTCGGTGAGTATTTAGACAATAAGTCGTTAACCCTAGTAGATGGCTCATTAGAATCTATTGATGTGCCATGTGATTATATTTTGCATGGTGCCGCACCGACACAGTCTAAGTTTTTTGTAGAACATCCAGTAGAAACTATCCGTACCTCTATTTATGGTACGGAGGCCATGCTTGAATTAGGTCGCCGTCAAAAGGTAAAGAAACTAGTTTACTTATCCAGTATGGAGCAATATGGTGTACCTTATGAATCTGGCCAAGTTATGACAGAGGAACGATTAGGCTATTTGGATCATCTAAATGTTCGTAGCTCCTACTCCGAAAGCAAGAGACTTTGTGAATGTTATTGCAAGTCTTATGCTGTGGAGTATGGCGTTCCTGCTGTAATAGCTAGACTAGCTCAAACCTTTGGCCCAGGTGTTCCGGTATCAGATAACCGTGTATTCATGCAGTTTACCAAGAGTGCTCTTAAACATGAAAATATTGTTCTTCACACAAAAGGCGATTCTATGTCGAACTATTGCTACATTACCGATGCATTAGCTGGTATTTTAGCCCTTATGAAGGCGGGCGAAGCTGGCGAAGCCTATAATGTATGTCATGATGAAGAGACTCGTTCTATTGCAAGCATTGCTCAATTAGTGGCCACTCATGTGAGCAATAATAAGAGTAAAGTTGTTTTTGATATTCCAGAAGATGTACAAGGGTTCGGCTATGCACCGACAGTACACATGTTCTTAAGTTCTAAGAAGTTAAAGTCTTTAGGTTGGAAACCTAAGGTATCAATGGCACAAGCCTATGTAAGACTGGCAGAATATATCCAAGAGGAAGGCTTATGAAAAAGGAAATAATAATTGTCACCATCTCCCTTGGTAACGATGGGGCTGAACGAATCTTAACAGAGTTGGCTCGTCAGTGGGTACATGATGGTCATCATATTACGGTTATCCAAACAAGCCCTAATCGATATGGTAATGAATATGCGTTAGAGGAAAGTATTGAACAAATTGAAATTCATACTACAAGCTCTAATAAAGTCATTCGTTTTATGCAAGAAATAAAAGAACTAATCAAAATCTTAAAGACTAGACCGAATGCGACATGCTTATCTTTCTTGTCTGCATCTAGTTTTATCTTAGCGATTAGCTCTTGGTTTATAAAAAATCGCATTGTGTTTTCTGAGCGCAATAATCCACGTAAAGTTCCTATTGGTTGGCATCAACAAGCACTGCGCAACTTTGCCTTTAGATTTGCAGATGCATTAGTATTTCAAACGGAAGATGCTCGTTCTTATTTCCCAAAATCTGTGCAAAATTGTGGTGTCATCATACCAAATCCTATTAATGGTAAATTGCCACCACCAATAGAAGGGGAACGAGAAAAGACAATCGTTACAGCTTGTCGTTTGCATCCGCAAAAGAACTTGCCTATGATGATTAATGCCTTCAGTATGTTGGCAGATGAGTTTCCAGAATATAAACTCGTCATTTATGGTCAAGGTGTATTAGAGGATGAATTACGAGCTCAAATTAAGTCTCTTAATTTAGAAAATCGCATTTTATTGCCTGGCTTTGCTAGTAATATTTTAGAAAAGGTAGCCCCTTGTTCCATGTTTGTATCATCCTCTGATTTTGAAGGTATTTCAAATTCCATGCTAGAAGCATTGGGTATGGGCTTACCTGTAGTAGTCACAGATTGTCCTGTAGGCGGTGCTCGCATGGTAATTAAAAGTGGAGAGAATGGCATTCTCGTACCTGTAGGTGATACGCAGGCTATGTATGAAGCCATGCGCAGTGTATTAAAGGATCCTGCACTAGCGGCTAAACTTTCACAGAATGCCATCAAAGTACGCGATGAATTTCCATTATGGAAAATCGCAAAACGTTGGTTAGAAGTTTTATGAGTTGTAAGGAGGAGAACCATTGAAGTTAAATATTACGGCTCTTGCTGATCGCATGATATGGTTCATAACTCTAATCTTTTTAGTGTTGTCATTGACCATTTCCTTTGCCCTTGGCGAAGCGAACTATGGTGCGTATGTATTATTTGTATGCTTATTTGGTCTCATCATTTTTTATCTTATACGAGAACAGGGTGTTATAAAACTGCGGTTTAATTGGATGCATGCTTATATGTTGATTTTTATTGGTGCTTGTTATCTAAGTGCGATTAATGCCACAGATGTTTCCGTAGCTATGAGCCGAAGTTTTGATATGGTCAAGATATTCTTTATGCTCATCATTTTATACATGTGTTATCAAGATAAGAAATCGGTGGATACATTATTAAAGATTGGTATGTGGACAGGCTATATAGTTTGTTTCTATACTGTTTATTTCTACGGTTTAGATTATTTTATTACTGTTTTATCATCCTCAGCGCGTATTGCTAATGATGCATTGAATGCGAATACAGTAGGGCTATTGGGGGCCAATGCTATTGTTATGACCTTGTATTATATGCTATATGATCGTCCTCGTTGGTGGCATATTATTGCATTACCAACACTTGGTATTTTAGCGGCTACAGGTAGTCGTAAGGCCTTAGTTTTTGTCGGTGTTGGTACAGTATTACTCTTTATCTTTAAAAGTTTTCGTAGTGCTAATGCGGTCAATTCTATTGTAAAAGTTATTGGTTCCTTATTAGGTCTTACCATTATAGGTATTGCGGTCTTGCAATTGCCGATGTTCTCTGAAGTATTAGACCGAATGTCTAACATGGTAGAAGCCTTTACAGGCACAGGGGGGGACTCATCCACTATTATTCGATTAGCTTTGGTAGATATTGGATGGGACTTATTTTATCAATCTCCCATAACTGGTGTAGGTATCAATAATCCATCTGTATATACTTTTTTCGTATATGGCAAAGATAATTACTACTTGCATAACAATTATATTGAATTATTAGCTGGCACGGGTGTCATTGGTTTACTAGCCTATTATTCAATGTATCTCTATGTGGCTTATAATTTAATTCGCTATCGTGATATACATAGTAATGAATATATAATGGTACTCATTCTATTCCTTTCACAGATTGTTATGGATATGGGTATGGTTTCTTATGAAAGTAAGAGCACTTATTTTTATATGATGTTGTTTTATTTAGAGGTGCAACTGCTTCGGAAAGGACGAAAACATGAAGTTCAGAAAATTGTGTAATGTTGGCATGTCCTTTCTAACAAAACCTTACTATCGTACGAGGGTATTAATTAAATCGGGTTATTATGACTCTTTGTCTGATGAAGACTTTTTGAAGAAGGTATTTCCTAAGTATATGGGATACCCTTTAGATCTAGAAAATCCAAAAACTTTCAGCGAAAAGTTACAATGGCTTAAGGTTAATTTTAGAGACCCAATACAAACGGTGATGGTTGATAAGCATGAAGCTAAACATTTTATTGCTCAACGTGTAGGTAATCAGTATATAATACCTACGATTTCCGTATGGAACTCTGTAGATGATATTGACCTTGATAGATTGCCTAATCAATTCGTTTTGAAATGTACACATGATAGTGGAGGCATCGTTATTTGTAAAGATAAATCAACACTTGATTGGGAAGCAGCAAAAGCTAAATTAAGAACATTCTTAAAACGGGATTATTCACGTATTGCTAGAGAGTGGCCTTATAAGAATGTTCCTCGACGTATTATCGGAGAGGAATATTTGTCGGAGTTAGGTAGCAATGACATATTAGATTATAAGATGTATTGCTTTCATGGTGAACCAAAGTTAACAGTAGTATGTTCTAATCGTTTTTCTAAAACAGGAACGAGTATGAACTTCTATGATATCGATTGGAATCCTATGGGAATTCATTTTGGACATTATCCACCGTTACCTACAGAGTTTCCAAAGCCAGATACATATGGTGAAATGCAACAGGTTGCGATGGAGCTTAGCAAAGGGTGTCCATTTTTGCGTGTTGATTTTTATGAAATTAAAGGGCATCTATTTATTGGAGAATTAACATTTTTCCCTGGTGCTGGATTTGAAAGATTTCGTCCTATGTCAAAGGATTATGAATTAGGAGAGTGGTTACATCTTGAGAATGTACATCGGGGCTGATTTAGTTCCTACGGATATTAATAAAACATTATTTGAAAACGGTAATGGAGAAGCTTTTGTAGGAAAAGAGCTTTATGAAATTTTGAAGCAATCGGATTTAAATGTTTTCAATTTAGAGGTTCCTCTTACTGATATAGAGACACCCATCGTAAAATTTGGTAATAATTTAATTGCGCCTACAAAAACAATTAATGGATATAAGGCATTAGAGCCGTTATTTTTAACACTGGCTAATAACCACTCCTTAGATCAAGGGGTGGAAGGGTTGACGACAACATTAAATTTGTTGAAGCAGCATAAGATTGCTCATGCTGGAGCTGGAGCTAATTTGAAAGAGGCTAAGAAGCCATTTATCTTTGAAAAAGATGATATACGTATTGGATTCTATCTTTGTACAGAGAACGAGTTTACTATGGCTACTTGTCATACAATGGGGGCTAATCCTTTTGATGTGCTAGAAAGCTTTGACGAAGTGAAAGTTTTAAAGGCACAATGCGACTACGTCATCGTTCTATATCACGGCGGCAAGGAATTCTATCGCTATCCATCTCCTATGCTACAGAAATATTGCCATAAATTTGTCGATAGTGGAGCGAATCTCGTTATCTGTCAACATAATCATTGTGTAGGGTCTCGCGAAGATTACCAGGGGGGCACTATCATTTATGGACAGGGAAACTTTATTTTTAACTCTGACTTTTATGTAAATCATCAGGAATTTGTGAAAGATGCAATACTAGTTACTATAGACGTAACTAAGGATGATTTTGTGGTGTCTGAATTGCCTATTCGTAGAACCGATAATGGTACACGACTAGCCACAGAAGTTGAAGCTACAGAAACATTAGAGGCTTATAGAAAACGTAGTGAAGAAATTAAAGACCCTCACTTTGTGACTCAAGCTTATAAGGCCTTTGCTGATACACATGTAAAACGTTATTTGCGTGAGTTTTTAGGTAGATCATTTATTGTACGCGCTATTAATGCTTTATTGGGCCGAAAATTGGTAGAACTTATTTTGGGCAAAACGAGTTATTTAGCAATACAAAATTATTTGGAATGTGAAGCTCATCATGAACTATTCTTGAGAGGCATTAAGAATATCAATAAGAAATAATGGATACTAAAATCGTAGCTGCTGCTAAATGGTCTGTTATTACAGAGGTTTTGGCAAAGCTTATCACACCACTGACAAATATAATATTGGCTCATATGTTAGCACCGACTGCATTCGGCATATTGGCGACGATTATGATGGTTATATCTTTTGCGGAAATGTTTGCTGATGCGGGTTTTCAAAAATTTCTTGTTCAGCATGAGTTTGAAAGTACCCAAGATAAGCAAGAGGCCACAGATGTGGCCTTTATTGCCAACCTAGTGTTTTCTCTAGTTTTATGGGGCGCTATCATAATCGGTCGTGATGAATTGGCCGTATTAGTAGGTAATGATGGCTTAGGGATACCTTTAGCCGTGATGGGCGCTATGATTCCTTTATCTGCTTTTAGTAGTGTCCAAATGGCATTGTATCGAAGGGATTTTAATTTTAAGTTTCTTTTAAATATTAGGCTCATAACAATTCTTACACCTATATTGATATCTATACCAATGGCACTTATGGGGCACGATTATTGGTCTTTAATTGCTGGTATGCTAGGGGCTCAGCTATTTACGGCGTTGGCATTATTAAAGAGTCGGAAGAATCAAATTCATCTGTTTTTTAGTAGTCGCGTCTTTATGAATATGTTTAACTATAGTGCATGGTCTTTAGCTGAAGCATTTTCTATATGGCTCACTGCTTGGGTGGATACATTCATTATTAGCCGTTTTTTAGATGCTTATTATTTGGGGATATATAAGATGCCAATGGCTATTGTTACGACTGTAATGGCTATGGCTACAGCATCTTTGGCTCCTGTATTATTCGCGGCTTTAAGTCGTGTGCAAAATAATCAACAGGCCTTTTCGAATACATTCTTTACATTCCAACGCTATATGGCTCTATTTTTGGTACCTTTAGGTGTAGGCTTATTTGTATTTCAAGACTTTGTTGTTCAGCTTTTACTAGGGCCACAATGGACGTTAGCGGGCATTGTATTAGGTTCCTGGGCATTGAGTTCGGCTATTATGACTGTAACAGCTAATTTGATTTCCGAAATATTTCGTGCAAAAGGGATGCCTAATCTATCATTTTGGACTCAAATATTACATCTAGTAGTTTTAATACCAGTTATTTATATTTGTATTCAATATGATTTCAGTACCTTTGTATATGCTCGATCGTTAGTAAGAATGGAAATGCTAGCAGCTTCTATGTTGCTACTGGCTTTATTTGTCAATATGAGTGCATTTCGCATAATATCTAATATCAGTGTATATCTCATTACAGCATCTATAGTTGGGTTAATTGCCTATAGTATTTTACATCTCTATGATGCAGTATGGTGGACCGTCGTCTGTATGCTTTTATGTGTTGTATTATATGTGGCTATTTTATACGTCATTCCATCTGAGCGCATAATTATTGCTTCTGGCTATAAAAAAGTCTTAAGTAAAGTAAAACGACATAATTAACAGAACTATGAAAGGAGTACATATGCTTTCAAAAAATGTAGATTTAAACAACACGGTAATCCTTGTAACGGGTGCCGCTGGATTTGTGGGGGCTAATCTAGTTATGTCCTTACTATCTGAAGCAGAAGGGACTCAAATTATTGGCATAGATTCTGTTAATGATTACTATGATGTAGCATTGAAAGAGTATCGATTGCAACAGATTGATGAACTTAGCAAAGATAATAAGAATATATGGATTTTTAAAAAAGGGAATATTGCAGATAAGTCCTTTGTTGATGAAATTTTTGCTATCTATAAACCACGAGTTGTAGTGAATCTAGCAGCTCAAGCAGGGGTTCGTTACTCTATTACTAACCCCGACGCCTATATCGAGTCTAATATTATTGGATTTTATAATATTCTAGAAGCTTGTCGTCATTCTTATGACGATGGTGAAAGAGGTGTAGAGCATTTAGTGTATGCATCATCTTCTTCTGTATATGGTGCAAATAAACAAATCCCATACTCTACAGATGATAAAGTAGATAATCCTGTATCTCTTTATGCAGCTACAAAAAAGTCAAATGAGTTATTGGCTTATTCGTATGCTAAATTATATAACATCCCTAGCACAGGGCTTCGTTTCTTCACTGTATACGGCCCTGCAGGTCGTCCAGATATGGCATACTTTGGTTTTACAAATACATTACGTAATGGTGGGACAATTAAAATTTTTAACTACGGCAATTGTAAGCGTGATTTCACCTATATCGATGATATCGTAGAAGGCGTTTCTAAGGTTATGTCCACTGCACCAGAGCGTCGCAATGGTGCGGATGGCTTGCCGGTTCCACCGTACGCTATTTATAATATCGGCAATAGCAACCCAGAAAATTTACTTGATTTTGTGCGCATTCTTTCAGAGGAATTGGTTTCTTCTGGCGTATTGTCAGAAGATTATAATTTCGAGGAGCATAAAGAATTAGTACCCATGCAACCAGGGGATGTGCCTGTTACATATGCTGATACAAGTGCGTTAGAAGCAGATTTTGGCTTTAAACCTAATACAACCTTACGAGAAGGGTTAAAGCGTTTTGCCATATGGTATAAAGATTTCTATATGATGGAGAGCAAATAAATGAAAATTGCAATTGCTGGTACAGGCTATGTAGGCCTTTCCAATGGTGTGTTGTTAGCTCAACACAATGAAGTGGTGGCCCTCGATATCATCCCAGAAAAAGTGGATATGTTAAATCGCAAGGAAGCACCTATTGTAGATGCGGAATTGCAAGAATATTTAGCCACTAAAGAATTAAACTTTAAAGCTACATTAGATCCTGTGGAAGCGTTTACAGGTGCTGAGTATGTAATTATTTCTACACCTACAAACTATGATCCACAAAAAAACTTCTTTGATACATCTTCTGTTGAGCAAGTCATTAAAGCCGTTTTAGAAATTAATCCTGATGCGGTAATGATTATTAAATCAACTGTACCAGTAGGTTATACTGTACAAATGCGTGAAGCGCTTAAAACCGAAAATTTAATCTTCTCCCCAGAATTCTTGCGAGAAGGTAAAGCATTATACGATAACTTGTATCCATCTCGTATTGTTGTAGGTGAGGACTCTGAACGCGCTCATCGCTTTGGTCAATTATTAGCAGATGGTGCTATTAAAGAAAATGTACCGCAGTTATATACTGACCCTACGGAAGCGGAAGCGATTAAATTATTTGCTAACACGTATTTAGCGTTGCGTGTAGCGTACTTTAATGAGCTTGACTCTTATGCGGAGGTACGTGGCCTTAGCACAAGTCAAATTATTAAGGGGGTTTGTTTAGATCCTCGTATTGGAGATTTTTATAATAATCCTTCCTTTGGCTATGGTGGTTATTGCTTGCCAAAAGATACAAAACAATTATTAGCTAACTATAATGATGTACCACAAAACTTGATTTCTGCCATTGTCGATGCGAATAGGACTCGTAAAGATCATGTGGCAGATACTATTATTGCAAAAAATCCAAAAATCGTTGGTATTTATCGCTTGACCATGAAAATGAACTCTGATAACTTTAGAGCGTCAGCGATTCAAGGTGTTATGAAACGTATTAAGGCGAAGGGCATTGCTGTAGTAGTATATGAACCTACACTAGATGCAGAAGATTTCTTCAACTCGCCAGTTATTCGTAATTTTGAAGACTTTAAGCGTGTCAGTGATGTCATTGTAGCTAATCGCTGGGATAATAGCTTAGAAGGTGTAAAAGATAAAGTTTATACAAGAGATATTTTTGATAGAGATTAATATAGCTATATGTATTGTGGCGTTTAGGAGAGTAGTATGAAACGTTGGATACTATATATTGTGTTAGGTCTGATTGTGTTTTTTATATGGGATAATTCCTTGCAAAATGGAGGAACCTCTGATGGGTTTAGTCTTATTTTTGCGGAGTGGCTTGCTCCTATAGCTGATAAATTAGGCTTTTACGGAAATATATGGGCCTTAAATAGGATTGTTCGAAAATTAGCCCACCTAACAGAGTTCACAATCCTTGGTGGTGTTTTATATGTAGTTCTACGACGTTATATTGAATATGGCACAGTAGTAAAAACTATAGGAGTGGGTATAGTAATAGCTTGTCTAGACGAATTTATACAATTATTTTCTCTAGGTCGCAGCTCTCAAGTTTTTGATGTATTGATTGATACAATTGGTATAATCATTGGTATATTGGTAGTAAAATTAGCTTATTATATTAGTCATGATAAAAGATAAAAGTATATTAAAAATTTAAAAATTATTAATATAATGATGCGTAAAATATGACTCATAATCATAGAGATTATGAGTCATATTTTATGAAGAATAAATGAATATATAAAAATTGTATTAAATGAACATATAATAATTTATCTATTTTTATAGAAAAATCACTATACACGCGACTGGTCTCTTGTTATAATCGTGAATGTAAAATGAATTCCAAAATTAAGTGAGAATAACATGAACTTTATATAAGAGGTCGATTTTTGAAAAGAGAATCGAAAGTAGAAGGGAAAGATTATGAGTCGCGTGGTTGATTTACATGGTTGCATTTTGCCAGCTGTGTTAGGTCCACAAGGGCCTCAAACAATGGCAGAATCAGTAAAAATGATTAAGTCCTTGTCTAAACAAGGTATTACAGATATTTTTAGTACGCCAGATGTTACAGTATCTATGGATCTGAATACATGGAATGCTATGAAATCTTTAGTTAATGAAGTAAAAGTTGCGATTAAGGAACAGCTAGTAGATGTAACTATTCACAGTGGAGCTCGCGTAATGCTTTGTGATGAAATGGTTGAATATATAGTCTTTCATCGCAATCAATATACGTTGGGAGATAGCCATTTTATATTAGTTGCTCTTCCACAAAATAGCAAAGTGCATCATATTAATGCATGGTTGTTAAGTCTACTAGATATGGGTATTGTACCTATTGTTAGTGAAGTAGAAACTTATGGACAATTATTTACTAAACCTGAACAATTATTAGAATGGGTTGATAAAGGTATTTTAATTCAATGTAATATGGCATCTTTTAATCATGGTAACGCTAACTATGATAGGGCTATTGAATTATATCGCAATGGTTTAATTCATTTCTTTGGCACTGGTTACAGCAATGGCTGTGATGTTAAAGCGTACCAAGGTTATGTGGAAGCAATTTCTAAATTAGACAATACATATAAAAAAGATTTGTTACCAAATATCCATCTTAATGAACGCGACCTCTTAGCTAATCGCACATTTTATCCCTCTGTCCCATCTAGTTGGGTAGGGAAAAAGGGTAATTTTTTGACTCGTCTATTTGGCTTTGCATTATAATTTACATAGGTTCTTTTGTCCATGTCATATTGACATAGAGAGGAGAGCCTATTTTTACTTTATGTTGTATTTGGGGTTGAAAACAACCACCATATATAGTATACTGAGAAGGCGGTAAAAATAGAGGGTTTTTTTAATAATTCTTCACATTTTTACATATAAATTTATAAAAAGTGTGATTTGCCATACTTTTTATACGTCTTAACATATATTTTGGCAGTAACAAGATGGGGAGGTTGCCAATATGTTGCAGGTCATTAAGCGAGATGGCACAAAGGTACCATTCGACAAGAACAAGATTGCTTTGGCTATTGAAAAGGCTGAACATAGTAGTACAGGGTTGTACGAAGAGGGCTTGGCACAGCGTATTGCAAATGAAATTGAGGAATATGCTACTAAGCTTCAAAAAGACATGACAATTTATGCTATTGAAGATCAAGTGTATTATAAGTTGATTGAGTATCATAATCCTGCAACGGCACGTGCCTATGAAGGTTACAAAGCTGTTCAAGCTTTTAAACGTCGTCAAAATACAACTGATGATGATGTAATTGGTTTATTAGATCGCAGTAATATAAGTGTTCTTGATGAAAACTCTAATAAGGATGCTGCTATAGTATCTACCCAACGGGATTTAATTGCTGGTGAAGTATCTAAAGATATTGCTCGTCGTAAATTGATTCCTACTGATATTTTAGAAGCTCATGATAGTGGGGCCATCCACTTCCATGATATGGATTATATTATTCAACCTATGTTTAACTGTTGCTTAATTAATTTGGAAGACATGCTTACAAATGGTACAGTAATCAATGGTAAGAAAATCGATACTCCTAAGTCCTTCCAAGTTGCTTGTACTGTAACAACACAAATTATTGCACAAGTAGCATCTGGTCAATATGGTGGTCAAAGTATTAATGGTATTGATCGTATTTTGGCACCATTCGTACGTAAATCTTATGAAAAAATCCTCAATAATGTTATTGAAGAGCAAGTTGAGATTTACGGCATGGAGCCTAATATGGAAAAGGCTCGTGAAATTGCGTGGAAACGTACGCGTAAAGAGGTTAAAGATGGTATTCAAACTATTCAATACCAAATTAATACATTGATGACTACAAATGGTCAATCTCCATTTGTTACATTATTTATGTATTTCCAACCAGACTATGAATACGCGAAGGAAGCGGCTCTTATTACAGAAGAAATTTTGCGCCAACGTATTAAAGGTGTAAAAAACGAAGCTGATGTATATATTACACCGGCCTTTCCTAAGCTGATTTATGTTCTTGATGAGCATAATGTAACACCAGATAGTCCATACTATTACTTAACTGAATTGGCAGCACAATGTACAGCTAAGCGTATGTACCCTGATTATATTTCTGCGAAAAAAATGAAGGAAAACTACTCAGGTAATGTCTTTAGTCCTATGGGGTGTCGATCCTTTTTATCTCCTTGGAAGGATGAAAATGGTGAATACAAGTTTGATGGACGTTTTAACATTGGTGTAGTAAGCTTGAACTTACCTCAAATCGGCATTCTAGCCCGAGGTAGTGAAGAACGATATTTTGAAATTTTAGATAAACGACTTGAGTTAGCAGAAAAAGCTCTAATGCTTCGTTATGAATTACTTAAGGACGTAGTGAGCGATGTGTCGCCAATCCATTGGCAACACGGTGCCATTGCAAGACTTAAAAAAGGCGAGAAAATTGCTAAATTCTTGACTGGCGGCTATGCGACTATTTCCTTGGGATATATTGGTATTTATGAAGCAACTCGCTTAATTACCGGTGAATCGAATACGGGCGAGAAAGGTCGCGTTTTTGCGATGAAGATTATGGATCGTTTAAATGCAGCTGTTGATGAATGGCGAGTTAAACATAACATGGGGTTCGCATTATATGGTACACCTGCTGAAAGTTTAACCCATCGATTCTCTTCTTTGGATCGCGCTCGTTTTGGTATTATTGAAGATATTACGGATAAAGGTTATTATACTAATAGTTATCATGTAAGCGTACGAGAAGAAATTAATGTATTTGACAAGTTCTCTTTTGAATCTGAGTTCCAAAAGAAATCTACAGGTGGCTGTATTTCCTATGCGGAAATTCCTAATATGACTAATAATATTCCAGCTGTTTTGACTATGATTCAATATATTTATGATCATATTTCTTACGCTGAATTCAATACCAAGTCTGACTACTGTCACGAATGTGGTTTCGATGGCGAAATCAAGGTAAACGAACATAACGAGTGGGAATGCCCTCGTTGCCACAATACAAATCGCGATAAATTAACTGTTATCCGTCGTACTTGTGGATACCTTGGTGAAAACTTCTGGAATGAGGGGCGCACAAAGGAAATTAAAGATCGTGTAATGCACATTTAAGATTATTAGAGGTATAGTTTTAATAATTATCCTGTATATTAAGCATATTAAGATAAACTGTTATATAGATTAATATAATTATCATAGACATCTAATGATGTGGATATTTTAATAGATATGATTTTAGTTCTAAATACGATAGTTTTAAATGGTAAAAGCTGTGCCTAAGGCACAGCTTTTACTGTATATATGAGAAATTGAAATATATCTATATAGTGTTGATCAAAGTTGATAGGCACTACTATGGAGGTTATGATGAGATATGGGCAAATAAGACAATATGATATTGCCAATGGAGAAGGGATTCGTACATCTATATTTGTAACAGGTTGTACACATTGTTGTTATAATTGTTTTAACGAAGAATACCAAGATTTTAATGCTGGTAAGGTATGGACGCAAGCTGAGACAGATTTAGTGGTTTCCTATGTGAAGAATCCTACATGTTCAGGTTTAACATTATTAGGTGGGGAGCCATTTCAAAATGTACAAGGCTTATTACCGGTGGTGAGAGCTGTTCGTGCAGCGGCGCCAGAAAAGAAGATTTGGGCCTATTCAGGCTATGAAATAGATGATATCTTAGTAGATGAGTTACGAAGTGCCTTATTACAAGAAATTGACATTCTCGTAGATGGTCGTTTTGTAGACGAACTTAAGGACCCTGCATTGCGCTTCAGAGGTTCCTCAAATCAGCGTATCATTGATGTTAAAAAGACATTAGCGGCTGGGGAAATTGTATTAGCGATGGAGTAAATATGATATATGATAAACGATTTATAGGTCTCATTATTATAGTTGGCTTTATAGCGGGGCTAGTAGGGGCTTCCTATACGCATTTATTACATGGAATCCAACATTTCGTATATAATTACTCTTCTGCTGATCATCTGAGCTTTGGTGCAGCTGTGGCCCGAGTATCACCGATAGAACGATTAATACCCTTAATTGTCTGTGGCGTGATAGGTGGCGTAGGTTGGGTTTTGATTCACAGATATGGTAAAGGCGTTGTAGATATAAAAACGGCAGTTTCTGGTAAAATGGATATGAATCCAATTACTACTGTTTTACATGCAACACTGCAAATAATTACGGTAGGTATTGGTTCTCCATTAGGTCGAGAAGTTGCACCACGTGAGGCTAGCGCTGGTATTACCACCTTTCTAGTGAAACATTTTGATATAAAGCAAGAAGACCGTCAATTATTAATTGCATGTGCTGCAGGTGCTGGCCTAGCTGCAGTTTATAATTCACCATTATCTGCGGCAATTTTTACATTAGAAACTTTGCTTCTTACTTGGAATGTACGTGCTATGAGTGCAGCCCTCTTATGTTGTGGTTTAGCTACATTTGTGACGCGACAAGCTGGTGTAGGAGATGTCATTCAATATACAATGGCACAACCTAGTTTGGGTAGTCACTATGTAGAGTTTTCTATTGCATTAGGAGCTATTATTGCAATTGGTGTTGTTTTATTTAATATTACACAAGGTAAGCTACCTGCCATTCATCGTAGTAGTCCTGTAATGATTCCCATTTCTATCGTAGCATTTACACTAATTGGTGTCTTATCTATGTATTTTCCTGAAATTCTTGGAAATGGTAAAGCAGGCAATGAGTTGACTTTTACGAACGATATCACATGGACATATGCATTGGGCTTATTTGGATCCAAATGGGTAGCTGTTTTACTTGCCTTGGCCGCTGGTGCATATGGTGGTCGTATTACTCCATCTATGATGTTAGGTAGCACTTTAGCCATCGTATTTGGCACTGTATGGTCTATTGCAGTAGCGCCGATATCTTTAGGTATGGCTGCTTTTGTAGGGGCCGTAGTATTCTTAGGCCTTGCACAAAAAATGCCTATGACATCCTGTGTGTTTATGCTTGAGTTATCCCGTTTCTCTGTAGAAATGTTGTTTCCTATAGCTTTAACAATGGGGACAGCACTTATGGTAGAGCAAATCATTCAATCAAAATTAAATAGCGCTAAGTAACGCTAAATAGTAGTTAATAAAAGTGAATATAATATATAGAAAAGAAGCGGATAGTTGAGTTAATCAACTATCCGCTTTTAATGTATATGTAATTATACAATTTTTGCGTTCTTATCGTATTCCTCGCCACCCGCATCAGGAAGCATGCCGTATTCTACAGTCCATAAGTGTTTATATTTTAGCGCTTGATTGTGAATACGTTCAATTTGCGTATCATCTGTACGAGCTATGCGAGCTGGGATTCCAACAACTAAAGAATTAGGTGGGATTACAGTGTTCTCCTTTATGACTGCACCAGCAGCAATAATAGAACCAGAGCCAATATGACAACCGCTCAATACAATAGCACCCATTCCGACTAATACATTATCTTCGATAGTACTAGCGTGTACTATCGCACCATGGCCAATTGTTACATAATCTCCAAGAATGCAAGCCTTGTCATCATCAACGTGTAATACAGAGTTATCCTGTACATTAGAATAGCGACCTACTACGATTTTATTTACATCACCGCGAAGTGCACAGTTTTGCCAAATGGAAGCATATTCTTTTAGTTCAACATCACCTGCAAGTTCTGCACCAGGCATAACACAACTTTTAGGATCTAATTTGGGGTATTTTCCGTGAAATGGTAACATAAGGAACTCCTAATTTATTAATTATACGATTTCAATAAGACGTTGTGCTTTACGAATAGACATGATAGCTTCGTTCATTACTGTTTGTACTATAGTGTGAGCAGGTTCAATAGTAGTAAGTCGGTTCAAACCCTGTCCAACTTGTACGGCACCATTTACAACATCACCATCGATAGCAGCACGTTTGTTAGTGCCTTGGGACATTTTAGTGCGTTCTTCAGGAGTAGTAACACCATCTGTTTCGGCAGCTAAGTAACGCGTAGTGAATTCGTTTTTTAAGCTACGTACTCCACCGTGGCCGGAGAGCAGACCTGTTACAACAGAGTCTGTATCTGTGGCTTTGATAATTGCTTCTTTCATATTTATGTGGGCTTGGCATTCTTCAGCTAACAAAAAACGGGAACCCATTTGTACACCTTCAGCACCCATCAATAATGCTGCTGCAATACCACGACCATCTACGATAGCGCCTGCTACAACAACAGGAATAGAAATCTCAGGTAAAATATTTTCCATTAAGGACATGGTTGTTTGGCTACCGATATGTCCACCGGCTTCCATACCCTCAATAATAATTGCATCAGCACCAGCTTCTTCAATACGTTTAGCAAGTTTTAGAGATGGAACTACTGGGATAACTTTAATGCCTGCATCTTGCAATGGTTTAATATATGGTACAGGATTGCCTGCTCCAAGTGTTACAAATGCAGGCTTTTCTTCAATGATAATATCCACTAGTTCGTCTTTATTAGGAGCCATTAACATGAGGTTGACTCCGAAAGGCTTATCCGTTAAGTTTTTACAGGCACGAATTTCGTTGCGCGTCCATTCTGCATCACGACCACCAAGAGCAATTACACCTGTAGCACCTGCATTAGCTACGGCAGCAACTAGTTTGTGTTCAGATACCCAAGCCATAGCGCCTTGGATAATAGGATATTCGATTTGTAAAAGTTGTGTTAACGCTGTTCTCATAAAGCCTCCTATGATAACAATTAAATTTACTGAAACTTTATTAAACCTTTATACGAGAATTTTATATAAGAATAATTTTATTTTCTTATATAAGAAATAGAGCATTAATAAAGTCAAGAATATATCAGTATATACTTATATACTAAAGAGATTAAGCTTATTATTGTTTGGAGATTATATGTAATCATATAATCTCTTCTCTATATAATAGTATAATATAGTAATTATGTACACCTTAGATAAGGTTATTATAGTTATTTCTTTAAACAATATGTTTTTAGAATTAATTTCTAATTATCAGATTAGAATAAACTGTTTAGCAGTAGTCTAAAGATAAAAAACTAAATGATAATATATTTCAAATGAGTTGAGTAGTAGAAAACCGCATAGTATCTATGATTATTAAATATTATAAAAAATGAGAAAATAAGAAAATGAGTATTGAAAAGTTTCGATGTCTTTGATATACTACATTACAGATAGAGTATCTGAATTAATTAAAGATAAACATTAAACAATAATTTTCAAGTGAAGGAGGAAATACACATGGAAAAATATGTATGCGTAGTATGTGGTTGGGTTTATGACGAAGCTGTTGAAGGCGTAAAATTCGAAGATCAACCAGCTGATTATGTTTGCCCTATTTGCGGTGTTGGTAAAGACCAATTCGAAAAAATGTAATTGATTTACCAAAAGGCTATCTTAAGTCCACTTGAGATAGTCTTTTTTATTTGACAAAGCACCATGTCATGTTTATAATATTATGAGTCGAGGTAAGATTATGAAACTGCAAGTAGAGCAAGCAAAAGAACATATAGGAAAGAAATTTCCTTATAGCTATACGATATCAGCCTCAGAGCTTGGTGACGTAACTGCTTTTCCTTGGAGCCGTCATGATATAACCATTAGTGGTGAGTTTTGGTTTGATGGTCAAAATTACATCGTTCAAGGTTCGATTCAGTCTAAAGGCAATTATGATTGTTCCCGTTGTTTAAATACAACAGAACATTATCGAAAAGATTTCTTTGAGGAAATCTTTAGTGATTGTCGAGATGCTGCGGATGATGTGAATTCTTTTGATGGAGAAGAAATTGACTTAACTGAACTAATTAGGGATACATTAATCATCAATGAGCCCTCTCAAGTGTTATGTCAGGATGATTGCAAAGGATTGTGCGTTCATTGCGGAGCAAATTTGAATGTTTCACCTTGTTCTTGTGAATCCTTTGTGGTGGATCCTCGATTTGCAGAGTTACGTGCTTTGCTTGATGAGAAAGATGATAGATTATCCTAATGATTGTACTAAGGAGGTGCAGATAATGGCAGTACCTAAACGTAGATTGTCTAAATGCCGTCGCGATCGTCGTCGTGCTAATTGGAAATTAGAAGCTCCTGGTTATGTAGCATGTCCACAATGCCACGAACCTAAGATGCCTCATCGTGTTTGCCCTACATGTGGTCACTATAAAGGTGAACAAGTAGTAGCTAATGCTTAATATGTGAGTGGAGAAAGACGCCTACCTAGTAGGCGTCTTTTTTATATGCTTTCAAATTATACACTCATAATTTTATATGTTTCGTTATCAATAGCAAGTGTGTCACTATTTTATAGTATGATTATTCTATAAGATGGTGATACATTTTTATTTTTTATAAACAAAAATACTAAAATATAAAAAAACAACTATATTTTGTATATGCTATGAAAATTTCTTACTATATGTATGAAAAGTCTTGCCAATAAGGGAATTATTGTATATACTTAGGATGTAATATTAATACTAGGTCATAAAAGGTGGTCCCATGAGTCGGTTAAAGAAGCAAGAGCGCCAGAAGCAGTTACAAGAAAAACTGAATATTACGCCATTTCTTACTGATGAAGAATTGGCAACACACTTTGGTGTAAGTGTGCCAACAATTCGTCTCGATCGACTAGAATTGGGTATTCCTGAATTGCGTGAACGCATTCGTGTTATGGCTACAGGTCAATCACATGAAATGGTAGAACATGTATCATATGAAGTGGTTGGTGAATTGATTGATGTCACCGAGGGGCACCAAGCATTATCTATGTTACGTACTACGGCTGATATGGAAGATCAATTCGGATATGTAGAACCGCAGTATTTATATGCTCAAGCAAATTCCCTTGCAAAAGCGGTTATGGGGACGACTGTTTGCTCTGCGGAAGTTGGAAATATAAAATATAAGAACCCAGTAGGATCTGGTACTAATTTGGTAGCGAAAGCAGAAATTATTCGTCGCCGAGGTAATAAGTTCTTTATTTGGGTTATAATAAGAGATAAAATAAAAGAAGTGTTTCGCGCAAAATTTATTATGGAATCCGTAGAGAATAGGGTGTAAATTATGAAAATTGCAATAGACGCCATGGGTGGCGACTTTGCTCCAATGGAGACTGTACTTGGATCCATTGAAGCCGTACGAGCAAATCAACACATTGAAGTGGTGCTCGTCGGCGATGAGCAGCAAATTTTTGATATATTAGAAGCTAATAATGAAGCTAAGAATCCACGTATTTCTGTACATCATGCTAGCCAGGTAATCGGTATGGATGAACATCCAGGTCAAGCATTGCGCAAGAAAAAAGATGCATCTGTTGTGGTCGCTACTTCGTTGGTTCGGGATAATCGTTGTGATGCTGTAATTGCTCCAGGTAGTACGGGAGCTGCTGTTGCAGCGGCTTTGTTTGGGCTTGGTCGTATTAAGGGGGTTGATCGCCCTGTTATTGCAACTCCGATGCCAACAGTCAATGGAATTACTGTTATGTTAGACTCTGGTGCAAATTCCAATAGTAAACCTAAACATCTTGTTCAAGGTGCTTTGATGGGATCTGAATACGCTAAGCTTTTATTAGGTAAAGAAAATCCTACTGTGGGATTATTAAATATTGGCGAAGAAGCCACAAAAGGGAACGATGTCGTATTGGCGACGTATCCGATTTTGGAGGGTATGAAGACTATCAATTTTAAAGGTAATATTGAAGGTCGTGATATTCCTAAAGGTGCCGTTGATGTTGTCGTATGTGATGGATTCGTAGGCAATGTGGTACTTAAATTTGCGGAAGGGTTAGTAACAGGTCTTACGCAATTAGTAAAGGATAGCATCATGGCAGGAAGTATTTTTGCCAAGATAGGAGCTATGCTTGTAAAGCCAGCCTTGAAAAAGATGGCAAAACGTTTGGATCACACAGAAAATGGTGGTGCTCCACTTTTAGGAGTTAATGGGGTATTCATGATTGCTCATGGTAGTTCTAAAGCAAAAGAAATAAAAACTGCTATTGAAATTGCTAGTGATTTAGTAGAGCGTAAAATTATTCAACACATAAGAGAAACGATGGATATTGAAGGAGCCTTAAAGTATGACTATGATGAATAAACCTGTAGGAATCATTGGTACTGGGAGCTTCCTTCCTGACAATGTAGTAACAAACTTTGATCTTGAAAAAATGGTTGATACCAATGATCAATGGATTAGAGAGCGTACGGGTATAGAAGAACGACGCATTGCACCGGAAGGTATGAATACATCCTATATGGCGACCGAGGCAGCAAAAAAAGCTATGCAAATGGCTAATGTCTCTGCAGAGGATATCGACATGATTATCTTTGCTACTCTAACACCAGATATGATTATTCCTTCGGCAGCTTGTGTATTGCAAGCAAACTTAGGAGCTAAAAACGCTGCAGCCTATGATTTACAAGCGGCATGCTCTGGGTTTGTATATGGATTGATTACTGCCGCTAGTTATATTAGCTCTGGTATTTATAAAAAAGTACTCGTTGTGGGGGCAGAAATTCTTTCTCGTCGAGTAAACTGGAATGATCGTGGTACATGTATCCTCTTTGGTGATGGTGCTGGGGCTGCAGTAGTATCTGAAGTACCTGAAGGCTATGGCATTAAAGGTATTGATATGGGCGCCGATGGCACTGGAGGATCAGCGCTTTGCATTCCTGCAGGTGGCACTGCTGTAGTAGCAAATGATCAACGCGTAGAAGAGGGCTTAACATTTATTCATATGGATGGCCCTGAAGTATATAAATTTGCCGTTAAAACGATGGGACGTACGGTTTTAAAATCCTTAGAACGTGCTGATATGGAGTTAAATGAATTAGATTACTTCATTCCTCATCAAGCGAATATTCGTATTATTGATTCGGCAGCCAAACGTTTACATCTGCCGATGGAAAAAGTTTTTGTTAATTTACATAAGTATGGTAATACATCTGCCGCGTCTGTAGCGATTGCACTTGATGAAGCTAATCGCGAGGGACGTTTCAAACGCGGTGATAATGTTGCGTTTGCAGGATTTGGTGCAGGCCTAACATGGGCAAGCCTGGTCTTGAAATGGTATTAAGGAGGACACATCAAGATGATTAAGACTGACATTTGTGATTTATTGCAGATTGAGTATCCAATCTTTCAAGGTGGCATGGCTTGGCTCGGTACTGCAGAATTAGCGGCAGCCGTTTCTGAAGCTGGTGGACTTGGGATTATTGGTGCTGGTCATATGCCTCCTGATATTTTCCGTAATGAAATCCATAAATTAAAAGAGCGCACTAGTAAGCCTTTTGGCTGTAATATCATGCTCATGTCTCCATTTGTAAAAGAGGTTATGGAAGTAGTCGTGGAAGAACGTGTTCCTGTTATCACTACAGGTGCAGGTAATCCTGGTGTTTATGTTCCCGCTTTGAAAGAAATTGGTACAAAAGTTATTCCTGTAGTTGCATCAGTATTACTAGCAAAGCGCTTATTACGTGGTGGTATTGATGCAATTATTGCTGAAGGTACAGAGTCTGGTGGTCACGTAGGTGATATTACAACTATGGCATTAATTCCTCAAGTAGTTGATGCTGTAGATGTACCAGTTATTGCTGCCGGAGGTATCGCAGATGGTCGTGGTATGGCCGCGGCATTTGCATTAGGTGCTAAAGCGGTACAAATGGGGACACGATTCGTATTATCCGAAGAATGTATTGCCCATGAAAATTATAAAAATGCTGTATTGAAAGCAAAAGATCGTGCTACAGTTATGACTGGTTTAACAACAGGTCATCCTGTACGTATTATAGATAATGCGTTAGCTCATAAATATAAATCCCTTGAATTCAGTGGTGGATCTAAAGAGGAATTGGAAGCATTAGGTGCTGGTACACTTCGTTTAGCTGCTATTGAGGGTAATGTAAAAGAAGGTTCTGTAATGATCGGTCAAATTTCTGGTATGTTAACAGATGTTAAACCATGTGAAACTATCATTAAAGATATTATGACTGAAGCTGAAACTGTGATTAAGAATCTTCAAGGTCTTAGTAAATAAGGAGGCCCCTAATGAAAACGGCATTTGTTTTTCCTGGTCAAGGTTCTCAAAAAGTAGGCATGTTACAAGATTTGTATAATGCGTACCCTATTGTGAAACAACGTTTTGAAGAAGCTGACGAGGCACTTGGTTATTCTATCAGTAAATTATGCTTCGAAGGTCCTGATACAGAGCTCGTTAAAACAGCAAATACACAACCAGCTATTTTGACTGCATCCGTAGCTTGTTATGAAATTCTAAAAGAACAAGGCTTTACGCCTGACATCGTAGGCGGGCATAGTCTTGGTGAGTATAGTGCTCTAGTAGCAGCCGGTGTATTGAACTTTAAAGACGCAGTATATGTAGTTCATAAACGCGGTGAATATATGCAAGAAGCTGTGCCATTGGGTAAAGGCGCTATGGCAGCAATTTTGGCATTACCTCGTGAGCAAGTTGTAGAAATCTGTGAAGAAGTAAATGCTTCTGTAGGTTCTGTACAAGCAGTTAACTTCAATTGCCCTGGACAAATCGTTATTGCCGGTGAAACTGCAGCGGTGGAAACAGCAGCTGAAAAAATGAAAGAAGCAGGAGCAAAACGCGCAGTAATGCTTCCGGTAAGTGCTCCATTCCATAGCCGTTTGATGGAACCCGCAGCTCTTCGGTTAAAGGAAGAGTTGGATAAGATCCAAGTGTGTGATGCACAAATTCCTGTAGTTGCAAATGTTACTGGCAAGATTTTGACTAATGCAAATGA
This sequence comes from Veillonella sp. 3_1_44, assembly GCF_000163715.1. Lineage (NCBI taxonomy): Bacteria > Bacillati > Bacillota > Negativicutes > Veillonellales > Veillonellaceae > Veillonella > Veillonella sp. 3_1_44. The sequence goes on from NZ_GG770199.1 coordinate 108,273, forward strand.
TATTAAAGAGTCCTTAGTTACTCAAGCCGCTAACCCTGTCTTGTGGGAAGATTGTGTAACTGAAATGGTAAACTTTGGTGTTACTCGCTTTGTTGAAGTGGGGCCTGGGAAAGTACTCACAGGTTTTACTAAAAAGATTAACAAAGATATGGAATTAGCTAATGTTGAAGACATTGCATCCTTAGAGAAAACGCTTGAATTTTTGAAGGGGGTTCGATAAAATGCATTTAGAGGGTAAAGTAGCCATTGTAACTGGCGCATCCCGTGGCATTGGTCGCGCTGTAGCTATCAATCTAGCACAATCTGGTGCTGATATTGTAGTAAACTATAGCGGTAGCGAAGGTGCAGCACAAGAAACGGTTGAAGCTGTACAAGCGTTAGGCCGAAAAGCCATTAAATTTAAAGCTAATGTAGCAAATGCTGATGAAGTTGCTTCCATGGTGGAAGAAGCTCATAAAGAATTTGGTCACATTGACATTCTCGTAAATAATGCGGGTATTACGCGCGACGGTTTGTTGATGAGAATGAAAGACGAAGATTTTGATGCTGTAATTGATATCAACCTTAAAGGTGTATACTTGGTAACTAAAGCAGTATCTAAAATCATGATGAAACAACGTTCTGGTCATATTATCAACATGACATCTGTTGTAGGTGTTATTGGTAATGCTGGTCAAACTAACTACGCTGCTTCTAAAGCGGGCGTAATTGGTTTTACTAAGTCCTGTGCTAAAGAATTGGCTAGCCGTGGTATTACAGTTAATGCTATTGCACCAGGCTTTATCAATACAGATATGACTGATGTATTACCAGAAAAAGTTAAAGAAGCTATGGTTACTCAAATTCCGTTGGGCCGTATGGCTGATGCCGAAGAAGTAGCAACAGTAGCAACATTCCTTGCTAGCGATTTTGCTAATTATATTACGGGTCAAGTCATCAATGTTGATGGTGGCATGGTAATGTAGTTGTAAAATTAGACTATATATAAATACACTTTGAAAGGAGGTGAACCACTAATGAACACTTTCGATAAAGTTAAAGCAATCGTTGTGGAACAATTAGGCGTTGATGAAGCTGAAGTTACCATTGATTCTACATTCATCGACGACTTAGGCGCTGACTCCTTAGATATCGTTGAATTGATCATGGCATTTGAAGAAGAATTCAATGTTGAAATCCCTGACGACGTTGCAGAAAAAATTAAAACCGTTAAGGATACAGTAGAATATATTGATTCTGCTAAATAAGCTGTAAAGCTAACAATTCAACCGAACGGGAGGCCGAGTGGCCTCCCAACCGGTTTTATTTACAGGAGGATTTGATAGTGAAGCTCCCTGAACTTCGCATTGGGAATCTAGTGGCCAAAGTACCTATTATTCAAGGTGGTATGGCGATTAGATTGTCTACAGCTCGCTTGGCAGCAGCCGTTGCAAATGAAGGTGGTATCGGCCTTATTGCGGCATCGGGCTTGCCTTTCGATGAATTACGATACGAAATACAATTAGCTAGAAAATTATCACCTACGGGTATTATTGGTATAAATGCGATGGTAGCAGCAACTCAATTTGCTGGCTTAGTAAAGACTGCCATCGAAGAAGGCATTGATCTTGTAGTAGCAGGTGCTGGTTTTTCAAGAGATATGTTCGCAATGGGCAAAGAGTCTGGTACTCCTATTGTACCAATTGTTTCGTCCGCAAAATTAGCTCGCATTTCTGAAGGTTTAGGTGCTGCAGCTGTAATCGTAGAAGGCTGTGAAGCTGGTGGACACTTGGGGACGGATCGTTCCGCTCGAGAAATCGTTCCCGAAGTTGTAGCAGCGGTAAAAAACATTCCAGTAATTGCTGCTGGTGGTGTTCTAGATGGCCATGATATCGTTGAAATGTTAAAAATCGGCGCTAGTGGTGTTCAAATGGGTAGCCGTTTTGCTGCTTCTGATGAATGTAATGCATCTGATGAATTGAAAAAAATGTATGTACGAGCTACAAACCCTGAGGATATAGTATTGATTCAAAGTCCTGTTGGTTTGCCTGGTCAAGCAATAAAAAACAAATTTGCTGAATCTGTTTTAGATGGTACTGTAGCGCCTCCAACGGTGTGTGATAACTGTTTAAAACATTGTTCCCATAAATTCTGCATTATCCGTGCTCTTTCTCGCGCACAACAAGGTGATGTGGAAACGGGGTTGGTGTTCTCTGGCAATAATATGAGAAAAGTCGATAGGATTATGCCAGTTAAAGATATCTTTGCTCAATTAAAACAGCAAGTAGCAGAGATTGATTAATTTAAAGGGCTGTATAGCTATAAGAGGTGGAATAATTGGAAAAACGTGTAGTAATTACTGGCTTAGGGGCAGTGACTCCTGTAGGTATCGGTAAAGAGAACTTCTACAATGCGTTATTGGCAGGTCAATCTGGTATTGGGCCGATTACACGCTTTGACGCATCTGACTATGCAACACGCATTGCGGGTGAAGTAAAAGACTTTGATATTACAAACTATGGGGTAGACAAGAAAGAAGCTCGTCGTATGGACCGTTCTGTAGAATTTGCTATCGGTGCAGCTGTTCTTGCTTGTGAAGATGCTGATCTTGATTTAGATAAAGCAGATTTAGATCGCTGTGGTACTGTAGTTGGTACAGGTATAGGCGGCATTGACTCTATCCATGAGGTGTATGAAACATTATTCGAAAAAGGTCCTGGCCGTGTAAGTCCATTTGCAGTACCTATGATGATTGCAAATATGACATCTGCACGCGTATCTATTCGCCTTGGTCTTAAAGGTCCAGTTATTACAGACGTAACTGCTTGTACTTCTGGTACAAATGCGATTGGCGATGCATTCCGTATCATCCAACGTGGAGATGCTGATGTGATGTTTGCTGGTGGTACTGAGGCTGCGGTATCTCCGGCTGCTGTAGCTGGTTTTGCGGCTATGAAAGCTATGTCTACACGCAATGATGAGCCAACAAAGGCGTCCCGTCCATTTGACCGTGACCGTGATGGTTTCGTAATGGGTGAAGGTGCTGGTATCGTAGTTCTTGAAGAATTAGAACACGCAAAAGCACGCGGTGCGCATATCTATGCTGAAGTTGTGGGCTATGGTAGCAATGGTGATGCTTACCATATCACTGCACCAGCTCCAGGTGGTGTTCAAGCTCGTAAATGTATGGAATTAGCAATTAAAGATGCAGGTATTGATCCTAAAGACGTTAACTACATCAATGCTCATGGTACATCTACTGGCCTTAATGACCAAAATGAAACATTGGCTATTAAAGAATTGTTCGGCGATCACGCTAAAAATATCGCTGTTAACTCTACTAAATCCATGACAGGTCACTTATTGGGGGCTGCTGGTGCTATTGAAACTATCGTAATGGCAATGGCGATTGAAACTGGTAAAGTTCACCCTACAATTAACTGTGACAATCCTGATGAAGGTTTGGATCTGGACTATGTTCGTGAAGGCGCACGTGAACTTCAAGTAAAATGTGCACTTTCTAACTCTTTCGGTTTTGGTGGTCATAACGGTACACTTTGCATTCGCCGTTATGAAGCTTAATGGTTACTATCGAAACGCATAAGAGTAAGATAACACAAGCTCGTGAAGAATCTCTTCATGAGCTTGTTGCTCGTTTAGACATACCTGTGTCAGATATATCCATTATAGATTGTGCTTTTACACATACTTCTTATGCGAATGAACATAAATCAAAGCATATTCATCACAATCAGCGATTAGAGTTTTTAGGCGATGCTGTTTTGGATCTTATTATTGGGGAATACCTATTTAAGACATATCCAGATATGGCTGAAGGTAATTTAACGAAAATTAAGGCCGCTACAGTGTGTGAGGATTCTTTAGCATCTGTGAGTCGTTCTTTGCAACTAGGACAATATTTATTGCTCGGTCATGGAGAACGCGCTTCCGGTGGTAACGATAGAAACTCTATATTAGCGGATACCTTTGAGTCTCTCATCGGTGCCATTTATATTTCTACAGATTATCAAACGGCTATGGCCTTTGTTTTAAAGCATTTAACTACCTATATCATGCAAGCCTTAGAAGGTAAGCGGGGCAAAGATTATAAGACATTATTACAAGAATATGTGCAACGTGATGGGGATAAACATATTGTCTATCATTTGCTCAGTGAAAGTGGTCCCGATCATGCTAAAACCTTCCATATGGAGGTTGAAATTAATGGTGTTACTTACGAGGCCGGCTCTGGTAAAAGTAAAAAAATTGCAGAACAACATGCGGCTCAATTGACTTTAGAAAAGTTGATGGCTGATAAATAGAAAAGCGCCGAATGGCGCTTTTTTTGTATAATAGTATGTGAGTAATATATAGTATGTGAGTAATAATCTATATAATGGTAGATGAATAATGATCTATATAATGATAGATGAACAATAATCTATATAATAATAGATGAATAATAATTTTTACATAAGAAGAGGAGGTGTCTATGAAACCATTTGGTATGATTCCCTTTTTTATACCTCACGTAGGTTGTCCCTATGTGTGTACATTTTGTAATCAATCTCGTATTACAGGCCAATCTGGTATTAGTCACCTAACTCCAGAATATATACAACAAACAATCAAAGACTATGTAGGAACAAAGCGGAATGAAAAGTTTTGGGAGGTTGCCTTTTATGGTGGATCATTTACGGCTATTATTAAAGATTTACAACATAAATTATTAATGCCTGCCTATGAAATGCTTCAACAGGGCCTCATTGATGGCATACGCTGTTCTACAAGGCCCGATGCTGTAGGAGATGAAGCGATTACATTATTACAGTCTTATGGAGTAAAAACTGTGGAACTTGGTGTGCAGTCTATGAATGATGGTATTTTAGTCGATGCTAAGAGGGGGCACACGGCACAAGAGGTAGTAGAGGCTGTTACACGATTAAAACATCGTGATATGACCGTTGGGGTTCAACTTTTACCGGGACTAAAAGGAGAGACATGGCAAACCATAATAGAAACGGCCATTGCAGTAGCCGCATTACGACCTGATTTTGTACGTATCTATCCCGTACTAGTTATAGAAAATACAGAGCTAGCCGAACAGTATAGAGCTGGAGAATATAAACCACTAAGTACTGAGCTAGCTATACAGTATTGTTCATTTTTAAAAGATTGGTTTGAACAGCATGGCATTGAAGTCATTCGCACGGGTTTACAAAGTACAGAAGAATTAGATTCTAGGAATAGCTTAGTAGCGGGGCCATATGAGCCCGCTATGGGGGAGCTGGTTGTGAACGAACAGTATAAGCAGCGAATTGAACGTTGTATTGATGAGCATGCATCTCAGTATACGTACGCACTAAGTAACGATTGTTTTAATCTAACTGACTACGCTACTTATGAAAAGCTAGGATTTAGTGGAGTTAGTGCTTATAATGCTGATAATAGTGGATATATAGATAACACTAATAATGATAGAACAAATTATATTAGGAATAATGGTATTGCAGTACAGCATAATATTGTTATTTCTTATCCGAGATGCTTAACATCTAAGGTGCGAGGCCTTAATAATCGAAACGTTAAATACTTTCAGATTCAGTATCCGCAGTATGCATTTGAATGGTGTGAAGAACGCACGAGAAATACCGTTCGTTGCTGTATTGATGGCCTGCAATATGTGTTATAATAAAAGATATGATTATTTAGGGTTGTTGGTAGAAAGGAGGCAGTCATGCAATTACTTCGGTTGGAATTAAAGGGCTTTAAATCGTTTGCGGATAAAACGATTGTAAAATTCTCACCAGGAATGACTGCCGTTATTGGTCCTAACGGAAGTGGTAAAAGTAATATTACGGATGCTATGAAATGGGTATTGGGAGAATCCAATGTCCGTAATTTGCGCGGTCAAAAAGCAGAGGATATTATTTTCTCTGGTACGGAAAAGCGCAAACCTATGAGCGCTGCTGAGGTTACACTTGTGTTTGACAATAGTGACCAACAATTAGATATAGATATGGCTGAGGTAGCCATTACACGCCGTATATACCGCACTGGTGAAAGTGAGTTCCTCATTAATAAGCGATCTTGTCGTTTAAAGGACATACATCTTTTACTAGCAGATACCGGTCTTGGTAGAGACTCCATGGCTATCATTGGGCAGAACCGAATTGATGCTATTTTAAATTCTAAACCTGAAGAACGGCGCCTTATCTTTGAAGATGTAGCAGGTATTTCTCGCTTTAAGATCAATAAAGAAGATGCATTGCGTCGTATTGCCAGTACAGATCGTAATATGGAGCGTGTACGAGACGTAATGGCTACCATTGAAGAGCAATTAGGACCTTTGTCTGAAAAAGCGGAAAAGACTAAAAAATATATGACCTTAAGCCGCGCAAAGCGCGATTATGATGGGGCATTAGGCTTCCACAATTATAAGACCTCTGATCGTCTTTTAACACGTTTTGAAAACGATAATATTGCCTTTAAAGATGAAGAAATTGAGCTTCAAACTGAATTGTCTAAATTAGAGGCTCGTCGTCACGAATTGCAATCGTCCTCGTCAAAAGAGCAGGAACAGCTTAAGTTGTGGGAGGCTCAATATACTGAAAAGCAACGCGATGAAGAACGCTTATCTGGTCATTTACGTCTCTTAGAAGAGCAACTAAAAACAGCGCGCCGTGAATTAGATGAAACGTCTATGCGCATTAGCGAGCTAGAGGCTACGCAAAAGGGCGAGGAGCAACAATTGCGCATCTTAAATCAATTGATTCAAGATGAAAGTGCTCAATTAGTAGAAAAAGAGTCTAATCTAGAAGAATTAGAAGCGAGTTACAAAAAGGCTGTTGAAGATGTAAGGTCAGAACAAGCTAAGTTCCAATCCTTGCAATCCAATCGAGAGGCTTTTGAGAAACGTCAATTAGAAGTTGTGAGTGCTATTGAAACGGCTAAGGCTAGTATTCGGAGCTTAGAAGCTCGCAAGGGGGAAAGTAAAAATCAATGTGCTATTCTAGAATCTGAAATAGCACAGGTAGATAGTGAACTACAAGTCGCTCGTTCTGAATTTGAAGCGCTAGGTCAAAAGTTTAATGCCTTATCTGCTCAACGACAAGCCCTCGTTGATGATGCTAAGGATGCGATCATGAAAGCGCGTGAAGAGCGTAAGGAATTACAAAAGCTGCGCACTCAAGAACAACGTGCAAAAGGTCGATTAGAACTATTAGCACAGTGGGAGGAACAGCACGAAGGTTACTTAGAAGGCACAAAGAACATCCTCAATGGTAAAGGTTCTTGGCGCGAACAGATCACGGGCGCTGTTGGCGATCTCTTTACGGTAGAGGAGAAATATACTACGGCTATCGAAACGGCCTTAGGCGGTAGTGTTAACCACGTTGTAACTACTACAGCTCGCGCTGCTGCGGAGGGTGTCAATTATTTGAAATCTATCCAAGGTGGTCGCGTAACCTTCTTGCCGATGGATTCTGTTAAAGGTAAACCATATGATACACCGGCTTTACATGAAAGCTGTGTATTAGGCACTGCTGTTGATTGTATTTCTTTTGATAATAAATACGCCCATATTTTCCAATACTTATTGGGGCGCACCTTGGTAGTGTCTTCCATGGATGATGCCATTGGATTACAGAAAAAATACAATCAGCAATTGCGCATCGTAACTCTTACAGGGGAACAATTTCAACCTGGTGGTTCTCTAACCGGTGGTGCCACAAAACGTAAGCGTGCTTCTGTATTGAGCCGCAAGGAAGAGGCTGCTAGTCTTGAACAAGAACTGGTACAAATTGAAGAACAAATTCGCTCCTTAATAGCTAACTTAGAAAGCCTTGAAAAACGGGTTGAAGAGACTGAAAAGGATCAAGCGACTCTTGATGAAAGCTATCAACATACGAACTTACTCTATGTGGCTAGTGAAACAAAGGTACAAAATATACAAAATCAGCTGGATCGTAAGAAACGTGTTCTCCATGAAGAAGAGCAACGTTTAGTACAAATTGATATTGATTTGGCTACTACAACAGCTAACTTGAAAGATCAAGAAACAGCATTAGCTTCCTTGCAAGAGGATCATGGTATGGATGGTAATCAAGGGGCGTTGATGGGTCGATTAACCGTGTTGCAAAAGGTGCAACAAGAGGCGTATGAAGCTTTTACAGAAGCTCGCCTTACTTGTGATACCTTGCGACATACCATTCAGGAACGGGAATCACAACGTGAACAGCGTAATCAGTCTATTTCTAGTATTATTGAGCGTTTAACACCACTTCGTAATTTGTTAGTTAGTACTACACAACGCTATGAAGAGGATATCCCTCTGGCTCAGGAAGTTGCAGAACAAGAGTTGACCTCTGCTACGGCTGAGGTTGAACGATTACGTGCCCTTCGCGATGAAGCTTATGATAAAACATCTACGGGGCGCGAGGAAATGGAATCTATCCTCAGTGAGCAAGACCGATTGAATCAACGCTACAAAGTGGTGCAAGGTCGCCTTGTTGATATGGAAGGTAAAATTACACGTCATCGCATGGACTGTGAGCGCTTTGTAGAAGAATTACAAGAGCTAGGCTTTACTTTGGAAGATGCTCAAGTCCTTCGCATTGAAGGCTCCGTTAGCGATTGGAAGGATGAGCAAGCTCGTTTGATAGCCGAAATTGCCGAATTGGGTCCAGTCAATCCAAATGCCGTTGAGGAATACGAAGAGACTAAAGAACGCTATGATTTCTTAACCACACAATTAGCTGATTTAGATACGGCAAAGGCGCAATTACAGGCGGTTATTGCCGAAATGGATAAGGCGATGAGTACACAGCTATATGATGTATTGGATGTGGTAGGCCGTAGATTCCAAGAAGTATTCAGCCAATTGTTTGGCGGTGGTACTGCGCAAATTGTACTTACTGATCCAGATAATATCTTGACGGGTGGTATCGACTTCTACATTCAACCACCAGGGAAAAAGCGTCAACAATTGACACTTTTATCGGGTGGTGAGCGTGCTCTTACGGTTATCGCTTTATTGTTCTCATTCCTTGACTATCGTCCAGCTCCGTTCTGTGTGCTTGACGAAGTTGACGCGGCGCTTGACGAAGCTAATGTTGAACGATTTAGCTCTTACTTAAATCGAATAAATAAAGAAACACAATTTATCGTTGTATCTCACCGTAAAAAGACGATGGAAGCTGCCGAAGTACTTCAAGGGGTAACCATGGTGGAACGCGGTGTATCGCGATTATTAACAGTAGCATTTGAAGATGTGAAGGAGGATCTAGCATAATGGCATTTGGATTCTTTGATAGAATTAAAGACGGTTTAGAGAAAACTCGTAAGTCTTTTGTAAAAAATGTAGAAAGCATCGTTATTGGTTATGCGCAAATCGATGATGATTTTTTAGATGATTTAGAAGCAGTTATGCTTACTAGTGATCTAGGCCCTAAGACGACAGAATACTTGATGAAAGAAATTCGTCGTGGTGTAACAGAAGGTATCATTAATCATACAGGCGATGTAATGCCGTTTATGGAAGACCGCATCACGGAAATGCTCATCGATCAAGAAGATGAAATTACTTTGCACCATCCTGAGGTTATCCTCGTAGTTGGTGTAAATGGTGTTGGTAAAACAACGACAATCGCTAAATTGGCTAACTATTATACTAAAGAAGGTAAAAAGGTTATCATTGCTGCAGGTGATACATTCCGTGCCGCTGCAGCTGACCAATTATCCATTTGGGCTGATCGCGTTGGTGTGCCGATTGTTAAACATAAAGAAGGCGCAGACCCTGCTGCCGTTGTATATGATGCAATGGAAGCTGCGAAAGCTCGTAATGCAGACCTTGTTATCGTAGATACGGCTGGTCGTCTACATACTAAGGTTAACCTTATGGAAGAGCTTAAAAAGATGGGGCGCGTAGCGAATAACCACGTAGAAGGTGCGCCGCATCAAACATTGCTCGTTTTAGATGGTACTACGGGTCAAAATGCAGTAAGCCAAGCTAAATTATTTGGTCAAGCTGTACCAGTAAATGGTATTGTAGTAACTAAACTAGATGGTACAGCAAAAGGCGGCGTAGTTATCTCTATTAAAGAGGAACTGGGCGTACCCGTACGCTGGATTGGCGTTGGCGAAGGTATGGATGACTTGCGTCCATTTAATGCAAAAGAATTTGCTAATGCACTATTTAATAAAGGAATGATTCAAGGTGACAAATAAATATAACCGGGAATTCTTACTTGAATATGTAGAATCTGAAAATAAAAAAAATGAATGTAATGTTAGCCTAGAAAATATGAATAAGATAGTTAGCTTAATCGAGTACTTCGGTATTGAACTATATCGCCCCATTACGAGATTGCTACTTTCAAACTGGGAAGAAATTACAGAACGTATTAATAACTATACTGAATCAGATTGGATGATGGCTGATGAAATCCAGAAGACCACACCTACACTAGATCGCTTTTCTATTGCTATGCTCATCGAAGTCTTAGAAGGTGAGGATACGTTGAATCAAGCGGAAAATGTAGGTCGTCGTTTGACGGATGAAGAAATGAAAGCCATCCGTAAACATCAGGATGAACAGTAATGAAGCATAGTACATATAATTACGAGGGGGGCCAACCATTTAAAGTGGAGGCGCCCTTTACGCCTACAGGTGACCAACCTACCGCGATTCAATCTTTAACAGAAGGTATTGAACGTGGTGAATGGGCGCAAGTTTTGCTCGGTGCCACTGGTACTGGTAAGACTTTTACAATGGCCAAGGTTATTGAAGCAGTTCAAAAGCCGACCTTGATCATTGCTCATAATAAAACCTTGGCGGCTCAATTATGTAGTGAATTTAAAAGTTTCTTTCCAAATAATGCGGTAGAATACTTTGTATCTTACTACGATTTTTATCAACCGGAGGCCTATATTCCTTCTAGTGATACATATATCGAGAAGGATGCGTCTATTAATGATGAAATCGATAAACTGCGACATAGTGCTACGATGAGCCTTTTTGAGCGCCGCGATGTCATTATCGTTGCCTCTGTTAGCTGTATTTATGGCTTAGGTGACCCTGAGGACTATTCTGATCTTGTATTGTCCTTGCGCTTAGGTCAAACTAAATCGCGCGATGAAATCTTATCTAAACTCGTAGATATTCAATATACGAGAAATGATATGAACTTTATCCGCGGTACCTTCCGTGTACAAGGGGATACAATTGATATTTTCCCTGCCGCTTATAGTGAAAGAGCCATTCGTGTGGAGCTCTTTGGTGATGAAATCGACCGCCTCGTAGAGGTAGATTCCTTGACGGGTGAAGTTATTGCGGAAAGAAAACACGTTGCTGTCTATCCAGCATCTCACTATGTAACGACGAAAGAGAAGATGAATATTGCTGTAGAGCGTATTGAAGCCGAATTAGATGAGCAGTTGGCGAAGTTAAAAGCTGCTGACCGTCTATTGGAGGCTCAGCGCTTAGAACAGCGTACCCGTTACGATATAGAAATGATGCAAGAAATGGGCTATTGCTCGGGCATCGAAAACTATTCCCGTCATATGTCTGAACGTAAGGCTGGGGAAGCACCGTTTACATTGATTGATTATTTCCCAGATGATTTCCTCATCATGGTGGACGAATCGCATGTGACGATGCCTCAAATTCGTGCTATGTATAATGGTGACCGTGCCCGTAAAGAATCTCTTATCGAATACGGTTTCCGTCTTCCTTCTGCATTAGATAATAGACCTCTTCAATTCGATGAATTTGTAGAGCGTATCAATCAAATTGTATACGTATCGGCTACACCTGGCCCATACGAAATGGAAGTAGAAACGAATATTGCAGAGCAAATCATTCGTCCTACGGGCCTATTAGATCCATCTATAGAAATTCGTCCTATTAAGGGGCAAATGGATGACTTGCTTGGAGAAATTCACAAACGAGCTGCCAAGAATGAACGGGTTCTTGTTACGACATTGACGAAGAAGATGGCTGAGGACTTAACGGAATTTTTGAAGGAAATGGGCGTACGAGTTCGTTACCTTCATTCCGATATTGTTACTATTGAGCGGGCTGAAATCATTCGTGATTTGCGGGCTGGCGTATTCGATGTATTAGTTGGTATTAACTTGCTTCGTGAAGGTCTCGATATGCCAGAGGTTTCCTTGGTTGCTATCTTAGATGCGGATAAGGAAGGTTTCTTGCGTTCCGATACGGCCATGATTCAAACTATAGGTCGTGCGGCTCGTAATGTGAATGGTCATGTTATCATGTACGCAGATCGTGTAACAGGTTCCATGCAACGAGCTATCGATGAAACCGATCGTCGTCGTGCCGTGCAAGAGGCTTATAATATTGAACATAATATCACGCCTAAATCTGTATCTAAAGATGTAAAAGAGCTTATCGAATTAACGAAAATCGAAGAAGATATGGTTACCGAGGGAAAGGGACTTTCACCGAAAAAAGGAAAACAAAAAAAATCCTCAGAGGGCATGGACCATGGACACGAATCATATGTTCAAGATACATCAGCACCTAAGGTGGCAGATATAACACCGGAAGAATTGTACAATAAGATTGAAGAGCTAGATCGTCAAATGAAGGCCGCCGCCAAGCAGCTTGAATTTGAATCCGCTGCTAAATTACGTGATCAATTGGGCGTATTACGTCAACAATGGTCCGATATGCATAGTGCAGGAGATAGCAAGTTGAAGAAGCCTGCTTCTACCAAATCTAGAAAGCGGACGAGTCCAAAAAGTAAATCTTAGGAGCAATTTTAAAAGATTGTAAGAAAACACATAGATTATATAGACTATATGTGCGATAATATACATATATTATTTCATGTTAGTAATCGGAGAGATGATGCCGTTTGGTATCATCTCTTTAAATAGGAAAGATAATGAAAGATCAATTGATTGTAAAAGGTGCGCGTCAGCATAACCTAAAAAATATTGATATATCCTTGCCACGTGATCAGTTTATCGTCTTAACTGGCCTCAGTGGTTCTGGTAAATCATCCCTAGCATTTGATACGATTTACGCAGAAGGGCAACGACGTTATGTTGAGTCCCTGTCTGCGTATGCCCGTCAATTTTTGGGACAAATGGATAAACCCGATGTCGATTATATTGAAGGTTTGTCTCCAGCCATTTCTATCGACCAAAAGACGACGAGTCGCAACCCTCGTTCTACGGTTGGTACCGTAACGGAGATTTACGACTATTTACGTCTCTTATTTGCACGCGTAGGTCATGCACACTGTCCAGAGTGTGGTAAGCCTATTACCCAGCAAACAATACAACAAATGACCGACGATGTAATGAGCTTTGCCGAAGGTACAAAGGTTTTAGTGCTGGCCCCTATGATTCAAGGTAAAAAAGGGGAACATAAATCGGTGTTTGAACAACTTCGCAAAGAAGGCTTTGTTCGTGCTCGAGTAGACGGTGTAGTGCGTACCTTGGACGAAGAAATTGTATTAGAGAAAAATAAGAAGCATTCCATCGATATCGTTGTGGACCGTCTCGTTGTAAAAGAAGGCATTGAATCTCGGTTGGCTGACTCTATGGAGACCGCTTCAAAATGGGCAGAAGGCATCGTTGTGATTCAAGAGGTAGACGGACCTGAACACATGTATAGCCAACATTTTGCGTGCCCAGATTGTCATATTTCATTACCTAAAATTGAACCGCGTATGTTCTCTTTTAATAGTCCGTTTGGTGCGTGCCCATCTTGTTTAGGGATTGGTTCTACTATGGAGGTTGATGAGGAGCGCGTTATTCCAGATGGATCTATTAGCTTTGCTGATGGTTGCGTGCAAGCCTTGAGCTCCAATCCTAATGCTTGGTTTATGCGTCAAGTAGAAGGTCTATTAAAAGCTAATGGATATTCCTTAGACTCCACCTATGATGAATTGCCGAAAGCATTACAGAAAAAGGTGATGTACGGTACGACGGATAAGGTAAATTTCACCTATGAAAATATGAGAGGTGAGATAAAGGAATTCTTTACTGAGTACGAAGGTATTTTACCGATGGTTAAGCGCCGTCATAGTGAAGCCTCTACAGACTCTATGCGTGAAGAATTTGAAAAGTTTATGTCTATTAAGCCGTGTACTACATGTCATGGGGCTCGTCTTAAACCTGAAGTATTAGCTATTACTGTAGGGGATAAGAATATCAACGAAGTAACGCAGTTAACTATTAAAGAAGCACTCGATTTCTTTGGTAATCTACAGTTAACTGAACGTGAACAAGTGATTGGTGCTCAAATTTTAAAGAAAATCAATGCTCGTCTAGGTTTCCTTAATAATGTAGGTCTCGATTACCTAACAATGAACCGTAGTGCAGGCACATTATCTGGTGGTGAAGCACAGCGTATTCGTCTAGCTACGCAAATCGGCTCTGGTTTGGTAGGTGTATTGTACATCCTAGACGAACCGTCCATAGGTCTACATCAACGAGATAATGATCGACTCATCGATACCTTAAAAGGATTGCGGGACTTAGGTAATACCTTGCTCGTTGTAGAACACGACGAAGATACGATGCGTGCGGCTGACTATCTCGTGGACATTGGTCCAGGTGCAGGTGAGCATGGCGGTCAAATTATTGCCGCTGGTTCTGTTGAGGAAGTTATGAAGGTAAAAGACTCTATTACGGGTCAGTATTTGAGTGGTCGTAAATTTATCGCTCTTCCGGAAGAACGCCGTAAACCAGGTAAGAACTGCATTGAAATTCGCGGTGCTAAGGAAAACAATTTACAAAATGTAAATGTAAAATTCCCTATTGGCTTGTTTAATGTTGTTACTGGTGTCAGCGGTTCTGGTAAGTCTACCTTGATTAATGAAATTCTCTACAAAGGTTTAGCTAATCAATTATATCGCTCTAACCACAAAGTAGGGGCTCATAAAGAAATCCGTGGTCTTGAACATATCGATAAAATCATCAATATTGATCAAAGCCCTATCGGACGTACACCTCGTTCCAATCCAGCTACATATACAGGTGTATTTGATGCCATACGCGAACTATATAGTCAAACACCGGAAGCAAAGATGCGCGGTTACAAACAAGGGCGCTTTAGCTTTAACGTAAAAGGTGGCCGTTGTGAAGCTTGTCGTGGTGACGGTATCATTAAAATTGAAATGCACTTCTTACCAGATGTGTATGTACCTTGTGAGGTTTGTAAGGGAGCCCGTTATAACCGAGAAACCTTAGAGGTTAAATACAAAGGTAAATCTATTGCAGATGTACTAGATATGACGGTAGATGATGCGGTTGAGTTCTTCAGCGCTATTCCGAAGATCAATCGTAAAATGGTTACCTTGCAAGAGGTAGGTCTTGGCTATATTCGTTTAGGTCAGGCGGCTACAACATTATCTGGTGGTGAAGCACAACGCGTTAAATTAGCTACTGAATTAGCTCGTCGCAGCACAGGTAAAACGCTATACATCCTAGATGAACCTACTACAGGTCTTCACGCCGAGGATATTCGCAAGTTATTACACGTATTGCAACAACTCGTAGAGGGTGGCGATACAGTTGTCGTTATCGAACATAATTTAGATGTTATTAAGATGGCTGATCACATTATTGATCTTGGTCCTGAAGGTGGTAATCGCGGAGGCACTATCGTGGCAATTGGTACGCCTGAGGAAATTGTTAAGGTGAAAGAAAGCTATACCGGGAAATTCTTAGGCCCTGTATTGGAACAGACTAAGAAATTTATGAAAGCAGCGAAGCATAAGAAATAAAATAGTACATATATTTAAGTTTCCATAAAAGAAAAATCATAAAGAGAATAGACTACATCCTTCAACTTATAAAGGTCAATACTTAAAGAAGTGTGTAATCTATTCTCTTGTAATCTACAAGGAAAGGAGGAAATATGCCGTCTGAAGAATTACTGGAAAAGGTTAGTCATTTGCCAACTACACCAGGCGTATATTTGTGGCGTGATCAATATAACCGAATTATTTATGTAGGTAAGGCTATTAACTTGCGAAATCGTGTGCGTTCCTATGTGCGTAACGATGCAAATCGCGCACCAAAGGTTACGGCCATGATGAAACGAGCCGTCGATGTGGAAGTTATTCAAACAAAAACGGAGATGGAAGCGCTCATCTTGGAGAATACACTTATCAAGGAGCATGAACCGAAATATAATATTAGGCTTCGTGATGATAAGACGTATCCCTATGTTAAAATATCAGTGCAAGAGGATTACCCACGCGTATATATGACGCGTCGCCTAGAGCGTGATGGAGCCAAGTACTTTGGCCCTTTTACAGATGTCACATCTGTTCATGTGGTACTGAAATTAATACGACAGTACTATCCATTGCGTACCTGTAAGTCTATGAAGGTAGAACGCCCATGCTTGCAGTATCATATGCATTACTGCGAGGCACCGTGTTTTAACAAAATATCTGTACCGGATTATCGAAAGTATATTGACGAAATCATAGAACTTTTTGAAGGTAAACCTATACCATTGCTAAAGGAAATTAAATCAAAGATGGAGGCTGCTGCAGAAGATTTGCGCTTTGAAGATGCTGCACGTTATCGTGATCAATTGTCTAGCATTGAAAAGATACAAGAAAAGCAACGCATGGTTACTCAACGTGGCGACTTAGACGTCTTAGGATTGGCTGTAGATACATCGATGGCCTGTGTACAGTTGCTATTCATCCGCGGTGGTCGTCTGTTAGGCCGTGAGAATTACTTTGTGCAACATGATGGAGATAGTTCAGAAACCATTATGACAGACTTTATCAAGCAATACTATGGAGATACAAACTTTATTCCTAAAGAGTTGTTACTACCTATGGAGAGTACAGATAGAGACTTATTAACAGAATGGTTTACACAGCTCAAAGGCCAACATGTAGATGTATCTGTGCCACAACGTGGCTATAAGATGGATATGATTAAGATGGCTCATGAAAATGCAGAAACTTTCCTTGAAGAACGTCGTCGTCAGTGGCAGCACCAAATTGATAAGACTGGCGGGGCGGTTAAGAAACTAGCCGAGATTCTCGACTTACCGCGTTTACCTGAACGCATGGAGTGTTTTGACATATCTCATACACAAGGAACCGAAACGGTAGCTTCTATGGTTGTTTTTGAAGGTGGCAAGCCTGCGAAGAAGGAATATCGCCGCTTTAAACTGAAAACCACACAAGGTAAACCTGATGACTTTAAATCGATGGCTGAAATCATGGAACGCCGTTATGGTAATGAAACAGACTGGCCTATGCCAGATCTTATTATCATCGATGGTGGTAAAGGTCAGCTCAATGCGGCCTTGCCGTTAATTCGTGCCGTTGGTGTTACAGATGTGCCAGTTATCTCCTTGGCTAAGCGTATTGAAGAGGTCTTTGTAGAGGGGCAATCTGAAAGTATCATTTTGAGTCATCATACGCCGGAGCTTCAATTACTTCAACAAATTCGTGATGAAGCGCATCGCTTTGCCATTACCTATCACCGTAAGTTGCGGGGCAAGCGAAATCTTGAATCTATTCTTGACCATATTGAAGGAATCGGGCCTAAACGTCGTAAGGCCTTATGGGCTCACTTTAATAGTTTAGAGGCCATGAAAGAGGCATCGATTGATGAACTTGCAAATGTAGAATCTATGAATTATAAGACGGCAGAAACGCTATATAATTTCTTCCGTATGTCCAAAGTAGAGAAACAAGAGGCTTTAAAATAAGACTTTCATAGTCATATACCTAATTAAAATATTAGTCTATTTAAAAGGGTCCATATACTAATAGATTATGTATTTGGAATCTTTTACAATAAAAAAGCACCTATTGATTACGCTCAAGTGTAAGTAATCAATAGGTGCTTTTATTATTTTGCAATAGTTCTAGGTTTGTAATGTTGTATGTAGTATGTGCGAAGTGTAAATAATATACCCGCAACTACTACGCTAGCCAACAAACCAATCCATACGCCAAATGGTCCATAATTAGGATTTTTGGCAAGGGTATAAGCTGTTGGGAAACATACGCCCCAATACGATACGAGGGAGATGTAAAGCACTATTTTTACATCCTTGTAAGCTCTTAGAATACCTTGTAATGGAGTACCGATGGCATCGATAGCGGCAAAGAATACGCCATATCCAAGGAATTGATAAATAAGTTCATATACTTCATCATCATTTGTAAATAGATCCGCAATATTATCCATATGAGTGAACGTAAAGGCACAAATGAGAACGGCTATGATGATGGCTAATACACGAGAAATATAAGAGTATTGGATAGCTTCTATTTTTCGTCCTGCACCGAGTTCATAGGCAACGGCAATGGTAGAGGACATGGCAATACTTAATGGTAAGCAGTAGAATACATTAGTAAAAGAAATGACAGATTGATGAGCTGCTACTACAGCAGATCCAAAGTGAACCATTAAGAGCCCAGCAATGCTAAAGATACTAGCTTCAAAAAAGATAGAAAAACCTATGGGAATACCGACTTGTAATTGTTCACGGATATAGTGAAAATTCGGGCTATGGAAATCTTTATAGATGCGATAGCCTTTTAACTTAGGATGCAATAGAATGACTAAGCTAAATAGAACTAAGTTTGTCCAACAGGCACCAGCAATACCGTAGCCAGCACCAACACCACCAATTTCAGGAAAACCGTAATGTCCAAAGATGAGTGCATAATTTAAGAATACGTTAATCACAAAGCTTGTAAAGACGATGGCCATGGAGTAATGCGTTAATCCGTGAGAATCGACAGTGTTACGCAAGGTATTTACCCAGAGTAATGGGAATAAACCAAGTGCAAAGGCTTTCAGATAACTAATACATACCTCGGTGGCAGCCGGCTCAAGATTTAAATATGTCAATAAAGGGCGTAAGCCGAATATACCGATTAGTAAAATTAAAAATGCTAGTCCTGTACCGATGAAAAGGCCTTGATGAAAGATTATTGGAATATCATCTGTTTTCTTAGCTCCTAATAGTTGAGAAATAATTGGTGTGATACCCATTAATGTACCTTGTGCAAAGATATAGAAGAGGAGCCATAAATTATATCCCGTAGCAACACCAGCTAAATCAGTCGTACTATATTGCCCCGTTAAAAAGATGGCGATAAAGGTCGCCCCAATCAGGGAAAATTGAGTGATGCACATTGGAGTAAATAGTTTTATAAACAACCATAATTTTTGCAGTATAGAATATGTTTGATACATACTAACCTCCCTAGTAACGATATACTATACCATATCATAAAGTAGCTTAATTTAATAGCCAAAACCTAAGGGAAAAAGGAATTAAATTTATAAAAAAAATAGAGCCCATATTGTGATTATGTAAGGGGAGAAATGACCTTATATAAACTATCTTATTTAATAAGAAAGAATTATGATAAAAACGTATATATATGTTGATAATTGAATTTTACACTACTTTACTATATCGATTATAATATATATACTATTGTTTTATTCTAAGGAGGATACATTGGACATCTTAACTGTACAAGGCTTATTAGCGATGCTTCAAATCATCGTTATTGATATTTTATTAGCTGGTGATAATGCCATCGTTATTGGTATGGCGGCTCGCAACCTACCCGCACATTTACAGAAGAAGGCGATTTTCTGGGGCACAGCTGGCGCTATTATTTTACGTCTTGTTATGGCATTCCTATTTGTAGAGGCATTGAACAATATTCCTGCTCTTCGTTTAGTTGGTGGTATCCTTCTTTTATGGATCGGTTACAAGCTTGTTGTTGATGATGATAGCGAGCATAATATCGAGGCTAAAGATAACTTGCGCGCTGCTATCATGACCATTGTTATTGCAGATGGAATTATGGGTATTGATAATGTTATTGGTGTAGTTGGTGCCGCTAGTGGCAATATGACATTAGTTGCTGTCGGTATGCTTATTACAGTACCTATTATCATTTATGGTAGTACTTTATTTGTAAAAGTTATCGAACGCTTACCAATCATCCTTTACGTTGGTGGCGGTATCCTTGCCTGGGTGGGTGCAGCGATGAGTGTGGAAGATAAATTAATTTCACATACCGTAGAACCGTATGCATTACTCATTAAAATTGGTGCTGTTATTCTCGTAGTAGGGGCATCTTTGTTAGTAAAGAAACTTAAAAAATAATGTAATATATCTCTTCTTCTAGTCATAGGCGGAGAGATATTTTTTTGTAAAAGTATAGTCATTATAAAGAACCTTATAGGCTAATCTTAAGAATAACAGTGGTAGTCTAAGAGCTTTCTTTTAGATGAGAAAATAGAGAATTTGTGGTATAGTTAAGGGATAGTTATAGAATCAGCTGAGTGAATTGAGGTAAGTATAGAATGGAATTTTTAGAAGCTGCAACGTGGATAACGATTAGTAAAATTATTTTGATCGATATTTTATTGGCAGGAGATAATGCCGTTGTTATTGGTATGGCAGCGGGTAAATTGGCACCAGAATTACAAAAGAAAGCTGTTATCTGGGGTACAGTGGGGGCTATTGGAATGCGCCTTGTATTTGCCACTCTTTTAGTAGAAGCACTTACTTTAATTCCTCTTATTCACTTAGGTGGTGGCCTTGTACTTTTATGGATTGCCATTCAACTCTTAAAAGGTGGAGATGAAGATGCACATATCGAAGCTAAGAATTCCTTAATGGGAGCCATTTGGACAATCATTGTTGCTGATGCGATGATGAGTATCGATAATGTAATTGGCGTAGTTGGTGCCGCTAAAGGACATTTAGAGCTCGTTATTGTTGGTATGTTAATCACTGTTCCAATCATTGTGTTCTGCTCTACACTATTTGCTCGTATCATTAATAAGTTTCCTGTTATCCTTTGGGCTGGTGGTGCTTTATTAGGTTGGGTTGCTGGTGAAATGATTGTAGAAGATCCACTCCTTGTTCCCCATATTCAAGGGGAAGAGTTATTGGTGAAATTTGGAACGGTATTCTTTGTACTCATTGTAACTGGTATGATTAAAATTTGGAAGAAAAGAGACTCGTAATGAATGGTACAAGTCGTACATCTCGTAAGAATAAATCGAAATTTAAACAACAGAATAAAAATCGATCTAATGGGAAACAGAATTCCAATCATTATAATGGACAGCAAAATACCAATACTTCTGTATCTAAAAAACAACAAGCTATGTTGAATGCCCCTGTTAAACTTGGGGACGAAGT
This sequence comes from Veillonella sp. 3_1_44, assembly GCF_000163715.1. Lineage (NCBI taxonomy): Bacteria > Bacillati > Bacillota > Negativicutes > Veillonellales > Veillonellaceae > Veillonella > Veillonella sp. 3_1_44. The sequence goes on from NZ_GG770199.1 coordinate 129,457, forward strand.
ATTAGTTACCATTCACGGTATTGGCAGTAGTGGCGAAGGGGTAGGTCGCGTAGAGGACTTTACAGTGTTTGTTCCCTTTGCCTTACCTGGGGAAACGGTGAAAGTATCTATTACTATGGTGAAAAAGACGTATGCTACAGGTAGACTCTTGAAAATCGTTACTATGGCACCGAATCGGATCGATGCTAGTTGTGATCTTTACGGATTCTGTGGTGGTTGCCAATTACAACATATTACCTATGAAGGGCAGCTTTCACTAAAAACACAAAAGGTGAAAGATGTTATAGAACGCATTGGACATCAAAACCCAGAACTTGTGAAACCCGCATTAGGTCCAAAAGATCCTTGGGCATATCGTAACAAAATGCAAATGCCTGTAGGTGGTACTAAAGGTGATATTCTCATGGGATTTTATGCCATGGGTTCTCACGATATCGTGCAAGGCACGAATTGTCCCATACAAGATGAAGGTAACAATATCATTGCGCAAGCATGTTATCAAATTGCTAAAGAGCTTGATGTTGAACCATATGATGAACATACAGGAAAAGGGGTGTTGCGTCATATCATTGGACGTATTGGGCAATCTGGATGGATGGTTATTCTTGTAACCGCAACAGATAACTTACCGCATCAAGAAAAGTGGGTTAAAAACCTGACTGAACGTGTACCTCAAGTAGAAACAATCGTTCATAACGTGAATGGTAAACGTACAAATGTTATTCTTGGACCAAAAAATCGTATCCTTTATGGAGATGGGACTATTACAGACCATATTAAAGACTTACGGTTTACTTTATCACCTCATTCCTTTTTCCAAGTTAATCCAGAACAAACTACAGTGCTTTACGATCAAGCACTAAAATATGCGAACCTAAAAGGGGAGGAAACTGTTATCGATGCGTACTGTGGAACAGGTACCATTTCACTGTTTTTGGCCCATAAGGCAAAACATGTTATCGGTATTGAAATCGTAGAACCAGCCATTATCAATGCTCGTGAAAACGCACGTCGCAATGGCTATGATAATACGGAATTTATCGTCGCCGACGCGGCCGTAGAAATGCCAAAACTCTATAAAGCAGGCGTACGACCTGACGTAATCGTATTCGACCCAATCCGCGCGGGCTGTAAAAAAGAAGTCCTGACCTCCGCTGCGGGAATGGAACCAAAACGCATCGTCTACGTATCCTGTAACCCAGCAACTATGGCTAGAGACATTGAAATCCTTACACATTATGGCTATGAACTACAAGAAGTTCAACCTGTAGATATGTTCCCCATGACTGCTCACGTTGAGGCAGTGGCTTTGCTTACAATGGTTAGCGCATTAAATAATTAGAATTGTTTTATGTAACCGCTGTTAAATTAAAATTCAATATAGTTGTATAAGAGTAATGTAAACTAAATGGAGATATGAGATGAATGCTGAAACTTTTTTTAAAATTAATGAATTATCAAAACAATTGGCCTTGACTAATGAACAGTTACAAGAGTACTTATTACTTAATGGTATTGATTTATACAATAATATGGATGTTGATTTTTCAGATAAAAAATTCATTAAGCTTATTGATAATCTAAAAGCAAAAAATAAATATAATCATGATAATAAATCTGGATTACAATTTATTAGAATAGAAGGTTTATTTAATAAATATGATTATAATCTTGAATTTGATAAAGATATTGCAATATGGATTTCTGAAAACGGAAAAGGTAAAACAACTATATTAACTATTATTGTTGCACTCTTAACTGCTGATGCAAGAATATTATATGAAATAAATTTTAAAAGAATTATTATTTTTATTTCAAATAAAGAATTTATTATCGATAAAGAGAAGATTACAAAATCGTTTCCTAAAAATAATAAGAGAATGCAATCAAAAATATTGTATTTGTTACGAGAGTTACAGGAGTTTATACCTCTAAGAACTATTATTAAACTTAGATATGATATAAGAAATAATGGAATTATAGATTTATCGATATTAGATGATGCTAGACATAAAATATCTAGTGATAAATTAATAGATCTTGATAAACTAGATACCATAATTTACGAAATAAAGGATTTACAATATGGTGAATTTTATGATGTCTTATATAAGATTAAAGAGGAACTAAAAGAAGAAGTTGTATTTTATCCAACATATAGAAGGATAGAAGTTGGAATGGAAAAAGTTCTATCTTCTCGTATAGGTAGAATTAGTAGTAGCGATTTGACTACTAAATATATGGATTTTGGAATGAGAGATGTAAAAAAAAGAATATCACAGTTGTTAACAAAAATGAGAGAGGATGCAAATTCATCTTATATAGAGTTAAATGCAAATATAATTAGTGAGTTATTAGAAGATAAAATTAGCAATTATATAAATAATTTTGGAAATATTGATGTGCATAAGGTTGACGTTGTTATAAAAAGAATTGGAGAAGAACGCATTGCAAATATTAAGAAATTGAAAGATTTTATCCAGTTCAAACATAAGCACCGCAAAAACTCTAATGTAGAATTTCTAATTTATTATTTACAAAAACTCGTTAATATATATAACTCACAAGCAGCAATAAATGAAAAATTAACAAAATTTGTACAAGTTTGTTCTAAATATTTAGTAGGTAAAAAAATAGTATATAATGAAGCTTTATTGACTGTAGATGTTTTTGATAATGATGGGATTAAAATTGATTTAGATTCTTTATCATCAGGTGAAAAGCAAATAGTATCAATTTTTTCTAAAGTTTACTTAGATGTTACCATGCCATGTATTTTTATTATCGATGAACCAGAAATATCACTATCAATTGAGTGGCAAAAGGATTTTTTGAAAGATATTTATAATTCAGATAAAATAAATTTACTTATAGCAACTACTCATTCTCCTTTTGTTTTTAAAAATGATTATATTGACTATGTTAAGGAGTTGGGTACAGCCAAGGAGTTTGGTGATGTCACGAAAAGATGAAATGTATGCTGAATCAAATTGTATAGAAGCTATTTTTCTAAGTTATATTAATAGTAAGTCTAGTAATAATATCTCTTTGTTTTTTGAAGGGAAAGATGATTTTAAATATTATTGCCCTAGGATATCATTTATTAATAATAAAGAATATAATCTTTATATTTGCGATAATAAAAATAATGTTATTAAAGTACATAAAATGATAAAAAATCAATCTTCTTCAAAATCTAATGATATTAAGCTATTTTTTGTAGACAAAGACTATGATGATAATAGTTTAATTGATACAGACATATATATAACTCCAACTTACTCTATAGAAAATTTATATTTTACCGATATTGCTATCAAAAATATGCTTAGAGGTGTAATAGGCCTTTCTAATCATCTTGATGATGATAATAAAGATTTAAATATTGTATTTAATTATGTAAAAAAATGTAGAGAGGAATTAATTGAAAATATTATTTATGGAAATGCATACTATTCTTGTCAAGTAAGAAAATCAACAGATGCAGGTATAGAAAAACCTAATCTATCAGCAATAAAGCAATATTGTGATTTAATAACATGTAAGACACTTCAAGACTTTGAGAATTTAATTGAAAACCATGTTAAGGTATCAGAGGAGGAACTTAATGAAGAGTGTAATCGATTGAGGCAGAATCCACTTATGTTAATTCGTGGGAAATATATAGTAGAGGGGATGATAAAGTGTATAAACTTTATTGTGGATGATTCTAATAAGCGTAATAGATGTGGAGATGAATTACTTTCTAAACGTCGTCTTGTAAGATTAAATATAACAAAGAATAACTTTATTTCAGAATTTTCAAACTACGCTATTACTCCTACTTGCTTAATTAAATATATAAACGATAGAACTTTAACTCGATGAAGTAATATATAGAGCTTTAGTTAGATAAGGACAAAGTATCTATACCTAAATTAAAGGCATTATGGGCAAAGATAAACTCAAAGTCGGTATATGTAGTTGATTTTGATACTGATGAACTTGTTAGAAATGCCATTTCATCTTTAAATAGTAAACTTCGAGTTTCAAAAATTTTCTATAAGGTTGAATCTGGCTCGATGAAGCAGATTAAATCAAAAGAGGAGTTAGAAACATCAGGTTCTTTTGTAAAAGAATCTGCTTCAACTTATGGAAGTAAAAATGCTGTAAGCACAAATGTTAAATATGATTTAGTCGGCAAACTAGTAGATGAGACAGGACTAACTCGAAAAGCAATTATACAGATTCTGCAAGGTATTAAATCTGCTGTATTTAATCAATTCAAAGATAATCCAGAAGAGTTCATTATTAAAGCTGCATCACTTATAAATGATGAAAAAGCAACAGCAATTATTGAGCATATTACATATGATGTATTAGATGAAAAATACGATACTAATGTATTTACAGCTCCAACAATTAAAGGACGTTTAGGCACGAATGCAATGAAAGCTAATAAGCATTTATATGATCATATTGTTTATGACTCAACAAATGAGAAAAACTTTGCATCTGAATTGGATATAAACTCTGATGTAGCAGTATATGTAAAATTATTTGATGGATTTTATATATCAACACCTGTTGGTAGATATAATCCGGATTGGGCAATAGCTTTTTATGAAGGCACTGTAAAACATATTTATTTTGTTGCAGAAACAAAAGGCTCTATGAATTCAATGCAACTTCGGTTGCTTGAGGAATCTAAGTTACATTGTGCACGAGAACACTTTAAAGCTATCAGTAAAGGGGACGTTGTTTATGATGTAGTTGATAGCTATAAATCACTACTTGATATTGTGACAAAGTAATAAATAGGGGGAATGGGAGATGCCAACAACAATAGAAGTAAATAAACAAAGTGTAGAAACGTTATTAGGGAGTGGAAAGGCTAAACCCTTCGTTATTCCAGAATATCAAAGACCATACGCGTGGAGTGATGAGCAAGTAGAGACTCTTTTTGAGGATTTATGGGAGTTTACTGCTAGTACCGGTGGTACTGAAAATGATGGATCTTATTTTTTAGGGAGCATAGTTTCCTATGAAAATGAAGATGGTGAACAAGAGATTATTGATGGACAGCAACGGATAACTTCTTTGTTTTTACTTCTTAGAGCCATATATACTAGATTAACTGATACATCTGAATTAGAGCGTACCGCAGAAGCTAAAAATTTTATAAGTAAAATTGAGCCAGCTATTTGGCGAACAAATAAGCTAACAGGAGTTGTTGATTATACAGACATTTTATTAACTTCTCGTGTGATGAATAATGATGGTAATGAAATTCTGCGTGAAATTCTTAAAACTGGTATAGCTATTGAAAGTTCCAAAGATAATTATTCTAAAAACTATAGATTGTTTTTAAGTTTATTAGATAAGCATTCTCAAGAGAATCCATTAATGGTTTATCAATTTATTTATGCCCTATTAAATCAAGCTATACTACTTCCTATTACTGCAGATACTCAAGATACTGCGTTAACAATTTTTTCTACATTAAATGATAGAGGATTGCCATTATCAGATGCAGATATTTTTAAAGCCAAAATTTATAATCAGCTGGATATAGATAGTAAGAAGCTATTCATTGAACGATGGAAGGATCTTGATGAGCAAGCTACATCAAGTAAAGAAAGTATTCAACAACTATTTTATTACTATATGTTTTATTTGCGTGCTTTAGAAAAGGATACAAAGACTACTACACCTGGTATAAGAAAGTACTATGCTAATCAAAAATTTAAAAGATTATACGAAGTAGCTTTGTTAGATAACCTTTTTATAATTTTAAACCTATGGAAAGTTATAAATAAGAATGAAGAGATTGAAGGAGAAGAGTGGTCTAAGAATATAAAAATTAAGCAAACATTAGATACACTTCGTTCTTATCCTAATGAGTTTTGGAAATATCCAGTCGTAATCTATTATATTTGTCATAGAAATAATGAAAGCTTTGAAGAAAAATTTTGTACATTTCTAAATAAACTAGTGTTAGAATTGTTTACAAAATATTTGATTTTACCAACTGTTAATGCTGTCAAGACTGATATACTAAAGCTAAATGCTGCAATTGTTAAATCTGATAAACCTATCTTTGATTTCAAGGAGATTGATTTAGCTTTATTAGAAAAACATATTCAGAATCCACATAGAAACCTTGTTAGAATGCTATTAAAAATTCTTGCTTATCAAGAACAAGAGATATTATTACCAGAAAATTGGGAAATTGAACATATATTCCCACAGAAATGGCAAGATAATTATTTTACAGATGTATCAGATTCAACTATAAAAGAAAAAATAGAATATATAGGCAATAAGGTTCCATTTGAAAAGAAACTTAATATTATTGCTGGAAATGGTTACTTTGGTAAAAAGAAAAAGGAATACTTAGCATCTAGCATAGTAATTACAAAGAGATTAGGTGAATTAGAAAATAATGAATGGAATTTAGATTCTATTATGACAAGAAATATTCGTATTTTGGATTCTATAAAGAATATTTTAAGTAAATGGAATTCTGAATATAATTATATTTCTAAGGAATTTTCTGAAAATAAACAACCTTCTAACGAGGATTTAGAAAAAATAGAAGAATATAAAAAGAACGGTTGGATTTAAAGTTATGAAGAGCTCTTCGCTTATGCGAAGGGCTTTTACTATACACTCATACTTATAAATGTAATATAATTAGAATAAATAGATATATTATATTCGATGAGGTATGTATTATGGAATCAATCTTAGATGTTCATGAGATAATGCACCAATTGAGTATGTGGAGACCAATATTTCATTCTGAAGCAGACTTTCAGTTTAGCTTAGCTTGGCTCATAAAAAAGAAATACTCTGAATGTGAAATTCGATTAGAATTTGTTCCTGAATTTAATCCTAATTTACATCTAGATATTCTTGTTATATTAAATGGTAAATGGATTCCTATTGAACTCAAATATACAACTAATAAATGCATTAAAACTATAAATGAAGAAATTTATGTTTTAAAGGAACACGGAGCTAAGGATCAAGGTTGTTATAACTATTTAAAAGATATAATGCGTATAGAGGAATTCAGGGATAAGAGTAATAAATTTATTGAAGGTTATACTATTAAGATAACTAGTGAGATGTCTTATCTAAAGCCTCCGACAAAAGTAAATTGTACATATGCTGAATTCTCTATTGAGGATGGTTCTATTAAAACTGGATGCATGAATTGGGCCACTAATACAGGAAAAGGAACAATGCGTGGAATGGAGGCACCCATAGTATTAACGGGTATGTATCCAATAAATTGGAAAGAGTATTCTAAAGTTGATGATACTAATAGTGGTACTTTCATGTATCTTGTAAATACAATTAGTAAGAAAAATTAGGAGATACATATGTTTAAACCAGTTCGCAAGAAGATAAATGAAATAGACCATAGTGCTGCAGAAGCTTTATTACAATCTAATCGTCGAGGCATATTAGCCATGAATGGCGATAATGGGTACCCTTATGCTATTCCTATTAATTATTTTTATGATTGTGATAAGAAGAAAATTTATTTTCATGGAGCTAAAGCGGGTCATAAAGTAGATGCATTGAAAGCTTCAGATAAGGTATGTTTTACTGTACATGGTAATGAGCGTATTGATGAATCTGAATCCTGGGCACCGTATGTACAAAGTGTAGTTGTGTTTGGGCGGTGTCGTTTATTAGAGGCTGGAACCGAATCTATAGAGCGATTAAAAGAATTTGCTATGAAGTATTATCCTGATGAAACTTTAGCTGATGAACAAATTGCTCGTAATGGGAGAGCAACACAAATGTTTGAAATTACCATTGAACATATGAGTGGTAAACAAGTACAAGAGAAATAATAGGATTAGCCCTTCGCATAAACGAAGGGCTTTTACTATATAATCATACTAGTAGATGTAATATAATTAAAATAAACAAGTTATAAGATATTTGAGGAGTATTAGTATGACATTGAAGCCTAGAGAAGTATGTGAAAAAGCGTGGCAGGATATAGCGAGTCATTTTCCAGATTTTAAGGTGACCGGCAAAGGTCAGAAGTTAAAGAAAATCTCTAAAAATAAAGATCTTACATTTGAAATCTATTTTCAGGCTAATAGAAATAATTATGCGTGTAGTGTAGAATTTGTTCCACATATTTTTATTTATTCAAAAGATATGAAGAAGGCTAATTATCATAATGGATTTGTTTATGGCGGAGAACTTGGAAGCTTATTAAATAGAAAAGCTTGGCATTGGTGGCAATTAGCAGGAGCAAGCTATCAGTATACTGTAGATGAAGTTAGCAAATTACTTGAGGAACATATCATACCAATATTTGATGATTTTGAAGATATAGAAAGTAATATTGAAAAGTTTATAGATGGAGATATAATTGAACATAATTTACTGTATTATATTTATCACTTTGGTGGGAAAGCTAAGGCTCAGCAGTATTTTAATAAGATAATTGAAAAAGATAAGTTAAGAAGTAAATATATTGGCTTTTATAATCATTTGAAAGACTTGCCGAAGGAAAGTATCTTATTAGATGAAGGAGAGTTTTATGGAGCTGATATGGTTAAGTTTGCTTTTATCAATGGACTTGAAATAGACAAATAATAGGGAAGCCCTTCGCATAGTGATATGTACCCCCTTTACTGGTTATCCAGTAAAGGGGGTACATATCATATATGAAGGGCTTTTACTATAATTTGACCAATGATTACTAGAATTTAAACTTCATACTTGCGGAGTATGTACGACCGGCTGTTGCTTCATCATTAAAGAATATGCGGTTAAATACATTTTGAATACCAAACTGCAATGTCGCCTCTTTAGAGAACTTATAATTCATAGCTATATTAGAAATAAAGTAACTATCCTCAGAACCATATTGACCAGTAATGTCATCTACAGATTGACGACGACTTACATATTGAGTATCCCAAAGTGCATTCCATTTGCCACTAGTATATTCAAGCCCTGCATGGAATATATGTTTAGGAATATCATAATTTACTTCCGTATATTCGTTAGTATTTGTATTAGGAAGTTCTTTATGTTTAATACGGCCCATTTGCCAAGTATAATTTCCAAATACAGACTATTTTGATGATAATTTATGTCGAACTTCTAGTTCTACACCACGGCGAGTTTCTAGGTCCACATTATTATACATTTTATAATCTACATCACCATTACGATCATAATAGGTTACATATTTTATTTTGTCTTTTGTTTTTACATAGAATCCAGATACATTTAATGTTGTTTTTGTATTCCATTCTTTTTTTAGACCAATTTCAAATGAGTCAGACCGTTCTGGATCTAAGTTAGGATTGGCTTTTACAATATCACTATATCGATACACTTGGCTCAATGGAGGTGGGTTAAAGGAGTGTCCGTAAGAAGCATACACGTTCAAAGAGTCATTCAAATAATGTTCAATAGCCAATCTAGGACTCAATTCTGTATAGGCGCCTTCTCCATGATTTACGGTGTCATATTTTTTATTAACCTTATCATACGTAACGTGTTGTCCATGGTACTTTTTAAATCGGTCTATACGAAGCCCTGTATAAATTGCCCAATCATTATTAGGTCGATAAGTATCTTGTATGAATAATGCTAGATTGTTAGTAGCGCCTTTGTTAATTTCATACAATCCACCTGGATATGTTGTAGAATCAAAAGAGGAATGATTTCTCCAATTTGTTAGTTCTCTTCGTTTTTGATCAAAGTTTTCTTTTTTCCAGTTTAATCCAGCAACAAGAGTATGTTTACCCATACGGTCCCAGATTTTTTGTACATCTAAGTTAATTGTTTTTCCAGGGTAGAAGGAGTCATCGCCAGGTCCATTATAGTTTGGTGTGTTTGGACTATTAGGACTAGAGAATCCGTCTTTCTTGCGATCCAATACATTAAAAATAACTTGTAATTTGCTCTTGTCATTTTTATATTGTAAATTATGAGCGTGATATTCTTTCAATCCATCATAGCCTAAATATCTACTTGTTCTAAGAGCCACATATTTTTGATCATTTATTTTGATGTTTCCTGAGAAAACTGGTTTACCATTTACTGTAATCGTACTCATAGGATTTTCATAGGAATATCTATTTTTTGTGTATAGATATGAATATGTTAAAGCTTCCTTGTCACGTAGATTCATCGTTATATAGGTTGAAAGACTTTTATTATTATATGACTTATTACCTCGACTACCTAATAGATAGGCACCATCTTTGGTTTGTGGTACAGGATTATCAGGTGTCACTGTTTTTGTATTAGGTTTGATTTTTGCTGCTTTGCCAGTAATGAAGAAACCTGGATATCCATCGGTACGTCTTTGTTCAAAAGACATACCAACAGCAACACGATCTGATACACGAGCGTCAAAGCCTAACTCGTTATTCAGTGTTCCATGAGAGCCATATCCAACTTGACCATGCCAATGAATGTCTTTTACGGATTGTTTTGGTTCTGCTTGTTTCGTTTGTATGCTGATAACACCTGCCACACCTCTACCACCATATAAAGAAGAGCTAGGGCCACGTACTAGCTCAATTCGTTCAATTGAATGTACCGGTATAGCTTCCCAATCAACACTATTATTAAATGTATTATTCATTGGTACACCATTAAGTAGTACTAATGTATTTGTAGAGTCAAATCCACGGATTTGTAAGCCGCCATTGGCTTTTTGGCTTTTATAAACACCAGGCAACATTTGTAAAGCATCTGCTACCGTATCAGCTCTTCGCGCTTCAATATCTTCCGCTGTTACAACAGAAACAGAACTAGGTGTTTTTACAATGTCTTCCATTGTTCTTGTAGCGGTCACAGTCACATTATAAGTTGGTAATGTCACAGGTTCATCTGTTACATTCTTGTCAATCGCATTTACAATTTGACCACTCATAGCCGTTAAAATCATGGAAAATAATAGAGCTTTCGATGTAATGGTTTGATTGCAACCACTTGTTTTTTTCTTACATTTACTTTTTCTCATATACACAACCCTTTATATAAAATATATAAAAATACACTAATTTAAGTATAGCATTGTAATATGTTTCTGAATAATATCATATTATGAATACTACTTATATTAATATGAATTTTACTAATGGGCTTGTAGAGATATGTAAGTAGGTTAAAGAGTTTAATCCATCTTTTATTGATTATGTGTATTTTTAATATATTTGAGGTGATTACTATGGCAGTTTCTAATTTAAAAGCTACATTAATATGTCCAATAGAAATAGTATGGGATACAGTGACAAATCTGAATGATTATTCATGGAGAAGTGATTTAAAAGATGTAAGAATTATAGATGAGCATAGCTTTATAGAGATTACAAAGGATGGTATTGAAACTTATTTTAAAATTACAGAATGTATTAAATACCAGTCATGGATATTTGAGATAGAAAATAAAAATATTAAGGGTACTTGGGTTGGAAAATTTTATGCGGAGGGAGATAAAACGATTCTAGATTTTACAGAAAATATTGTCTCTAAAAAATCAATACTTAAGCCATTTATAAGCTTATATTTGAAACGACAACAAAAAATATATTTTAGAGATTTAAAAGCAAAACTGAATTGTGAAGAGTTTGACGCTGTTAGATAATATTTATAAGATTAGTTTTATCAAAATAGAAGGTGGTGCGTTTTGTGGCTGAGGTTAGATTTGAAAATCTTCGAAAGTTATTAAAGAGTATGAAGGAAAATGAATGGATAATCGATACTTTTTGGTTTAAGTATAAGAGTGAAAATTATGTAGTTATTCTTAAAGTGTATAACGAAAAGGAGAGAAAACCAAGTGATTATGCAAAAGTAAAATTAGAATTTATTAGAGGCAATAATGTTAAAGATTCTATTCATGCTTATGCAGATTTTTGGGAAATATATTTTAATAGTAGAGATGAGTTCGCTAAATTTTTTAATATCAATAGAAGCGATGCTAATCGTGACTTATTTATTGATTTTTCGAAAATTTTTGCAAAGTTTATACCTGTTAAGAAAATAGAGGAAAAGAGCGATTTGCTTAGGAGATTAGAAGGTTCAAGATGTGAAGGTAATAATCCTGATGCAATATTTTGTTATGATGTTAAACGTAATGGGAGTACAAATGGTCATAAGAATACTAGAACTATAGAAAATAGTAATAAGGCTCGTACTTTAAGATCTTTTTTATATTATAAATATAGAGAAGATCAGAATCTTAGTTTTTATTTTTCTCCTAATCCAAGTGATGAAAAGAGTGATGAAGAGATTATCTGTCAAGTTGCCAAGCGTCATGGTAAATAGACTATCTGTGGAATGCAATTTTTAAATGTGCATGGATTAAAATTTATTAATGTTCTTGTTATTTCGTTATGAAAAGATAAATTGAGATTTTAGAATTGTATTTGGTATATGATAGCCTTTCGCTTATACGAGGGGCTTTTACTATACAATCATACTTATAAATGTAATATAATGTAATTAGTGATAATCATTTTAAAAATATAGTTCATGGGAGAGAGACATGATAGAGTTAAAAGATTTAGGTACATTTGAATCTGTGCCTCACATTGTAACGGATATTGTAACAGGAAATGTTAGCGTGTTAGAAAATGAATTAGCCAATGGTTGGAATATTAATAAACCTATAGAAATTGGTGAATATAGTGAGCATACACCTTTAGAATTAGCTCTTGTCATGTGTTGCTTGCCAAGTATTCAATGGTTAGTCGAGCATGGCGTAGATCTAAATGATGAAGAAAATCCAAGTTTCTTGTTAGCTGTACGGTATGGTAATAAAGAGATTATAGACTATGTTGTAGATCATGGTGCCAATGTTCATGCTTTGAACCGTGTGAAAGTAGATGCCTTTCAAGCTGCTTTATATGGCAAGAAATATGAGAACCTACAAATTATTCATGACTTAGGCCATAGTGTACAGAAATATGGCGGTAAAGCTTTCAGAAATGCCATTACAAATAGTAATTATAAGGTTCTAGATTTCTTTATTCATAATGGTGTAGACATTAACTACAACAAGCCTGATTCTGTATATCCCTTTAAGCCGACTCCTTTGTGCGTTGCGGCTCGGTATGTAGACTTAAAGATGTGTAAATACTTGGTAGAACATGGTGCTGATGTAACCATTACGGAAAAGGATGGTATGCGTCCCTATAGCATTGCCATTGAAAAAGGCGATATGAAAATGGCCGAGTATTTTAAAGCTTTAGAGCCTGCTGAGTTCCATGATATACAGAATAAGATGGATCAATTAAAGCCTTTTAAATTACCAAAAGCATTAGTAAATTTTTTAGAGGGCGATACTCTTTACTTTGAATTACCAGACACCGATTTTATATCCATAGAGTTCTTCCCACTTATTGATACGATTCCTTTTAAATTAGGACGTCGTAATCTATTACGTTTATCTAAAGAACTAGGCGAGTATAATGATCTCCAAATTGTGTGGGATTCTAAAACTAAGAAGATAAGTTGCTATGATATAGAACATCAAGAGTTACGAGAGCTTTGTAAATTTGATGAATTTATGGCGGATATGTCAGGTCAATTAAAAAGTTTATTTTAATATGTGTTATAAAGGAGAGTCTGTATATATGGTAGATGAATTCGATAAAACATATACTGATTGGTCAATTGATGTAGGTACTTATAAATATGAAGGGATTACACTGAATGAAGTTGAGCAAAATCTCTATGCTATTGAGGATCAAGAGCAAGATTTTGTGATTGTATCACCATCAAATAAAATCCTCATAGATAATAAACTGTATAATTTTCTACAAGTTTGCAGTGATGAAGATACTGATTTATTACATACAGAAATTAGTGTAACCAATAATGGTGAGGAAGGCGCTATTATATATGGTAAAAATGAGCAAGGTCCCCAAGAGGTATTACAGATAATAGCAGATTTTATCGCACATCATAAGGTGCCAGCATTAGATAGTTGGGAAATCGTGTTAGATTTAAGACCTAAGACGGAAAGCTATGTACCGGATACTGAAAATGACTAATCATGTAAAATATGATGAACAGTTAAGACAATACACCTTGTATTATGAAGGAATACAATTTTGCTGGGATGAGGTTCCAACGGATGTTAATGTAGAAATTGCAAAATTATTAGCTGCCAATTACCATAAGAATATAGATATAATTGCTATTTTCATCTATAACGAAATAAGAGATTGGTATGGCGATGTAACTATTGATGAAGTAAAAACACGGATAGGTATGCCTATTATTGAACCAGATCGAGATGCTGTGACCTATTGCGAGCAAACCTTTGATGATACGCACATCTTTTCCTTTACATTTCGGGATGATGAATTTAAAGATTTACACTACTTTGCTATAGACGGGTGATATATTTTCAATGATTTGTCTATTATGACTTATATGTGGAGACTACTATGTTATATACACCGAATAACTTTTTGTATAAGTATATTCGCTATCGATTTAGACGGATTCAGATTCAATGCAATATGGTATATGATGTAACAGTAGAGGAAGAAGATGAGATTTGTCGTAATCTGTTAAAAAAGAGAGCGAAGGTATTAATTCCTGTTGGCATATTATATTGTTTGATCTTTGCTGTAAGTTTCGTTTGGCTATTAGGAACAAGTGATGAATTAAACCCGTTAATGCAATGGGAAGTAAACGTAATAGAATATGTTAAACCAATTTTAAATACCATTGATTTTAAATGGTATGCATATTCACTTGACCTATTGCGAGTAGCAGTTATGTTAGCCCCTATAGCGATTATAAATGTATCTCCTTATATCATTTTTTCCTATATTGTTGATACCATTTTGATACGACGCAGGGTAAAAGATTTAATTAAAGAATATGCCACTGATGAGAAACCATTTGGTTAAAATAATCTATTTAGCTAGGAGAGCGTATTATGAGTAATCTAAAAGACTTTGATTGGTTCGGATTTTGGAATGATTGTGACTATGCATTCGAATCCTATATAGGTAAACCTGTTACTGATAAGGATATTAAGGATGCTGAAGCTGAGCTAGGTTATACATTACCTGCAGCATATATTGAATTACTTAAGCATCATAATGGCGGTGTGTTACATAAAAACTGCTTTATTAATAATGATGGTGAAAGTGTAAATCTAACTGGTATATATGGTATTGATAGAGATAAAAAGTATTCTCTCTTTGGGGAGTTTGGCAATGAGTTTTGGACCTCGAAATGTAAATATCCTCCTATCGGTGTCGTTATAGCCAATACCATTTCTGGTGGTCATGATATGATTTTCCTCGATTATCGTGAGTGCGGTCCAACAGGTGAGCCTAAGGTAGTTCGTGTCGACCAAGAAGGAGATTACTCAATTACTCTGTTAGCCGATAACTTTGGTGACTTTATTAAGCAATTATATATAAGCATAGAAGAGATTACGGATGAAGAGTTTCAAGCTCTAAGTGATGATGAAAAGGTTAAGCTTATTAATGAGCAAGCGGATCTCGATATCAAACGGACTATTGAACTTTTAACCAATATCGGTATTGATAATTTATCTCTTATGTTACTAAATACGTTAGGTCGTATTTATAACAATAATGGTCGTCCGAAAGAGGCTATTGAATTATTTGACCGGTTTGAAGAGAAATATCGTGATTGGTCTTGGTATTATCGTAAGGGCTATGCTCATGCATCGTTAGGGTGTGGTAAAAGCTACGAATTTGAACATGTACAACAAGCATTACAGTTAATTGAGACAGCCGTGAAAATGACGAAAGAAGCCCATTTAGAGAAAGAGCTTGGCTGGTGTTGTGAGGTAGTAAAATATTTACTATTTAAAATTAAACCAAAAGAGTACAAGGAGGATTACCCTATGATCTTTGAAGCAGTTAAGAGTGTCTTTGGTAAGAAGGACAAAACAAATACTACTGAAAGTAGAGATCTTGAAGACGTTAATGAATGTGAAGAAGATAACTATCCTACTTATGATGAAGTACATTGGACATTTAATAAACATACATATAGTAGAGAGGCTTTTTCAAAAGAATACAATGAAAATATAAAAGATTATGAAGATGATGAAAGTGAATCTGACATATTAGAAGAACCAGAAATTTTAGTAACCTATGAAGCTTGGATTGAAAGTGTAAACCAACTCTTTAGTAATGAACGTGTAACCGATGAAGAACTACTCGAAGACGATAAAGAAGATGGTATGTGGCAAGTAGAAATTATGGCTCATCTCATTGCAGATAATGGTACATATTTTGCTAGAGAAGAACTGCTCTTTAAATTGCATAATCTAATGGCTAATAAAGAACTGGGTGATCACGTATTTTTTGAAGGTATTGAATACGAAGGTCATGAATGTGAAGGTTATGGGCTTATAGATAACGAAGCTGGTATACCTGTATTCTTTATTGTTTGTGGTAGTTAACTGTTAGATACTGTTAACTATAAAACTATATTTGTAATTTGATAGGATGAAGCATAATGGCGTTAACTGTTAAAGATTTTGAATCTCTATCTGATGTGGAGAAACTAGAAAAAATAAAAGACCTTAATGATACTGGGAACTTGAAAGAGATCATTGATGTGTTAACTGGTGTAGGTGTAGAAAATCTCTCTATACCGTTATTAGGAGAGCTTGGTAGAGCCTATAACAATAATGACA
Source organism: Veillonella sp. 3_1_44 (assembly GCF_000163715.1). Classification (NCBI taxonomy): domain Bacteria; kingdom Bacillati; phylum Bacillota; class Negativicutes; order Veillonellales; family Veillonellaceae; genus Veillonella; species Veillonella sp. 3_1_44. The sequence continues at coordinate 146,138 of NZ_GG770199.1, forward strand.
ATGAAAAAGAGGCAATCAAGGTATTAGAGTCTATTGATAAAGAGCATCGTGATGCGGTGTGGTATTACCGTTGTGCCTATGCATATGGGTCTATTGTGCTAGATAATAGTGAAGCGTACACATCAAATAATATGCAACAGATGCTAACGTTAGTCGATAAGGGTATACGTTTAGCTATAGAAGAAAGCCGAGATGATATAAAATCATATTGTTTTGAAGTTATCGATATGTGCTACATGGGCATGGACTTTGAAAAATGTGAAGCTGATTATCCTGATTTGAGTACTGCCTATAATGAGTACGTAGCAGAAAAACAAAAGAAAAGACGAGGCGTACCTCGTCATCGAACTATTACTGTTGAAGAAATACAAGCAACAGATGATATGTGGACTATCAATGAGCCTGCTTACTGGACAATCAATATCTATGGTTCCTATGATGATTACATAGAGTCTGCAAAGGATTTTACCTTGGAGCAACGTTACCTTAACGCCATATGCTGGTACTTTGCAGAGGTTAATAATGGGGGACATCATCAATTCTTCTATAACTCTACAGGCATCGTATGGGAAGATGCTCTTGCGGGGTTACGCCTCTTCAAGATGGATATATTAGCAGATAATTTACAATCCGTAATCGATTACTTTGGCGGCTCTGTTCCATTTGATAGAGCTGAGCGATGGACTATTTTACAAGATTGGGAGAACGAGGATGAACTATTCGATTTCCTCGACGCAAAAGATGATGTGGTCTATGAATATGATGGAATCTATGAAGATACATTCGTACATGCACATCCAGAACTATTTGTATTTGATGGAACCTATAAAGTGTCAGAATAAGGTGTTAGTAAGACCTATATGAGGGGCTGCTTTCACTAAGATTATACTATGTATTAGAGGTATTACATGTTAGATAAACAAGGTGTATATGATTGTTTGCGTGACCATCATATCGATTTTGAAATTACAGATCACGCACCATTATTTAGTATGGACGATAAGCCAAATGTGCAGTTGCCGTATCCTGAGTGGGATGCGAAGAATCTATTTATTCGAGACCATAAGCGGGAGCATTACTATTTAATTACCGTTCGTGGATCAAAGCGTGTAGATTTAAAACAATTTCGTAAAGATCACAAACTTAAAAAAATTTCCTTTGGTTCCGAAGAAGAACTATGGGATATATTGAAGATTAAACCAGGTCATGTATCTCCATTTTGCTTGCTCCATGATGAGGACCATAAGGTTCATTATTATATTGACGCGGACTACGAGAATAATTTAATCGGCATACATCCGAACCAAAATGATGCGACCGTGTGGCTTCAAGGTAAAGAACTAGTTAAACTTATTGAAGAGCATGGTACAACTATTGAATATATAACAATATAAGCGTAACATCCTATTTGTTGGAACTAATATTACTCAATATAGTTTTCATAAATAGGATGTTTTTATATGCAAAAGAACTCATAATCTTTTATAATAATGTAAGACCATTTGTTATATAAGAGGTTTTATATGAAAGTTAAATTGATTCAACCACGTATGTTGAAGCGTCCTATGGATACAGATTTAAAAATACGTATGTCCCCACATTTAGGCTTATTAACTGTGGCTAATATTATTCGGCATGAGTGTGAGATCACAATTGAAAATGAAAATATTAGAGAAATAGATTTTAATGATGTACCTGATTTAGTAGGCATCGCGGTGACTGTTGATGTATTGCCTAGAGCAATAGAAATTGCAGCTCTATATAGAAAGAAAGGGGCTAAGGTGATTGCTGGTGGTATACATATTACGACAGCATTCGATACTGTACCTAAGGAGGCATTTGATAGCCTTTGTATAGGTTTCGCAGAAAATACATGGCCTCAAATTATAGAAGATGCTAAACATGGTCGATTGCAATCTCAATATGTTTCTGCGCCCTTAGAATCTGGAGATGATATTGCATCACCAGCATATGATTTGATAGATAAGACCGATTATTTATGGTATAACGTTGTTTCTACTAGTCGAGGTTGTCCTCATAAGTGCGATTTTTGCTATAATAGTTCTGGAACACACCAATATATTAATCGAAATATAGAGGATGTGTTGAGAGATATCAAAAGATTAGGTACAAAACATATTATGTTTATTGATGATAATTTTATTGGTAATATTTCTTGGACTAAACAGTTTTTAGAACGTATTAAACCTTTGAAGTTAAACTGGAATGCAGCGGTTACTATGAAAATAGGACAATACCCTGAATTGATGGATTTAATGAAAGAGACTGGTTGCCAGAGTTTATTTATTGGTTTTGAAAGTATCAGCCCTCAATCTTTATCTAGCGTTCATAAAATGCAAAATAATCGTGAAGAGTTTGAACGACTTATTAACGAATTACATAAGCGTGGTATCATGGTTAATGCTAGCTTTGTATTTGGCTTAGATGGAGATACACCAGAGACTTTTAAAAATACGTTAGATTGGATTATTAGCCAGAAAATTGATACGATTACATCACATATTGTCACACCATACCCAGGTACTGAATTCTACAAGAGAATGGCAGCTCAAAATAGAATTTTTGATTATGATTTGTCTAAATACAATACGTCTCACGTAGTTGTAACGCCACTTGGTATGTCTAAAGAAGAATTAGAAAAAGGGTATCTTTGGATCTATAAAGAGCTATATTCCATAAAAAATATATTTCGTCGCATGCCTAAAACTATCGGTACAATACCAGCATATCTAACTTTTAATTTCTTTTATCGTAGATTTGGACAATTTACATCAAAAGTATGTGAGTTGTTAACTTATAAGCGTATCGGTTTGTTTGCTGAGAAGCTATCAAGATATATGTAAAGGAGTATGTATGAATAAAAATTTATTAAAACGTATTGTACTAACATCTGCCATAGCAGTATTAGGTGTAAGCACATCTTTTGCAGCTCTTGTTATGGAGCGAGATCAATCAGTTGATACAGCACCTAGTGTAGGTATGTATCGTTTCGAAGTACCTGTAGAGTTACAAGGAACTTATAATAGTGCAGGTGTAGTTAATCTGACAGCATCTATGGAAAAAGAACCTAATACATTATCCATGAATGTGGCTCATGTAAAGGGTAATCCATCGGAGTCTTATGTAGTCGAAATCTATAAAGATTTAGCTGCTATTGAAACACATCGCAAATCTGACCATTATCAAGCATTTGTTAATGAAGTCGGTTCTAAATTAACAAATCGTAAGATGTATGATGTACAGTCTGTACTTTTATTTGAAAAGAAAGATGCATTATCTATCGTAAATGATGGTAAGGCAGTAGTGACCTTAACTGAGTTTACTGTTGATAGCAATGAAATCGATACGGTACAACGACAATATCAACTCGATATGGAACGTGCCGTTCGTGATGATGTGGGTTATAAGGTTGGTTATGTGCTTCGTGAAAGAAATGCAAAAAATCGCTGGTATGTCATTCAGATCTATAGCGATCAGGAAGCCCTTACTAAACACTTGAATAGTCCAGGCTATCGCTTTATGATGAGCCAAATCCAAGGTAGTCTACAAGGGGTTACTACTAAAGTATTAGATGGGGATATCCTCGTAAACCATGGTGGGCAAGCTTTTGTCAGACCTTAGTCTTTGATACAATACTAATCAGTAAAGTTACTGCTAGCATATTATGTGCTAGCAGTTTTTTACTATATAATAGGTTATAATCTAGTTAATTCTATTCAGGAGTTATATATGACACAGCAAGAACGATTGCACTATCTTTTAGAGGGATTAGTAGCAGAATATAAAGAGAAATATAAGGAACATATAGATATTCCAGTAAATGAAGAAGAACAATTTACTCTATTTAGAGCACTTTGTAATATTCGTCCTGCAGGAGCCATGCCCGCTGAATGGATGAAGATACAGGATGAATACTTAAATACATTGGCTCATGAAAAAGGCATCGTTACGATTAATGATATGGAAGAACGAGAACCACAAATTTATTTGTGGCAAGGTGATATAACGCGTCTAGCGGTAAAGGCTATAGTCAATGCAGCTAATGAGCAGTTGCTCGGTTGTTTTCTACCGAATCACAAATGTATTGATAATGCCATTCATACTTTTGCTGGTATTGAGTTACGTATGGCCTGTGCTAGGATGACTGAGTATATGGATATGCCTGAAAAGACAGGTGTAGCTCGTATGACCTATGGTTTTAATTTACCTGCCAGTCATGTTATCCATACGGTAGGGCCTATTGTTTATGATACTGTTACAGACTTAGAAAAAGAACAATTGTCATCGTGCTATAGATCTTGTTTGGAGCTAGCTAATGCTTATAGTTTGAACTCCATTGCATTTTGCTGCATTTCTACTGGTGAGTTTAGATTTCCTAATGAATTGGCGGCCCAAATTGCTATCGATACGGTACGTAGGTATTTAAAAGAAACTAATAGTAAAATACAAGTGGTATTTAATGTATATAAGGATATAGATTATGAAACCTACAACAAATTATTGGGATAATATAGAACGTGTAAAAGATTTTTTGAATACAGCTGATGCGGTACTCGTAGGTATCGGGGCCGGTATGTCTACTGCAGCGGGTCTGACCTATAGTGGAGAACGTTTTCATAAATACTTCGATGACTTTCACAAAAAGTACGGTATCACAGATATGTATTCTGGTGGATTCTATTCATTTGAAAGCATGGAAGAATATTGGGCGTGGTGGAGCCGTCATATCTTCTATAATCGCTATGATATTTTAGCAGGTGAACCTTATATTCGGTTGATGGAGTTATTACAAAATAAGAATTACTTTGTGATTACCACTAATGTAGATCATCAAATGCAATTTGCTGGAGTGGATAAAAATAGATTTTATTATATGCAAGGTGATTATGGCTTGTGGCAATGCTCTGAGCCATGTCATCAAAAGACTTATGATAATGAAGAACAAGTGCGTCGTATGGTGAAAGAACAAAAGGATATGAAAATTCCTACAGAATTAATTCCTCACTGTCCTAGATGTGGCGAACTAATGACGATGAATTTACGTGTCGACGGTGCCTTTGTGCAAGACGAAGGTTGGTATGCGGCTCAAAAACGATATGCAAGTTTTATAGAGAATTATAAAGATAAGAAAACTGTATTGTTAGAACTTGGTGTTGGCTATAATACGCCGATGATTATCAAATATCCATTTATGCGGATGGCACATGACAATATAGACACACTATATGTACCAGTTAATATTGAAAAACAATCGATTCCATTTGATATTCAGCAAAATACAGTATTATTTAATAAAGACATACAAAAGGTATTGAATGATTTGTTATCTTAAGAAGGAGTTAATGTACTATGAATTATAAATACACCTATGAAAGCCCATTAGGAACTATGGTTATGCTTGGTACATTATCATACTTAACAGATTTATTTTTTATTGATGAAGCTCATGCACCTAGTTATGATGATGCTGAGTATATAGAGCAACTAACAGGTCCATTTGAAGTAACAATTATGTGGCTAAATCAATACTTTAATGGTAAAAAGCCTTTTATTACCCCTCCCATCCAGTTAGAAGGTACTGAGTTCCGTAAATCCGTATGGTCTATATTACAGACAATTCCTTATGGTGAAACTACAACATATGGAGATATTGGTAAACAGATTGCACAGCAACAAGGTAAAGAGAAATTCTCTGCTCAAGCCGTAGGGGGGGCTGTAGGGCATAATCCAATTTCTATCATCGTTCCTTGTCACCGTGTTATTGGTAGTAATGGCCAGTTAACAGGATATGCAGGGGGCATTGAACGTAAGAAATATATGCTAGACCTAGAGTCAGAGCATAAATAAAGTAATAGTAAATATAAAACTTAGATAATAATAAAAGAGATTACTTCTATTTATCCGTAGATATACATAACAGTAATCTCTTTTTGTGTTTAGATATAGTTAGTTGTAATGTAAATAGATATCGTAATAATTAGAATACGAGCAAATACAATACTTTAATAATTTACTTATTTTAAATAAATTTATTTTCTAAGGTGCCAATACCACTTATGGAAACTGTAACAGTATCTCCTGGTTTTAGCCAAGAATATTTACTTTCATTTTTACCTAATACTACACCACTAGGCGTACCTGTAAAGATAATGTCACCTTTTTGGAGCGTCATATATGTTGATAAAAAGGCAATAATGTCATAAGGCTTAAAAATCATTTGTTCTAGCTTGGCGTGTTGACGTTGTTCACCATTTACTGTTGTCGTAATAGTAGCACTTTCAAAGTCAAAATCATCAGGAGATACAATAGTAGGACCAATAGGAGCAAAGTGATCAAGTGATTTGCCAAGAATCCATTGGGAGCCTCTAAACTGTAAGCTACGGGCGGAAACATCATTGCCAATTGTATAACCTAAGATATGGTCTTTCGCATGTTCTGGAAATATATTTTTGCCAGATTTACCAATGATGATAACTAATTCTCCTTCATAATCGTAATGGAAAGTTTCGTCTTCAATGGTAATTGTATCATGATTACCTGCAAGAGCATTTGATGTTTTCATAAAGATTTCTGGAAAATTATGTGTAGGTAGACTAGTTTCAGCAATATGATCAGCGTAGTTAAGGCCAATACAAATGATACTTTTAGGATTAGGAATTAAAAAATGTTTATTTTCGTTCATAATAGGGCCCTCCTAGTAAATTAGGATAATGTATATCTGCAATTATTATAATATAAAAAAGGCGGTAGCTATACTGTAAAGAAATAATTTATATATTTAACGATAGTATAGCTGGTCGTCTATTTGATAATATACATATCTATTAATATGTTACCTATGTATAGATGATATATCTTAATAGATACTATATCTGTATATATAATTTATCATCTCTATAGAATCTATTGAAAATACAAGATGATAGTGATAAGATTAAGTGTATATCAATATAAATGGAGGTTATTGTTATGAGCAAGAATATCGATTGGGATAATCTCGGTTTTGGTTATGTAGAAACCGACTACCGTTATTTGACTACATATAAAGATGGTAAATGGGACGAAGGTGGTCTAATTACTGATGCTAACGTTGTCCTTAATGAATGTGCTGGTGTATTCCAATACGCTCAAACTGTTTTTGAAGGTTTGAAAGCATACTATACAAAAGATGGTCACATCGTATGCTTCCGTCCAGATTTGAATGCAGAACGTTTGAATCAATCCTGTGAACGCCTTGTGATGCCTACATTACCTGAAGGTCGTTTCCTCGAAGCTGTAAAAGAAGTTGTAAAAGCAAATAAAGACTTTGTTCCTCCATATGGTCATGGTGCAAGCCTTTATATTCGTCCTTACATGATGGGTACAAACTCCGTTATCGGTGTAAAACCTGCTGATGAATATCAATTCCGTGTGTTTACAACACCAGTAGGCCCTTACTTTAAAGGTGGTGCTAAACCAATCAAAATTCGTATTACTGATTTTGATCGTGCAGCTCCTCATGGTACTGGGCATATTAAAGCTGGCTTGAACTATGCTATGAGTTTGTATGCTATCACTGATGCTCATAACAAAGGCTATGCAGAAAATATGTATCTTGATGCGGCTACTCGTACACATGTAGAAGAAACTGGTGGTGCGAACTTCATCTTCATTACGAAAGATGGTAAATTAGTTACACCTAAATCTGATAGTATCTTGCCATCCATTACACGTCGTTCTTTGATGTATGTAGCAGAACACTACCTTGATATGACTGTAGAACATCGTCCTGTTCATAAAGATGAATTAAAAGACTTTGCTGAAATTGGTCTTTGTGGTACAGCGGCTGTTATTTCTCCAGTAGGTCAAATCGATACTCCAGAAGGCACTATTAATGTTCCTGCTGGCATGGATGATATGGGTCCTATCACTAAAAAATTATATGACACATTACTTGGCATTCAACATGGTGAAATCGAAGCTCCTGAAGGCTGGGTAGTTAAAATTTGCTAATTATTTAACTATGCAAATATGATTTAATTATGCAAACATGAAAGTATATAAAAATGGCATCTATCGTATGATAGATGCCGTTTTTTATTCTGCTAAAGATATTAGTAAACTAATGATTTTGATTGATAAATATTCTAGCTATATTTAGTTAGCGTTTGCTCTACTATGCACTTTAGCCATAAATTTTTCGTTATTAATAACAAATCGCTCATGAGTTCCTCGACCAATGATACCAACACCATCAGATGCTTCAATATCAAAGGTTATTTTACGTCCTTCTACGGCGCTAACTGTAGCTTTAGCCGTTACTGTTGCACCAAGTGGAGTAGGGGCTTCATGGGTGATGGATAAAGCAATACCTACAGTGCCTTCACCTTCTTCTAAGTATGGTTGTACTGCTGCTTGAGCCGCTTCTTCCATTAAAGCGCACATGGCTGGTGTGGCAAAGACATCTAAAGAACCAGATTTCATTGTTTTAGCAATATTAGATTCTGTAACTGTTACAGTAGCCGTAGCTGTTTGACCTGCTGATACCATATTATACCTTCTTTCATTAAGAAAATTCTCGTTATAATAGTATTATACATCTTTCGATAATTTTTATGCTAATGTAATGATACATATTTTATAGATATATGTATATACCTCTAATGCTATATCGGTTATCAATTTTAAATATATTAAAAAAGCTATTCAGATTAAAATTAAAGAAATGTAACTAGTTATAACTGTTCTATAGAATACGTGATATAATGAAGCTAGTCTTTTTTATACGAGGTATATATGAGTAAAAGAAATTTAAAACCTTCTGGTGAAGGTTGGGTACAGTTAATAGCAGGCATAGGTTTTATTGTTTTATTAATTATTATAAATATTGTAGATCCTACATTTTATCCGACCATGTGGCACTTAGCAACAAGTGGCTCTATGGAAGAGGTAGCGGAGTATATTCAAAGTTTTGGCCCTATGGCCATGTTGGTGAGTATGGTCCTCGATATTTTTGTTAACGCCGTAGGCTTTTTACCGTCAATTTTCATATCTACAGCTAATGGTTTAGTATTTGGTATGTGGCCTGGGATTATTATTTCTTGGTTGGCTGAAACAATTGGTGTAGTCATTAGCTTTTATATTATGCGTTACTTCTTACGTGATACAGCGGACAAGTTGATTGCTAAGAGTACGGTATTGATGAAAGTAGATGATTTTTCCGGTAAAAATGGTTTTGTGGTCATGTTATTTGCACGATCCTTACCGTATTTTCCATCTGGAGTCATTACCGCCTTAGGGGCCATTAGTAAAATCAAACCTAGAGATTATATATTGGCAAACTTGATTGGTAAATTTCCATCTACGGCTTTAGAAGTAGCTATTGGTACAGATATTGTAAATTTCCAAGAAAATATGGGACGATTAGGAATTATTGTTCTTGTTGCAGGTGTTGTATACTTCATTCTTTGGAAAGTATATAAGAACTATATTAATAAGAAAAATGCGGAACAAGAGCATGATCCTAATGCGTAATATAAAGTCTAATTAGGTAAGGCATTACAAAATAACTAATTAACTATAGGCTGCTTACGTTTTAATAATGTAATATTCTTAATTCTTGATGTTAGTAATATTTTCTACTTAGAAGTGTTTTCTACATAGTATATATGAAAGAGGCGATAGTATGAGCTTTTCTCTTCCTGAACGTGTAACCTTGAAAGGTCCTAATTTTATTCGTGAAGTATTTGAACGTGGTGTAGGTGTGGAAGGCTTTATTAGCTTTGGTATTGGTAATCCTGCGCCAGAAGCAATTCCTGTCGAGATCATCGAAAAGGCTTTTGATGAAGTTGTGCATTCTAATCCTATGAGCCTTTTACAATATGGTCCAATGCAAGGTGATGCACATTTAGCAGAACTTACATTAGAACGTTTAGTACAAACTCATAAGATGAATCCGGAAGGACAAGGTCTCATTATTTCCAATGGTGCAGGTCAATTATTAGGTCTTGTACCAATCACAGTTTTAGAACCAGGCGATGAAGTGTACATGGATGAATTTACTTTCACCAGTGCTATTAACTCTGTGCGAAACATGGGCGGTAAAGCAATAGGTATTAAAACTGACGAGTACGGTATGATTCCGGGTGAGTTAGAAAAAGCGGCTCAATCTGGTAAAGGTAAATATATTTATCTAATTCCCAACTTCCAGAATCCAACAGGCATTACTATGCCTTTAGAGCGCCGTAAGGAGATTTATGCTATTGCATCTAAATATGATTTATTTATCTATGAAGATGATCCATATGGTGAAATTCGTTTCGCCGGAGAATATATTCCAACGTTCAAATCCTTCGACACAGAAGATCGTGTTCTGTATGCAGGTTCTTATTCTAAAACATTATCTGCAGGCTTGCGTGTAGGCTTCTTATTTGGTCCAACTAAAGTTATTGAAGCTATCCAAGCATTAAAAAATAATACGGCCGGTCAAATGCCATTAGTAACTCAAAAGGTGGTAGCGAAGGTTCTTGATACCATTGATTACGATGCTCATTTAGATAATGTACGAAAAGTATATAAAATGAAATGTGAAGCTTTACTTAACGCTTTTGAAAAGTATGCGAGTTCTAAAGTTCATTTGACACAACCTACAGGTGGTATGTTTGCATGGATGACGATGCCTGAGGATGTAGATTGTGATGTATTCTTTGAAACTTGTATGGACCGCAATGTAGGGATTATTAAATGTGGTGCCTTTGCAGCAGATGGAGCAGGAGAAGGTCATGCATTTCGTTTGAGCTATACGGTACCAACAGTAGAGGAAATTACAAAGGGGATGGAAATTCTCGGCGGGTTAACTAAAGAATTTTGTGGTGAGTAATATATTGATAATTTTTGATATAACGTGATACAATGTAAGCGTAGATACATTGTGTTTACCACATAAAAAAGTTTTAATATAGATGTGAGGTATAGCCTCAAAGAAAGTAGGTGTTTACTATGGGTTGCGGTAGCAGCAGTGATTGTGGCGGATGCCCATCTCAATCTTCTGGTTGCGGTGGTGGCGCGTCTCAACAACCTCAAGATCTTACAGCTCAATTACACGAGCTTAGTTCTGTTAAACATGTAATTGGCGTAGTATCTGGTAAAGGTGGCGTAGGTAAATCTTCCGTTACCAGCTTGATGGCCATTACAATGGCGCGTAAAGGTTACAAAGTAGGTATCCTCGATGCGGATATTACAGGTCCCTCTATTCCTAAGATGTTTGGCATTAAGGAAAAGGCATATGCTGACGAAATCGGTATGTATCCTGTAAAATCCAAAGGCGGTATCGACGTTATGTCTGTTAACCTTCTTTTGGAAAACGATACAGATCCTGTTTTATGGCGTGGTCCTATTTTAGGCAATGTAGTAAAACAATTTTATACAGATGTTATTTGGAAAGACATCGATTATTTATTTGTTGATATGCCGCCAGGAACAGGTGACGTAGCGATTACTGTATATCAATCCTTGAAATTGGACGGTATTATTATCGTTACATCTCCTCAAGACTTGGTATCCATGATTGTTGAAAAAGCAGTTAAAATGGCTGATTTAATGCAAGTGCCTATTATTGGTGTGGTGGAAAACTACTCTTACTTCCATTGCCCAGATAACGGTAAGGATTATCAAATTTTTGGTGAAAGCCACATCGAAGAAATCCTTCAGAAATACGGTCTATTATTGTTGAACCGTTTACCAATCGACCCAACTATTGCAAACCTTTGCGATAAAGGTGATATTGAGTCTATCGAAAAAACAAATTTAGAAGACGTATCCCTACCCGAATAGGATTTATATGATGAAAGCTGTGCATTTATAAATGCACAGCTTTTTATCACATCTTTTTATGGTGAATTATATTATATTTATGGTAAGAAGATAGAATTATATCTTTAATTCTCTTACTACAGATATGCTGAACATAGTTAGTATAGATTTTTATTTTTCTTAACATGATATTATAGGATGTATTGGCATATATTGTTTTAATTTTAATGTTTTCCTATGTAGGAGGTATGTGTATGAAAAAACTATTGAACTGGATCATTCCAGCAGCCTTTTGTTTAGGTCTGTGGTTTGTTCCAACTCCAGAGGGATTAACTCCTCAGTCATGGCATTTATTTGCAATCTTTGTAGCTACTATCGTAGGCTTCATTACTCAGCCGTTACCAATTGGTGGCGTATCTATCGTTGTTATTACTGTTGCTGCATTGACAGGCACATTAAAGATTAGTGAAGGTATTTCAGGTTTTGCTAACTCTGCGATCTGGCTAATTGTAGGTGCTTTCTTATTCTCTCGTGGCTTTATTAAAACTGGTTTGGGGAAACGTATTGCTTATAATTTGATTTCTGCTTTTGGTAGTAGTTCTTTGCGTTTGGCCTATGCATTGGCTTTGTCTGATTTGATTTTAGCTCCCGCAACACCATCTAACACAGCTCGTGTAGGCGGTGTAATCATGCCAATTACAACTAGCTTAGCAAAAGCTTTCGGTTCTGAACCACAAGATGGACCTCGTAAAATTGGTTCTTTCTTGATGCAATCTATTTACCAAGTAAATACGATTACATCTGCGATGTTCCAAACATCCATGGCTGGTAATACATTGGTTGCAGCATTAGCGCTTCAATCCTTTGGTATTGGCATTACATGGGGCGACTGGGCTATGGCAGCTATCGTACCTGGTATTATTGCATTGATTATTATGCCGTATTTTATTTATAAAGTATATCCACCGGAAATCAAAGATGCTCGTGAAGCTCAACAAATGATTCGCGAAGAGTTAAAAGGTCTTGGTAAGATGTCTTTCCAAGAATGGGTAATGCTTGGTGTATTTATCTTAGCATTAGTTTTATGGGCTACGTCTCAATTCACAAAACTTGATGCTACAACTGTTGCATTCTTAGGTATTTCTATTTTACTTGCTACAGGCGTTCTAATTTGGGATGATGTTAAGAGTGAAAAAGGTGCTTGGGATACATTGGTTTGGATGGGCACATTGATGGGCTTTGCAGGATTCCTTTCCAAATTGGGCTTTATCAAATGGGCTACAGTTCAAGTTGGTGGTTATATTCCAGAAGGTTCTTGGGTAATTGCCTTTGTTGTAGCAGTTCTCGTTAATACATATGCTCACTATGTATTTGCATCCTTAACAGCACACATTTCTGCAATGTTTGTAGCATTCTCTGCAATCGCTATTTCTGCAGGTGCCCCACCAATGTTGACATTGTTGATGATCGCATTCACATCTAACTTGTGTATGTCTTTGACTCACTATGCAGCAGGTCCATCTCCAGTAATCTTTAATACTGGTTATGTTCCTCAAAATATATGGTGGAAACTTGGTTTCTTCACATCTGTAATCAACTTAATTATCTTCATGGGTCTTGGCTCTGTATGGATGAAGTTGATTGGTATGTGGTAAAATTTAGTACTGACAATTTTATAGGATTGTAATGCATGTACTTTAAACCTATCAGACTTAGTGTACTATGCATTTACATCGTATATAAAAAGCCGTCCCGATAGGGGCGGCTTTTTGTGATAAAATATGAGTAGTTAATAGATAATTAATGTAAATATTGTAAAATAATATACATAATAAATTATTCAAGCTAATTGTACAAATTTTATATGATTTGTGCATAGGAGGGACCTATGAAGTTTGATAATGAACAATTATTAAAGTATATTGGCGCTTGTACATCTCCGTATCACACAGTAGATACAAGTTTACAAATGCTTTTGGATTCAGGATTTACAGAGCTCAGTTTAGAAGATGAGTGGCAGTTAGACTCTGGTTCTTATGTAGTTAACGTGTTCGGCACCACCTTATTTGCCTTTCATATAGGGAAGAAACCAGAACATACATTACGTATTGCGTCGGCTCATACAGATTTTCCTGCTATTCGTGTTAAACCAAACCCTATAACCTCTATGAAAGGATACACAAAGTTAAATGTAGAAATGTATGGTGGTCTTATCGAAAATACATGGCTTGACCGTCCATTAGGTGCAGCAGGTACGGTTGTGTTAAAAGGGAAAAATGCCTTTGACGTAGATTCTGTTCTAGTCGATACAAAACGGCCTATCGCTATTGTTCCAAATTTAGCAATTCATATGAATCGCTCTGTTAATGATGGGATTAAACTAAATCGTCAAAAAGAAATGCTTCCTATATTGATGATGGAACGAAGTAATGAAGATAATCCTACAAAGCCTTTAAATAATAGAAATAATCCTAGTTTATTTCCAGAATCAGACACTCAATACGATGAGTGGACGAAGTTTTTAGCTGATGAAGTAGATTGTGATCCTTCTGAAATATTATCTTACGAAATGACTTTATATCCTACGGAACTAGGTTGTGTGCTCGGTACGGAAAGTGATTTTATTAGCTCACCTCGTTTAGATAATTTAACATCTTGCTTTGGTGTACTATCTGGTATTATTCAGGCACGTAAAATGAATGCCAATGGTGTTCGCTGTGCTATTTTCTTTGATAATGAAGAGGTGGGCAGTCGTACAAAACAAGGTGGGGCGGGTATGATATTACCAAATCTCATTAAACGCGTCTATGACGCATTAGGATATTCTAATCAAGAGATGGACAGTTTTATTTCTAAAGGTTTTATGATTTCCTCCGATGTGGCTCACGGATTACATCCAAACTATCCAGAGAAAAATGATATTACGAATATTCCTGTACTTAATAAAGGGTTATCCCTCAAGATTGCATGTAGCCAATCTTACGCCGGAGATGCTAAGGCCATTGCTATCGTTAAAGGTCTTTGTGAAGAAGCGGATGCACAGTATCAGATTTATGTAAATCGTTCAGATACTCCAGGTGGATCTACTGTAGGTTCGATTTCATCAGCTATGTTACCGATGCGTACTGTTGATGTAGGCTTGCCACTTTTAGCCATGCATTCTGCAAGAGAATTGATGGGGGCAGCTGATCAAGAGCAATTAAATCGATTAATGAATCACTTTTTAGGTGATAAATGATATAAAAAAGAATTAATTCGATGTGCATTATTAAAAGACATATGATTTTTTGTAATGAACAGTAAAAAATATATTTTATACTTTCATAATTGGTATAATCCTTTAAATATAATGAAAATATTGTATAATAAGTATATATTATTATGAATATAAAAACTCATCATAAATTTTGATGAGGTCTTCCGTAATATTGATTTATCTGTAAGTATAGGAAATATTCATATATTAATAAAAATGAAAGCTGATAGTTCATATTTGTGGAAGCTAGTAGGAGGCAATACATGAGAAAAATTAAATCCGTATTGGTTGCCAACCGTGGAGAAATTGCGATCCGCGTGTTCCGTGCATGTAATGAAATGGGTATTAAAACTGTAGCCATTTATTCTAAAGAGGATACATTATCCTTGCATCGTAACCAAGCCGATGAAGCCTATCTCGTAGGCGAAGGTAAAAAACCAGTTGATGCATATCTCGATATAGAAGATATCATCCGTATTGCAAAAGAACATGACATCGATGCTATCCATCCAGGTTATGGTTTCTTATCTGAAAATGAAGGCTTTGCTCGTCGTTGTGAAGAAGAAGGTATTATCTTTATCGGGCCTAAAATCAAGCATTTGAATATGTTTGGTGATAAAGTAAATGCTCGTGAGCAAGCTAAATTAGCAAAAATTCCGATGATCCCAGGTTCTGATGGGGCTTTAAAAGATTATGCTCAACTAGAAGAATTTGCTGATACACATGGTTTTCCATTGATGATTAAAGCCGTTAATGGCGGCGGCGGTCGTGGTATGCGTGAAGTTCATCATAAAGAAGATCTTCGAGATGCATATGATCGTGCTAAATCTGAAGCGAAAGCTGCGTTTGGCGATGATGATGTATATGTAGAAAAACTTATCGTAGAGCCTAAACATATTGAAGTTCAAATCTTAGGTGATGAACATGGCAATGTAGTTCATTTGCATGAACGTGATTGCTCTGTTCAACGTCGTCACCAAAAAGTAGTTGAAATGGCGCCAGCCTTTGCGTTATCATTAGAAACTCGTAAAGCTGTATGTGATGCTGCCGTTAAAATCATGAAAAATGTTGGCTACGTGAATGCAGGTACTGTAGAATTTTTGGTAACTGCTGATGGTAGCTTCTACTTTATCGAAGTTAATCCACGTATTCAAGTAGAGCATACTGTAACAGAAATGATTACAGATATTGACATTGTTCATGCTCAAATTAGAATCGCTGAAGGCTTTAGTTTACATAGCCCTGAAGTAGGTATTCCTGAGCAGGATAAAATTCCTTGTAAAGGCACTGCTATCCAATGTCGTATTACCACAGAAGATCCTAAAAACAACTTTATGCCTGATACCGGTAAAATCTTAGCGTACCGTAGCTCTGGTGGTTTTGGTATCCGTCTTGATTCTGGTAATGCTTTTACAGGTGCCGTTGTAACACCTTACTATGACTCCTTGCTTGTGAAAGCGACAGCATTTGGTCCTAACAACGAAGAAACTATTCGTAAAATGCTTCGTTGCTTGAAAGAATTCCGTATTCGCGGTGTAAAAACAAATATTCACTTCTTGATTAATGTATTGGAACATCCTGAATTCCAAAGTGGTTCTTACAATGTAAACTTCATTGAAGAGCATCCTGAATTATTTGAATTAAAACCAGATCGTGACCGTGGTACTAAATTATTACGTTACATTGCTGATGTTACAATTAATGGCTATTCTGGTGCAGGAGCTCAAGAGGTTCCTGACTTTGAACCGATTCAAATGCCATCTGCTTTGGATGTAAGTCCAGCATCTGGTACAAAACAAAAATTTGATGAACTTGGACCAGATAAATTTAGTAAATGGTTATCGGAACAAAAACAAGTATTTTTCACTGATACCACATGGCGTGATGCTCACCAATCTTTGTTCGCTACACGCCTTCGTACAATCGATATGGCTCGCGTAGCTGGTCATGCTGCAAAAGGTGTACCTAACTTATTCTCTTTAGAATGTTGGGGTGGTGCTACTTTCGACGTATCATACCGATTCTTACATGAAGATCCGTGGGAGCGTTTGCGCATGTTCCGTCGTGAAGTGCCAAATACATTGCTTCAAATGCTTCTTCGAGGTGCTAATGCTGTAGGTTACACATCGTATCCAGACAACGTAGTTCGTCAATTCATTCAACGGGCTGCTGCTAATGGTATTGATGTATTCCGCGTATTTGATAGCTTGAACAGCCTCGATAATATGCATGTTGCTATCGACGAAGTGCGTGCACAAAATAAAATAGCTGAAGTTGCATTGTGCTACACTGGCGATATCCTTGATGGTGCTCGTACAAAATACAATTTGGACTATTATGTAAATATGGCAAAAGAGCTTGAAAAAGCTGGTGCTAATATTATTGCCATTAAAGATATGGCCGGCCTTTTAAAACCACAAGCTTCTTATAACTTGGTATCTGCCTTGAAAGATGCTGTCTCTGTTCCAATTCACTTGCATACTCATGAAGGCTCTGGCAACTCTATCTATACATATGGCCGCGCTGTAGATGCTGGTGTTGATGTAATCGACTTAGCGTACTCTGCTTTTGCTAATGGTACTTCTCAACCTAGTATGAATTCCATGTACTATGCGTTGTCTGGTCATGAACGTCAACCAGAAATGAACATCGACTATATGGAAGAAATGTCTCATTATTTTGGTAGTATCAGACCATATTACAAAGGTGTAGATAAAGCAGAAGCATATCCTAATACTGAAGTATATCAACATGAAATGCCAGGCGGACAATACTCTAACTTGCAACAACAAGCTAAAATGGTAGGGCTTGGTGATCGTTGGACAGATATTAAGAAAATGTACCACCAAGTAAACATGATGTTTGGTGATATCATTAAAGTTACACCATCCTCTAAAGTGGTAGGGGATATGACATTGTACATGGTACAAAACAACTTAACTGAAAAAGATATCTACGAAAAAGGCGATGTATTGGATTTCCCTCAATCCGTAGTTGAATTCTTTGAAGGCCGTCTTGGTACTCCATATCAAGGCTTCCCTGAAAAATTACAAAAAATCATCTTGAAAGGTGCTCGCCCAATCACAGTTCGCCCTGGTGCTGTATTACCTCCAACAGATTTTGAACATATTCGTCATGAATTAAGTGAAATGGGAGCCCAAACAACTGATGAAGATATTAGTGCATATTGCTTGTATCCTAAGGTTTACCAAGATTACAATAAATTTGTAAAAGACTTTGGCGATGTATCTGTATTAGATACTCCAACATTCTTCTTTGGTATGAAACGGGGCGAAGAAATTCAAGTAACCATTGAAAAAGGTAAGACACTGATTATCAAGATGAATGGTTTCTCTGAACCTGATGAAGATGGTAACCGCATCGTATTGTTCGAGTTTAATGGTCAACCTCGTAGCATTAAGGTTCATGATAAACATGCTAAGACAACTGGTGTTGTTCGTCGCAAAGCGGATGAATCTAACCCTGGTGAAATTGGTGCTACATTGTCTGGTTCCGTTGTTAAGATCCTTATTAAGAATGGTCAATCTGTAACTAAAGGTGAACCATTGATCGTTACAGAAGCGATGAAAATGGAAACAACAATTACAGCTCCTATTGATGGTATCGTAGAAGAAATCCTTGTACGTGAAGGTAGTCGTATCGAATCTGGTGACTGCTTGCTTCGTATTGAAGATGCTTTAAAACGATAAGCTAACAATCATTTAAAATTAAAAATATTATTTCTCAAATATTTCATAAAATGAAAAATTGAAGAATAATGGAAGAATCCCTAGGAAATCCTAGGGATTCTTTGTATTTTCAAGGGTTTCATGGTACTATATAATATAGAGAAAATGGGCGTATTATGCGTTATTTTAGAATGATTAGTAGAAAAGGAGTAGTAACAGATGAGATGTCCTTATTGCCAACACACAGACACGAAGGTAACAGACTCTAGAACGACTGATGAAGGTAATAGTATTCGCCGTCGCCGTGAATGTATCAATTGTGGCCGTCGCTTTACTACCTATGAAATTATAGAAGAAGTACCACTAATGGTATTGAAGAAAAATGGACGACGTGAATTATTTGACCGCGGTAAGCTACTGAATGGGTTATTGCGCTCTTGTGATAAGCGTACAGTTCCTATGTCTGTGATGGAGCAAGTAGTTAATGATGTGGAGCGTGACATTCGGAATGAAATTAACCAAGAGGTTACAACTGATCGCATTGGTGAGCTTGTGTTACAACAACTGAAAGACATAGATCAAGTTGCATATGTTCGTTTTGCCAGTGTATATCGTAAGTTTGATAATATTGATAGCTTTATGGAAGAGTTAAAAGCTCTGAAGAAGTTAGATGCTAAAAAGCCAAAACGCAAACCTGTTGTAGAAGAATAATTGATTCTGTATTACTGATTGGTTATACATAGTTTTGAAATTAGCGATGTGTGAGGCTTTATGATAGATTTACATTGTGATACGATGATGCAATTGCTAGATCATCCTGATAGTGGTGATTTATATCGTAATACTTGGAAAATAGATATAGAAAAATTACAAAAGGCTCATAGCAAGATACAAGACTTTGCACTCTTTATTAATATGGGTGAGACGAATGACCCTTATGGTCGCTATGAAGAGATGCGTAATTTGTGTGTATCACAAATTCATCACTATGGAGAGCACATACAACATGTGCTCTCTTATCAAGATGTAGAGTCTGTATACAAGACTGGTAAGATTGGGGCACTTATGTCTATTGAGGAAGGTGGCGTACTAGGTGGCGATTTAAATAAACTTAAACAAGCTTACCAAGATGGAGTCAGACTTATAACGCTAACATGGAACTATCCAAATGGACTTGGCGAGCCACATTGTGGTGAGCAACATAAAAAATTAACATCTAAAGGTGTTGAATTTGTAGAAGCTATGCAAGAGTTAGGGATAATTGTTGATTGCTCTCATCTTAATGATGCTGGTACAGAGCAACTAGGAGATATTCTAGATGTTCCTTTTATAGCATCTCATTCAAATGCACGGGAAGTTCGGGCTCATACGCGAAATTTACCAGATAATCTTATTAGACTTATTGCTAATAAGGGAGGTATTATAGGACTTAATTTTGCACAGAATTTTCTCGGCACATCGCCAATTAGTCGCATTGAAGATATTGTTAAACATGGTCTATATCTCATCGACAAGGGCGGTGAAGATGTAGTGGCATTAGGAACTGATTTTGATGGGATTCCACCCGACACAGAGATTGCAGATATGTCTCAAATGAGTCGTCTTTATGATGCTTTTAAAGAGGCAGGTTTATCTGTGGAACAATGTGAAAAGTTATTCTGGAAAAATGCAGATAGACTATTAAAGGAGATTTTATAATGACTGATTTAAATCCAATCATTGCTGATCGTTTTACAGAGCATCTTGAAGTGTTTGGTAAAACGATGGAACATATGGATACCATTCAAGAAATCGGATATCGCTGTAAAGCGGCTTTAGAAAATGGTAATAAAATTTTGTTCTGTGGTAATGGTGGCTCTGCGGCGGACTCTCAACATTTAGCAGCTGAATTGATTTGTCGCTTTAAAAAGGAACGGCGCTCTCTTGCAGGCATTGCATTAACTACTGATACATCTGCATTAACAGCTATTGCGAATGACTATGATTTTGAATCTGTTTTTGCACGTCAAGTAGAGGGTTTAGGCCGTACAGGTGATGTCCTCATCGGTATTTCTACATCTGGTAACTCTAAGAATGTTGTAAAAGCTGCAGAAATGGCCCGTTCTATTGGTATGCATACCATTGCTTTCACTGGGGAAGGCGGTGGCAAACTAGCCGAACTATGTGATATTACGCTGGCTATTCCCAGTAATGTGACAGCGCGCATTCAAGAAATGCATATCTTAGCTGGGCATATTATGTGCGAAATTATTGAAGAAGATTATTAACCGATAGGTTTTTACTCATAGATACACATTGTTTCAATTAAAAATTTATTTAAATTAGGAACATATGTAATTTTGATAAGGAATAGGTGGATTATGATAAATACTACCATTAGTCAGTTTTTAACAAAGCAACTGCCAAACTTGAAGATTGCCGTTGTAGGCGATGTAATGGTAGACCGTTATGTTTTTGGTGATGTAAGTCGTATTTCTCCAGAAGCACCGGTTCCTGTAAACCGCGTGTCCAAGATGAAAGAGGTCCTTGGTGGAGCTGGTAATGTTGCATCTAATCTGTCTAATTTAGACTGTAAAGTATATCTTGGTGCACTAGCAGGTAATGACGACCATGGCCATTTATTAAAAAATTTACTTGATACTGATAAAATCGATACGACTGGTTTAATCACTAGTGATGACCGCTCTACTATTACTAAGATGCGCATATTGGGTGATCGTCAACAGATGATGCGCCTTGATTTTGAAACAATTACAAATTTAACCAATCAAGAAGAGCAACAATTGTCTGTTTGGTTGGAAAATCTATGTAAAGCGGGGATTGATGGTATTGTCGTATCTGACTATGGTAAAGGCGTTTGTACACCTACCTTATTGAAGACAATCTTTGGTTTGGCTAAGGAATATGGTGTGCAAACTATCGTAGATCCTAAGGGGGCAGACTGGTCTAAATACAATGGTGCTACATGTATTACACCGAATGTGAAAGAACTTGGTGAATGTGTAGGCCGTACGTTAGAAAATGATGATGCTACTATTGTAGAGGCTGCTAAGTCTGTACTTGCTGATGTAGATTTAGACTATATTGTGGCCACTCGATCTGCTAAGGGTATTACGGTTATTGCAAAGGATGGCCGTACATGGCATAATCCTGCTACTCAACAAGAGGTGTTTGATGTGAGTGGTGCAGGAGATACCGTTGTATCCATGATGATGACCTGTCTTGCAAGTGGTTTATCGATGCGTTTAGCCTTACATATCGCCAATGGTGCAGCGGGTATCGTAGTATCTAAGGTTGGTACGTATCCAATACATCGTTCTGAGTTATTAGACTTATGGCATTCCTATAAACATAGTATTCAATCTAAGCCATTATATACGAAGGAAGAGATGAAAGAACTCGTTTCACAATGGCAAAGCAAAGGTGAAACTGTAGTGTTTACAAATGGTTGTTTTGACATTCTTCACCGTGGACATATCACGTATTTACAAGAAGCTGCGCAGCTAGGTGATCATTTAATCATTGGATTAAATTCTGATGCATCTGTTCGACGTTTAAAAGGAGAAACACGGCCCATCGTAAGTGAAGCGGATAGAGCGGCCTTGTTGAGTGCGTTGCAATGTATTGACGGTGTAGTACTATTTGAAGAGGATACACCGGCTGAATTACTAGCGTACTTACGTCCCAATACTCTTGTTAAGGGCGGAGATTACAAAATAGAAGATATTATTGGACGCGAGTCCGTTGACAATGTAGAGGTTCTTTCATTTAAAGAAGGTTACTCTACATCAGATATTGTAGGGAAAATAGCCACTATGGCTAAGGAGGGCAAATTATGATTATCGTAACAGGTGGTGCTGGTTTTATTGGCAGTAATATTGTGAAAGCACTGAATGATCGTGGTCGTACAGATATTCTCATCGTAGATGATCTTACAGATGGTCGTAAGATTCGCAATATTCAAAATTTAGAATTTCTAGATTACATCGATTGTGATGATTTTGATTGTGCTATTGCTGATGGTACATTCGACGTTGGCCCTATTGAAGTCGTATTCCATGAAGGTGCTTGTGCAGACACAATGGAATATAATGGCAAATACATGATGAAGAACAACTATGAAGGTTCTAAAAATCTATTCCATTATTGCCAAGACCGTCGCATTCCATTCATCTATGCCTCCTCTGCATCTACCTATGGTAATGGTACAAATGGTTTCGTAGAAAAACCGGAAGCTGAAGAAGCGCTTAACCCATATGCGTATTCTAAATTGTTATTCGACCGTTATGTACGCAAATATGAAGGTGAATATACTGCGCAAGTTGTTGGGCTACGTTACTTTAATGTATATGGTCCTAATGAAGCCCATAAAGATAAAATGGCTTCTTTAGTACGTCAAATGTTCTACAAAAATAAAGAAACAGGTATTATTAATCTCTTTGAAGGTACAGATGGCTACGAAGATGGTGGTCAAACACGTGACTTTATCTATGTAAAAGACGTAGTTAATGTAAACTTCTATTTCTGGGAGCATCCTGAAATCTCTGGTACTTTCAACTGTGGTACAGGTAATGCTCATAGCTTTAACCAATTCATGCAAGCTGTTATCGACTACAATGGTCAAGGCAAAATTGAATATGTGCCATTCCCAGAGGTGTTAAAGGGTAAATACCAAAGCTTTACAGAGGCTGATACTACTAAATTGTTAGCCGCTGGCTATGACAAAGGGTTCCATAAAATGGAAGATGCCGTTAAAGAATATTGTGAACTATTAGATAATAACGAAGGGTATTTACGCTAATGCGCAAGGTATTATTTTTAGATCGCGATGGGGTTATTAACAAGGATGTTAGTTATCTATATAAAATCAGCGATTTAGAGTGGGTAGATGGTGCAAAAGAGGCCCTTGCTTATGCTCATAGTAAAGGCTATGATCTCATTGTAGTGACAAATCAGAGTGGTGTAGCTCGTGGTTATTATAAAGAATCTGATGTTCAGATTTTACATGACTATATGGCTCATGAATTAGATCGCAGTGGAGCACCGATTTTACATTTCTATTACTGTCCACATCATAAAGAAGGTATTGTTCCTCTCTATGCAGTAGAATGTGAATGTAGAAAGCCTAAACCTGGCATGATTAAGCAAGCCATTAAGGATTATGATGTAAATATATCAAATAGTTTTCTTATCGGTGATAGTCAGCGTGATGTTGATGCAGCTGAGGCTGCTGGCATTAAGGGGTATCTATTTAAAGGCTCTAATCTATTGGATTTCATTAAAACAATAATTTAATCATTTATTCCATTTAGTTTATTTCGGAAGAATATATTTGGGTTTGTTGTGTTGTATTTGGGGAGGCTTTATGAAAGATTACAAGAATATACTCATCATCAAGATGAGTTCCTTAGGTGATGTAATTCACGCATTGCCTACCTTGTATGCTGTGCGCAAGAATTGGCCTAATGCGCGTATTACATGGGCTATTCATGAGCAATTCGCTAGCCTCTTACCTGGTACACCATGGGTTGATGACGTGATTATCATTGACAAAAAGCAACTAAAGAAGCCTACGTATTTATATCAATTGCGCAAGGAGCTACATAGTCGTCATTTTGATATGACCTTAGACCTTCAATGCATCGCAAAAAGTGCTATTGTTTCCTTATTATCTGGTGCTCCTGAAAAATATGGCTACTGGGAGCTTCGTGAGGGCAGTAATCTTGTTAATAAAGCCTTAGTAGGTGAGCATAAATACGACCATGTTATCGAACGGTATCTTGATACTGTACGTGTACTTGGTGGCGAGGTAGAGGAGATTGAATTTCCTATGCCAGCTTACGTTGAGGCTGAGAAATCCATAAAACAAAAGTTGAAATGCCATGGTGTAGATGATGAATATATTGTAGTTGTACCAGGGGCACGATGGATTGTTAAGGAGTGGCCACTTCTAAATTTTGGAGAACTTTGTATTCGTTTATGTGAATCTGGTAAGAAGGTTGTTATTGCCGGTGCTCCTGATGATGTAGATAAAGGTGCTTTCATAGAAAATTATGTAAAACATAAGAATCTCATCAATTTAGTTGGATCTACAACCATGCCTGAACTCATTGAGTTGATTCGTCATTGTCAGATTTTTATTAGTGCCGATACGGGACCATTGCATATTGCAAATGCTTTGAAGCGTCCTTTGATTGCCATGTTTGGTACAACATCACCTAAGCGTACAGGTCCTTATGGTGGTAGTCATGTACATCTCATTATTTCACCTACTTCTAAGGCTACACCTGAGCAACCACTAGTAGATGATCCAGACTGTATGGCACAAATTCCTGTAGACGCGGTATGGTCAGTGTATGAACAAGTACTTGGAAAGGAACTATAATGGAACTAGATTATAAGCGCATTGTGGTAACCTTTTTAATGCATTTAGGCGATGTTATATTAACGACTCCATTTTTAGAAGTGCTTCGCAAAGCGGCTCCTCATAGTCATATTACGTATGTAATAGATGAAAAATTACAACAAGTAATGGAATATAATCCAAATATTGATGAACTTATTGTTGTAGATAAAAAAGGGCGCCATAATAGCATCTCAGGTCTCAATGAAGTGGCTCGTGAAATCAATGCTAAGGGAAAATCTGACATTGTCATTAATTTACATCCTAATGAGCGTACTTCATATTTAGCTTGGAAGATTCATGCACCTATTACAACTGGTATGAGTCATTTCCTCTTTAGACCATTCATGACAAAGTATACGCGCTTAGATCGTAAAACTCGTCATGCTGCGGATATGTACATTAATGTACTAGAGCAATTAGGTGTAACAGATACTTCTAACTCTGGTTTACATATTGAGACCTGTGAAGAATGGCGTCGTCAGGCTCGAGAGTTTTATTCTGGTCATGGATTAACTGATACTGATATACTCATTGGTTTTAATATCGGTAGCGCCGTTCCTGAGAAACGTTGGCCAGCTCAACGATTTGCTCATGTAGCAGATTACTTTGGTCGTTTAGGTTATAAGACGGTTTTCTTTGGCGGACCTATGGACCTTGAAATGGTGCAGCCCGTAGTAGAACAAATGGAAACAAAGCCTATTGTGGCTACCGGAAAATTCCAGTTAGGCCCTTTGGCAGCGGCTATGAGCCGTTGTAATCTATTTATTACTAATGATTCTGGACCAATGCATGTAGGAATCAGTCAAGGTGTGCCAATTGTGGCACTGTATGGTCCATCAAATCCATTCTTTTATGGACCTTATCAAGCTCATGCTATCGTTTTAGAAACGATGGATTCTTATGAGATTGGTAAAAGCATGAAAAAAATTATTAAAGAAGGAAATTATAAAGGATTATCTGTAATTTCTGAAGAACAGGTTATTAAAGCAGCGGAAACATTGCTTTTAGAATCGAAATAAACATATGAACTATATTGTATTTGATTTAGAATGGAATCAACCCTATAGCAATGATATTAGCTTTATGAAGCGCACAAAAATGCCGTTGACAGGGGAAATCATTCAAATCGGAGCGGTAAAACTGAATGAAAAGATGGACATTATAGATCATTTTACGATGTTCATCAAACCTCAATATCTGACACGGATGCATAAACATGTGCGTGAGTTGACAGGGATAACCACCCATGAGCTCAATCATGGTGTGCCATTTAAGACGGCTATGCAATACTTTCAAAAATGGTGTGGTGATGAATATATGCTGCTTTCTTGGGGATCAGACGATATTCTTATCCTTCGAGAAAATCTTATGCTTCATAAGATGAAAGCATTATCTTATGATCAATGGGTAGATGCGCAAATGATTTATTCTTATCAACGCTATGGAACAAGTCAGCAGTATTCTGTGGCGCATGCTATGGAGGATCTCAATATATCAACGGAGCATCTATCTGCTCATAATGCCTTGCATGATGCAGTTTTTACAGCTCACATTTGTCAGACTTTAGATATTGCACAAGGAATTTTACATTATGATCTAATTCGCAAGGAAAGTAGTAATCCTTTCCTATATCCTCCAATTCTCACATTCTTTATGTATGAAAATTTTTCTGAGAAAAAACGTATTGTTCATGATAGAAGAGTACGTATGTCCTTCTGTCCGTACTGTCAAACACGTTTAGAAATGACAAGACCTGAACGATTACAAGGGGATAAGCACCTAGCCATTGGAGTATGTCCTAAACATGGCGATTTTGCGGTGCAACTTAAAGTTGGAAAGTATACGATTAAGTCCGGCAGTAGTAAATTCTATGTTACTAAGGTACTGACCCATTGTACGGATGAAATTCGTTCTCTATATACTCAGAAGTCTGAAATCAATCGCGAAAAAGAGCGAAAATATTTAGAGTATCGTAAGGCGGAACAAGAAAAAGTCCGCCAAAAATAGTTATGTAAATTCAAGTTCGTTTTCTGAACTGTACTATATATTAGGATATGAACTTTTAGAAAGGATAGATTATGGAACGTAAATATGCATGGCATAATTATGATGATGCCACTATGGAAAAGGTATATGCTTTAAGTGATACATATCGTCAATTTTTAGATAATGGTAAAACAGAACGTGAATGCGTTGTGCAAGCTGTAGAATTTGCAGAAGCAAAGGGCTATGTAAATCTAAATGACATTATTAAAAGCAATACGTCAATTAAAGCTGGTGATAAGATTTATTACACACATATGGATAAATCTATTGCTTTATTTAATATTGGTACTGATAATATTGAATTGGGTATGAATATTTTAGGTGCTCATATTGATTCTCCACGCATCGATGTAAAGCAAAATCCACAATATGAGGATAGTAATTTAGTATTTTGGGATACTCATTATTATGGAGGTATTAAAAAATATCATTGGGTAGCTATGCCTCTTGCTATTCATGGCGTTGTGGTAAAAACAGATGGTACTCGTATCAATATTAATATTGGTGATAAGGAAAGCGATCCTGTATTCTGTATTACTGACTTGTTGCCTCATTTGGGACAAGAACAAATGCAAAAAAATGCAGCTAAAGTAATTGAAGGGGAAGCTCTTGATTTACTCATCGGTAGCCGTCCAGTTAAAGACGAAGAAAAAGAAGGGGTTACTAAATTTATTAATAGCCTTCTTGAAAAAGAGTATGGATTTATTGAACGTGACTTATTGTCTGCAGAACTAGAAATTGTACCAGCTGGTAAAGCACGTGATATGGGCTTTGATCGTTCCATGGTAATGGCGTATGGCCAAGATGATCGCGTGTGTGCCTACACATCCTTGGTAGCAATGCTTGAAGTGGATAATGTAAAGCGTACTACTTGTTGTTTACTTGTAGATAAAGAGGAAATTGGTTCTGTAGGTGCTACAGGTATGCAATCACGTTTCTTTGAAAATGCAGTGGCTGAAATTTTAACACTTATGGGTAAACCTAACTCTGTAAGTGTACGTCGTACGTTGGAGAAATCTCGTATGTTATCCTCCGATGTAAGTGCAGGCTATGATCCGCTTTATGCATCGGCGTATGAAAAGAAAAATGCTTCTTACCTTGGTATGGGTGTAGTATTTAATAAATTTACTGGCTCTCGTGGTAAAGCTGGTTCTAATGATGCGAATGCTGAGTATATGGGCTTTATCCGTCGTGTCATGGAATCTAACAATGTAACATACCAAACAGCAGAGCTCGGTAAGGTTGATTTAGGTGGTGGTGGCACCATTGCGTACATCATGGCTCTTTATGGTATGAATGTCATCGACTGTGGTGTAGCCGTTCTTAGCATGCATGCTCCTTGGGAGGTTACATCTAAGGCTGATATTTACGAGGCTAAACAATGCTATGTGGCGTTCTTAAATGCAGCTGATGAATCAATCTAAGATAATGGGGCTTTCACCAATGGTAAAAGTCCATTCTTTGTGAGGTGTATATGAAGCAAACAGAATTAGGCGCAGCTATAGAGTCTGCGAAAGGAGAGGCTACAGAGGTCAAGACTGTAAAGGTAGATATTTTTGACATCCCTGAAACGAAGGTTGAAGAATATATTTCTAATCGTGAAGAGGTAGCAGAAGCAGCAGCGCAGGTTATGAAATCATACTGTGTTACTGTAAAACGTGAAACCTTAGATCCTGAAGAAGGGGAAGCAGTGGTTGGTTACTATATAACGGGTGAAATTCTAATGTGTGTCATATTGGATCCATTTGAAGTGCCTGTTATGAAGGTAGCTCTCGACAAAGGGACTCTTAAGGACTATATTTTGGCAGCTAATGATCTAACAGAAGACATGTTAGCGTCTCTTGAAAAGTAAAAGGATTTCGTATCTTAATGTGTTCTATAAATGGACAAATGTAAAATACTTTAACCTGCTACATTGATGTAGTAAAGAAATTTGTTTATAATAGATGTATTATAGTCATTGCAGATAGGAAGGAAATCCCCATGAACTTGAAAAAAGGTATTGCCCTAGCGCTCACGGCGGCAGCATTGTTGGCGTTTACAGGCTGTGGCTCAAATGGAACTACATCGAATGGTGAATATAAAGTTGGTGTTGTACAGCTGGTAGAACATCCTGCACTAGATGCGGCAAATAAGGGCTTTGTTGATGCGCTAAAAGAAAAAGGTTTGGCAGAAAAGATTACTTTTGATCAACAAAATGCGCAAGCTGATCAATCTAATTTGAATAGTATTGCACAGCGTTTCGTATCCGATCGGAAAAACTTGATTTTAGCAATAGCTACGCCAGCGGCTCAATCCATGGCGAATGCAACTCATGATATTCCAATCTTAGGTACAGCAATTACTGATTACGAGGCAGCTAAACTTGTTAAATCCAATCAAAAACCTGGTGGTAATGTATCTGGTACGTCTGACATGAATCCAGTAGAGCAACAAGTAGATCTAATTTTACGAGTAATGCCAAATGCGAAAACAATTGGTACTATCTATAGCTCAAGCGAAGTAAACTCTCAAATTCAAGTGGAGAAGATGAAAGCTTATGCAGCTACAAAGGGTATTAAAGTTGAAGAAGTTACAGTTTCCAATGTAAACGATATTCAACAAGCGGCACAAAACCTAGTATCTCAACGTGTGGATGCAGTTTATGTGCCAACAGATAATGTGGTAGCTTCTGCGATGAGCAATCTTGTAGCTATTACCGATCCAGCAAAAATTCCTGTGTTTGGCGGTGAAGATAACCACGTAAAAGGTGGGGCAGTTATGTCCTTGTCTGTAGATTACTACAAACTTGGTTACCAGACTGGTTTGATGGCAGCTAAAATTCTAACTGGCGAAGCTAAAGTTGAAGATATGCCTATCGAAATGCAGAAAGAATTTAAATTAGTTGTGGGAAAAGATAAATTAGAAAAATTGGGCATCACCTTACCAGAGGATTTGATGAACAAGGCGACTATGATTTAATACATAACTGGTAAGGAGTTATACATGAACTGGAAAAAAAGTATTGCAGTGGCACTTAGTGCCATTGCTGTTATGGCAATGGTAGGCGGTTGTGGTTCCAATACTGCAACTAATGACCAAAAGAAAATTGGTGTTATTCAATTAGTAGAACATCCATCTCTTGATGCTGCTAATAAAGGTTTCGTAGATGGTTTAGCAGCTAAAGGATTTAAGGATGGTCAAAACATTAAAATTGACCAACAAAATGCACAGGCCGATCAATCTAATCTAAATAGTATTGCACAACGTTTCGTATCTGATAAAAAAGATTTAGTATTAGCTATTGCAACGCCTGCGGCTCAGACGATGGCAAATGCTTCTCATGACATGCCAATCATGGGTACAGCTATTACAGATTACGTGACAGCTAAACTCGTTCAATCTAACGAACACCCTGGTGGTAATGTATCTGGTACATCTGATATGACACCTGTTGAAAAAGAGGTTGATCTTATCATAGCATTAGTACCGAATGTAAAGCGTATTGGTGCCATTTATACATCCTCTGAGATCAACTCCCAATTGCAAGTTGAAAAAATGAAAGCGTATGCTGCTACAAAAGGTATTACTGTTGTAGAGGCAACTGTTTCCAATGTAAATGATATCCAACAAGCCGCTACAAATCTTGTGAACCAAGATGTACAAGCTATCTATACGCCAACAGATAATGTATTGGCATCTGCTATGGCTAACTTAGCACAAATTACAGATGCTGCTAAAATTCCAGTATTTGCTGCCGATGAAGGTATGACAATGACTGGTGGTGTAGCAACTTATTCTGTTGATTACTATCAATTGGGTTATCAAACAGGTTTAATGGCTGCTAAAGTTCTTGCAGGAGAAGCAAAAATTGCAGATTTAGCTATTGAGACACAAAAAGAGATTAAGTTAACTGTTAACGAAGAACGTGCTAAAAAATTAGGTATTACGATTCCTGAAGCTCTTCGTAAAGATATGAAACAATAGAGGAGAATTTGATGTTAGATTTAGTGGTAGGCACCATAACCACAGGCCTTTTATGGTCTTTGTTAGCGGTCGGTGTATTCATAACCTTCCGCGTATTAGATGTGGCTGATTTAACCGTGGAAGGTACGTTCCCAATGGGGGCAGCCATTTCTGCTATTTTAATTACAAGTGGTATGAATCCAATCCTTTCCATTCTACTTGCCGGTGTGGGTGGTATGATAGCCGGTGCTGTAACAGGTTGGATTCATACAAAATTAAAAATTCCTGCATTATTGGCTGGTATTTTGACAATGATTGCATTGTACTCTGTAAACCTTCACATCATGGGCAAAGCTAATGTATCTTTGCTTCGTATGGATACAATTTATACGATTCTTGGTGGATTTTTCCATACGCCGAATATGTGGTCTGCAGCCATCGTAGGTATTATCGTTGCTGTAGTTGTATGTTTGCTCTTATTTTGGTTCTTCGGTACCGAAATTGGTACAGCCTTACGTGCTACAGGTGTTAATCCTCAAATGATTCGAGCTCAAGGCGTAAATACTGATAATATGATCGTTCTTGGCCTTTTGATTTCCAATGGCTTTGTTGGCATGTCTGGGGCTCTTATCGGTCAATTCCAAGGCTTTGCTGATGTAGGCATGGGTATTGGTACTATCGTTATTGGTTTGGCCTCTGTAATCATCGGTGAAGTAGTATTTGGTACGAAGTCCTTCGTACGCAGCCTCATCGCCGTAGTACTTGGTTCTATTGTATATCGTATCGTTATTGCTGCAGTTCTCTACATGGGTATGCCACCAAATGATTTGAAATTATTCACTGCAATTCTTGTTGCCATCGCGCTTTCCTTACCTACATTGAAAGCAAAATGGTTGGCTCGTTAAGGAGGACACTATGTTAGAAGTAAAAAATATGGTAAAAACCTTCTTTAAGGGCACAATTAATGAAAAGACTGCATTACAAGGTATTAATCTTCGCTTAGAAGAGGGTGATTTTTGTACTGTCATTGGTGGTAATGGGGCTGGTAAAAGTACTTTGTTAAACTCCATTGCTGGTGTATTTCCAGTAGATGAAGGATCCATTACAATTAATGAGATTGATGTGACAAAAATGCCAGAATACAAACGTGCTAAATACATTGGTCGTGTATTCCAAGACCCTATGGTTGGTACTGCTGGTAATATGCAAATCGAGGAAAACTTGATTCTTGCTATGCGCCGTGGTAAAAGCTTAGGTCTTAAATGGGCTTTCAAAGATAGTGAACAAGCATTTTTCAAGGAACGTCTTGCATTATTAGGCTTAGGCCTTGAAGATCGTTTATCTGCTCGTATGGGCTTACTATCTGGTGGCCAACGTCAATCTATTACATTGTTAATGGCTACCATGCTTCGTCCAGAACTCTTATTGTTGGATGAGCATACGGCGGCACTTGACCCTAAAACTGCAGAAAATGTATTGCAACTAACAGATAAACTCGTTGCAGAACATAATCTAACAACTCTTATGATTACCCATAATATGCGTGATGCATTGCGATTTGGTAATCGCCTCATCATGATGGACGCTGGTCGAATCATCTATGATGTAAAAGGGGAAGAAAAGAAACAATTAACTGTTGCGGACTTACTTCAAAAGTTCGAGGTAGCTGGTGATAATGCACTGAGTGACCGCATGGTGCTAGGTGCTAAATAATAGAAGGAAGTTCTAATCTATCTTTTGTTCAATTACTGTATTTTTGCTTTACAAGATAGGGCAGATACTGTATACTAAATTAGGTCGTAAGACATATCGTAAGCGAAGTATTCGATTCTCCAACGGTTACTTAAGCTTATCGGGATTATAATTTTTTAGGAGGTAACATTAATGTTAACTACAGAAGCTAAATTAGCAGTAATTAAAGAATACGCTACTCATGAAGGTGACACTGGTTCTCCAGAAGTACAAGTTGCGATTTTAACAAGTCGCATTCAATACTTAACTGAACACTTGAAAGAGCACAAAAAAGACCATCATTCCCGTCGTGGTTTGTTGAAATTGGTTGGTCAACGCCGTAACATGCTTGACTACCTTCGTCGTAAAGATATCGAACGTTACCGTTCCCTTATTGAACGCCTTGGTCTTCGTAAATAATAAAATTAGCCGTCCTAAAGGACGGCTTTTTTATTTTGAATTGGCTATTTAGCTTTAATTGATATATAATTAGAAGGTATACATATAAGAAGATTTTTAGGAGGAATAGGAATGGAACAATTCCAAATGGACCTAGCTGGTCGTATGCTTA
Organism: Veillonella sp. 3_1_44; assembly: GCF_000163715.1. Taxonomy (NCBI): domain Bacteria; kingdom Bacillati; phylum Bacillota; class Negativicutes; order Veillonellales; family Veillonellaceae; genus Veillonella; species Veillonella sp. 3_1_44. The sequence continues at coordinate 179,593 of NZ_GG770199.1, forward strand.
CGATTGAGACTGGGGAACTTGCAAAACAAGCTGGCGGTGCTGTAATGGTTGGCTATGGCGATACTCGTGTACTGGTTACTGCTACAGGCTCTAAAGAGGCGAAGGATATCGACTTCTTCCCACTTACAGTAGACTATGAAGAAAAAATGTATGCGGTTGGTCGTTTACCAGGGGGGTTCATTAAACGTGAAGCGCGTCCACCTGAGTCTGCAATCTTGAATAGCCGTTTGATTGACCGTCCTATTCGTCCATTATTTAATAAAGGTGTACGTAACGAAGTACACGTAGTAGCAACAGTTATGTCTGTGGACCAAGATTGTGATCCAGCCATTTGTGGTATGATTGGCGCTTCTGCGGCATTGTCTATTTCTGATGTTCCTTGGAATGGCCCTATTGCAGGCGTTCGTATGGGACGTATCAATGGTGAGTTTGTTGTAAATCCAACGAAATCACAATTAGAAGAAACAGATCTTAATATCGTTGTAGCTGGTACTAAAGATGCTATTCTCATGGTTGAAGGTGGCGCTGAAGAAGTACCGGAAGATATCATTCTTGAAGTTATCATGGCAGCTCACGAAGAAATCAAAAAAATCGTAGCATTCCAAGAAGATATGACTGCAAAAGTAGGTAAGGAAAAACGCGTATTTGAATGTAAAGATGTTCCTGCTGAAATTAGTGATGCAGTTCGTGCCTATGGTCATGATAAACTTGATGCTGCAGTTCGTTGTGCAGATAAACAACAACGTGATGCACAAGAAAATGAAGTACGTGCAGATGTATTAGCTCACTTTGAAGAAATCTACCCAGATAACTTGGCTGATGTAAATAAAGCATTTGATGCAATGACAAAAGAAATTGTGCGTCATATGATTACTGTTGAAAAAATCCGCCCAGATGGTCGCCAACTTGATGAAGTTCGTCCAATCTCTTGCCGTACAGGCGTATTACCTCGTACACATGGCTCTGGCTTGTTTACACGTGGTCAAACTCAAGTGTTGAATGTCACAACAGTGGCGCCTTTATCTGAAAAACAAACCATCGATGGTCTTGGTGTTGAAACTGAAAAACGTTATATCCATCATTATAATTTCCCATCCTTCTCTGTAGGGGAAACTCGTTCTTCCCGTGGCCCTGGGCGTCGTGAAATTGGTCATGGTGCGTTGGCCGAACGCGCATTGGTACCTGTGATTCCAAGTGAAGAAGATTTCCCATATGCTTTGCGTTTAGTATCTGAAGTATTGGAATCTAATGGTTCTAGCTCCATGGCTTCCGTATGTGGTTCTACATTATCTTTGATGGATGCTGGTGTACCTATTAAAGCACCTGTAGCTGGTATCGCTATGGGTCTTGTAACTCAAGGGGAACACTATACAATTTTAACAGATATTCAAGGCATGGAAGATGCTCTTGGAGATATGGACTTTAAAGTTGCTGGTACAGCTAAAGGCGTAACAGCAATTCAAATGGATATCAAGATTTCCGGATTATCACGAGAAATCCTTCAAGAAGCATTAGAACAAGCTCACAAAGGCCGTATGCATATCATGGGCATCATGCTTGATACAATTGCTGAACCACGTCAACAAATGTCCCAATACGCTCCACGTATTATTACAATGAAAATTGATCCCGATAAGATTCGTGACGTAATCGGTTCTGGCGGTAAAGTAATTCGCAGTATTATCGAAGAAACAGGCGCTAAAATTGACATCGAAGATGATGGTACAGTATTTATCGCTTCTGTAGAACAAGAAGGTGCTGCAAAAGCTCAAGAAATTATCACAAACCTTACTAAAGAGGTTGAAGTAGGGGAAGTATACCTTGGTAAAGTAACTCGTCTAATGGCTTTTGGCGCATTTGTAGAGGTATTACCAGGTAAGGAAGGTCTTGTACATATTTCCAAACTTGCGAAAGAACGCGTTGAAAATGTAGAAGACGTAGTAAGTGTAGGGGATGAAATCATGGTAAAAGTTATCGAAATCGATAAACAGGGCCGTGTAAACTTATCCCGTAAAGATTGTTTAAAATAAGAGGTGTTACATGGATATTCGTGGCTTTGAAGTAGTTTCTGCTTTTGAAGAACAAGATATCAACTTACCAACACGTAAAACAACTGAAAGCGCAGGCTATGATATTGAATGTGCTGAAGCTGTTACATTAGAACCAGGCCAAGTAGTGCTCGTTCCGACAGGTATTAAAGCTTTCATGGCGTACGACGAATACCTTGCCATTCACATCCGATCTAGCATGGCTATTAAACGCCATTTAGCACTTGTGAATAGCACAGGTATCATTGATAGTGATTACTACAACAATGAGGACAACGAAGGTCATATTATGATCGCTCTCTATAATTTTGGCAAAGAACCAGTTACCCTTGAAAAAGGCGAACGCGTTGCTCAAGGTATATTCTCTAAATACCTTATTACAAATGATGATGATGCTACTGGTGTAAGAACTGGTGGCATTGGAAGCACTGGGACTATGTAAATAATATATGGTTTTGTATAAACTAGTAAAAACCGCTCAACTTTGTTGGGCGGTTTTTGTGTGTTTATTTCTCTCTTCAGCTGTAATTATTATCAATAATACTATATAATATTTATTATAGTTAGTAGAACAATTCGGGAGGCTTTATGAAACAGGAGTCAAAACAAAAAAAGAATGTAGGTACATCAGTTATGGGGAATGACATTGAGACTACACAAAATACCATGCACGTTTTGGATGAGAATAAGGTTCTTAAAAAAAGTTATGAAGATGTAGTATATATTTCTCAACCTTTTGGGGCGACCTCGTTAAATACATTAGCAGCGCGAGCTTTGTTATTTGGACTAAATCCTGTATCTTTAAAAAAGGCGCGTGTCCTTGAGCTTGGATGTTCTTTTGGCGGGAACATTATTTCTCAAGCTTTATACTATCCTGAAGCGTCTTTTACGGGTATTGATTTATCGTCTTCCCAGATTAAGATGGGAAATGAACTGATTGCGTCGATGGGACTATCTAATATACATTTGCTTGAGAAGGATATTCTAGATATTGATGATTCATTCGGTACCTTTGACTATATTATTGTACATGGTATTTGGTCCTGGGTTCCGGATGTGGTAAAAGATAAAATTCTATCTATCTGTAATAAGAATTTATCCGACAATGGTGTAGCTTATGTATCGTATAATACGTATCCTGGATGGAAACGATTAGAGCAGTATCGAGAAATCATGCAATATGCAGAGCAAAAAGAGTTAGAGCTACCGTTGATGGAGCGGACTTTATATACGAAGAATATATTGAAGCTCGTAGCGGATACAATGGGATTAGATAATCGGATAAGTCAAAAAGCGAGTTATAAAATTGATAACATCCAAAATGTGTTGAGCTCTAACGATTATTATGTGGCTCATGAATATTTAGAGCCTTTTAATGATCCTGTATATGTACATGAATTTATAAAACGTGCCAATGACCAAGGTTGTGCCTATATAGGGGATGTATTTCTTTCACGATCTTTCATAAGTTGGTTACCGGAGGATATTCACGATAATATAGCTCAATTGGCAAATGATGATTATATTGCAAAAGAGCAATATTATGATTACATTTATGATACGCAGTTTAGAATGTCCCTGTTAACGAAAAATAAACATAGTAAAAAGATTGTTCGTAATGAACGAGTTAGTATAGATGTATTATCAAAATTATATTATTGCAGCGTTGTCAATACTGGTATTCCTTCTAATATGACGGATAGTATCCATATTGCTATTAAAGAGGTTATGGATCGAGGGGATATATTTACTGTTCAGGATATAGTTGATCATATACATAGAAAGTTGCCTGGTTATACTATCGAAATGGACAGAGTTTATTCTCGTTTACTATATTTGATTATTGTAGATAATCTCGATATGTATGCCGAACCATATGAAAGAGTTGCTTTCGAAGATAATAAGGTGTATATACCTCAACGTTTTATAGATTTTATTTCTACTATAGTAGAAAAAGAAGGCAGCTCCTATATTGGTATAGGCGACATGTACAATAAAGTACAACAAGATATAGATAATGGATTTCTCTTTGTAATAAAGCAAATGGTGGAGCCTACAACAAAAGAAAAGATTCTTGCTATTATGGATGACAATATTACAGTTCAGCGTCATACGCGGGATAACATTGATTTTATTGTTCCTAATAAAGTGTACTTAGAGGAAATTTTACAACGTATAAGGATGCTCGGGTTTTTACATAAAATAAAAGATTAGAGGTATATATGGCAATTAGTAAGGAAATTCAGAAATCCAGTGAAATGAAATTTAACGGTAAGTTGATTCAAGTTACCTATGATATAGCCGATGTGAACGGAAAGGATGCATGGCGTGAGGTTGTGCATCATCCGGGTGCTACAGCGATTGTGGCAGTAACAGAGGATAATAAGATTGTTATGGAACGTCAATTTAGATATGCTTTGCAACAGACGCTACTGGAGGTACCAGCAGGAAAATTAGATCCAAATGAAGAACCGATTGTTTGTGCTAAACGGGAGCTTGCTGAGGAAACCGGCTATCGTGCAGCTCAATGGATTTCGTTAGGTACAATTGCTACGAGTCCTGGTTTCTGCAATGAAGTATTACATTTATATCTTGCGAAGGACCTTACCATGGGGGAAACTAATTGGGATCCTGATGAATATGTGGAGCTAGAATACTACACATTGACAGAACTATTGGAAGCTATCAAGAATGAGGCTATTAAGGATAGCAAATCTTTGGCGGCCCTCATGCTTGCTATGCCATATCTTAAGTAATTTTTAGAAATATTATCTCTCAATATAATATGTATTTTATTAATTCATATTGATGATTTTAACTGTAATATGTTATAAAGTATTTTTACATTATATGAGTAACTAATCTCATATAGATTTAGGAGTACATATGTATAATCGAATTATTCTACTAGTAATGGATAGTGTCGGTGTAGGGCATGCAGCCGATGCGATTAAATTTGGCGATGAAGGTTCGAATACATTAGGACATATCGAAGCGGTAGCAGGACCTATTCGCTGTCCAAATTTAAAATCTCTAGGTTTAGCTAATATTGCTGATATATCAGCGTTTGATGAGCCTGTTATTGGCGCTTATGGTCGTATGGCTGAAACGAGTACTGGCAAAGATACGACAAGTGGTCATTGGGAGATGATGGGGCATCCTGTAACGGTGCCATTTCCGACATTTTATGATGGATTTCCGAAGGAACTGATGGATGCTTTCATAAAAGAAACGGGTTATGGATTTCTTGGTAATGAGGTAGCCTCTGGAACGGAAATTATTGAACGCCTCGGAGAAGAACATATAAGAACTGGTAAGCCAATCGTATATACATCGGCGGATTCGGTTTTTCAAATTGCAGCGCATGAGGATATCATTCCCTTAGAAGATTTGTATCGCATGTGTCAAATTACACGCGATAAAGTATGTGTCGGTGATTATTATGTGGGGCGTATTATAGCTCGACCTTTTGTTGGTACACCAGGTCATTTTGTACGCACCTCAAATCGTCATGATTACAGTCGTATGCCTGAAAAGAAAATGGTGCAACAAGAGTTACAAGACGCAAACATTCCAACAGTGGCAGTGGGCAAAATCGGCGATATTTATGCTCATGTTGGCTGGGATGCATCATATCCGACAAAGTCTAACGCGCATGGTATGAACGTAGTTCCTTATCTGTTGGGCCAAAGCTTTACACGGGGGTTCATGATGGTCAACCTTGTTGAATTTGATAGTCTGTACGGTCATCGGCGCAATGTAGAAGGGTATAAGCGTGCTATTGAAGACTTTGATTACCAATTAGGCGGTTTGTTGGACTTGCTTAAAGATGATGATTTACTTCTCATCACTGCAGATCATGGGAATGATCCGACTTGGAAAGGTACAGATCATACGAGAGAAATGGTGCCTTTGCTAGCTTATAGTCCAAGTATGAGTCATTCCGTAGCTTTGGGTGATAGACATAGTTTTGCGGATATAGGCGAAACAGTATTACAAAACTTTGGATTGAAACAATGGGGGATTGGTTCTTCATTTCTTAATTCTTTGAAAGTGTAGCTTTGTATAGAAACTATTTCTTATATATAATTGAATATAATCTTATAATACTGTTATCAAAAAATTGTATGGATAATTTGTTATAATTAAATTCATTTATTTTGTTCTTTTTCATACCTACTAAATCATATACCAATGGAATGTGTACTTTGGGCCATTTTTCCTTAAAAAAATACAGAAAAAATAGCTATTAGTTGATTATATATAATCAACTAATAGCTATTTTTAGTAGTAAGGGACTATTTGGTTATAGTCCCTTTTGCTTTTATCCTTAAAACAGGATGAGTTTATTTAACTATAACAAGCCTTGACTTTCCATCATATCTTTAATATCAAGTATGGTAGATTTACATACTACATCATAATCTAATGAACCAAGGAAGTTTGCAAATTTAGTGTCATCTTCATTTTTACAGTTTTCATATGGAATTTTACCAAATTTTTGATACGGTTCTAGAATGCGATTTCGTCTGTGTTTCCACATATTATAATAAGGCCCTTTGAATTTAGTCATAAAACCATTGCTATCGACTAATACAAAGCCTTCAGATTCATGGCATGAATTTAGTTCCTCATTTATAATGTCTTGGAGCTCATCCATGGTAGAAATTTGTTGAACTGTTTTAACAATGGAAATCAAGTCAGTGTCATATTTTTGTAAAATTGTATATAGTTCAGCTAATTTTTCTCTAGAGAATGGGACATCTATATGCTTACCATTTACGTCTAGAGTATTTTGAATCATATCAAGCACATAGAGATGGTCTTGGTCGTATTTAATGATATGAGTATCCTCTTGACTGATGACTTCAAATATCATGGAGCAGTTATTACGTGCTAATAAATCTTTGATTTTTGCTTGTAGATTTTCAGGTAATCTATGGAATAGTTTTTTAAATAAATCCACATGTATACCCTCTGTTGTAGATTTAGAGGCAAATACTAATTCTTCGTTGATAACGCCAAGAATAGCAAGGTAACCATTTTCTTTAGTTCTAATTTCAACTGGGAAAGAAAGAGTATTAGCTAGATTATCTAACTCTGTTTCTGGGCGTTCACCAAGATTAAAGAATTTATTATAACTACGTAATTTCACATCTCCTGTAATTCGATCCACAAATAATCCACGAGCGTGTACTGTACTTTCATTCCATAATCGCTTATGGAATACACGAGAGGTAAAGTTCAAGGAATATAGGTTAGGGAAACACTGTTTTACTTTTACTAATTTTGAATTGCCAATAATATTAATATCTTCATTTTGTGTGAAGATGATGTGTTGTGTCATATTTTGGAATTCATGGCGCATATAATCTTTATCATATACATCGTTTTTTATTCCATTTTTTGTGAAAGTATTTGCAGTGATATCGATGTATTTTAGTTCTCCACCAAATTCTACTTCTCCTTCCAAACAGAAGGAGTACTTTCCATCTGGAACACCACGATGACCGTGAATTTGAATGAAGTCCTGACACATGCCTTGTTCGTAATTAGTATCGTAAATATTAGCGATATTTGTTTCGTAAGCTCCAAAACCATTAATAAATGTTGAGGTGGCTATGAAGGTCATATTAGGCACATAGGAGAGGCCACCATGGGAAACTAAATATTTTTTGCCATGGAAGCTGAATGGATAACATTGACGAAGTGATTTATAAAAGAGTCGTAGTTCTCGTTGGAGTGATTCTACTTCTTTTTTCGTCATATCTTTTACGATAGGTGCTACCACATCTTTCATAAAGCGTTTGGAACGATCTAAATTTGTATGGAATGCAAAGTTTGCAATATGTCGCTCGTGATTACCTTCTAACATAATTGTATTAGGTAATGTGCTGAGACGCATCATTTCGTACATCATTTCTTTGTTTTCAATACCGCGTTCTAAATAGTCACCGCAGAAGATGTATAGTGTCTTTTCATCCCATGGTGTAATAGCTTGTTGTAATGCGGTGTAGCAACCGTGAATATCACCGATAATACGTACTCGATTATATTTATTTGTTAGATTAGCCGTGAAGTAATTGTTAATTTCATCAATAGAGTTAATTCTTTTGCAAAAGTTTGGTAATGTGCTTGTTTTAATCGTTTTGTACATATAATGAATAACTTGCTCTGGCACACGTTTGTAATCGGTGCGTGCCGCATTACGGGCCAAGCAATCCTCTAAGGATGTATTAGGTTCATAGTAATATACAGTATATTTATATTTGTTAAGCAATTCTTTGTAAGCATTAATAGCTTTAGAGGTAGTGTGAGTAGCATCTAAGACAACAAAGTCGCCATTGCTCATTCGTTTTTCTAAACAATCTAGTAGGAGCTTCCATGTTGGACCATTATCCTCTTGTGAAATATACCAGCCGTTCTCACCAAGGGAAGGGCTACGTAAAAGCATACGGAAATGATCGGCTTCAAGGGTGTAAGCCTCAAGATTGTTGTCACGAATCCACTGAGACTTACCACTAGCAGGAGCACCACGCATTAATAATAGTGTTCTCATAGTAATAGTCCTCTAATCTGCCCATAGGGCGTAATAAAATATAACTGTATAACAAACGAAAAATTTTTTTATGACTAAATAGAAAAAAGGCATAAAAAAACAGTCTCAACGGATAACCGAGAGACTGTCTTGCTTGCTTTTAAAATTATAAAGCGTTTACTTTAGCTGCAAGGTTAGATTTTTTGCGAGCTGCAGTGTTTTTATGAAGTACACCTTTGGAGGCTGCTTTATCAATTACGCTAGTAGCATGAACAAGTGCTTGTTTTGCTTCTTCTACTGCGCCTGCTTGAACAGCTTCAACGGTTTTACGAGCTGCTGTACGAATTTGAGATTTTACAGCGGCATTTTTCGCACGACGTTCAGCATCCGTTTTTACGCTTCTAATACTGGATTTAATGTTTGGCAATTGAGTCACCTCCTTAAAAATCGTTTCTTATACCTGAATGATTATATCATACCAAATATTGATACGCAAGGACTTTTCAGCCCAATATTTTCCTTAATGACATGATTTGTAAAACATTTTCTACTGTTTATTAACAAAAGTATATATGTGGTTTTTAAAATCAAATTACTTACTCATTTTCTAGTGTAACAATATATTAATTTTTATTTATGAAAGTTAAAAGGGTCCTTATGTTATAATGAAGAATAGAATTAAGTGAGGTGTCTTATGAAAAAATTAATGATTATAGATGGCAGCAGTTTGTTATTTCGTGCATTTTTTGCATTACCACCGTTGAAATCCGCTCTGGGAACGCCAACGAATGCAGTATATGGTTTCTTAACAATGCTCATTAAATTGTATGAAGAGATTAATCCTGACTATATTGCCGTAGCTTTTGATAAAGGGCGTCAAACATTCCGAACAGAAATGTATAGCGAGTATAAAGGAAATCGTCCAGATGCACCTGAGGATTTACGTCCGCAGTTTAGTTTAATTCAAGATGTATTAAAAGCATTAGGCATTTGTGTCATCGAAGAAGAAGGTTTTGAAGGGGATGATATTCTCGGATCTTTAAGCAAGAAGTTTGGAGCCCCTGATATGGCTGTTCAAATTATTACAGGAGACCGCGATAATTTACAGCTTGTAACAGAACATAGCCATGTGTTCTTAACTAAAAAAGGTATTTCTGATATGTTAGAGGTTACTCTAGATAATATGGAAGAACTTTATGGCTATGGTCCTGATAAGGTTATCGAAATGAAGGCTCTTATGGGTGACTCTTCCGATAATATTCCAGGTGTACCAGGCGTAGGTGAGAAAACAGCGCTTAAATTAATTACCGAATACGGCAATCTTGAATCTGTATATGATCATATTGAAGATATTTCTGGTAAGAAATTAAAAGAGCGCCTTGTAGAGAATAAAGAGTTAGCCTTCTTGTCTCGTGAGTTGGCTACAATAAAAACAGACATGGAGTTATCTTATAAAGTAGAAGATTTTGTACAAAACTTTCATGCCTCTGAAGTACAACCGTTATTTGAAACTTTAGGTTTTACTAAATTAACACCTCGCATTGCACAAGTAATGGGGTGTGAGGAAGTAGCTCTTGGTGATCCAGGTTCTTTATTTGCACCACAAGAAGAGATTTCTTTAAATGATTTAGCGGATGCTAAATCATTAACCGCTGATTTTTATAAAGATAAAACGGTAGCAGTACATGTTATATTAGATGGTAAAACTCCATTTAGAACGGTAACGAATGCTTATCTATCTAATGGAGATACTATTGTAAAAACAGATGATACTAAAGCTGTTTTAGCTGTATTACAAGGTGCCAAAGCCATCGTTACAACTCAGACCAAGGAGATTATTGAAGCCTTTGGTGCAGATGTGCCAGCTGAAATTTCCTTATTTAATGCTGATAAAACTGCTCGTGTTCACGATATGTCGCTCATTGCGTATTTATTAGATCCTACGCGTACTAATTATGGTTATTTATACCTAACTGAGCGCTTTTCTGTACCTAGCATTGCTAACGGTAGTGTAGACGTAGAATGCGTGTCCATGGTGAAAGCATTACTCGCTATGAATGAAGTTGCTTGTGAGTCTGCGCGCCGTGAAGAGTTATGGTCTTTATATGAGACAATTGAGTTACCTTTGATTCATACCTTAGTTGTGATGGAGAAAAATGGTATCTATATCGATACAGAGAAGTTGGCGGAAACAACGGCTCGCTTTAAAGAGGAGCTAACTCAAGTACAAGAAGAGATTTATGAACTAGCAGGAGAAACGTTTAATATTAATTCACCTAAACAATTGGGTGTAATCTTGTTTGAAAAGTTGAACTTGCCAATCATCAAGAAAACTAAGACTGGCTATTCTACAGATGCGGAAGTATTGGATATGCTTCGTCACGAAAGTCCGATTGTTGAAAAAATCTTGGCATACCGTTCTGTTGCTAAATTGGTATCTACCTATTGCGAAGGTTTGGCAGTTCTTATTAATGATAAGACACATCGTATTCATACAACTTTCAATCAAATGGTTACGGCTACAGGTCGTTTGAGCTCATCTGATCCGAACTTGCAAAATATTCCGGTTCGTACCGAAAAAGGCCGTGAAATTCGCGCTTTATTCTATCCAGGTGCTGGATATGATACATTGGTGAGTGCCGATTACTCTCAAATTGAGTTGCGTATCTTAGCTCATTTGTCTGGCGATGAAGCGTTGATTAAAGCTTTTGTGGAAGGTAAGGATATTCACCGCTTTACTGCGGCAGAGGTGCTTGGTAAATCTCAAGATGAGGTAACTAGCGAAGAACGTTCCCATGCGAAGGCTATTAACTTCGGTATTATCTACGGTATTTCTGACTTTGGTTTATCTCGTGACCTTGGTATTACACGGGGTGAAGCTAAAAACTATATTGATCTTTATTTTAGCCGTTATCCTAAGGTTAAAGAGTATATGGATCGAATGGTTCAAGAGGCTCATGAAACTGGCAAAGTTCGCACTATGTTTGGTCGTCAACGTGAGTTACCTGATATCAATAGTCGTAACTTTAACCGTCGTTCCTTTGCTGAGCGGACCGCAATGAATACGCCAATTCAAGGTACCGCCGCAGACATCATTAAGTTAGCTATGAATCAAGTGGAGCAAAAGTTAGAAGAACAAAACTTTACGTCTCGACTCTTATTACAAGTGCATGACGAACTAGTACTTGAAGTGGTGAACTCTGAATTAGAAGCTATAGAAGAGTTACTACGTAGTACAATGCAGTCTGTTGTAGAGTTACAAGTGCCTCTTATTGTAGACGTACACCATGCAGAAAACTGGGCATTAGTAAAGTAATATGTATTTATAATTAATAGAAGGTATATATGTTTAAAATTGGCTTAACTGGTGGCATCGCATCGGGCAAAAGTACAGTTCTTACATATTTTAAGGATAAAGGTATACCATATATCGATGCTGATATTGTGGCTCGTGAAGTTGTTGAGCCTGGTACAAAGGGTTTAGAAGCAGTTGTAGATGCATTTGGAACCGATGTATTGCGCGATGATGGGACATTAAACCGAGAAGCATTAGGAGCTATTGTCTTTCATAATGCAAAAAAGCGCCAACAATTGAATGGTTGTTTAAAGGAGCATATTCAAAATCGAATTATGGAACTTACAGCTCATTATGAGGAGCTACATACACCAGTTTTACTATATGATATCCCTTTACTTATCGAGGGAGAATGGTATACCATGATGGACGAGGTGTGGCTCGTATATGTGAATGAGTCGACTCAAATTGAGCGCTTAATGAGCCGCAATGGATTGACTGAGGAGGAGGCATTGGCTCGTATTAATAGTCAAATGTGTCTTGAGGATAAACGGTCTTACGCGGATGTAATTATTGACAATAATGGTACACCTTTAAATTTAAGGGAACAATTAGATAACATTTGGGATGAGCGCATCGAATCAGTTTTATAAGAACCTCAATGATAGTCATTTTATGTGTCAAAATTGGTATATAAAAATTACTATTAAATGGTATAATAAGCCCATAAAACTTCGTATAATATTAACCTAGTATTTTGTTATATTTTATATCTTGGTGACTATGTATAGTTTCTATATAGAAAGGGGGATATATGAAACGTGCAACGGCAACAGCACTATCTTGTGTCGTACTAGGATGGTTTTATTTTACATATCTAGATGACCATTTGGCGCGTCAGATTGCGTATCCCTTTAACTATAAAGAGGAAGTTATAGCTGCAGCTGAGAAAGAGCAGGTACCTCCATCTTTGGTAGCTAGTGTTATCTTAGCAGAAAGCAAGTATAAAAACACAGCGGAGTCTGAAACGGGGGCTCTTGGATTGATGCAACTCATGCCAGATACGGCTCGTTGGGTGGCACAGCAAGTGGGGCATGGTAACTATACAGATCGTCAACTTAAAGAGCCTACTATAAATATTGAGTTAGGTACATGGTATTTAGGTCACTTGTTAAAGGAATTTAATGGTGATCAGGTGTTAGCATTAGCTGCTTACAATGCTGGTCGTGGTCATGTGGAATCGTGGCTTCGTGAAAATAACTGGAATGGAATGGTCGATACGATTCCGTTCCCTGAGACCCGTAGCTATGTAAAGGCGGTCTTACAGTATCAAGAAAGATATGAGGCGTTATATGGAAACAATTATTGAAGCTTGTAAAGCCTTAGACTATTCTTGGTTACCTCAAACTGTTGACGGCTTTACGTTAGTTACATCTACTGAAAGTGACTATACAATATTAGCTAATCGTATTAGTGCTGGTGAAGACGTATTAAAGGTGCCTATTTTCCACTATCAAAATGAATTGGGGTGGCGTTGGTCTGCCTTATATGATAAAGAGGTAGAGGACTATACAGTACATATAGAAATGCCACTATTTTCCTTTGTGGACATTTCTTTTGTGCGAGCCGATTTAGAGTCTTTTTGGACAGGGCTACAAGAACGATGTGTAAAAGGGTTAACCAATATGTTAATAGAACCTGCTAATAATTTTACTTTTACTTATCGTCGCCGAGGGATTCCTGAATGGGACTTCTCACAAGTTATGCCTGAGGAGTTAGAAGGTTTTGTACGCGATATTGATCCAGCCCATGCGATTCGCATGATTAATGGGTCTTTTATCATCGGCGAATACCACAAGATGGATGAGTGTACAGGCTTACTATTGTATTATAATGAATTGCGTGATGAATACTTTGCGGAACTTCGCTATAAAAGCTATCCAGAAATCGACCATCATTTAGATGCAAAAAATCTAGATGATTTAGCAGTGCTATTGCGTGAGCATTTAGGTGCTATACTAAAAGGCTTGAATGAGCGCATTGATTAAAGTTTGGATAGATTTAACTATGCTATTTTTTCTCATTTTTTGTTTTTATAGAATGACTTATGTGGGATTGGTTTCTTTAATACCCATTCAAAAGCGTAGAATTTGTATATACACAGCAAATTTAATACCCATTCAAAAGCGTAGAATTTGTATATACACAGCAAATGTGATATACTATATATGACTTTTATATAATCTTTTAAAAGAGTGGGCTTATGTCCACTCTTTCATTTATGATTAGCTCAATTTTAGAGTATTTAGAATCAAGAGATATATACAAGATGTAGTAAGTAAGGAGGCGATGGCTATGAAAAGAGAAGCAGTGGAGGAGTTTGTATCCTCTGTAGTTGAAGGTATTATAGCCGGCACCGATATGGAACTCGTCGATGTAGACTATGTACGTGAACGGGATTGGTATTTACGTGTCTACCTTGATAAACCAGGTGGTGTAGATTTGGATGACTGTCAGTTGGTGAGCGAAAAATTAAGTGCTGTCCTCGACGAAAAGGATCCAATTACGGAAAATTATTTATTGGAGGTATCTTCTCCTGGCCTTGATCGAGTTCTAAAGAAAGATAAGGATTTAGTTCGGTATAATGGCCGTGATGTAGATATTCAGTTGTTTAAGCCTGTTAATGGCAGTAAACAATTTACTGGTGCATTACAAGGTTTTACGGACACATCTATCGACTTTACTATTAATGGTGAAAGCATAACATTTGAACGTTCTGCTATTGCACAAATTCGATTACATCTTGATTTTTAATATATGGAGGCATACGAGTGAGTCAAGAATTAATTCAAGCGGTAATGGTGCTTACAAAACAAAAAGGTTTTGCTCCTGAGGTTATTTTTGAATCCTTAGAGGCTGCATTACTGCAAGCATATCGCAAAGAACCAACATCTAATCCAGATGCGTACGTTGTGATTGACCGCGAAACAGGTGTTTATAAAGTAATGGCCAAAAAACAAGTTGTGGAAACTGTTGAATTGCCTGAAACAGAAATTAGCTTGTTGGATGCTCGCAAAAAAGATAAGCGTTTTGAGATTGGTGATGTAGTAGAAGTCGATGTAACTCCTGCTAACTTTGGTCGTAGTGCTGCCCATACTGCAAAACAAATGCTTATTCAACGTTTGAAAGAGGCTGAGCGCAGTGTAGTATATGAGGAATACTACAGTCGTGAAGGTGATATCATCACTGGTGTTATTACACGTGTCGAAGGTAAAAATGTGTTTATCGACCTTGGTAAAACAGAAGCAATTTTACCTCCAACAGAGCAAATTGCTACTGAAACATACCGTGAAGGGGATCGTATTAAATGCTATATCGTAGAGGTTAAGAAAACTACGAAAGGCCCTCAAATTATGATTTCTCGTACACATCCAGGTCTATTAAAACGTCTATTTGAATTAGAGGTTCCAGAAATCTTTGAAGGCGTAGTAGAGCTTAAGTCTGTAGCTCGTGAACCGGGGATGCGTTCTAAAATCGCCGTATATAGTCGTGATGAAAATATTGATCCTGTAGGTGCTTGCGTAGGTCCTAAAGGGCAACGTGTACAACATATTGTTGATGAATTACACGATGAAAAAATAGACATTGTTAAATGGGATGAAGATCCAGCAATTTATATTGCTAACTCCTTAAGCCCTGCGAAGGTTGTATCGGTAGATGTAAGCGAAGAAGAAAAAGCTTCTTATGTAGTCGTACCTGATTATCAATTATCTTTAGCTATTGGTAAGGCTGGTCAAAATGCTCGTTTAGCTGCTAAGTTGACTAACTGGAAAATTGATATTAAAAGCGAAACTCAAGCTGCTGAAGAACCTTTCACAGGTTTTGGCAATGCTGAGGATGGTGAATAGTCATGAAACCAAAATCCCAACCTATGCGTACTTGCGTAGGATGTGGTGAACCTAAGGCAAAACGAGAGTTGATTCGCGTAGCCTTGAGTCCAGACGGCAATATCACTATTGATCGCAGCGGTAAAGCACCAGGACGTGGAGCTTATTTATGTGAGTCTATGTCGTGTTTTGAGCAGGCTTATAAGGCAAAACGATTAGAACGATCATTAAAACATAGTGTATCTAAAGAGATATACGAAGCATTACAACGTGATTTACAAGAGAATGAGTAATCACTGATATACATGAATGAAGATAAAATTTTGAATCTCTTAGGCTTAGCACAACGAGCAGGAAAAGTTATTTCTGGTGATTTTATCGTAGAAAAAGCTATAAAGAGAAAGGAACCGAAATTGGTACTTCTCGCTGGTGACTGTGCAGCCAATAATGAAAAGAAATATACTCAATTAGCAGAAACCCATCACATTCCACTTCACAGTATTGCCAATAAAGAGGCTTTAGGAACGGCCATTGGTAAGGAAGTTAGGGTAGTAGTTGCCGTACTAGATGATGGATTTGCAAAGGCATTACTTAAAGAGATTGATCGATAATAAGGGGGTATGTAGATGTCCAAAAAGCGCGTTCATGAAATCGCCAAAGAGTTCGGCGTAGAAAGTAAGCAGGTCATTTCTATCTTGCAACAAAATAATATCAATGTTACGAAAGCAGTTAATTCTGTAGATGATTCAGGTTATGAAATTGTAAAAAAACAATTAGGTAAAAAATCTGAAGCTCCTAAAGTAGCACAAAAAATAGAAAAAAAGGTAGAACAAAAGTCTGCTCCTGCAGCTCATAAACAAGATGTTGCGTCACATAAACAACATCCAAATCGTTCTAACGAACAGAAAAAAGATAAACATAAACAATCTGGTCAAAAACAAGACGATCAATCTAAACAAAAGGACCATAAAAAAGGCAATGTACGTCATGTACAAATCTCTGAGCCTACACGCAAATCCGATGGTAACCAACATGGTGGAGACCGCGCTAACAATCGCCCTAATAATACCCGCAATAATGATAACCGTAATAACGTTCGTTCTAATGATGCGCGTAATAATGATAATCGCAACAACGATAATCGTAATAACGACAACCGCAATAACGATAACCGCAATTCTAATAATGATCGCCGTAACAAGAAAAATAAAAAAGGTGGCAATAACCGCCCTCAATCCTTGTTATCTACATCTATGCAAAAAAAGAAGAATCGCGTAAAACATCGTAACGAGCAGTACTTACAGCAAAAAGCAGAAGCTGAACGTAAAGCTGAAGCAGCAATTGCTACAGAAATTGAATTGAGCGGTCCTTTAACTGTTAAAGAATTAGCTGAAAAAATGGGTCGTGAAGTATCTGAAATCATCAAGAAATTGATGCTTTTAGGTGTTATGGCCAGCATTAACCAAGAGGTTGATGTAGATACAGCTACTATTGTAGCTGAAGAGTTCGGTGTAACTGTAACTGAAGTAGAACCAGAAGAAGATCCTACAGATGTTATCGAAATTGAAGATGCACCAGAAACGTTAAAACCACGTCCTCCTGTAGTAACTATTATGGGTCACGTTGACCATGGTAAAACATCTTTGTTGGACGTAATTCGTCAAACTAATGTAACAGCTGGCGAAGCTGGTGGTATCACTCAACATATCGGTGCGTACCAAGTTCGCTACAAGGATAATAAAATCACATTCCTTGACACACCTGGTCATGAAGCGTTTACTGCTATGCGTTTACGTGGTGCAAAATCTACAGATATCGCAGTTCTCGTAGTAGCTGCTGACGATGGAGTAATGCCACAAACTATCGAGGCCATTAATCATGCGAAGTCTGCAGATGTACCTATTATTGTAGCCATCAACAAAATGGATAAACCAGGTGCTAACCCAGACCATGTTAAACAACAATTGTCTGAACATGGTCTTTTACCAGAAGAATGGGGCGGCGATGTCATCATGGTTCCTGTATCTGCTAAACAAAAACAAGGTATTGATGACTTACTTGAAAATATTTTGCTTGTAGCAGAGGTTATGGAATTGAAAGCGAACCCTAACCGTAAGGCATATGGCGTAGTTATCGAGGCTCAACTTGATAAAGGTCGTGGTGCTGTATGTACTGTCTTGGTACAAAAAGGTTCTCTTCGTGTAGGTGATACAGTACTTGCTGGTACTGCATACGGTAAAGTACGTGCCATGACAAATGAGCGCGGTGAAAAAGTAAAAGTTGCTCGTCCGTCTATGCCGGTAGAAATTTTGGGCTTCTCCGAAGTTCCACAAGCCGGTGAAATTATAAATGGTATGGATGACAACGAAGCACGTGCAATTGCTGAAAAACGTATTGCTAAGCAACGGGTTCAAGAATTGCAAGCTACACATAAAGTTACATTAGATGATATTTTCAACCAAATTCAACAAGGCGAGTTGAAGGATCTTAATATTATCATCAAAGCCGATGTTCAAGGTTCTGTAGAAGCATTGCGTCAATCTTTAGAAGGCATCAAAAACCCTGAGGTTCGTATTGTTATTGTTCATGCTGCAGTAGGTGCCATTAATGAATCGGATATCATGTTGGCATCTGCATCTAATGCGATTGTAATGGGCTTTAATGTACGCCCTGATGCTAATGTTCGACGTGCAGCGGAACAAGAAAAGGTTGACTTGCGTACATATCGTGTAATTTATGATGCTATCAATGACGTTGAATCTGCTATGCGCGGTATGTTGGCGCCTCAATTTAAAGAGGTTGTCGTAGGTCGTGCAGAAGTGCGTCAGGTTATTTCCACACCAAAGGCTATTGTAGCTGGCTCTTATGTAACAGAAGGTCGTATTACTAACGACTCTGAAGTTCGTTTAATTCGTGACGGCATCGTTGTATTTGAAGGTAAGGTTGATTCTTTACGTCGATTTAAAGATGAAGTTAAGGAAGTTAAAACATCCTTTGAATGTGGTATCTCCTTAGAAGGATACCGCGACATCAAGGAAGGCGACGTTATTGAAGCTTACTTGATGGAAGAAATTGCACCTCAATTATAGGAGGTTTATATGAGTGATGTTCGTGTCAGAAAATTACAAGAATTTATCAAACAAGAGGTAAGTCAAATGTTGATGCGCGGATTGAAAGATCCGCGTATCGGCTTCACTACTATTACCGATGTTCATGTAACAGGTGATTTACGTGAAGCTACGATTTATGTCTCCTTGTTTGGTTCCGATAAGGAAAAAGAAGATACCCTTATCGCATTAAAGCATGCAGCAGGTCATATTCGTACAGAGCTTGGTAAAGTACTTAAATTACGCCATATTCCTTCCATCACCTTTGATAAGGATACGTCTTTAGACTATAGCATGCATATTGAATCCCTTTTGAATGAAATCAAAAAGGATGAAGAAATAAATTAACAAAAAGGATACAGAACATGAGTAAGATTACTATTAATCAATTACATATGGCTCTGTGTGAAGCTAATTCTATTATGCTAACCGTCCATATTAGACCTGATGGTGATGCTATTGGGTCCATGGTAGCCTTTTACGAAGCCCTTGTAGGACAAGGTAAAACTGTATATATGGTAGTGGATGATGTAGTTCCTGAGAAGTACACATTCTTACGATATACGGACCACATTCATGATGTAGCGTATTTTGAAACTAATCCAGTTGATATTGATATGCTTATGGTTTTGGATGCTAGCACGTATGAGCGAATTGGCAAAGTAGGTGCACTTTGGAGTGCACCTATTTTTAATATAGATCACCATATTTCTAATACAGAATTCGCGGACCATCTATATTTAAAGCCTGACTTTGCTGCTACTGGTGAAATTGTTACCGACTTATGTACAAAATGGAATTGGCCTATCACTGAATCTATGGGTACTGCATTATATATGGCGATTGCTACAGATTGTGGTTTCTTTAAATTTAGCAATACTACAGCAAATACTCTTGAGATGGCTGCCAAATGTGTAGCTGCAGGGGCTAGACCAAATGTTATTTCTGAAACCATAGAAGCCGTATCTGCCAGTCGTTTAGAATTAACAAAACAAGTTATGCAAACTATCGAGTTTTACAAGAATGATACGATTGCTACCATCGAGTTGAATCGTGAGGCTATGACTATTCTTGGCGATGATACAGATGGTTTTGTAGATATTATTAGAAATGTTGATACTGTAGACGTGGCAATTTTATTAAAAGCAGAAGCTGATGATATAACACGTGTAAGTTTACGTTCCAAAGGTATTGATGTGAACGTTGTAGCAAGCCATTTTGGTGGTGGTGGTCATATTCGTGCTGCAGGTTGCACTATTAATCTACCATTAGAAGAGGCAAAACAAGCTCTCATTGAGGTAATTTAATAATGGATGGGATATTACCATTTTTAAAACCACCTGGCATTACAAGCCATGATGCCGTTGCTATTTGTCGTCGTATTCTAAAGGAAAAGCGCATTGGTCATAGCGGTACATTGGATCCTATGGCTTATGGTGTATTGCCTGTGTTTCTTGGTAAGGCTACGCGCCTTATAGAATACACGGATGAATTTGATAAAACTTATGTAGCAGAATGTAAATTGGGTACTTTTACAGATACTGAAGATAGCTCAGGACAACCTGTATTGCCAGATAATGATATGCTATTGCGAGATGGTATTGTATTGAATCGAGCTATTCAATCTACAGAAATCTCGACAACGATGGTTAAACCAGGCTTTGAAGAATTGGTTAGTATTTTGAGAAAATTTGCTGGCGTTCAGGACCAAAGGCCGTCTAAGTATTCTGCCATTAAAGTAAATGGTATTCGAGCTTATGAATATGCTCGTAAAGGTATTCCTGTAGAGCTACCATTACGTCAAATTCATATTAAAAATATTGAGCTCATTGCTTATGGATTCCCTTTTTTCACGGTTCGTGTGACATGCTCAGGGGGGACTTATATTCGCTCGTTATTACGCGATATTTGTATTGCTTTAGGTATTCCTGGCGCTATGACTTCTTTGGCACGTACTCAAGTAGGCCCTTTTGATATCGGCTCTGCTAAGATGGCCGAAGAATTGATGCTACATGGTGAAAGTCTGTTGTTGCCAACAGATACGGCTGTTTCTCATCTTTCAAAAGTAACTGTAAATAGTGTACAATTAAGAATGATGATAGAAGGCAAGCAGTTACCGATTGGTAAAGAATTTGCTTTCACAGAAATAGGTCAGCTCTATAGAGCTTATGGACCGAATGGTTTTATTGGTATTATGAAACGAAACAACCACACATTAAAAGTGGAAAAAAATATTTTTATTGAAGGATAAGTATGAAGCAACTACATTCGTTTGATGAACTACGTCAAATCAAAGATACAAAAGTATATGCCCTTGGTACCTTTGATGGCATTCATCGAGGTCATCAACGAGTTATACATAAGGCTGTTGAAGAGGCTATATCAGTCGATGGGGTTAGTATCATCATTACCTTCGAGCATCATCCATTGACTATATTACATCCAGAACGAGTACCTAAACGAGTGATTCAAGAAGAGATTATGGATACTGTGCTAGAAGAACTCAAAGTTGACTATATTTTGCGGTTACCTATGACTGAAGCATTATTAAAAATGACTGCAGATGAATTCTTACATGAACTCTGCAATGATATGAATGTGGAAGCTATTGTAATCGGTGAGAACTTTACATTTGGTGCAAAGGGGCTTGGTAATCCAGAATATATGAAACAAGTGGTAGCGGATAAGAATATACGAGTTCTTGTACAGCCTTTATTACCTTGTGATGGTAGTAGTACACCTATTTCTAGTACAGAAATTAGAAAAGCTATTCATGAAGGGCATTTGGAGGATGCAAATCATTGGCTAGGTAGGCCATTCCAGTTTAAAGGAACTGTGATTAAAGGTGATCAACGGGGACGCACATTAGGATTTCCTACATTAAATCTATTACTTCCTAATGAAATGGCTACACCTCCAGACGGAGTCTATGCTAATCGTGTATGTATTGATGGTATTTGGTATGATGGGGTAGGCAATATTGGAGATAATCCAACCTTTAGAAATCAGTACCATAGATGTGAAGTACACGTTTTTAACTTTGACCAAGATATATATGGAAAAGAAGTAATTGTACAGTTCATTTCTTATATTAGAGGGGAAGTTAAATTTAATAATTTACAAGATCTTATCGATCAAATGAAGGTAGATGAAGAACAGGCTCTAGCTATTTTGGCTAATGCATAAAAGGGGGTTCTCATGGATATTAAAGAAGCTCGAAAACAGATAGATAGTATTGATTCTGTATTAGTTACGGAGTTTGAGAAGCGACTCACACTGATTAAAGAAATTGGTAAATATAAGGATGAACATCACTTACCACTTATTGATGAAGAACGGGATGAAAGTATCATTGCTTTACATACTCAAAATTGTAAAGATAAAGTTTTAGCACCTTATGTTGAAAATTATATAAAAACCGTCGTTTCTATGAGTAATGAGTTCTTAAAGGAGCATATGCATAAGCATATTTTTCTCATTGGTATGCCTGGCGCAGGTAAAACTACTGTTGGTAAGGTTCTAGCAAAAGAGTTAGGCCGCGACTTTTTCGATCTAGACCAAACGATTCAAGACAAGGTAGGTAAATCCGTTCAAAATATTTATATTTACGATGGTAAAGATGCTTTCAGTGAATATGAATATAGTACAATCAAAGAATTAATTCACAATAAACCATCTGTCATTGCTACAGGTGGCGGCACTGTTACCTATGATAAAACTGTTAAATTGATGCGCAATAATGGTCTTGTTGTATTTGTTAACCGCGATGTAAATCATATTTTAGATGATTTGGATCTAGAGATTCGTCCGCTTGTAAAAGAAAGTATCGAATATATTTTTAATGTATATGAAGAACGTTATCCTTTATATGAAGAAGTAGCACATATTAAAATTGGTAACGAAGGCAGTATTACCGATGCAGTGCAAGAAATTATTGAAGCTTTGCCGAATACGGAGAAATAATGGACGCCATACGAGGATTTGTATACCGAACTATATATGAGAATACACAACGTACATATTGCGTGTTTATCCTAAAAGATTATAATGAGGAATACATTACTTGTACTGGCAAATTTGAGTCTCCTAAAGAAGGGGAAGACATCGAAGTACGGGGCCGCTATGTAGAACATGAAAAGTACGGCCGCCAATTTGATGCGAGCAGTGTTGAAAAGTTAAAACCTGATAATATGGGTGCTGCCAAGACTTATTTGTTGAATCTAGGAATAAAAGGTTTTGGTGAAAAATCCGTAGAGAAGGTACTAGAATATTTCGGTATTCGTATTTTAGAAATTTTACGGGAAGAACGTCCAGAAGAGATTAAAGATGTTCCAGGTCTCCGAAAGAGTGTTAAGGATGAGCTATTCAATACCTTACTTGGCGAAGGTATTTTATCTGATTTAAATCATTTTTTTGAAAGTCATCACATTTCATCGAAATGGAGTCGTATTGTATATACCTATTATGGTGTGCAGTCTGTCGCAGTTATAGAGGATAATCCTTATACATTATTACGTGTAGCACCGGATATGCTTTTTGGTACGGCCGATACACTAGCAGAGCATCTTGGTATTAATGGTAGTGATACACGCCGTTTAGAGGCTGGTTTAGAATGGATTCTACGTAGTCTAGATAATCAAGGTCATACATGTTTACCAGTAGACCAACTTATCGGTCGACTTGACGATTTATTACAAACTGATGTAGATGATATTGCGAACTTTATTGAAAGCCTGCTGGAACAAGGTGCACTGTATAGTACGTATTATGAAGATATCTTATATATCTATCCGCCAGAGATGTATGTTTCTGAAGTGGAAGGTGTCCACTATACTCGTGAGTTTCTATTAGAAGCTGATCCAATAGCATTAGATATTTCTAGTTTTATTGAAAAGTTTGAACGAGACAACTACATTATCTTTGGTGATGCTCAAAAAGAAGCTATACAGCTCTCATTTTTTGAAAAGTTTTCTCTTATAACTGGTGGTCCTGGTACAGGTAAAACAACTATCATCAAGGCACTAGTAAAAGGTTTCCAACTCGGTGGATTGGGGCGCATTATACTTTGTGCTCCTACGGGACGTGCTGCAAAGCGTCTGACCGAGGCCACTGAGTTTGAAGCTACTACAATTCATCGTCTATTGGTACCTGTTCAAGGTAGTGACTCCTATGACTTTACAAAGAATGAAGATGATCCTCTAGATATAGATGTCATTATTATCGATGAAGCATCTATGCTTAATGTGCGTTTATTCTATTCTTTGATGGCTGCTATTCCAAAGGAAGCCCATGTCATTATTGTGGGTGACGTAGATCAATTACCACCTATAGGTGCTGGGTTCGTATTAAAAGATTTATTAGATAGTGATTGTGTGCCCTATACACGACTTAATCAGATTTATCGTCAAAGCTCTGGTAATACTATCGTTGAAAGTGCTTACGCAATTAACCGTGGTGAAATGCCTAACCTGGAAGGTGTGAGCGAAGAGTTTTCTTTTATTCCTGTTAAATCTTATGACATGATGATGAAAGCCATCATTGATGTATATAAACGTGAACAAGAGACGATAGAGGATGAATTAGATATTCAAATTATTTCTCCTATGCGCCGTGGTGAAGCAGGTAGTACATTGATATCACAATATGTACAACAAGCCGTAAACCCTCCAGATAGCTATAAGGGAGAAGTTCGTGTCAATGGCATTACGTATCGCGTTGGGGATAAGGTTATTCAAATTCTCAATGATTATGAGTTAGAAGTGTTTAATGGCGAAATTGGCGTTATCTATGCTATTACGCGGACCGATATTTGTATCCGATTTATCCATAAAGAGGTTCGTCTACCTATCGATGAAGCACATATGATTATGCCTGCTTATGCTATTACGGTCCATAAGAGTCAAGGTAGTGAGTATGGTGTAGTTATTATTCCATTTGTTCCACGTTATGGTGGTATGTTACAACGTAATTTGTTGTATACTGCTGTTACACGGGCAAAGCGTAAAGTAATCATCGTTGGTACTACGAGCGCAGTTGAACGTGCTGTGCGTACTGTTAATGCCGATGAACGTTACACATTGTTTAAAGAACGACTACAAGGGAGATGTGATTCGTAATGAGTCTTTGGGATTTCCTATTTCCACCTGTATGCCCTCACTGTGGTGCACCTGTGGCAACACAAGGGGATTGGTGTAAAGCTTGTTTTACAGATTTATTACATATTCGTCATGTACCACATAAATTTTTACACTATGTAGATGATGTATGTGTGTTGGCCGAATATCGTGGTGGTCTAAAGTCTATGATTTACGATGTAAAATTTAATGAAAAAAAGGAGCAGTCCAAAGGGGCCGCTCCTTTTTTAGTATCGTACAACTTTTACATGAAATATAATGAGTCTAATATTGTGAACAGTAATTGTAAAATTATGTATGATTATATTGTTCCTGTACCATCTAGCGAAAAGAAAAAAGCTAAGAGAGGATATAATCAAGTAGATTTATTCTTTCTTGAATGGGCTCATTCTTTATGGGAGATAGATAGAAAAAACTTTAAATGGTTAGATTGTATATACAAGTTTGATACTTCTCGAGATATGTGGGGATTAACAAATAAAGAAAGACATCAAAATATTGATGATGCCTTTGTTATATGTGCTGATTATAAGGATATTGATTTTACCAATAAGAATATATTAATTGTTGATGATATATATACTACAGGTGCCACAATTGAAGCTGTAGCAAAAGTCTTACAAAAGCATAAAGCGCTACGCATTGATGCCCTTACGCTGGCTAGTGGTAGTTTCTAATCTTTATTACTAAATGTAGGAATATAATATTTGATTTCATATTAGCCAAGCACATCAATAAATGCTTTAACTACATCAGGATCAAAGAGTGAGCCAGACGCACTAAAGAGTTCTTCTTTTGCTTTAGCTTTTGTTTTCGCCCAAAATTCAGTAGAAGGATTAACTGTTGTATCATAGTAATCTGCTACAGCAATAATTCGAGCTCCTAACGGAATATTGGCACCACGTAAATGTTTGGGATAACCAGAGCCATCCCATTTTTCATGATGGTAACGAATATAAGGCAAAATTTGTTGGCAGCAAGGATAGTTTTCAATCATATTGGCTCCACTTGCCGCATGTTGTTTATACTTAGACATTTCTTGCTTATTAAGATATGGAGATTTTTGGATTAATGCATTAGGTACCATTAATAGACCCACGTCATGAAGTAGAGCTGCGTGACGAATCTGTTCAATTTCATTTAATGGCAAACCCATTTTAGCTGCGATGCTAACAGCATAGTTTGAAACCTGGATAGAATGTGTATAGAGATGATAGCTTTTCATTTGTATCATCTGTAAAAGTTGTGCGCTTATGGCTTCTAAACTATCTTTCTCCAGTTCATACAAACCTGATGGTTGCATCAATGATAACATAAACATAATAAACCCCTCTAACTAACAAACTGAACATATGGTACAACCCCTCGTACTTATGTTCATATCGTACAACTTTAGGCCGTTCTAATTTAACAGTATACAAATTATACACCATAAATAATTTTTTGTGTATGATACGTATGTTCTTACAAATATGTTGTATTCATATTTGGCATACAAAAACTAATTGACAATTTAAGAATCCACTAGATATGGTACTTAAAAAATGTGATTTTAGAAATATTAAAATATTATGAAGAATATTTTAGGTTTTCTATTCCAATTTTCTATACATCAACAAATAGGGGTTGCAAAATTTATTCTCATTGTTCTAAGAATTATGCGATAGTATGTTTGGTAAAAAAATTATGTTTGGCTACTTAACTATATAATCAAAATTTTTTAAAATAATAGTAAAACTAGACATGAATACTGTTATTCTTTATAATACGTCTATACGGGTCTGTGGTTGAAAGTCGAGGCTAGTCGCAGGCAAAACGATCCACATAAGCAGCCCAAATGGTTGTGAGCATGGTGCGGCTTAGGTGTAAGTCCTGCCGATAAAATCGAGAGAGGTAGTAGTGGGGAGTCTTGGACTTATGAGCGAACCTTCCAGCAGGCGAGTGTGGGGGCAAAGACCAGGTCAGCCGTATAGGGGCACATGAGGCTTTTCTCATGTGCTTTTTTTATACAGTTGTATATTATAAAATCTATAGAAAACCACTAACTATGGGAAAGTTTTTATACATGAACGTAATATTTATACAAACAATGTATAAAATTAAAATATAAATATAGAGATTTTGCGATTGCATCTAAAATTATATACAAAATTATTGACATAATTATACTTAATCTATATACTATTATAAAGTAGTAGTAAGTTAAAATAATGAGGTTGATAATATGTTAAATAGCAAAGTAAAAAAAATAATTCTTGGCGGTTGTATGTTAGTGATGGCGGCTTCTTTAGTTGGTGGATGTGGTTCTTCTAATCAACCTACATCTAATAAACTTGTCGTTGGCACTAATGCTACATTTGTTCCATTTGAGTTTAAAGATGAAAAAACTCAAGATTATACAGGTTTTGATATTGAATTGATTCGTGCGATCGGTAAGCGTATTAATAAAGATGTAGAGCTAAAAAATGTAGCTTTTGATGCTTTGATTCCAGCTTTGAACACACATGATATTGATGTTGCTGCATCTGGTATGACCATTACAAAAGCGAGAAGTGAAAAAGTATTATTTTCTTCTCCTTATTATGAAAATGCCTTAGCAGTAGTATATAAAGATGGAACGGCTGTGAATTCTCTTGATGACTTAAAGGGTAAAAAAATTGCAGCCCAATTAGGTACTACTGGTGCAGATTTAGCTCATAAAATTGAAGGTACTACTGTAAAAGAATTTGACCATAGTAATGAAGCTTTGTTAGAATTACAAAATAGTGGAGTAGATGCAACTGTAATCGATTTACCTGTAGCTCAATATTACAGTACTAAGCATCCTGATCAACATATTAAATTTATGGCATATCCAAATACTAAAGAATATTTGGGCTTAGCAATTAATAAGGATAACAAAGCATTGCAAGAAGAAATTAATAAAGCAATTGCTGATATGAAGGCTGATGGTGAATTTAATACATTATATAAAAAATGGTTTAATGTAGATACACCTGCTGATATGCCAGTAGTTTTAGAATTTAAATAATAGGAGAGATTATGAGTTTTAATTGGGGGTTAATTGCGGATAATTTACCGCTCTTGCTACAAGGTGCTCTAGTGACTGTAGAAATTACAGCCATGTCTGTAGGTTGTGGCTTTTTTATCGGTCTTTTAGTATCTTTAGCAAATTTATCTAAATTTAGATTAGTTAGATTGCTTGCAAAATGTTATGTAGATATCATTCGTGGTACACCATTACTGGTGCAAATTTTCCTAATCTATTTTGCCTTGCCTATGATTACAGGTCAACGGATTGATCCATATATTGCGGCTGTTACCGCATGTAGTATTAACTCTGGTGCTTATGTATCTGAAATTTTCCGTGCTGGTATTCAATCTATTGATAAAGGTCAAATGGAGGCCGGTCGTTCTCTTGGTTTAACTTGGGGACAAACCATGCGTTACATCATTATGCCTCAAGCTTTTAAAGCAATTATTCCTCCGTTAGGGAACGAATTTATTGCCATGTTGAAAGATTCCTCTTTAGTTTCTGTTATCGGTTTCGAGGAGTTGACACGTCGTGGTCAATTAATCATTGCTAAAACCTATGCATCCTTTGAAATCTGGGGTACGGTTGCTGTGATTTACCTTATTATGACAGTGACTATCTCACAATTAGTTGGATATCTTGAAAGGAAATATAGCATTAAATGATTAAATTAGAAAATGTACATAAATCTTTTGGTAAAAATGAAGTACTAAAAGGTATTAATTTACATATTAAACAAGGTCAAGTAGTTGTAATCATCGGCCCTTCTGGTTCTGGTAAAAGTACGTTACTGCGCACTATGAACTATTTAGAGGAACCTACATCTGGTAAGGTTATCGTAGATGGCATGGATCTTTCTGATAAGAAAAAGTTAAATGACGTTCGTGCTGAAGTAGGAATGGTATTCCAAAACTTTAATTTGTTCCCACATATGACGGTTATGGAAAACCTTACCTTAGCACAAACTAAGGTTCGTAAAACATCTATGGAAGAGGCTAAGAAGATAGGTCAAGCTTTACTTGATCGAGTAGGCTTGGCGGATAAAGCCAATGCATACCCTGATTCTTTGTCAGGCGGTCAAAAGCAGCGTGTTGCTATTGCTCGCGCTTTAGCTATGAAACCAAAAGTAATGCTTTTTGATGAACCTACTTCAGCTCTTGATCCTGAAATGGTTAGTGAAGTGCTAGATGTTATGAAGTCTTTAGCTGAGGAAGGTATGACGATGGTCATCGTTACTCATGAAATGGGCTTTGCGAAAAAGGTAGCGGATAGAGTGTTATTTGTTGATGGTGGCTTGATTTTAGAAGATAATACACCTGAACGCGTATTTGATGCACCTACCAATGAAAGAACAAAATCATTCTTAGATAAAATTTTGTTAGATTAAATAATATAATTATAGGAAGCAAATTCTAGAATTAGAAATTGCTTCCTGTTTTTTTACATTAAATTTAACCTATCTATTTATATTAATTTTTATTATATATGTATAGCTTAATATCTATTAATATATTTGATAACTTTTAGACTGAATTTATTAATTATAAAGAGTTTGTATAAAGATTTACAGGGTAGATTAATCTGAAAAACACGATTATTGCTATAAATATTTGTGATATAACAATAATTTATACAGTCATTTTTTAAAATAATAATTTTTAATTCACATATTTTTATGATTATAAAAATATACAATTAATTTATAGGGTGTATATAATTATTTATAACATGTATAGATATAGGGATTGTTGAGATTTACAGCAAATGATATTCTTATTTCTAGTGTTTGTATATTCATTAAAAATGTAAATATTGTTGTTTGATATTTTATACATGCTGTGTTATGATACACATATAGAGCAAGACAGCAAGACAATATATATATTTTTAGGAGGATGTTACCATGTTAGGTAAAGTAAAATGGTTCAGCGCAGAAAAAGGTTATGGTTTTATTGAACGTGAAGACGGTAGCGATGTATTTGTACACTACTCTGCAATCCAAGACGAAGGTTTCAAATCTTTGACTGAAGGTCAAAATGTAGAATTTGAGATTGTTGATGGAAACCGTGGACCTCAAGCCGCTAACGTTGTTAAAGCGTAACTACATACCAAAAAAATTATAAAAACAATATATAATTGGACCCTGATAGTATATACTATCAGGGTTTTTGATTTTCTATATACATTTTATACATAATTCTACAAAAAATATAATATTTTTAGATAAAAAAGAAGGAGTTTTACAGTTGGATGTAGAAATACTAAATATAACACGAGAGATAAGGTTATATAATACCACACACTCGCATCTCGTGGATGATTTTTAGAAAGGGTGTTGACTTATGAAAGTAGCAATTAGAGGAAAAAACATTGAAGTAACAGATGCCTTAAGAGCATATATCGAAAAAAGATTGAGTAAATTGACTCGTTACTTCGATGATGAGTTAAATGCACAAGCGGTTTTATCCGTTGTAAAAGATAAATCTACAATTGAACTTACATGCTTTGTTGATAAAATCGTTCTTCGTGGTGTGGAAACCAACGATGATATGTATGCAGCTATTGATTTAGTAGTAGATAAAATTGTTCGCCAAATCCATAAATATAAAACTCGTTTGGCTAAACGTTTCAAAAAACAAGAAGCTTTCCATCCTGAAACTTTGGCAACTCCTGTGGAAGAAGAAACTATTGAAGTTGTAAAACGCAAACATTTTGTTGTGCGTCCTATGGATGTTGAGGAAGCGATTTTACAAATGAATCTTATTGGTCATGATTTCTTTATGTTCTTCAATGCTGAAACTGAATCGATGAACGTTGTATATCGTAGACATGATGGTTTCTATGGTTTGATCGAGCCAGAACTTCAATAATATATAATGTCGGCTGAACTTAATCCTAACTCCTTTCTACTTTAAATCAGCCGATTATTATATTAAGGTGGATGACTTAAAATAGTCATCCACCTTTTTTGCCAAAATAATATTATAAATAATCTTGAAATGCCTTGAATTCTTTGACTATTCAAGGTTTTTTCGTTATAATAAGTTAGATAAAATAATGTAAGATGTCCCGTAGAGGAGTGATTTGTTTGTTAAGCTTTTTACAAAGGCTATTAGGCAATAATAACGCAAAAGAAATTAAAAAAATGCGTGCTATTGCAGATCATATTAATGAAATTGAACCTAATTATATTAAATTAAGTGATGCTAACTTAGTGGCAAAAACTGATGAGTTTAAACGTCGTTTGCAAAAAGGGGAAACGTTAGACGACCTATTGCCAGAAGCATTCGCTGTAGTTCGTGAAGCATCTAAACGCGTTTTAGGCATGCGTCATTTCGATGTACAGTTAATGGGGGGCATTTGCCTGCATAATGGTAATATCGCGGAGATGCGTACTGGTGAAGGTAAAACATTAGTAGCTACATTGCCCGTATATTTGAATGCATTGACCGGTAAGGGTGTACACGTTGTAACAGTAAATGATTATTTGGCGACTCGTGATAGCGAGCAAATGGGACGTTTATATAATTTCTTAGGACTTTCCACGGGCCTTATTGTGGCTAATCTTGACTTTAATCAACGTAAAGAAGCCTATGCGTGTGATATTACATATGGTACAAATAATGAGTTTGGTTTTGACTATTTACGCGATAACATGGTAACCGATGTTGTTCAAATGGTACAACGACCATTGAATTATGCCATTGTGGATGAAGTAGACTCCATTCTTATTGATGAAGCAAGAACACCATTAATTATCTCAGGCCCTGGTCAACGTTCCACTGATAATTATTATAAATTGGCTAAAATTGTTCCTCACCTTATAAAAGATGAAGACTATGTTATCGATGAAAAACAAAAAACTATTGCCCCTACAGATTCTGGCATCGCAAAGGTTGAAAAAATGCTTGGTGTTGAAAACCTATATGATGCAGAAAATATCGAGTTGAATCATTTGCTTGGTGCTTCTTTGCGTGCCTATGCTATGATGCATCGTGATACAGACTATGTAGTTAAAGATGGTGAAGTTGTTATCGTCGATGAATTTACGGGCCGTTTGATGTTTGGACGCCGTTACTCTGATGGTTTACATCAGGCTATTGAGGCTAAAGAAGGTTTGAAAGTTGAACGCGAAAGCCAAACCTTAGCATCTGTTACATTCCAGAACTATTTCCGTATGTATGATAAATTATCAGGTATGACAGGTACTGCTAAAACAGAGGAAAAAGAATTTATCGATATTTATGGATTAGAGGTTATACCAATTCCACCAAATAAGCCTTTAATCCGGATGGATTTGCCTGATCAAATTTTCAAAACTAAAGCTGCTAAATATCGTGCTGTAGTACGAAATGCAGTAGAACGGCACCAAATAGGGCAACCTATTCTGATTGGTACTACATCTATTACACAGTCTGAAGAACTTTCAGACATGTTGTTGCGTGCAGGTGTACCTCATAAAGTATTGAATGCTAAACATCATGAACAAGAAGCAGAAATCGTTGCAGCTGCTGGCCAAATGGGAATGGTAACAATCGCTACTAATATGGCTGGTCGCGGTACAGATATTACTCTTGGAGAAGGTGTGCCAGAACTAGGTGGTTTAGCAATTTTGGGGACAGAACGCCATGAAAGCCGACGTATCGATAATCAATTACGCGGCCGTGCTGGTCGTCAAGGGGATCCTGGTTCTTCTCAATTCTTTTTATCATTAGAAGATGACTTAATGCGTATCTTTGGTGCTGACAATATTACAGGTATCATGGATAAACTTGGTATGGAAGAGGATGAACCTATCGAGCATTCTTTGATTACTAAATCTATTGAACGTGCTCAAAAGAAAGTAGAGGATCATAACTATAACATTCGTAAATATGTACTCGAGTATGATGATGTTATGAATCAACAACGTGAAGTATTATACGAACAACGACGTCGTATTTTACGTAACGAATCCTTGCGTGAAACAATTAATGAAATGATTGACAAGCTTGTTACCGAATCTGTAGATGCTTATGCTGATGAAAAGCTCTATCCAGAAGAATGGGATTATGAAGGTCTCTATAAACATTTAAGTCAATATTTCTTAACAGAGGAGATTATGTCTTCTCAAGATATGGAAGAATATAGTCGTCAAGACTTATTAGAACGCTTATTAGAAATTGCTCATGAAGAGTATCAAGATCGCGTTGATATGCTTGGAGAGGCTATGTTTAGTCAACTTGAAAAGGCGATTATGTTGCGCGTTGTTGATAATAAATGGATGGAACATTTGGATAATATGGATATGCTACGAGAAGGTATTGGCCTCCGTGCATATGGTCAAAAGAATCCGTTGGTAGAATATAAGTTTGAAGCTTTCGATATGTTCCAAAACATGATTGCAGCTATTCAAGATGAGACAATCATGGCATTATATAAAATTCGTGCACAATTGATTCAAGAAATCGAAGAACCAGTTGATCACTTAGAAGGTGCACAATCCCATCATGAAGATGTGTTGGAGCCACAAAACATAGATTAAGATTTGTGAATGGCACGTTGCTCAAAGGGATTTCCACTGGGCAACGGCCATTTTTCTATTTTGTTAAGGTAATAGTTTATTGATGTAATAGGCTAATTAACTAAAGGTGGTGAACATAAATTGTTAGAAGATTTAAAACCGATTATTTCTAATCTAGAAGAACGTATTTATGGGATGAGGGATTCACTTTAACATCGCTCAGAAGGAAGACCGAATATTTACACTTGATGTACAGATGAGTGATCCTACATTTTGGGATAATCCAGATAAAGCTCGTGAGATTTCTCAAGAGGCCACACAACTAAAAAATGCTGTAGAAAGCTATAAGCAACTTGTTAGTGATATTGAAGATGCTAATATGATGCTTGAAATGGCTATAGATGAAGATGACCTCTCCATGGAGAGTGAAATCAAGGAATATGTTAAGCAAATAGAAGAAACCTTGGAAAAGCAAGAAGTACTTTTATTGTTAAGTGGTGAATATGATGCAAATAATGCTATTTTAACATTTCATGCTGGTGCTGGTGGGACGGAGGCACAAGATTGGTGTTCTATGTTAATTCGCATGTACTTGCGCTGGGCTGAAAAATCTGGCTTCTCCATCGAGTTAATGGATGAACAACCTGGTGATGAAGCAGGGATAAAATCTGCTACATTCCTTGTTAAAGGTGAAAATGCCTTTGGTTACTTGAAGTCTGAGAAAGGTGTGCATCGTCTCGTTCGTATTTCACCATTTGATGCCGCGGCTCGACGTCATACATCATTTGCTGCTGTCGATGTAATGCCTGAAATCGATGATACTGTAGAAATTAATATCGATATGAAAGACGTTCAAGTTGATACATATCGTGCTAGTGGCGCTGGTGGTCAGCATATTAATAAAACCGATTCTGCTGTTCGTATGACCCATAAGCCAACAGGTATTGTAGTACAATGCCAAACACAACGTTCTCAAATGCAGAATAGAGAACAAGCTTTACGTTTGTTACGGGCGAAACTATTTGAGTTAGAGCTCGAAAAGCAAGCTGAACTTAAAGAACAGATTGGAGGTACCTACCAAGCAATTGAGTGGGGGAGTCAAATTCGTTCCTATGTATTCCATCCATATAATCTTGTTAAGGATCATCGTACTAGTGTAGAAACTGGTAATGTTCAAGCTGTTATGGATGGCAACTTAGACCCATTTATCGAAGGTTTCTTAAAAAAAGAGGCTAACTTAACAATTTAGGAGATACTATGAAAAAGTTTTTACTATTCCTATTAGTGCTAATTATTGCTCTTGTAGTGGCATCCCAATTTTTATTACCATCTTTTATTGGCTCTCGTATTGAAAGTCAATTAAATGAAACATTGAAACCAACGGCTCAAACAGTAAATGTTGAGGCTCAACCTGCTTTCAAAATTTTATATGGTGAGGTGGATCGTGTTTATGGCACTTTGGAGAATATTAAACTGGGTAAATTGAATTTTGCTAGCTTCCGATTTGATGCTAAACAAATTTTTGTTAATCCAATTTCTTTATTAGCTAGTCAACAAATTGATATCGTTAGTGTTGGGAATGCTAGTATTGATGGGACTATTAATAAAGCTGATTTAGGGACTTTCTTAAGTAATGAAGCAGGTAGTGATATTCAAGACGTACAAGTTGACATTAGTAAAGATAATATCAGCCTAACCGGTAAAATGAATGTAGGCATGGTGTTTAAAGGGGATGTTAAATTAGATGGGAATTTAGAGTTAAAGGGCAATACATTATTGTTTTCACCTAAAAAGTTCACCATAAATGGTGCTACAATTCCTGGTATGACATCTAATGTGTTAGAAAGTACTCAAATTTATGACTTTAACAATTTTCCAATTCCTGTAAAAGCGGAAAGTTTAACTGTTGATAATGGTGAAATTCTCATTAAAGTTAAACCTGTACTCAACTAGAAAGGATTTGTCGTGAATCATCGGAACGCACAAAAAAGTAAGTACTCATGGATTCTTATACTTTGTATTATTATAGGTCTTTTATCTTCCTTATACTTAGTATTTGAACGCCATCAGATTGAGAAATCTCAAAATCATATTGAAAATATTGTAGACTATGATGCAGTTTTACGAGCCAGCGCCTTTGAAAAGCGTAGTCAACAAGAAGCTTTTGATGCATTACATAATGCTGGTGTGACTGCTTTTGCTATTTATGATCGCACGTTAGAAAAAGCAAAAGATGCGGGCCAAGTTAAAGTATTAAGCTCTGAAGAGATGGACTCTGTTCGTGTTAATGGCGCTGCGATTAAACCTGGGGCGACTTATGTGGCATTAATTTCAGGTAAAGAAGGTTATTATAAAGAAATTCGAGAGGATTTATACCACCGTATTGGCAAGGACAAGGTGAAAGAGCTTAATACAAGTATTGGTCCTGTTCTTGAATTGTATGGTGCAACAGCAGATAGCTATGCAAAGATGAATCTTGGTATTTCAAAGTTGCAAGCACAAGAGGTTGTAGATCGTGGTTTCAATGTTATCGTTCGTCCAACAAACTATAGAAACGTAACATCTGAAGATATTCAATATGTATTTAAACGACTTGAAGGCATTCCTCATGTAACAGGGATGATTTTTGCTGGTAAAGAAGCTCTAGGGGCACCTAATTTAACGGATGAAACATTAGCATTACTAAATAAAAACCATATTCCACTAGTTGGTATCGAAGCTGTAAATCAGTTGCAGTATGAGCCACAACAAGGTTTCTTGGAAATGGCGGCCAAAAATAATTATAGTGTAGGTCGTGTGTATACTATCGCTAAAGAGGAGTTAAAGAAAATTACCCCTGAAGAAGCGGCACAACGCTTTTACATTAGTGATATAGAGCGAAATATTCGTTTTAACTTGTTTCCGATGTATGAAACAGGTATAAATAATGAAACTGTTTTACAGACTACAATCAACTATATTAACATAGCTACAGAGAAATTGGCTGTAAAAGGTTATGAATTTGGTCCAGCTGATATTTATCCTGCTTATACACCAAATCCATTATTAGTAGTTATTACAATGATCGGAGCTATAGCACTTTTTGTATATGTTCTACAAATGATGTTACCTATGTCTAAGCATACGCAACTTGTGGCCTTTTTTGGCATTTCTTTGGCATCTATTGTTGTATTTATTCTTACAAGTGGTACCTTAATTACTCAAATATGGGCTCTATCTAGTGCTATTATGGCTCCTGTAGGTGCTATGATACGCTTGATGGAAGAGTGGCGCCGTTATGATGGTGCACGTCCATTAGGTGCCATTAAGTCTACTATTCTTGCCTTATTATATCTTGTAATTGCTGCATTATTTGCTGCTATTGGCGGAATGTATATCGCATCTTTATTGGGCAATACGAAATTCTTTATGGAGTTTGCTCTCTTTAGAGGTGTTAAGTTGACCTTTGTTCTGCCAATTATTTTAGTTATTATTGCGTACCTTCAACGATTCCCATTGTGGAACGGCCGCGTGATTAATTCCAAAGAAGAAGCGAAAACATTTGTAGTAGAATTCTTAACTATGGATGTTAAATTATATGTATTCTTTATAATAGCAGCACTTGGTGGCGCAGTATGGGTATTTGTTGGCCGTAGTGGACACACTGCAGGTGTTCCTGTACCAGGCTTTGAACTTATGCTACGTCGTTTTCTTGAAAATACAATGTATGCGAGACCGCGTGAAAAAGAGTTCATTATTGGTCATCCTGCTTTAATGCTAGCTACCTTTGCGTTCATGCGTAAGTGGCCTACAGTAATTCATTTCTTGTTAACTCTAGCTGGTGTTATTGGCATTGCTTCGATGGTTGAAACCTTCTGTCATCTTAGAACGCCAGTGTTCATGTCCATCATGCGTGGTTATGATGGTTTGTTAATTGGCGCCCTTTTTGGAGTGCTTCTTATCATCGCAGTACGGTTTATGATGTACGTAACACAATGGTTCCAAGCTAGGGAGGTTGACCATGAGTAATATTGTTATCTCTGGTTATTATGGCTTTGGTAATGCTGGTGATGAGGCCATGCTTTGTGCTATTATCGATGCTATTCGTAAAGAAGAGGCTGATGCACATATTACTGTAATTTCTGGTAATCCTAAAGAGACTAGTAAAAAGCATAATATCAATGCTGTAGGTACATTCTCTGCATTGGGCATCTTAAAATCAATTGCTAATTCAGATCTTGTTATTAGTGGTGGTGGTAGTTTATTACAAGATGCTACTAGTATTCGCAATACTTACTATTACATAAGTATTATGGCGCTAGCAAAGTTGCTTGGAAAAAAAGTAATGCTATACTCCCAAGGTATTGGTCCGTTAAATCGTTCATCTACACGTCGTGCCGTTGGATTTGTATTGCGTTTTGTAGATACTATTACAGTTAGAGATTCTATTTCAAAGGATGAACTAGTTTCTTTGGGAATTGATGATGTAGAAGTTACTGCAGATGCGGTATTGGCCATGCAACCAGCAGATCTTTCAATTGGCTCTCATATTCTGAAAGGGTATATATCTAAAATATCTGAAGCAGATGAACAACGTAAACGAATTGGTGTGGCGGTTCGTAGTTGGAAAGAGGATACAGAGTATAGAGAATCCTTAGCTAATGTATTGAGCAGATTACAAGAACAAGATAATGTGGAAATTATCTTTATTCCTATGTCACATCCTGAGGATACAAAAGAGGCTAAGATCATTGCCAGCTATATGCCGAATGGCGCTATTGTGCTAGAAGGTCCGTTCTCTACAGAGCAACAAGTGTCATTATCTGGAAATGTGGACCTCATGATTGGTATACGTCTTCACGCTTTAGTTTTTAGTTCTTTAATGGGAAAACCAGTTATTGGTATTTCCTATGATCCTAAAATTACAAGCTTTTTACATATGATTGGTCAAGAGCCTATTGGCACAATGACTCATTTGCGTGAAGAAGCCTTATATCAATGGTGTCATAAATTGTTGAATTCTCGTGAGGAGTATCAAGCATCTTATGATCGCATTGAATCATTGCGTGTAGATTCCCAACGCAATGCAGAAATTGCTATTTCATTACTTAAAGATTATTAATATATTGGATTTTATCCAGAAAGTGAGGTCTCTATGGCTACATTAACACAAGATGTTAAACAATTAGTTCAAGAGAAGGCAAAAGCTATTCGCGTTGGTATTGTACAGTCTGTAACGGCAGCGAAATCCGGTCACCCAGGTGGTTCATTATCTATCGCCGATGTGATGGCCTTGTTGTACTATGTTGAGATGAATGTAGATCCAGCAAATCCAAAAGCTCCTAATAGAGATCGTTTTGTCCTTTCTAAAGGTCATGCAGCGCCTGCACTATACGCTACATTGGCTGAAAAAGGTTATTTCCCTAAAGAAGAACTCTTGAACTTACGTAAAATTAATCATATGTTACAAGGCCATCCTGATATGAAACACACACCAGGTGTAGATATGTCTACAGGTTCTTTAGGACAAGGCATTTCTGCGGCTTGTGGTATGGCATTGGCAGGCAAAATTGATAATGCAGATTACCGTGTATACTCTATTCTTGGTGATGGTGAGCTTGAAGAAGGTCAAGTGTGGGAAGCTGCAATGTTTGCTGGCTTTTATAAACTGAATAATTTGACAGCTTTTGTCGATTTTAACGGTCTTCAAATTGATGGTGATATTACTAAAGTTCTTTCTCCATTACCAATTCCAGAAAAGTTCAAAGCTTTCAATTGGAATGTTATTGAAGTTAATGGTCATGACCTTGATGAGCTTCATAATGCTATTGAAACTGCGAAAGCTTTCACAGAAGGCCCAACATGTATTATCATGCATACTGTAAAGGGTAAAGGCGTTGAAGAGATGGAAGGTCAAGCAGGCTGGCATGGTAAAGCACCAAGTGAAGAGCAAGGTGTAGCCTTTGTTAATGAAATTATGGGGGTGCAATAATGGGTAAAGCAACACGTGAAGCATATGGTAATGCGCTAGCTCGCATTGGTAAAGAGAATACTAATATTATCGTACTAGATGCGGATTTATCCAAATCTACTAAAACAGATACATTTAAAGCTGTGTGCCCGGAACGTTTCTTTAACGTAGGTATTGCAGAGCAAAACTTGATTTCTGTTGGTGCTGGACTTGCAGCGGCAGGTAAGATTCCATTTGTATCATCTTTCTCCATGTTTGCTACAGGACGTGCATTTGAACAAATTCGCAATGCTGTATGCTATCCTAAATTAAACGTGAAAGTATGTGCTACACATGCGGGCATTACTGTTGGTGAGGATGGTGCAACGCACCAAAGTTTAGAGGATATTTCCTGTATGCGTACATTGCCAAATATGACTGTAGTGGTGCCTGCTGATGAGCGTGAAACAGAGGCTGTTATCGAATGGGCTGCATCTTATAACGGCCCAGTATACGTTCGTTTGGGGCGTGCTGGTGTAGATGATGTAACAACAGAAGGCTACTCATTTGTGCCAGGTAAATCTACTATTTTGGTAGATGGTTCTGATGTTACAATTATTGCTTGTGGTGCATTAGTTGGACCTGCTGTAGAGGCATCTAAAACTTTATCTGAATCTAATATATCTGCACGTGTTATTAATATGGCATCTATTAAACCTATTGATGCTGAAGCAATTATAAAAGCCGCTGCGGAAACTGGTGCTATCGTTACAGCTGAAGAACATAATATTATTGGTGGCCTCGGTTC
Organism: Veillonella sp. 3_1_44; assembly: GCF_000163715.1. Classification (NCBI taxonomy): domain Bacteria; kingdom Bacillati; phylum Bacillota; class Negativicutes; order Veillonellales; family Veillonellaceae; genus Veillonella; species Veillonella sp. 3_1_44. The sequence continues at coordinate 219,876 of NZ_GG770199.1, forward strand.
TGCTGTATCTGAAGTAGTAGTATCTAATAAGCCTGTACCTATGGAATTCGTTGGTGTCCAAGATACATTTGGGGAGAGTGGAACACCAAAAGAACTAATGGCAAAGTATGGCTTAACTGCCAATGATATTGTAGAAGCCGTAAAACGTGTAATCGCTCGTAAATAATCAAAGGGGATCCCATGATTGAATTTAAGAATGTTAGTAAAGTCTATGATAATGGTTCTGTTGCATTAGACGATGTGTGTTTAACCATTAACGATGGTGAATTTGTCCTCGTTTGTGGTCACAGTGGTGCAGGGAAATCAACATTATTTAAGTTATTAACACATGAGGTAGTGCCAGATGCTGGTACTGTCATTGTTGATGACTTTGATGTTACGCGTATGAAGCGCAGTAAAATTCCTAAATTGCGGAGAAAGCTTGGCGTTGTATTCCAAGACTTCCGATTATTGCCTAATAAAACGGTAGCAGAGAATATTGCTTTTGCTCTTGAAGTTATTGAAGAAAAACCAAAAATTATTAAAGAAAAGGTGAGTCATGTATTAGACCTTGTTGGTTTATCTGAGAAGGCTAATGATTTACCAGAGGATCTTTCTGGCGGGGAACAACAACGTGTTGCTATTGCGCGTGCAATTGTTAATCGCCCAACAGTATTAATTGCTGATGAACCTACTGGTAACCTTGATCCTGATACTAGTAAGGATATTGTTGAATTGTTTAAGCATATTAACAATTTCGGCACTACCGTTATTATGGTTACCCATAATATGGATCTTGTTTCATACTTGAATAAACGCGTTATTCGTTTAAAAGACGGCCGTGTTCAAAGTGATAATATGAGAGGTGCAGAAATTAATGAAGCCTAGAACGATAAAATACTATTTTAAAGAAGCACTGAAGTCTATGAAACGTAATGGACTTATGACATTAGCGTCCATTTCTACAGTGGCTTTATCCTTATTTATGCTCGGTGTATTCCTTTGTGGTGTCATTAATTTGAATAACATGGCATCCAGTCTAGAAAATCAAGTACAGTTAAGTATTTACTTAAAGGATGGCTTAACAACTGATCAAATTATGGCAGTAGGAAAGCAAATTAAGGCTATACCTAACTTAAAGCATTTAGAATTTGTTAATAAAGAGCAAGCTATGAAGGAGTTCAAAGAACGCCTTGGTGATCAGCAACAATTGGTGAATGCTTTAGGTGATGTAAATCCGTTGCCTAACTCATATGTGTTAACCTTTGATAATCCTAGCGATGTAAAAGCAACTGCAAAATTAGCTACGACATTCCAAGGCGTAGAAAGTACACACTATGGTCAAGATATTGTAGAAGAGCTTTTCCGCATTACGCAAGTAATTCGTATTGGTGGGATTGTATTGATTGCTTTCCTAGCAGCTGCAACACTATTCATCATTTCAAATACAATTCGGTTGACTGTATTCGCACGTCGTAAAGAAATTGCAATCATGAAATATGTAGGTGCTACTAATGGATTTATTCGTTGGCCATTTTTGATTGAAGGCATGTTGTTAGGCTTAATTGGTGCTATCATTGCCGTTCTTTGCGTTGGTGAATTTTATCACTTCATCACAATGGAAGTTTCTGAATCATTAGCATTCTTCCCTTTAGTACCAATGTTCCCATTCTTCTATGATGTAGCCCTTTATATCTTAGGTGGCGGCATAGTAGTAGGTGCTATTGGTAGTACTATTTCTTTGAAACAATACATGAAGGTGTAATGTTTATGAATAATAGTATATTTAAATCTCGCTTCGTAGCGGCAATTTTGACTGGTATAGTGGTATTGGGAACACCATTATACATCGTTGCAGAGGACGAAGATTTAACAAATCAACTTGATTCAATTCAACAACAAGTTAATCAACAAAATGCTAAAAAGGCAGATGCTGAAACTGTAATAGTCAGTGTATCCGAACAGTTACGTCAAATCGAAGAACAATTACGTCAGGCTCAGCAACAATTGGATTCTATTCAACAACAACGTATAGCTGTTGAAAATGATATTACAGTGAATGAAAAATTACTTGCTGAAGCACAAAAGCGACTAGAAGGGCGAGAAGCCGTATTTTATAAGCGTGTACGTGATATTTATATTAATGGTCGTTTAAGTTACTTAGATGTAGTTATTGGATCTAAAGATTTTACAGACTTTGCTAATCGTTTAGAAATTTTAAAACGAATTATTGATTCTGATATTAAATTAATTGAGGAAATCAAAAAAGAGCGCGCTGAAATAGCGGCTCGAAAGCAAGCACTAGAACAGTCTCGCGCAAAACTAGTTGAGCTTGAAAAAGCAGCTGCGGCAAAACGAGCTGAAATAGAGCAAAAGAAGAAAGAACGTGAGGTAGTTCTTCAAAAGGCTCAAAATGATCGTGCTACAGCAATGCAAGCAGTAGAAGAATTAAATGCATCTTCTGCACAGATTACAGCGTTATTGAAAGCACGTCAAGCAGAGCGTGCCGCTGCTCGTGCTGCAGCAGCGGCTCAACAATCTTCACCAACTTACTCTTGGGTACAAGGGTCTGGTCAACTTGGGTGGCCTGTAAGTGGTGAAATTACCTCTCCATATGGCTATCGTACACATCCGATTTGGGGCACTACAATTTATCATTCTGGCATTGATATTGGTGTTGATGAAGGTACACCTGTTCATGCTGCAGATGGTGGTACTGTTGCTTGGTCGGGTTGGATGGGTGGCTATGGTTATGCCGTAGTTATCGATCATGGTAATGGCATGTCTACTCTTTATGGACATAATTCTGAACTTGCTGTCTCTGAAGGGCAAGATGTAGGTAAGGGTCAAGTTATTGCCTATGCTGGTAGCACAGGTAATAGTACAGGGCCACATGTACATTTTGAAGTTCGTATAAGTGGGGATCCTGTGGATCCTATGGGATATTTATAATATGAAATTTGATACACGTACAGTGTTATGGAGTCTATTGAAATATATAGGCTCTGGCATTGTTATTATGTGGCTTACATTTTGGTATCTTTCCGGTTCATTCTGGGGGCTACCAAGATTATTTATAGCCTATTATACTGCGAGTCAAGTTTTTATGACACCTATGGCTAAAACTACCCTTTATGATGGTATGCTAAAGGGGTTAATTGACTCTTTGGGAGAACCGCATAGTGTTTATTTAAATGCAGAAGAATATAAATCTATGAAAATGCAAACATCTGCAACATATGCTGGTGTTGGTATGGTCCTTGGTACTGATGATAAAGGTCTATATGCAGTTAGCGTAATGGAAGACCAACCAGCTTTTAAAGCTGGAATTAAACCTGGAGACCACATTATTGCTATCGATGGACAATCCACTACTGAAATTCCGGTAGAGGAAGCATCTTCTCGTATTCGTGGCGAAGCTGGTACTACTGTATCTCTAGATATTGAACGTAATGGTGAAAAGTTGCATTTTGATATCACTCGTGAATCCATAGTTTTGCCTACTGTTAAAAGTAAAATGCTTACTAGCACAGTTGGATATATTCGTATTAGTCAGTTTGCAGAAAATACCGCAGAAGATTTTGCCACTCAATATAAAGAGCTTCAATCTCAAGGTATGAAGGCTCTTGTCTTGGACCTACGAGATAATCCAGGCGGTTTATTATCTACTACTGAAAAGATATCTAACTATATTATGCCTCCAGGTACACTCGTAACAGTACAAAATCGATCAGGTAAAAAGGATACTTATAAGTCAGATGGACCTGATGTAGCTATGCCATTGGTTGTTTTAGTTAATAAGGGCTCTGCTAGTGCATCAGAAATCATAGCAGGGGCTGTTCAAGATCGTAAATTAGGCACTATCGTAGGTACTAATACATATGGTAAAGGTACCGTTCAAACTATTTTCCCTAGTTTAGATGATGAAGGAATTAAAGTAACTATTGCTAAGTACCACACGCCAAGTGATCGTGTTATTGATGGAACAGGTATTAAACCTGATGTAGAAATCGATTTACCAAAAGGTGTACATCCATCTAGTACATTAGATGATATTCAAATTAAAAAAGCATTAGAGCTATTACAGCAATAATGCATAGGAGTTAAATTATGTTTATAGATAGAGCGCGCGTCTTTGTTAAAGCTGGTGACGGTGGGGATGGTATGTCCAGCTTCCGTCGAGAAAAATACGTTCCAAATGGCGGCCCTAGTGGTGGTGATGGTGGTAAAGGTGCGGATGTTGTTTTTAAAGCTGACAAGAATATTAATACGCTTGTAGACTTTAGATATAAACGTCAGTTTAAGGCACCAGCTGGCGGTAATGGTGAAAGCTCTAATAAGCACGGTCGAGGTTCCGATCCTCTTATCATTCCAGTTCCATTGGGTACAGTAATTAAAGATGAGGAAACAGGAAAAATCTTTTGCGATCTTGTCAACGATGGCGATACCTTTGTTATTGCCAAAGGTGGTCGTGGCGGCCGTGGCAATGCTCGATTCCAAACTAGTGCTAACCGTGCACCAACCTTTGCAGAAAAGGGTGAACCTGGTGAAGAATTCTGGTTACAATTAGAGCTTAAAGTATTAGCTGATGTAGGTTTATTAGGTTATCCATCTGTTGGTAAATCTAGTATTTTGCGAAAAGTATCTAAAGCTCAACCAGAGGTGGCAGCATATCACTTTACTACACTAACACCAGTACTTGGGGTAGTTACAATTTCTGGAGATCGTAGCTTTGTTTTGGCCGATATTCCGGGCCTTATTGAAGGGGCTAGTGAAGGTGTAGGTTTAGGTCACAATTTTCTACGTCATGTTGAACGTACGAATATTTTAATTCATGTTCTAGATGTATCTGGTATGGAAGGCCGAGACCCTAAGGTCGACTTTGATGCGATTAATGAAGAGTTACGTAAATACTCTGAAAAATTGGCTAATAAGAAACAAATTGTAGCTCTCAATAAGATCGATATGGTCTTTGATGACACGACGATTCCCGAAACAAAAAAATATTTTGAAGATAAAGGCTATGAAGTATTTCTCATTAACGCCTTAAGTGGTGAAGGTTTGTCAGAGCTTATGGAACGAGCTTACTACTATGTAGAAAACTACGAACCAGAGCCTGAAGCAAATGATGACACAGTTGTATACGAAGCAAAACAAGATGTAGAATTTGTCATTACTCGTGGTGATGATGCTGCTTTCTACATTACTGGTAAACGTATTGAACGATTAGTAGCTATGACAAATCTTGACGATGATCAATCTCTTCGTAGATTCCAACGCATTTGGCGCTTTATGGAGCTTGATGCAAAATTGAAGGAAAAAGGCTGTAAAGACGGTGATGAAGTTGTAATCGGCGATCAGCGCTTTACTTTCCAAGAGTAGGAGTAATAATGACAGGAAAACAAAAACGGTATTTACGTTCATTGGCGGCTACAATACCACCGGTTGTCCAAATTGGTAAAAATGGTTTAGAGGATAGCGTTATAGATAGTGCTCGTGCAGCGATTACAGCACGTGAGCTTATTAAGGTTAAATTACATAATAATAGTCCTGAAGATAAGACAATTTTTCAAGACTTAGCAGATATGCTTGGCGCTGAACTAGTTCAAGTGATTGGTTTTAATGGTGTTTTATATAAAGCTAAAAAAGAACCTAAAATCATTTTGCCAAAATAATTTTATATCTAGTAGATCATAAAAATTTGTATACATCGTAGTTAAGAATTTCAACCTTAGGAGGTTAGTCTATGCGCAGCGCCATCGTTAATGCAAAACGAATTGTAGTCAAAGTTGGTAGCAGTACGCTTTGTTACACTAACGGACATTTAAATTTGGAGCGTATTGAAAGATTAGTGCGCCAATTATCAGATTTGGCTAACCAAGGTAAAGAGATTATTCTTGTTTCCTCTGGTGCTACTGGTGCAGGTCTTGCCCCTTTAGGCTTTAAAGAAAAGCCTAGAGATCTCGTATTAAAACAAGCAGCTGCTGCAGTAGGTCAAGGTATTCTCATTCATATGTACGAGCGCATGTTTCGAGAATATGGTCGAACCGTAGGGCAAATTCTTTTAACGAAAGAGGATAGTACTGGACGACATAGTTATCTTAACTTGCGTAATACATTACATACTTTATTGCAACTTAACGTTATTCCTATTATTAATGAAAATGACGTGGTTGCTATCGAAGAATTTAAAATCGGTGATAACGATACATTATCTGCTACTGTTGCAGGTATTGTAGATGCAGATTTACTTATCATTTTGTCTGATATTGAAGGCTTATATACAGCTAACCCAGCCACTAATCCAGATGCTACTTTGATAGAAACTGTTTCTGAAATTAACGATGAAACCTATGCTATTGCAGGTGGTGCTGGTTCTAATATGGGAACGGGTGGTATGTATACAAAAATTAAAGCTGCTCATATGGCAACAAATTCTGGTGTACCAATGGTTATTACCTCAGGTGAAGTAGAGGATTCTGTTCGTCGTGTATGTAAGGGTGAACAAATTGGGACACTCTTTGAAGCCCATGATGCAAGTTTATCTGGTAAACATCATTGGTTAGCTTTTGGTAAACGATTAAAAGGCTCCATTACGATTGATGACGGGTGTGCTCGCGCTGTTTTAGATAAGGGTGCTAGCATTCTGCCCGCTGGTATTATTGAAGTAGAGGGGACTTTTGGACCTGGTGATACAATTTCCATTTATCATGATCATAAGGAAATTGGTCGTGGACTTATTAATTATAGTATTGATGATATGAAGGCGATTAAAGGTCACAATACAAATGATATAGCCGAGATTCTGGGTATTAATACGACCTATGATGAGGCTGTACATCGTAATAATCTAGTTTTATTACACTGAGGAAATCCTATGAACCAGTATGAAAAAATTTGTAAAGATATGGGCCAGAGAGCTAAAACGGCATCTTTTGAATTAGCCCAACTCGACCAAGAAACTTTAGATTCTGCATTGTTAGCAATTGCTGATGCTGTAGAAGCACAAACAGATGAAATTATGGCGGATAATGAGTTAGACCTAGAAAAATCTGTTGACTATAATTTACCTCGAACTATGATAGATCGATTGACTTTGACACCTAGTCGCATTGCTTTAATGGCAGAAGGGGTGCGTCAAGTGGCTGCTCTTGAAAGTCCTGTAGGTTCCATTATAGAAACAATCACTCGTCCTAATGGTTTGATTATTGAAAAGCGATCCGTACCTTTTGGTGTAATTGGTATTATCTTTGAAGCCCGTCCTAATGTAACCATAGATGCAGGTGTTCTTTGTTTAAAGACAGCAAATGCTACAATTTTACGAGGTGGTAAGGAGGCATTTCACACGAATCAAATCATCGTGTCTATCATGCGGAATACCTTAGAGTCGTTAGGTATTAATGGTGACTCTATTCAACTCGTTGAGGTGCTTGATCGAGATCTGGTTGGAGTACTTTTACAACAACGGGAATATATTGATGTAATCATTCCACGTGGGGGTGCTGGACTTATTCGTCGTGTTGTAGAAGATAGTAGTATCCCTGTTATTGAAACTGGCAGCGGTGTATGTCATACCTTTGTTGATGAATTTGCTGATTTAGAGATGGCTTTAGAAATTGCAGTCAATGCTAAAGTCCAACGTCCATCTGTATGTAACTCTATGGAAACCTTACTAGTTCATCAAGCTGTGGCTAGAGAGTTTTTACCACGCCTTAATATAGCACTACTAGAATATGGTGTTCGTATTCATGGTGATGAGGCTGTAGCTCAATATATGGAGAATACAATTCCTCTAACAGAAGAGTCTTTCAGCACAGAATACAATGATATGGACTTAAATGTGCGTATCGTTGAAAATCTTGAAGAAGCTATTGATCATGTGAATCGGTATACTACACATCACTCTGAGGCTATTATCACAGATGAACCTATGCGTGCTAATGTGTTTATGAATTTAGTAGATTGCTCTACTGTGTATCATAATGCATCTACACGTTTTACAGATGGCTTTGAGTTTGGCTTTGGTGCTGAGATTGGCATTAGTACACAAAAACTCCATGCTCGAGGTCCTATGGGGTTACAAGCTCTGACATCTTATAAATATTTTGTATTTGGAGAAGGCCAAGTACGGACGTGAAGAAATTATATTATTTTTTAAGGGCATACTATAGATACATTCAAACACCAAAGGGACGATATGAATGGATATCCTATATAAAAGCATTGCTCATATTCATCATTATTTGTGTCATTGTCATTAAGGGAGTGACCACATTATGGTAGATAAACGTCGTATAGGTATAATTGGTGGAACATTTAATCCCATTCATTTAGGTCATCTAATGATTGCAGAGGTGGCTTGTGAAAGCTTTAATTTAGAAAAGGTTATCTTTGTACCTGCTCGTATTCCACCACATAAGCAACATGATGTGATTGATAGTCATCATCGCTATGCTATGACGGCGGCCGCAGTTTCGGATAATCCAAATTTTGAAATTTCTGATGTAGAGATGCGCCGAGAAGGCCCTTCGTATACCGTTGATACGATTCAATATTTTAAAAAACTATATGGTCCTACTGTTGAATTTTACTTTATTGCAGGGACTGATACTATTCGTGCATTACCGACTTGGAAATTTATAGATGAACTTATAGATGAGGTTCATTTTATTGGAGCTACTAGGCCAGATGGATCAAGTGCTATTGATTCTACTTTGGATGAGTTAGGATCTAAAGCACGTGAAAAAATACATGTTATGGAAGTGCCTGAAATGAAATTGTCTGCTACGTATTTACGAGAGCGCTTACGGTCTGGAAAGACCGTTCGTTATATGTTGCCTAAATGTGTAGTGGATTATATAGAAGAAAACCATATATATGGGAAGGAATAAATGATGTTATCGTTTGATGAAATACAACATAGGGTAAGCCAATGGATGGGGAAAAAACGTTTTAAGCATACTCTAGGTGTTGTTGAATCCGCAACTCAGTTGGCTAAACTTTATAATGTTGATGTAGAAAAAGCACGATTAGCGGCATTGCTACATGATTGTGCTAAAGAAATGCCTTTGAAAGAGATGCAAGATTTGGTGAAGGAGAATAATTACAAAGCTGATGAAGAATTATTAGCCAATGGTAATCTTTTACATGGATTAGCAGGTATGATTCGAGCTAAACTTGAGTTCTCTATAACCGATTCAGAGATTTTAGAAGCTATTCGTGTTCATACAACTGGTAAGGTGGGAATGTCTAAATTAGATAAAGTTATATTCTTAGCAGATTATATTGAACCCAATCGTGATTTTCCAGGTGTTGATGAACTTCGAAATGTGGCTAAAAAAGATCTAAATAAGGCTGTATTACTTGGTTTTGACAATACTATTAACCACCTTATTGAGCAACATCTTTCAATTTATCCTTTGACCATTCTTGGTCGTAATGATGTATTAAAATCTTGTAAATAATGGAGTTTTTATATGGACGAACGTGAACGTGCAAGAGCTCGCCGACGTAGAAAAAGACGTCAACAAAAGTCATCTGTGAAGTGGCCTAGAGTTATTTTGGCTATTGTTGTGGTTTTCACTTTGCTCGGTGGGATAGGGTATGGCATATATAGTGGTGTATCTTATGCATATAGAGCAATTGTAGGAACTACTGAAGCTACTGAAGCCGTGACAGATAGTGGAAATAAACAGGACGCAAATACTGTATCAGTAGAGCAAAAAGGCTTAGATAAACCTTTATATATTTTGGTTATCGGCACTGATGACAATAATCCTAGTCAAGGTGATAGTCTATTCTTATTATCTGTAAACCTTGATCAAAAAACGATGGACGTTATCGGCATTCCAAGTAATAGTAAAATCGATAATCGTGATCAAACCGATGCGACTATGTTAAATAGTATTTATGAAAAAGGAGGCATTGAACTTACTAAAGCTGTAATTGAGGATATGTTCCATATTTCAATCCCGTACTATGTAGTAGTTAATCAAACTGCCTTCAAGAAAACTAATGATGTGTTAGGAAATCAGCAAATTTATGTAGAACAACCGATGGAACATATTGATGCAGAAGGCAATATAGATATTGATTTGCGACGTGGTTACCAAACTTTAGATAGTAATAATGCCTTAGCGTATTTACGATATTCAGATCCTAAACACGATACCTTTACTCGTGTGCAACGACAAGAAAGATTCCTAAAATTGTGGGTGGAACAAGAACATAATGCATTTTTCTTAACAAATGCATGGCATATTTGGCGTATTTGGGATCATTATGATAGTAATATTTCTACTTTAGATGCTATTAAGTTGGTATACAATGCGAGCAAAATTAATAAGGAAGAAATTCACTTCTATATTCTTCCTGGAGAAAAAGAGCTTATAGGTGAAACGACTTATTGGAAGGTAAACCCTACGGAAGCTCAACGTTTAGTAGGAATAACAATGGGGAATTTGCCAGCTAATGAAATGACACAATTTATATCTGCACCAACTAATAGTACGTCGAAGGTTGCACCTGAATCAGAACATAATGGTGGCACTATTACAAAGCCAACAGAACCTGGTGAGGAGAGCGGTAGTAAGCGATAAGATAAGAGGCTAAATAATGAAAAAGAAAGAAGATATTAAACAAATCGTATTAGAGCTTGCACAAGCTGCATTTGATAAAAAGGGGAGAGATATTGAAATTCTTGATTTAGAAGGAATTTCTATGTTAGGCGACTATTTCTTAATTGTTAGCGCAAATAATAGTAAACAATCTCAAAGTATTGCTGATGAAATGGAAGATAAAGCAGCCGAATTAGGTATAACAGTACAGCATAGAGAAGGTTATCGTGAAGGTGAATGGATCTTATTGGATTTTGGCGATATAATTTGTCATGTCTTTGGTGGTGATGAATTGCGTGAATTCTACAGTCTAGAAGAATTGTGGAATGATGCTGGTCGAGTTCCATTTGAAGGAGTATAATATGGCTACAGAATTGTTGGAAAATACAATTGCCACATTAAAAGTGTTGCGTACTAGTGATCAAGGTGCTTTTTTAGATGGTCAAACTGGCAATACTAATGATGATATATTGCTTCATAAAGATCAACAAATTGCTCCTGTGGCTATCGGAGATGAAGTCGAGGTTTTTTTATATCGAGATCCAAAAGGTCGTTTAACTGCCTCTATGCGTCTACCCGCCATGAAGGTTGGCCAAATTGGTTATGTTGAGGTTATCAATACTACAAATTTTGGTTGTTTCGTTGAGGTAGGTACAGAACGTGGTATCTTTATGCCTCATGCGGAGATGCGTGGTAGACCTCAGGTAGGTGAAAAAGTATGGGTTCGTCTATATACTGATAAATCCGGTCGTTTGGCGGTATCCATGAATGTAGATGATGAAATGCGTCGTGCTTCTAAAGCTGCAACAGAAGCTATGGTAGGACAACTTGTAAAGGGGGCAATCTATAATTTAACTAGTGAGGGGGCTTTTTTTATTACCCCTGAGCGTTGGATTGCCTTTTTGCATCGTTCCGAAATGACGAGAAAGTTAAAAGTAGGGGAAATGATTGAAGGCCGTATTACTTTCAAACGTGATGATGGTCGCGTTAATGTCTCTATGCGTCCTACAAAGGAAAAGGCTCTTGTTTCAGATGGAGATATTATCATGGGGTACCTGTTAAATCGTGGTGGTAAGATGCCTTATAGTGATGAATCTTCTGCTATGTTGATTAAAGATAAATTTAACATTAGCAAAGCTGCTTTCAAACGTGCTTTGGGGCATTTAATGAAAGAGAAAAAGATTGTTCAAGAGGAGGGGTGGACATTACTTACCGACATAGGTCGGCAGTGGACACCGCCTGTTAATAATGAGTCCCAAGATGAGGAATAAAGTCAATGAAAATAGTCATTGTAGGTGCTGGTAAGGTTGGTTATTCATTAGCACAACGACTTATTCAAGATGATCATGATGTATATGTCATCGACCGTTCTCCAGAACGCATTCATAATCTTGAAAATACGTTAGATGTTAGTCTAGTTCTAGGGAATGGCAGTGATGTTCAATTATTGAATGAAATCGATATGTCTGATGTTGGTATGTTTATTGCTGTTACTGATTCAGATGAGGTTAATATGCTATCCTGTTCGGTAGCTAAAATAAAAGGTGTTCCTACGACTATTGCACGCGTTCGCGATAATAGTGTGGCGGAACATATGGATGAGGAGATACGAGCTCAATTAGGTGTTGATCTCTTCATCAATCCTGAAATGGTTACAGCTCAAGAGTTATTACGAATTTTAGAAACACCATCAGCTATAGATGTTGAGGAGTTCGGACAGGGTGCTGTACGCCTTATGGAATTCAAATTGAATAATGAATTTCCTCTATTAGGACAGCCATTAAAAGAAATTCGTTTTCCTGAAGGTGTTCTGTTAGTTGGTATTTTACGCTATGGTGAAATGATTATTCCACATGGTGAAAGTCGCCTACAGGCTGATGATAGTGTATTTTTCCTAGGTTTGAAAGAGTCCGTTTCTGAAGTGGAGAACCTTTGGTTTCATAATTATAATACATTCTATAAACGGGCTGTCATTATTGGGGCAGGTCTCTTAGGTCGGAACTTAACTGTATTACTAGAAAAAGCTGGTTTTTCTGTGAAGGTTATTGAAAAAGACTTTGACCGTTGTGAGAACCTGGCAAATCAAGTGGATAAAGCCATGGTTATCAATGGAGATGGCACTGACTTTGATTTGCTCGAAGCTGAGGAAATTGCTGATAGCGATGTAATTATTGCTCTAACTGATGATGATAAACTTAATTTACTAGTAGCACTTGTCGGTAAGCATATGGGCATCCCAAAAACTGTTGTTCGCGTGGGACGGCCAGAATATATTATGCTGATGGAGCAAGTAGGTATTGACGTTGTATTTTCTCCACGTTTATTAACAGCAAGTCAAATTTTGCGCTTTGTACGAAGTGGAGAAGGGGTTGTATCTATTTCCACCTTTGAAGGTGGTAAAGCCGAATCTATCGAGATTGAAATTACCAATGAATCACCTGTAGCAGGTAAACAATTAAAAGATATTCGTTTACCTGGGAAGGCCTTGGTAGGTGTAATTTTACGGGAAAATGAAGCTATCGTACCGCGTGGTAATACTCAAATTTTAGATGGTGATCATATTGTTCTCTTTACATTACCTGAATCGGTAAGCAAATTGCTTAAATATCTTACTTAGTAAGGAGGGGCTATGCGAATTCAAATCGTTATGTCCTTAGTGGGTCGACTACTCTATATATTTGGGGTTTTTACTTTAATCCCTTTTATATACAGTGTTGTATTTGAAACTGCATATTGGTCATTCCTTATAACTACAAGCCTTTCTTTAGTTTTGGGGACTCTTTTATCTTATTACGGTTGTGAAAGTCAAAGCTTTAGTATACGTGATGGGTTCTTAGTTGTATCCTCTACTTGGATATTCACGGTTATTTTGGGGGCTTTACCTTTTTTGGGGAGTGGCATATTGACGAATGTTTTTGATGCTCTATTTGAAGCCACTTCGGGTATTACTGCAACTGGTGCAACTATTATTTATAGTGTTGATGAGTTACCACACACATTTGTATTATGGCGTGGCCTTATGCACTGGGTTGGCGGGATGGGGATTATCGTTCTTATCCTATCATTTTTAAAGAATTTAGGCGCCGATGCAGCACATTTCTTTAATGCAGAGGCATCTGTACCAAAGCCCGGTGTTGTAATGCCTCGTATTCAATCAATGGCCACCAAGCTTTGGCAGTTGTATATTGCCTTTACTGCTCTTTGCTTTCTTATGCTGTGGGCTGGCGGCATTGAACCTTTTGATGCGTTAAACTATGCCTTTTCTATTATTGCCACGGGTGGATTTGCACCGACATCAGCAGGGGCTTTTATTTATGAACAAAGTAATTATATTTGTTTCGTATTTATATTCTTTATGTTTCTTGCTGGTGGCAATTTCTCTGTGTATTACAATGCAATTCAAAAAGGAATTCGCGTTTTAATTAATGATTTTGAAACACGTATGTACTGGCTTGTAGTGTTTATTGGTATTGCCATTGTATCAATATCTCTAGCATTACAATCTATCTATTCTAGTCCTTTAGAGATTGTTAGAAATGCTGCCTTTAATTTGGTATCTCTTCAAACTGGTAGTGGTTTTGCTATTAGTGATTATGATTTGTGGCCTGCTGCAGCACAGATGATGTTATTTATTTGTACATTTTTTGGTGGTTGTAGTGGTTCTACAACGGGCGGTGTAAAAATTATACGACTTATTATTTTGATTAAGAGTTCTATAATTTATCTGCGAAAATCAATTCATCCTGATATGGTTCAAGTAGTACGTATTAATGGCAAACCGATGCCTACTAAATGGATCCAGATGACACATCAATTTTTATTTTTATATTTAATGATTTATGTGGTATCTGTTTTTCTAATGACTTGTACTGGTCTTAATACATATGATTCTATGCAAGTGGTTACGGCCTTTCTTAGCAATGTAGGACTAGGGTTTGGTGGCTTTGGTCCTACTGACTCCTTTAGTGTTATGCCAAATACTGCTAAATGTATTGCTATTGTAGACATGTTACTAGGTCGTTTGGAGTTATTTACGATTTTAGTTATGCTTCACCCTCAGTTTTGGGAAGGGTATTTTATTAAAAAAGAGGTTCCTAAACGATATCGTATTCTATAGAAGGGCGGGAACTATATGGAAGTTATAAAACGTCCTCTAGGGCTTTATAAAGCAAATTGTTATGTGCTTATCAAAGAGGGAAAATCTATAATCATTGATCCGGGCTTTCATTGTAACCACATTATTGATATGGTTGCAGATTCTGAGCCCATAGCAGTTTTATTGACACATGGTCATTGTGATCATGTGTCAGCCTTGGATGAAGTGTGTACACATTATAATATTCCCGCTTATTTACATCCTTTAGATCAAGAGTTGTTACAGTTAATTCGACGGAGACCAAGTGTATATAAGAAAAAAATGTATACACATTGTAATGATTTAGTAGAGGGGCAATTAAATTTAGATCCTTTTGATATAGTAGTTCATCATACACCTGGGCATAGTGCGGGATCGGTTTGTTTAGAAATTGAAGGTTATCTATTTACTGGTGATACCTTATTTAAGCAAAATGTGGGAAATACAGATAATTATAAAAGTGATCCAGCTGATTTGATTAAGAGTTTGAAATATCTTTTAACCTTGTCCAAGGATTTGATTGTTGAGCCAGGACATAGGGAATCTACCATATTAAAAAATGAGGAAGAATTTATTAAAAATATTGTAGTATAGTGTTGACAAAAGTCCTGATAACCGATATACTAAGCAAGTACTTTGGTTACGGCCCCGTGGTGTAGCGGTTAACATGTCGCCCTGTCACGGCGAAGATCGTCAGTTCAAATCTGATCGGGGTCGCCATTTATGCCTCGGTAGCTCAGTTGGTAGAGCAACGGACTGAAAATCCGTGTGTCGACAGTTCGATTCTGTCCTGAGGCACCATTTATATGCGGGAATAGCTCAGCGGTAGAGCACCGCCTTGCCAAGGCGGGGGTCGCGAGTTCGAATCTCGTTTCCCGCTCCAATTTTATATGGCGGCATAGCCAAGCGGTAAGGCAGAGGTCTGCAAAACCTTTATTCCCCAGTTCGATTCTGGGTGCCGCCTCCACAATCGTTACCCATGCCGGGGTGGCGGAACAGGCAGACGCAACGGACTTAAAATCCGTCGGTTGGAAACAACCGTACCGGTTCGATTCCGGTCCTCGGCACCAATTAAGACTAACTTTGGGTTAGTCTTTTTTTCTTATATACAATTAAAACGATTTGTGAAAATTATTACTATAAGTTACGTATGAATATATAAGAGATAGATAAATCTATGAATAAGAAACCTAAGTTATTAATTAGTGAATGCCTATTTGGTGTACCTTGTCGATATGATGGCAAAGACAATTATATAGAAACGATAGAGGCTTTAAAGGAATATTATGAATTAGTACCTGTATGTCCGGAAGTGTTAGGGGGACTTAGTACGCCTCGTGATCCTGCGGAGCGGCAGGGTGAACGTATATGTACTGTTAATGGAGCTGATGTTACCGATGAGTTTGTAAGAGGTGCTCAATTAACAGTTGATATTGCACTAAAATATGGTTGCAAGCAAGCTTTGATGAAGGCGAAAAGTCCTAGCTGTGGATATAAGCGCATTTATGATGGAACTTTTACTAGAACAATGAAAAATGGCCATGGATGTACTGTAGAGGCTCTACTTGAAAAGAATATAACAATTTATACTGAAAATGATATAGAGCTTTTACTTGCAGAAAAAAAGAGATGAGTTTAACTCATCTCTTTTTGATTATATCAAGTTATTTTACTGGTAAAATAACTCAATATAATAGAAAAATAATGGCTACAATATTAATTAAAGACTACTTGTTTGCATTAACAGGATCATTTGCTAATGGTTGTTCACCAAGTAATGTAGTTAAGTTATGTAGATTAAATCGATATTGAGCATTACTAAAATCTCGTGTTGCATCATATCGTTGACTTGGAGCATGCATGAGACCAACTAATGTATCGTATAGCAAATCATTAGTAAAGAATTGATGCTCGTGTTTTGCAAGTACCTCAGCAGTCTGTGGATAGGTTGAGCGATATTGTGGAGATAGGTATACCCAGAATGGAATATGTGTCATAACAAAATCAAATGTATCAGGGTTATGCGATTTGTCTAAACTTTCACCGTGATCGGAGAAATACACCATGGCTTGTAAGTTTAATTTGTCTTTGCCATAATTGTAAATTTGTTGTAATAACCAGTCTGTGTATAATTGGCTGTTAGCATATGCTTCTTGACCATCAGGATACGGACCTTGTTTCCACTTGCTAAATTCATGAGGGTAACGGTCATTGTAATAAATATGACTACCCATAATATGTATAACGATAAAGTTGTTTTTGGTAGGATCTACAGTTTCTAATAATGGCAATAGAGCTTCATCATATCGATCTGAGAATGCATAAGATTCATGGGCCCATTTTGTTGTGTCTGCAGTTTTAGCCATTAATGAAATAGCTGTATCATATTCACCGAATACACCTTGATTGCTAAACCAAGAAGTCGTGTATCCCGCTTTTTTAGCAATATCTAAGATATTGGCTGAATCAAGAAATGGTTTATCATCATATTGATTTCGTTCAGATAGTGCACGCTCCAAGGTTGGTACTGTTTGTACGTACGATGAATAGGCATTATCAAAGAAGACAAAGTCTTTATTGTCCGAACGCATATTGCCTTGCCATGGAGTATCGTCATATGGGAAGTTTGGATTATATACTTTCATATAATCTCGAGAACTAGATTCTCCAATGACTAGAATAATAGTACCAGGTGTTTTGTTCACCGCTGTTTCCTTTGTGTCTAAATTAAAGGAATCAAATACTAAGTGGTGATTATCATTATATTGTTGCATTTGTTTTACATAATCGCCTGCAGCAATCCAGTTCGCCACAATACAGGTTTGTGGGAACAAGAAGAATGGTACATATACTAAAAAAGCTACAAGGGATGCGATAAGCATAGCTGAGCGCATAGGGCGTGTAGTATTTAAGTTTACTACTGCTTTCATCCCTAAGTTAGACCAGTACAATAAATAAGTCCATAAGATAAGACCAATACTTATTGCTATAAGACCAGGTATTCCAGCTGCATTCTTTAAAAAACCAAATGCTTCTTCTGGATTGGTCATATATACGGCTAGCAGACTGGCTGGCGTTAAGCAATGCCAAGTAGTCATGTAATAGCCAATTTGTAAGAATGGTATTAAGCTCAAGATCATGGAAATGATAGCCATGATTAAGGATGTTGTTTTATGGAAGCGATTTGTTTGGTTCAGTAAAAACTGAATGCCTGATAATCCCATGAAAATTAATAAGCCAAATAAAAAATCATTAGCAAATTCATAGAAGTATAATGGCTTCACATAGGACCAATGGAATAAAAGAGGAAAGGTAAGTGCCCATAAGATTCCGACTAGGCCATACCCTAAAAAAGGCCTGTGGAAAACGGTACACCCCATAAAATATTGAAATAAAAAGGTACCTACAATTGTTGGTACAGCTAAAATCGTAATATCCTCTACATCAAGCCCTAAGGTTATGGGCTCATAAATTAAAAATAAGATGATATATAAAACAATACCTATAATACCAAAGCGAAAAATTGGATTTCGCCCAATTTGTCTCACACTCGATGACATAATAAATCCTCTCTAAAAGGAATACACAATAACGTATCTTTTTTTAATATAAAATAATTACAATAATAAAGATAGCAGATGAGTGTAAAAAAAACAATTATTTGAAAGTACTACTATAAATGCTTTATAATTATATAGTTAAAAACATTTTTTCTGAGGATTGGGTTTTATGGGAGATTATAACTACAAGTTGGACGTTTTTGAAGGTCCCCTTGATCTGCTCTTGCATCTCATTGAAAAACATAAAATAGAAATTACCGATATTCCTATCGTTGAAATAACGAGTCAATACTTGGCATATCTAGACAATTGGAACCATTTTGATATTCATTATAGTAGTGAATTTCTTGTTATGGCATCTACCTTATTACAGATTAAATCACGCATGTTATTACCTAAGGCTGAACCTGAGCCTGATGAAGCAGAGGATCCACGTGACGAGTTGGTAGCAAAATTAGTAGAATTTAAGAAAATTAAGGATATTACATCTCTATTAATGGAGCGTACCGCTGTATCTGCGAATATATTTAGTCGTCCTGAAGAAACGAGTGTGCTTGGATTAGATAGTGTATATAATTTGGAACTTTCACAGTTATATCAAATTTTTTATCAAACTATAAAACGGGCTAAAGAGTTACCAGAAGAAGAGACAATTCGTGAGGTAAAGGTTGAAAAGGATACGTATAGTTTAGAGGACATGATTATATCCTTGTCTAGTCGTATACATCGTGGCGAATGTCTATATTTTAGGGAGTTATTAGTAGCAATTGAAACGAAAAGTGGTATGGTAACTATCTTTATGGCTGTTTTAGAATTATTAAAACAACAAGTTATGGAAATGCGCTATGAAGATGATGATATTATATTCACTGCTACCTTAGAGAGGGCCGTGTAGAAAGGGGGCCATATGAGCTTACCAACGATGCATTTAGAAGCCGTTTTGTTTTCATCGGCAAAGCCTATATCGATAGATATGTTAGCAGAAGTGTTTGGGCTTTCCACAGAGGCGACACAAAAATATATAGAAGAATTACAACGAGAACTAGAAGAACAGAATCGAGGTATTCGAATACGTATATCTGGAGCTGGTGTTGAATTAGTAAGCGCTGTTGAATGTGCTGATTATGTTGGGCATATTCGTAAAAGAGAAGATAAATTATCTAATGCGGCTATGGAAACATTAGCTGTTATCGCCTATAAGCAGCCTATTACAAAGGCTGAAATCGAAGAGGTGCGCGGTGTAAATAGCGATAAAATTATAAAACAATTATTAACTCGATCTCTTATAGCTGAATTAGGTCATAAGGATACTGTAGGTAGACCGATTCTATATGGCACGACTGATGAATTTTTGAGAAGTGCTGGTGTAGAATCGATAGAAGCCTTACATCAAGAAGTTTCGGAAACAGAAGGATAGCATGGAACGATTACAAAAATATATTGCCAGTTGTGGTATTGCATCACGGCGTAAGGCAGAAGAACTAATTACAGAAGGTAAAGTACAGGTC
This sequence comes from Veillonella sp. 3_1_44, assembly GCF_000163715.1. NCBI lineage: Bacteria > Bacillati > Bacillota > Negativicutes > Veillonellales > Veillonellaceae > Veillonella > Veillonella sp. 3_1_44. The sequence continues at coordinate 239,674 of NZ_GG770199.1, forward strand.
AATGGTCGCAAGGTAACCGAATTAGGGGTCAAAATTAATCCACAAAAAGATAAGGTTAAGGTTAATGGCCAATTATTGGCTCAAGAGAAACCAGTATATTATTTGTTAAATAAACCAAAGGGTGTCATTACATCTGTGTCTGACCCTCAAGGTCGAGAAACAGTTTTAGATTATATAAAAAATGAAACGAAAAGAATTTACCCTATTGGTCGTCTCGATTTATATACAGAAGGTTTGTTACTGCTTACGAATGATGGAGAGTTGGCACAAAATCTAACACATCCATCTAAAGGCATTGAAAAGACTTATGAAGTTCGTATCAAAGGTCGTGTTCGCGATGATGATTTACAAATTATTGCAAATGGTGTAGAGCTTGAAGATGGTATAACTGCACCTGCAACAATTGTAGATTTAGGTTTTGATGATCATAATGGTGTACATGAAGTAGAAATTACAATTCATGAAGGTCGTAATCGTCAAGTTCGTCGTATGTTTGAACACTTTGGCTATCGTATTCATAATTTAAAACGTATTGCGTATGCTGGTCTTACTTTAGGTGGTGTGAAACGAGGCGCTTCTCGTCAACTAACAATTCGTGAAGTAAAAGCGCTAAAAGCATTGGGGACAGATAAGGCATGAAGCAAATCATAGTCATTGGCGGTGGTGCGGCAGGTCTAATGGCAGCTGTTATAGCAGGCCGTGAAGGAGCACGCGTCATCTTATTGGAAAAAATGAATATGGTTGGCAAGAAAATGGGCATTACCGGTAAAGGTCGCTGTAATATTACGAATAGTGCAGATATGACCGAATTTATAAAAAATACGCCTGGTAATGGTAAGTTCTTGTACGGTGCCTATGAACGCTTTAGTAATGAAGATCTTCTGGACCTTTTGCATAGTTGGGGGTTAAAAACTAAAGTAGAACGTGGGGGACGAGTGTTTCCTGAATCCGATTCTGCATTAGAAGTTCGCAATATCTTTATGAAAATCCTAAAAAAGTATAATGTTCAAGTTCATTTAAATGAACCTGTTACATCGATTACTGTACAGGAAAATCGTGTAGTTGGTGTTACAACGGATAAGGAACAATATGCTTGTGATGCTGCTATTATTTGTACTGGTGGTGCATCTTATCCATTGACAGGCTCTACTGGTGATGGTTACGTTTTAGCCGAAAAAGTGGGACATACTATTACTGATATTCGTCCATCCTTGGTTCCTATCGTTACAAACGAAACGTGGGTAAAGGAAATTATGGGGCTTAGTCTTCGTAATGTTGAGGTTTCCGTAATTTCTAAAAGTAAGGTACAAGCAAAACAATTTGGGGAAATGATGTTTACTCATTTTGGTCTTACGGGGCCTACAATTTTATCATTAAGTCACACGGTAGGTAAGTTGCTTCGTAAGAAAAATCCTCAAATTACCATTGAAATTAATCTTAAACCTGCTTTAACTGCAGAAGTATTGGATAAGCGCTTGCAAAAGGATTTTGATTTATATTCTAAAAAACAATTGTCTAATGGGATGAAGGATTTACTACCTGTAAATCTTATTCCCATTGTTATAAAGCTTGCTGAGTTAAATCCGGCTAAACCAATTAATCAAATTACAAAGGAAGAGCGTTTGCGCTTATGCCATGTATTGCAACATATGACAGTAACTGTTAAAGAATTACGACCTGTAGCGGAAGCTATTGTTACAGCAGGTGGTATTTCATTAAAAGAATTTAATCCTAAAACTATGGAGTCTAAATTGATTAGTGGTTTATATGGTGCTGGTGAAGTACTAGACATAGATGCTTTTACAGGAGGCTATAATTTACAAGCTGCCTTTTCCACAGGCTATGTGGCGGCCATGCATGCCGTACACGGTGATGAAGAATAGAGGTTATTATGAACACTAAAAAAATTGCCATTGCTATTGATGGTCCTGCTGGGGCTGGTAAAAGTAGCATTTCTAAAGTAGTGGCCAATGAGTTAGAGTATTTATATATCGATACAGGTTCCATGTATCGCGGTGTTACATGGGCAGTTCTTGATAGTCAAATTGATGTTAAGGATCAAGCTGCTGTAGAAGCTTTATTACCTTCTTTAAATTTGACTTTAGAGCCTACTGCAACAGCATGCAAGGTCTATATTAAAGGAAAAGATGTTACATCATTAATTCGCCAGCAGCAAATTAATGATAATGTATCGACTATAGCTTCTTATAAAGGGGTTCGACAATATTTGGTAGAACGCCAACAAGAGATGGCCGCCGTTGGGGGAGTTATATTAGATGGACGTGATATCGGTTCTGTCGTATTACCTAATGCAGAGCTAAAAATTTATTTAACCGCTTCTGTAGATGCGCGTGCAAAACGTAGATGGTTAGAAGTACAAGGTACATCAAACGAGCAAACACTAGACGAAATTAAAAAGAATGTTGTTAGTCGTGATGAAATGGATAAAAATCGTGAAGAGTCTCCACTTGTATGCGTTGAAGATGCAGTAGTTGTAGACTCTAGTAATATGAATTTCGATGAAACTGTGGCATATATATTGAATTTAGTACAGGAGACAATCAATCATGAATAAATTTTCTACCTGGTTATGGCGTACCGCTTTTTGGCTTCGCTATAAGGTAGGGTATGGGTTGAAAGTATATGGTCGCGATAATTTTCCAATGGAAGGGCCTGTTATCGTTGTGCCTAATCATTTAAGTAATAACGATCCCCCTATCTGTGGCTATGCTTTGCCTAGACATGTACACTTTATGGCTAAACAAGAATTATTTGTGAATCCCATTTCACGTTTTTTTTGTACATGGCTTGGTGCATTTCCGTTAAATCGCGGTGCTATTGATAAAGTTGCTATTCGTCATGCCATGGGACTACTTAAAGACAATAAGGTTTTAGGCATATTTGCAGAAGGAAACCGTCAAAAAAGTGGTAAACTTGGTAAATTCCATGATGGTGCAGCATCAATTGCTCTTAGAACAGGTGTTAGCATAGTGCCTGTTGCTATCATTGGCTCTCACAATATGGAACGTAATAAAGTGGCTTGTATTATTGGTAAACCAATCCCAGTTGAAAAAGCTAAAGCAACTCCAGAAGCAATTCAAAAAGTAAATGATAGTGTTAAAAGTGAAATCCAACGAATGATAGATTCTTATCATAATAATTGTATAGAGGAGACTTTATGGAAATAATTTTGGCTGAAAACCATGGTTTTTGCTATGGTGTAAAACGGGCTGTCGAAATGGCAAATGAAGCTGCAAATAGCGATGGTAAAAGCTATACATTAGGACCTATTATTCACAATCCTCAAGTTGTAGGTCGTCTTGAAGATAAAGGGGTAAGCCCTGTTCAAGAAGTGTCTGATATCGCTGAAGGCACAATGATTATTCGCTCTCATGGTGTAGGCCCTGCTATTTATGAAGAGGCAGAAGAAAAAGGATTACATGTTGTGGATGCCACATGTCCACATGTAAAAAAAGCACAGCAAGATGCAAAGTCTGTTATAGATGATGGTATGACTTTGGTGATTTTGGGAGAAAAAAACCATCCTGAGGTCAAAAGCATTAATTTATGGGCAAATAACGAAGGAATAATCATCGAAGATGAAGAATCCGCCCAAAAACTACAAGTTGTGGAAAAAATGGGCGTTGTTGTACAAACAACCTTTTCACAATTCAAATTTAACAGTATAATAGACATATTAGAGAAAAAATCTAAGAATCTTAAGGTTTTCAAAACGATATGCAATGCAACGCAAGAACGACAGAATTCTGCCGTTGATTTAGCACGTAATGTAGATCTTATGATAGTGATAGGCGGTAAGAACAGCGGCAACACAAACCGATTGGCAGAGGTTTGTCGTGACGTTGGATGTACAACGTATCACATTGAAACTTCTACTGAATTACAACTGGAATGGTTTAACCGAGTACAGACGGTAGGAGTAACAGCAGGAGCATCGACTCCCGACTGGATTATTAAGGAGGTCATTGAGACAATGAAAGATTTTGCAGAATTATTAGCAGCCGAAGGTCAAGAAGAATTTAAGAAAGGGAACGTTGTAGAAGGTACAGTAGTTCAAGTCGAAGATGAACGAGCTTATGTATCTTTTGGCTACAAAACTGAAGCCATTTTGAACAGAACTGAAATTTCTTATCCAGCACCAGAATCTGCCAAAGATGTGTTAAAAAATGGTGATGAAATTAAAGCAGTTATCATGAATCACATCAAAGAAGATAATCCTATTTATCTTTCCATGACTCGCTTGGCTAAAGATGAAGATTGGCAATATGTTATCGAAGCACAAGAAAAAGATGAAGCTATCGTATGTAAAGGTATTGATGCTATCCCAGCAGGTTTAGTAGTAACAGTTAAATCTCTTCGTGGTTTCATTCCATTGTCCCAAGGTGATGTTCATTTCGTGAAATCCTTGGACAACTTGGTTGGTACAGAATTTGAAGCTAAAGTACTTGAAATCGATGAAAAGAAAAACCGTTTGGTTCTTTCTCGTCGTGCAGTATTGGAAGTGGAACGTCAAGCTAAATTAGCTGAAGCATTGAAAAATATCAACGTTGGCGAAAACTATAAAGGTATCGTTCGTAAAATTATGCCTTATGGTGCATTCGTAGATATCGGCGGTATTGAAGGTTTACTTCACATTTCCGATATTTCTTGGCAAAAAATCAAAAAAGTGGAAGATGTTCTTTCCGTTGGCCAAGAAATCGAAGTTAAATTACAATCTTTCGACGCTGAAAGCAATAAATTATCCTTGTCCTTAAAAGCTTTATCTAAGAGCCCATGGGACGTTGCTGAAGAAACATTGCATGTTGGCGATGTTATTAAAGGCAAAGTTGTTCGTTTAGTAGCTTACGGTGCATTCGTAGCTGTTAATGACGACATCCAAGGTTTACTTCACATTTCTCAAATTACAAAACAACGTAATGCGAAAGTTGAAGATTACTTGAATCGTGGTCAAGAAGTTGAAGTTAAAATCATTTCTCTTAACAAAGATGAAAAGAAATTGGGTTTGGCTTTGACTGAATTGATGGAATCAAAAGAAACTGCAGAAGACGCTGAATAATTCATTGTCTAATATAAGGCTAGCCAAGGTTTCCTTGGTTAGCCTTTTTGCGTACTTTACTTAGTATATGATAAAATATAGTAATGTATTAGATTAGATAATGAGGTGAAACTATGGCAAAACCATTAGTGGCTGTTGTAGGCCGTCCAAACGTAGGTAAATCTACACTTTTTAATGCCATTGTTAATAAACGTATCTCTATCGTTGAAGATATTCCTGGTGTGACAAGGGACCGTATTTACTTCGATGCAGAGTGGTTAAATCGTGAGTTTACAATGATCGATACTGGTGGTATCGAGTTCATTACTGACAATAGTCATGTTATTCCTAAGATGATGCGACTACAAGCGGAATTAGCAATTGAAGAAGCAGATGTAATTCTATTTGTCGTTGATGGTAAACAAGGTATTGTACCTGCTGATGAAGAGGTCGCAAATATTCTTAGAGCTAGTGGAAAACCTGTTGTACTCGTAGTTAATAAGATTGATAGTGTAAATCAAGAACCGAATATTTATGAATTTTACAATCTTGGTTTGGGGGACCCCATTGGTATTTCCGCTAAAAATCTTATGAATTTAGGTGATCTATTGGATGATACTGTAAAACATTTTCCTCCAGTAGGTACTAATGTAGATGATGAAGATACTATTCATGTTGCTATTATAGGTCGTCCAAATGTGGGTAAATCTTCTTTGACTAACGCATTGTTAGGACAAGATCGTGTAATTGTATCTGATGTAGCAGGTACTACTCGAGACTCTATTGATACGTATTGGACTCATGAGAATCAAAAGTTTGTACTTATTGATACAGCAGGTATGCGTCGTAAGTCTAAAATCGAAGAAGCCGTTGAACGATATAGTATTGTTCGTTCTTTGCGATCAGTAGATCGTGCTGATATTGTAGTCCTTGTACTAGATGCTCAAGATGGTGTTACAGAACAAGATAAAAAAATTGCAGGTTACGCTTACGAAGCTGGCAAGGGTGTAGTGATTGTTGTAAATAAATGGGATCTTGTTGAAAAAGATGACAAAACAACATTGCGTTTTACTGAAGATATTTATGATGAATTAGGTTTCTTGCAGTTTGCACCTATCCTGTTTGCTTCTGCTTTAACTAAGCAACGTATTCATCGTTTAGCTGATATGTTGAAGTTCGTATCTGAACAACAATACCGTCGTGTATCTACAGGGACGTTAAATCAATTATTACAAGATGCACAAACCGTAAATCCTGTGCCGTCTCGCAATGGTAGAATTCCAAAAATCTATTATATGACGCAAGCTAGTGTTAAGCCGCCTACATTCATTTTATTTGTAAATGAACCAGAGCTAATTCACTTCTCTTATATGCGTTTCTTAGAGAATCGATTGCGTGAATCCTTTGGTTTTGAAGGAACACCGATTCGTTTAGTATTACGTGGCAAGAAACGGGATGATGAAGACTAATGGATATTATGATTATTGTATATGCTGTATTATCATATCTTATCGGTTCGATTCCTAGTGGATTAATTATAGGTAAGTTTTTCTTTAATACAGATGTACGGCAATATGGCTCTAAAAATATTGGCGCTACTAATACATATCGTGTTATAGGTCTTAAAGCAGCCTTACCTGTATTTCTATGTGATGCTTTAAAAGGGGCAGTAGGAGTAGTGCTACTCTCACCCTATGGGCCTATGTTTATGATCTTAGGTGGTATTCTTGGAATGATGGGGCATAACTGGTCTGTTTTTCTGGGCTTTAAAGGTGGTCGTGGCGTTGCTACGGGTTTAGGTGTACTTATTGCTCTTTCACCAATAGTAGCATTGATTTGCTTTTTGGTATGGGGTGTTATCGTATACTTCACTAAACTTGTATCTTTAGGCTCTATCATTGCCGCTGCATTAGTACCAGTACTGATGTATTTCACTGGAGAATCCTTCTGGTTTGTTGGCTTTGGCGGATTAGCAGCTTTGTTTGTCATTGTACGTCACTGGGATAATATTAAGCGTCTACTTGCTGGAAATGAGTTAAAAGTAGAGCGCATTAAAAAGGATTAAAGAATGAATGTTGTTGTTATCGGCTCTGGTAGTTGGGGGACGGCCCTTGCTATTAAATCCGTTTTAGCTGGAAATACTACAACTATATATTGTCGTCGTCCAGAATTTGCAGATAAACTTGCAAAAGACTTAGAGAATAAAGACTATTTACCAGGTGTAAAACTTCCAGAAGAATTACAATATAGTTCTGATTTAGAGGCCTGTATTAGTAATGCCGAAGTGGTATTAATGGTTACTCCTTCTGTACATGTACGTACCAGTTTAGAGGCTATTAAACCGTATGCTCATAAAAATCAAGCCTATATTCTATGTTCAAAAGGTGTAGAACGAACCAGTGGCAAACTTTTGACGACTGTGATGAAAGAGGTTCTTGCTACCATAGGGTGTAATTTAGCGGTTTTGTCTGGACCTAATCATGCAGAAGAGGTTGGTCGCAACTTACCTGCTGCATCTGTGCTGAGTACTGAAAGCCTAGAGGTAGCTACAACATTGCAAAAGGCATTATGTAGTCAAAATTTTAGAATTTATGCAAATACTGATATGATTGGTGTTGAACTAGCAGGAGCCACGAAAAACATCATTGCCCTTGCAGCTGGTATTGCAGATGGTTTAGCTTTAGGGGATAATTGTAAGGCTTTACTATTAACACGTGGTCTTCATGAGATGACTCGCTTTGGGGTGGCCTTAGGGGCCCAAAAAGAAACCTATGCTGGTCTTGCTGGTATGGGGGATTTGATTGCTACTTGTATGAGCCCACATGGTCGTAACCGTGCGGCTGGTCAAAAACTAGCCGAGGGTAAGACTATGGATTTTATTGTTAATCATACTAATATGGTTGTAGAAGGATTTTTCGCAACAGAAATTATTTATACAATGGCTTGTAAACATCAAATTGAAATGCCTATAACGAAGGCTTTATATGAGGTTTTATACGAAAAAAAATCTCCATCCATAGCATTAGCTGAGTTGATGGGGCGTGATATTAAAATTGAAGTATCATAAATAAAAGATACTTTTAATTTGGTTATTTATATACTATAATTAATGAGTATAATCTTGTGAGGGTTGTATGCGAATTATTGGCGGAACTGCTAAGGGACATGCTATAAAAGCACCTAAAGGATTAGATACTAGACCTACACTTGATCGTGTTCGTGAAAGTGTATTTAATGTATTAGCAAATAGAGGTATATTTGGTTCTGATATACTAGATATATTTTCTGGCACTGGTGCAGTAGCAATTGAAGCCTTAAGTCGTGGTGCAGCACATGCAGTAGCAGTGGACTTTAAAACGGGAAAACTAATTTTAGAGAATGCTAAACATTGTCGTGTGGATGATCGGTTAGAAATTATTCCGAGGAAACTTTCACAATTAAAAAATTATATAGTAGGGCGACAGTTCGATTATATATTTTCTGACCCGCCATATGAAAATGGATTTATACAAGATACTATAGATTTGGTTGTGAACTATGATTTGTTAAAACCTGAAGGTGTTTTATTATTAGAACATCATAAGGATGAGGTTTTTACCTTACCAGAATCATGGGAATGTATAAAAGAACAGAAATTTGGTTATACGTTGGTTTCCTATTTTGTAAAGACAGCTGAAAGGAGCTAAACCTGTGCGTATAGGTGTATGTCCGGGTAGTTTTGACCCAGTTACTAATGGACATGTTGATATTTTTGAACGGGGCAGCCGATTGGTTGATAAATTAATCATTGCTGTCAGCTCAAATCCGAATAAAAATTCCTTATTTTCTATGGAAGAACGGGTTGAGATGATTCGAAATTCTGTCAAACATATTCCTAATGTTGAAATTGATTGTACAGGTGGCTTACTCAATGAGTATGTTAAATCCAAGAATGCTACTATTATTATTCGAGGATTACGTGCATTGAGCGACTTTGAATATGAATTTCAGCGCGCATTATTTGCAAAATATTTGGATGATGACATTGAAACAGTATTTATTATGACAAATAACAAATACTCTTTTGTCAGCTCCACGGGTATTCGTGAACTAGCTAAATTTGGTGGTAAGCTAGATGGTCTTGTTCCGGATGATGTTAAGGAAAAACTTGAAGAACGCTTTAATACGGTCCATAATAAATAGGGGTGAATTGTATGAAAACAGAAAAATTATTAGAAGATTTAGAGGTTCTTATTGAATCTAGCAGCCGTATTCCTATGACTACAAAACGTATGGTTGAGGAAGACGAAATTATGCGTATTATTGATTCTATTCAGGAATCCTTACCTTTGGAACTTGAAGAATCTCGTCGTATTGTAGCAGATAAAGATAAAGTGTTAGCTGATGCTCAACGTCAGGCTGAAACTTTGATCGATCAAGCTAAAGACTACATTGCTAAATTGACAGCTGAAAGTGAACTTGTAAAACAAGCTCAAGAACAAGCGAATCAAATTATTAATGCAGCAAATCAATCCTCTGATGAGTTGAAAGCTAGTTCTATTCAATATGCTGGTGATGTTCTTAAATATGTTGAAAACAACTTGGAAAAAACATTGGAAAGTTTGCGTCAAAATCGTGAAAGTTTGAAACAAACTGAACAACGTACAGAAGAAAACCAATAGTTTAAACAAAGGCTAGATATCATATTATATCTAGCCTCTTTTTTTATATTTTAAATTCCATAGAAAACTTAAGATAAGTAATATCAATTTTCAGATAAATATGTAAAAAATAATGTGAGCGAAATAATAAACCAAAAATAAAAGCGAAGGGATACCTTCGCTTTTTATCATTCATTATAGTTTTCTGGCTTTTTAGGCTCCACAATCATAGTTTGATGGGTATTAAAAATAACAAATCCCAAAGGAGATCCAGGTGGCTTTTTGATATTTTTAATGTATGTATAATCTACTGGGACCTTACTAGTATCACGAGCTTTACTGAAGTAGGCTGCATATTGAGCTACTTTAGATAGAATCATATCGTCTGGCTCAACATTGAGTCTTAAAATAAGGTGCGAACCTTGGATATCCTGTGTATGGAACCAAATGTCAGTTGGCTTTGCAAATCGGTGTGTTAAATATTCGTTTTGTTGATTGTTACGACCGATGAATATTTCACCTTCATCAATTGTTAAGTGAATGTAGTTAGATTTGCCAAGCTTGTAAGATAGTGGTTTTTTTGATTTTTTTATGATACCTGCATCCATGCATTCTTTGCGTATTTCTTCTAAGCTTTCACGAGTTGTGGCTAAAGAGATGCTGTACAGAATAGATTGTAAGTATGCTAGTTTTGTAGTACTAGCATTGAGTTGGAACTCGCCACTAACCATACGATTTTTTAGTTTTGTATAAAGCTTATAATACCATTGTGCATTTTCCACAATCGTTAAGTTTGGCTTTAAAGGAATCGTTAACATTTCATTTTCTTCAGAGAGCAGATTTTGTAATTCAATAGAAGGCTCATATTGCACTTGAAGGTGTGCATTTATCATTAGAAGATCACCATATAATTTATAGGTTTCCATTTTCTTAGTATCTTCTAATTCATCTTTAATCTTTTGATGGCGACCTTCTTCCTTTTTGATGGCTGCTGTTAAGATTTTTTCTAACTCTTTATCAGCTGTATGAATTGCTTTTGTATTATGAATGGATTCCTCTAAGGCTTCAGAAATAGTGTTGTATTCTTTTAATACCTTATAGTTATGTAATAAAATACTTGCGTAAGCTTTTTTATTGTTATCGTTGACTAAAGTAAACAAACCTTTGCTATTTTCGAGTTTTACCTTGAGGTTGTACAAGGCTTTAGCAAGTGTATCTAGTTGAGAAGTATCTAAATCAGTTATGATTTCCTCACCACTTAATTTGGAAATATATAAAAGTTCATCCAATAAAGGTTTACCAAAACCATTAAAGATAGCTCGAATAGATTGCTGCACAGAGCCATTACCAAAGGAAGTAAGTAGATTTTTTATTTCATTATTATCAAAGTCCATTAAACTTACGCGATTAGCATTAGGTGGTAAATCATACTGTAATTTTGGACTAATAATACGTTCACGGTTCATGAGAGGGGAAACGTGAATTAAGGACTCTAAAATAATACCGTCTTGTACGAAGATACAGTTGGAATATTTGCCCATTAATTCAATATAAATATATGTACTCGTAATAGAACCATCCATTTCTAGTTTATCCGTTTGGATACACATGATACGGTCGCCGTTGATTTGTTCCACCTTTACGATGCGGCTACCTTCAATATGCTTTCGTAAGAACATGCAAAGTGAGCTTGGTTCTTTTGGTAGATCTTGAAGTGGTTGGCTAAGATACATTGCTGGTGTGGCACCTACGGTAATAATTAAGTTTTGGTCTTCGTTAAGTGCTCGAACTTTAAATAATAATGTAGTTTTATCTATTTGATATAGTTTTTGTATTTGACCTGTTTGTAGTCGCTCGTTTAATTCTTTAGCGAGTACAGACATGGTAAGTCCGTCTAAATTCATAGTACTCCTTTCAAATATATTTAGAAGTATAGTTTAGTATACCATAGTGTACATATAATTCTTAGTATTTAAACACGGATTGTGTAATTCGTGGTACAATAATAAAAACTACTAAGGAGGATGATTTATGAAAAGTATGACCGGTTTTGGTTCTGGCACAGCAACCAAAGATGGCATTACCTGTACGGTAGAAATTAAGTCCGTAAACGCTCGCTTCTTGGATCTGTTTATTCGTAGTCCAAAACAAATGAATCCTTTTGAAAGTACTATTCGTGGAATGATACAAGATCGTATTACTCGTGGTAAGGTTGAGGTATCAGTTTCTATTTTAGATACAGGGGAGCGACCTAAAACTTTTACTATTAATAGTGTATTGAGAAAACAAATACAAGAGTTGTTGGTACAAGAAGAATTCTATGATGATTCTAAAAAGGTACCTTTACAAGCTGTAAATTCGATTTCTACCGAATGGGTTCAACAACAAGATACACCAATTGGAGAAGATGTTCTATCAGATATTGTAAAAGAAGCAACGACTCAAGCATTAGATGCTTTAATAGCAATGCGAACTGCGGAAGGTCAACATATCAAGCAGGATTTATTAGATCGTATCGATACACTTGAAATGATCATTACTAAAATTGACACTAATAAATCTGGTGCTGTAGAAGCATATCGCGAACACATAAAAACTAAAATTCAGGAATATTTAGTTTCTTTAGAAGCGAGTATTAGTGAGGATCGTTTTATACAAGAGATTGCTCTATTAGCTGATAAGACGGATATTACGGAAGAGATTGTCCGATTTACCTCTCATGTGGTACAATTAAAAAATACACTTGCAGATACAAACTCAATCGGTCGTAAGGTCGATTTTATTTTGCAAGAAATGAATCGTGAGGTAAATACAATCGGCTCCAAAGCAATGGATTCGATTATTACTGAGCTTGTGGTTCAACTTAAATGTGAGTTAGAGAAAATTAGAGAACAAGTACAGAATGTAGAGTAATAGGAGGTCTATGAATGAGTATTCAATTACTGAATATAGGCTTTGGTAATATGGTATCTGCTAACCGTGTTATGGCTATTATTAGTCCTGAATCCGCCCCTATAAAGCGGATGGTTCAAGATGCTAGAGACAAGGGATTGCTCATTGATGCCACATATGGTCGTAAGACACGTGCTGTATTAGTTATGGATAGTGGTCAAATTGTATTATCTGCAATTCAACCTGAAACCGTAGCACATCGACTTGTGCAACATGATGTGGATGTAGATACAGTGGAATCATAGGAGTGCATATGTCAGACAGAGGATTATTAATCGTTATATCCGGGCCATCTGGCGCAGGTAAGGGTACGATTTGTGCGAATATTCGTAAAGAAATGCCTAATTTAGTTTATTCCGTTTCTATGACAACCCGTGCTCCACGTGTGGGTGAAAAGGAAGGAATTAACTATTTCTTCCGCTCTAAAGAGGAATTTGAGTCTTTACTTAGTGAAGACGCATTCTTAGAATATGCTAAGGTATATGATAATTACTATGGTACTCCAAAACAACATGTAATGGATTTATTAGATGATGGAAAAAGTGTACTATTAGAAATCGATATTCAAGGCGCTATGCAGGTTAAGGAACGTTTTAGCGATGCTGTATTTATTTACATTGTACCGCCTTCACTATCTGAGTTATCTGAACGTTTACATAATCGTGGCACAGATGCTAAAGAAGTCATTGATAAACGATTGTCATTGGCTTGTTCAGAATTGGCCTTAGCTCATCGTTATGACTATATCGTCGTAAATGATGATTTAGCAGAGGCTTCTGAAAAGGTTGCCTCTATCTTGCGAGCTGAGTCTTGTAAGATTAGTCGTAATAAAGAGCAAATTCAATATATTTATAAACAATATCAAGAGTCTAAGGAGAAGTGATAGTATGATGGTAAAACCTCCATTAAAAAAATTGGAAAGCCAAGTAGATAGCAAATATACATTGGTGACTTTAGCGGCTAAACGCGCTCGCGAATTAACAGATGGCGAACCTTGCTTAGCAGAATCTACACATGCGACTGACAAGCCTGTATCTTTGGCATTTTATGAAATTGCTGAAGGTGAAGTGACATATAAACGCACTAAAGAAGGCATTAAATAAAAAATCAATTCCTTGTATCATTGATACAAGGAATTTTTAAAAGGAGAAGAACATGCGCGGAAAACATATCATTGTCGCAGTATCTGCAGGTATTGCAGCGTATAAGGCAATTGAAGTGGTAAGCAGACTTCGTAAAAAAGGGGCTGAAGTAAAGGTTGTAATGACACAAAATGCAACGTATATTGCGTCACCTTTAACATTTGGCGAAATCAGTGGACATCCTGTAGCTCTAGACATGTTTGAACAAGTTCATCAGTGGGATGTAGAACATATTGCACTGGCCACTTGGGCAGATGCATATGTAGTTGTGCCTGCAACAGCAAATGTGATCGGAAAAATTTATGCAGGCATTGCTGATGATATGTTAACTACAACAATTATGGCTACCACAGCACCTAAGTATCTTTGTCCTGCTATGAATACAGAAATGTATAATAATCCTATTACTCAACGCAATTTAGAAGGATTACGTTCTTTGGGGTACCATATTATGGACCCTGCAGAAGGCTGGTTAGCTTGTGGTATTACTGGTGTAGGACGTTTACCGGAGCCCGAAGCAATTGTGGATTGGCTAGAAGCTAAAATGTGCAGCACCAATGAGCTTGAAGGTACTACTATACTTGTTACAGCTGGCGGAACACAGGAGAGTATTGATCCTGTTCGGTATATTGGAAATCGTTCTAGCGGTAAGATGGGATATGCCATTGCAGAACAGGCTGCACACATGGGGGCTAAGGTGATATTAGTAAGTGCTCCCACATCCTTGCCTATACCAAGTGGCGTAGACTTTATTTCTGTAGATTCTGCGGTATCTATGCAGGAGGCTGTTGAAGCTCGTTATAATGATGTTAATGTAGTTATTATGGCTGCCGCTGTTTCTGACTTTAGAGTCCTTCATAAAGCAGAGCAAAAAATAAAAAAAATGGAGTCTATGACCATAGAACTTGTAAAAAATCCAGATATTCTACAAGGGTTGGGCTCTAAAAAAAGTCATCAAATTCTTGTTGGTTTTGCGGCAGAAACAGAACATGTAATCAAGTATGGTCAGGATAAAGTGGCTAAAAAAAATCTAGATATGCTTGTGGCCAATGATGTAAGCAAATCGAATGCAGGTTTTAATGTAGATACGAATGAAGGCTATTTTTTATATCCTGATAAAGAGCCTAAAGAAATGCTTAATATGAAAAAATCTGACCTTGCTCGACATATCCTTAGAGAAGTTATTGACTTAGTAGCAAACAAACATAGCTAACATAAATTAATTCTTGTGTGTGTTCTTTTAAGAAGGGTGTGTTTTTGTTATATGTTTGCTATACAAAAAGCGTATTTAGAGGGCTCCTTAGGAAAGGGAAAATGGAGTAATAATATTATCGCCGGATTGGTCGTAGGGGTTGTGGCTCTGCCTCTAGCAATGGCCTTTGCTATTGCTAGTGGAGTTACACCGCAAGCGGGCATTTATACGGCAATCATTGCAGGTATATTTGTATCCTTGTTTGGTGGCTCCCCTGTTCAGATTGCGGGCCCTACAGGGGCATTTATCGTTCTATTGAGCAGTATCGTTGTCAATTATGGCTTTGAAGGTTTACAAATTGCGACCATGATGGCAGGGATTATTCTGGTTTTAATGAGCGTTGCAAAGTTAGGGACAGTCATTCGGTTTATACCGACACCTGTTATTATGGGTTTTACAGCAGGTATTGGTGTTACGATCTGGGTAGGGCAATGGCCATATTTCTTTGGATTTCCACCGTTGCCTTATATGGCTCATTTCCATGAAAAATTATGGGCTATGATTCAGTCCTTACCATACTCTGACTTACCTACATTGGGGATTGCGCTCTTAAGCTTAAGTCTACTGTTAGTTTTACCTAAAATCCCATATATTAATAAAGTTCCAGCTCCCATTGTAGCTATGATTGTTGCTACGGTTATTCAAGCTATCTACCAATTTCCTACGGTTTTAACCATTGGTAGTGCATTTGGTGGCATACCTCAAGGTTTGCCAGAATTTTCTGTACCAAAATTGAGTTTTGATAAAATCTTATCCTTAATCGGGCCGGCTTTTACAATTGCCATGCTAGGCGCTATTGAATCCTTATTGTCTGCAGTTGTTGCTGATGGTATGAGTGGCACCAAGCATGAATCTAATACTGAATTATTTGGACAAGGATTAGCTAATATATTTGCGCCATTGTTTGGTGGAATTGCATCAACCGGTGCTATTGCGCGAACTGCTACAAATATTCGTCAAGGTGGTAATTCTCCGGTGGCAGGTATTGTTCATGCCATTACATTAGGTGCCATTCTTTTATTTTTAGCCCCATATGCAGTGTATATTCCGTTGGCATCTATGGCAGCCATATTATTTGTAGTAGCCTACAATATGAGTGATGTACCACGTTTTATACGAATGCTTATTCTCGCACCTCGTCCAGATCAAATAATATTATTGCTTACCTTTTTCCTGACTATTTTTACGGATTTAGTAGTAGCTGTAAATGTAGGTGTAGTACTTGCAGTGTTGCAGTTTATGCGCAAAATGGTTAATACAATTGATGTGCATGAAGCAAGTAGTGCCGAATTATCAGCACAGATTAGGCATGAGATTACAATCCATCCAGAAATAATGGTATACACTGTAGAAGGCCCATTATTCTTTGGTGCTATAAGTGCATTTGATAGAGCGTTAAACTCTATACATAAAGATCCTAAATATTTAATCATTCGTTTTGTAAAAGTACCATTTGTAGATTTAACGGGTTTACGTATTTTACGAGGTATTATTGAAGAACTTCAAAAAAGAGGCATAGAAGTTTTGCTTAGTGATGTGAGTTACGATATACGTAGAGAGATGTATAAATCTGATTTCTTGGATATTCTGGGCCGTCATCATATGTATCGTCAGTTTGAAAGTGCCCTTCATAAGGCTGAACATGATTTAGCTTTAAAAGAGGCAAGAGAGGTATAATAATGACTTGCTTTCTCACTGTAAATACACTATAATATTTCTGTAACTCATCAAGAGTAGTGGAGGGATAGGCCCTGTGAAGCTACAGCAACCATTCCAAGCGGAAAAGGTGCTAATTCCTATGACAAATGTCGTTAGATGGGAGGGTCTCTCATGAGTGCATGAGAGACTTTTTTTCGTATTAGGAGGATAAAATGGCTGAAAAACATATGTTTTTTACTTCTGAATCTGTTACTGAAGGCCATCCAGATAAAATAGCTGACCAAATTTCTGATGCTGTTTTGGATGCGATTATTGAAAAGGATCCAACTGCTCGTGTGGCTTGTGAAACTTTAGTTACTACTGGTTTAGTTCATGTAGTAGGTGAAATTTCTACTCACACATATGTAGATATTCCTCGCATCGTACGTGATACAATTCGTGAAATTGGTTATACTCGTGCAAAATTTGGTTTTGATTGTGATACTTGTGGTGTACTTGTATCCATCGATGAACAATCTGCGGATATCGCCATGGGTGTTGATGAAGCACTTGAATCAAAAGATGGCAATGGTGAAGTGCTTGATAAAATCGGTGCTGGTGACCAAGGTATGATGTTTGGCTATGCATCTAATGAAACACCTGAACTCATGCCTTTGCCAATTTCCTTGGCACATCGTTTATCTCGTCGACTTACAGAAGTTCGTAAGGATGGGACCTTAACTTACTTACGTCCAGACGGTAAGACTCAAGTTACTGTAGAATATGTTGATGGTAAACCTAAGCGCATTGATACAATTGTTATTTCTACGCAACATAGCCCTGAAGTTACCCAAGAACAAATTAAAGCCGATTTGAAGCGTTATGTAATTGACGCAGCGTTGCCTGCTGAATTCGTTGATGAAAATACTAAATACTTCATCAATCCAACTGGTCGTTTCGTAATTGGAGGACCTCATGGAGATGCTGGTTTAACTGGCCGTAAAATTATTGTAGATACATACGGTGGTATGGCCCGTCATGGTGGCGGTGCATTTTCTGGTAAGGATCCATCTAAGGTGGACCGTTCTGCAGCATACGCAGCGCGTTATGTAGCTAAAAATGTTGTAGCAGCAGGTCTTGCTGATAAATGTGAAGTGCAAGTTGCTTATGCAATTGGGGTTGCTCATCCTGTATCTATTTTAGTTGATACTTTTGGTACAGGTCGCATAGAGGAAACAAAAATTCAAGAGCTTGTTAAAAAACATTTCGACCTTCGTCCAGCAGGAATCATTGAAATGCTTGATTTGTTAAAGCCTCATTATCGCAAAACTGCAGCGTATGGTCACTTTGGTAGAACTGATGTGGATTTACCTTGGGAACGTACAGATAAAGCACAAATTCTAAAAGAAGAAGCTGGCTTATAATACAAAAGGTCTTGGTAGAATTTCTACTGAGACCTTTTATAATAAACGAAAGGAAAAAATGTATGCGCGTAGCACAAGTTATAATTAACAGACCGGCCAAACAACTTCATAAACCTTTGAGCTATTTAATGCCTGAAAAGTTTGGTAATGTCTTACCTGGTACGCGCGTACTCATTCCTTTAGGACATAGTCGTGAAGAAGGCATTCTTATTGGTTACGACGAGTTAGTTGAGCCACCAGAGTTCACTTTACGAAATATTGTGCAAGTATTAGATAGCGAACCTTGGTTTACACCGGAAATGATGGATACGGCCCGCCGTCTAAATGAGTATTATTTATTCTCTTATGGCGATGCATTGCGATTGTTTACAGTGAATAAGACATTAAAATCTTACGAGGCACCAAAGGAAGAATGGTTAGTAGTCATGCCAGAATTTTCGGTGGCACAATTTAGTGAACGAAAAAAGAAGCAACGAGAATTAGCAAAATACTTACTTGAAGTGGGCGGAGCATCTAAGGCATTACTACTAGCTAAAGGCTATTCTCGTATGGTCATTAAACAAGTGAGTGAAGCTAAAGGTATTGTCGTTGAAGCTCGTTTTAAAGCCACAAAAACAACATTTGATGAGCTTTTAACAGAAGAAGTTAATATTCCTCTTACTGAAGCTCAACAAGCTGTATATGGACCAATACAAGATGCAATGAATAGCCATGAACATAAAACCTTTTTACTTCATGGTGTCACTGGTAGTGGTAAGACTCAATTATATTTACGTGCTACAGCAAGATGTATTAGTCAGGATAAGACGGCTATTATTTTAGTACCTGAAATTATATTGACTGATCAAATTGTGAAACGATTTGTAGAAACTTTTGGTGACGAAGTCGTAGTATTTCATAGTAAATTGACGGTACAACAACGGAACAATAATTGGGAGCGTTTGCGCCGTAAGGATAGTCACATTATTATTGGCGCTCGTTCTGCCGTATTTGCGCCAGCTGAGGATATCGGCCTTATTGTGGTCGATGAAGAACATGATACATCTTATAAACAAGAGGATATGGTTCGATATCATGCACGTAACGTGGCATTGTGGCGTGCTGAGGCACATGGTTGTCCCGTTATTTTAGGTTCTGCTACACCATCTGTTACTTCGTACTATAAAGCTAAGCAAGGGGAGTATCATTTACTAGAGTTGCCAAATCGCATTTTTGAGCAATCTATGCCGAAGGTTACTATAGTAGATATGAAGGAAGAAATTCTTCATGGAAATTACTCCGTTTTTTCTGATGCCATGAGTCGCTTAATTCAACATACATTAGATGAGCATAATCAAATGATTATTCTGTTAAATAGACGTGGTTATAATACTTTTGTTATGTGCCGGGATTGTGGGGAAACTATTATGTGTCCTCATTGTGATGTAGCTATGGTTTATCACCAAGCTGGTGAAGAATTGCGTTGTCATTATTGTGAACATCATGAACCAATTCCAACTGTTTGTCCCAAATGTAATAGTAAGAGGATTAAGTTTTTTGGTTCAGGCACACAAAAGGTAGAGGAAGAGTTACGTCGTCACTTTAAATCGGCCCGCATTGCTCGTCTTGATCAAGATGTGACAAAAAATAAGCAATTAGCAGAAGATATTTTACATGACTTTGGGGCTCATAAATATGATATTTTGTTGGGAACACAAATGGTATCTAAAGGACATGACTTTAAAGATGTAACAGCTGTTGGTATTTTAACAGCCGATTCAGTTTTGAATATTCCTGTTTATACAGCTTCAGAACGAACTTTTGATTTACTTACTCAAACCTCTGGACGTGCCGGTAGGGGTGAAAAACCGGGTAGCGTTGTAATACAAACATATAATCCTTTAAATTATGCTATAATAAAGAGTAAGGCTCATGATTATATAGGCTTTTACAATGAAGAAATTCAAAACCGTAAAGCTTTAGGATATCCTCCATTTCGCGAAATGATTCATATGGTTGTGCGTCATCAAGATATGAAAACATTAGAGTCTATAGCAAATCGTATTGTCGATGACTTGGAGTCTTATAAAGGAAATCAGGATATTTTGATTAATGGTCCTTATGAAGCGCCTATAAAAAAAGTGCGCGATATGTATCGTTTAGCTATTATGATTCGCGGTACAGATTTAACGAATTTGAAAGAATATATATATAACTCATGGATTTTCACGCAAGAAGGACTGCTGATTGACGTGGATCCCGTGTAGTGTAGGAGTATCAATGGCTGTATTAGATGTTGTGAAAGCAGGTCATCCCGTTTTAAAACAAGTGGCGGAACCTGTAGAACATGTTAATAAAAAACTTAGAGCCCTTATCGATGATATGGCTGAAACTATGTATAAGACTGAAGGGGTTGGTCTTGCAGCACCTCAAGTGGCTGTAGCTAAACGTATTATCGTTGTAGATGACCAATCTGGTAGTGGTCTTATTGCGCTAATTAACCCTGAAATCACTCATGCTGAAGGTTCTCAAGTTGGACCTGAAGGATGCTTAAGTGTGCCAGGATATTTCGGAGATGTGGAACGATTTAATAAAGTCACTGTTAAAGGTATTGATCCACATAATAAGAAGGTAACTATAAAAGCTGAAGGTTTTTTGGCGCGTATTTTCCAACATGAAATTGATCACTTGGAAGGTCATTTGTTTATTGAAAAAGCAACTAACTTACGATTAATTACTGATCATCCAGAGGAGAAAGAAATTGTCTGATAATAAACAATTACGCATCGTTTTTATGGGGACACCAGACTTTTCTGTGCCTACCTTAGAGGCTTTGATTCAAGCTGGTCATTCTATTGTCGGTGTGTATTGCCAGCCTGATAAACAAAAAGGGCGTGGTAAACAAGTTCAAATGCCCCCTGTAAAAGTAGCTGCTTTAGAGCATGACTTGCCTGTATATCAACCAGTCACTTTGCGTGATGAACAAGTGAGAGCCGAATTAGAAGCATTACAACCAGATGTAGTGATTGTTATTGCGTATGGTAAAATATTACCTCCTTGGCTTATTCGATTGCCGCAATATGGTTGTATTAATGTTCATGCCTCTATTTTACCTAGTTATAGAGGCGCTGCGCCAATTCATTATGCAATTCTTAATGGAGACTCTAAAACGGGTGTTACCATAATGCATATGGATGATGGCCTTGATACAGGTGATATCATTGACATTGTGGAGATAGATATTTTACCCGGTGAAACGACAGGACAGTTATTTGAACGTATAGCTGTACTGGGGGGTGAAACTATAGTGCCTGTATTAACTCGTTGGGTTAATGGAGAAATTGTGGCTACACCACAAGATGATTCAATGGCTACACATACTACTAAGATTACAAAGGAAATGGGGCAGATCGACTGGTCTAAGCCGGCTAATGAAATTGCAAATCTCATTAGAGGACTTAATCCAGCACCTGGATGTTATACATATCTCGATGGAAAACGTTTAAAAGTATGGTCTGGAGAAGTGGTTCCCAGTGATACGACTCACTGTTTGATAGATGTCCATGGTAAACATGTACCAATTGCTATATCAGCCACAACTGTGCCTGGTACAATCGTATCTAAAATAGCCGGTTTAGGTGTATTTTGTGGTGATGGAAATATAATTCTATTAACAGAAGTCCAACCAGAAAATAAAAAACGCATTTCTGCAATTGATTTTATAAATGGTCATCAAATAAAGGAAGGTATCGTTTTTGGGGACTCAATATAAGCAGTACGAAACGTATCCGTTATACTTGATTTTATCAACTATTACATGTGCTTTGCTCACAGCAGTACTAGCCTTTCTAATGTATATATTAGAACCAGGACTTTTACAATTGCATCCATTTGCATCAATTATAAGTAGTGTAGTTATATCTATACTTATTGCTATTATATGGATTTTGTGCTTATCTTTAATTGTTGCTAGCACAGGTATTATAAGGTTACATCCTATTGTTTTAAGACTAGCCAATCAGTTTATTTATGGATTATTTCCATTAACTTTGGCGATTGGTAAGGTGAGAGGGGTTACTAAGGATCAACTCCGCCAGTCTATGATTGATTTAATCAATCATTTAGTAATGCTAGATATGTATACGGTAGATCCAGAACGTATATTATTATTAACTCCTCACTGTTTACAAGAAAGTTCGTGTGTTCATAAGGTTACACATGATGTATATAATTGTAAGCAGTGTGGGCGATGCCAGGTTGGTAATTTGTTGCAAGTGGCTAAGGACTATGGTTGTCAATTTATAGTTGTCACTGGAGGCACCTTAGCGCGGATGAAGGTAAAGGAAGCACGCCCAAAAGCTATTGTAGCAATAGCTTGCGAACGAGATTTAGCAAGTGGAATGGCTGATGTATTTCCCATCCCAGTTATTGGGGTATTAAATGAACGTCCTAATGGGCCATGTTGTAATACAACAGTCGATTCTGAACGTGTTCGAGCAGTAGTAGAACAATTGATTGGTAGGAATAGTAATGATAGAGGTAAAGACTAATCAACAACAAAATATTCGATTGCTCGCTGTAAAAGCATTGAGTGAAATTAATCGCAATGGTGCTTATGCAAATATAAAGTTGCAAGAGTATTTACAGAAATATCATCTATCCGATTTAGATCGAAGATTCTTTACTGAACTTGTGTATGGGGTCATTCGTAGAAAAAATTACTTGGATGCTATTATTGTTCACTTTGCAAAGCGACCCTTAAAGAAACTATCTTCTATGGTTGTGGAAATCCTTAGACTTGGTATTTATCAAATTATCTATATGGATAAGGTTCCTGAAAGTGCGGCTGTTAACGAATCTGTTAAACTCGCCAAAAAGCTAACTAGAGGTTTATCTGGTTTTGTAAATGCTGTTTTGCGTTCGGTTTTACGTGAAAGTGATAGCATTTCTATCGGTGAACTAGCTAAGTCCGAAGCTGAAGAAATTTCCTTTATCTACAATCAACCATTATGGCTTGTCAACTTATGGATAAAAGAAATGGGAAAAGATAAGACCGTAGATCTTTGTTCTTGGTTTAATGAACAACCTCGTTTGACGGCTCGCATAAATACAGTGAAAGTATCTATTGAGGATTGTTTAAAAGAATTAGAAGATTTAGATTGGATTGTAGAACAGGATACATATATTCCTGAAGTAGTTTATATTGATGGACATCAAGGTCATTTAGAAAAAGCTAAACCTGTTTTAGAAGGTCATATTACTTTTATGGATAAAGCATCTATGTTAGTAGCCCATGTGGTAGATCCTCAACCAGGAGAGCTTATCTTAGACTGTTGTGCTGCACCAGGTGGCAAGTCTATGCATATGGCAAGTCTTATGAATAATACAGGAGCTATTATGAGTTGTGATATTTACGACCATAAATTAGAACTGATTAATCAAAATGCTGAGCGATTAGGTGTATCTATTATTTCTACTAAGCTTCAAGATGGTCGTTATCTTCCTGATAATTGGAAAGAACAATTTGATCGCGTCTTAGTTGATGCTCCTTGTTCTGGTCTAGGTATATTACAAAAGAAATTAGACATGCGTTGGCGTAAAACAGAGTCTTTACTTATTGAGTTGCCGCCGTTACAACTTGAAATATTAGAAAAAGCTTCTGAAATGGTTAAGGTTAATGGATATTTAGTATATTCCACATGTACTATGAATAGTGGTGAAAATGAAGCTGTTCTAAATAAATTCTTGGCAATTCATAAGAACTTTATCATCGATCCTGTATCATATAAAGGGGCACCACAAGCTATAGATGGTATGATTACAACCTATCCACCGCGAGATCATATGGATGGTTTCTTTATGGCTCGCATGAAACGCTTATCATAATATAAGAAATGGAGCACCATGATAGAATTATTGGGTAAGTCTTTAGAAGAATTACAATCTATCTTTAAGACCCATAATATACAAAAGTTTCGAGCGAAACAGTTAATTGACTATATCTATCATAGATATATTTTTGATTTTGAAGACATGACACAATTTCCGAAAGACTTGCGTCAATGGCTAGGTGATAATTGTGTTATTTCTTTACCTACATTAATTACAGAGTCTATTGCCCCTGATGGAAAGACTCGCAAAATACTTGTAGAGATGTCAGATCAAAGTCGTGTGGAAGCAGTTTTGATGGAGCAACACTATGGGTATTCTGTATGTGTTTCCTCTCAAGTGGGGTGTGCTATGGGATGTGTATTCTGTGCTTCTACACAAGGTGGCTTATACAGAGATTTAACAGTCGCTGAGATTATTGGACAAGTTGTCATATTTGGGGCTCTTACTAAAGAGGAAATACACTCTGTTGTCGTTATGGGCGCTGGGGAGCCGTTACAAAATTATGATAATGTATTACAAGCATTACAACTACTACATGATCCTATGATTTGTAATATTAGTTATCGTAAGATGACGATTTCCACTTGTGGTTGGGTTCCTAATATTTATAAATTAGCTGATGAAGGTTTGCCAATAACCTTAGCACTTTCATTACATGCTACAAATAATGAAGTTCGTCGTAGTATTATGCCCGTTGGGGCACGTTATGAATTGACGGAAGTCTTAGATGCGGTAAAATACTATTATAATACGACACAGCGTCGTGTTACCTTTGAGTATATTCTTATAGATTCTGTAAATGCATCTATAGATGATGCTCATGCTTTGGGGAAAATCTGTAAAGATTTCCCAAATTGTCATGTTAACTTGATCCCAGTTAATGGCAATGAACATATTGAATTATATAAACCATCTATTACGAATATGAATACATTTAAAGACATCGTTAGTTCCTATGGCGTATCAGTAACGGTACGAAAGGAAATGGGCGATGCAATCCAAGCCGCATGTGGACAGTTAAAGGCTGCTCATGGTCGGAAAAAGGAGAATCATGAATAATTTTGTTGGTTTAAGTAAAATTGGGCTTGTACGCCAGCGTAACGAGGACCGTTTTTTCATTGATGGCCATATTTGTGCTGTTACTGATGGCATGGGTGGTTATAGCGGTGGTGAAATTGCAAGTACCTATGCTGTAGATGAAATAAAAGAATATTTGTCCTCCCTTGAAACGATAGGTCAACAAGACTTATGTGATGCTATCATTCACGCTAATCAACGTATTGTAAATCGCGTTGCTTGTGAAGAACGACTTGCTGGTATGGGTACTACCGCTGTAGTTACAGCTATAAATGGTAATCAACTTTACTGGGCAAGTGTTGGTGATAGTCGTTTGTATGTATATAGAGATGGTCATTTACGACAAATTACTACGGATCATTCTATGGTACAAGAATTATTAACAGCTGGAGAGATTACAAAGGATGAAATGCTAAATCACCCTCAACGTAATTTATTAACCCGTGCAGTCGGTGTTGATGAAATCTTAGAGGTTGATAGTGGTGTAGAGTCTATTCTTCCCGGTGATCGTATTTTACTTTGCACTGATGGATTAAGTGGCTATGTATCTGATGATGTAATTGCCTCTGCATTACAATCAACGGATGATGATATGTTGGTTATTGAATCATTGATGGAAGCTGTATATGAAGTCGGAGCAGGAGATAATGTGACCATTGTGGTGGGAACAATCTAATCTAGAAATGGAGAAATAATGAGTACTATGAATATAAAAGGCATACTTCTAGATAACCGCTACCGTATTGTTGATAAAATTGGCGTTGGTGGAATGGCTGATGTATACCTTGGAGAAGATACCTTACTAGGTAGACAAGTAGCAATAAAAGTATTGCATGCTAATTTTGCAAATGATGATGAATTTGTGACTCGATTTAAACGAGAAGCACAAGCGGCAGGTAAATTAAATCATCCCAATATTGTAAATATGTATGATGTAGGTTTTGACCAAAATTTACATTACATTGTTATGGAATATGTAGATGGTGAAACCTTAAAAAAATATATAACTCGTCATGGAAGATTGTCTATAGATGAGGCTGTTAAATTTACTATTGCCATAGCTGAAGGCTTAGAACACGCTCATACAATGGGTATTGTTCATTGTGATATAAAACCACATAATGTTATTATTACCAATACGGGGCGCGTTAAAGTAACTGACTTTGGTATTGCTCGTGCAATAAATGCAACTAACACAGTTATGTATACTAATTCGATTTTGGGTTCAGCACACTATTTATCACCAGAGCAAGCTAGTGGTAAACCGGTAGACGGCAATACAGATATCTATTCATTGGGTGTTGTATTGTATGAAATGCTTACAGGTCGTGTACCATTTGAAGGGGAAACGCCAATTGCAGTAGCATTAAAACACGTTCGTGAGAAGGTAGAACCTCCAACTCGATATAATCCATCAATCCCTCCGCTTTTAGAAGCTGTTGTTATGAAGGCATTATCTAAAAATCCTGCAGATCGCTTTGATTCTATCTCTGATATGATCAGTGATTTGCGGTTATCTCAAGGTTTTACAATGGGGAAAACACAACGTCATGAACCATATGATTTTGCTACACAAATGATTCCTGCGGTTGATCCTGAAGCACTTGAAGATCTAAGTACTATTCAAGAAGAACGTAAAGACGAGGGTAAAAAGAAGAGTATGTTAAGTAAAATTGCATCGATTCCACAAAAATACATCGTTCTAGGTGCTGCTGTCATTTTTTTAGTAGCATTTTTAGGTGCTTTCTTAAGCTACGGAAATTTCTGGAGTAATACAACAGTAGATGTACCTAATGTGGTAGGCAAACAAGTTTCTGTAGCAAAAAATATCTTAGAAGATAAACATTTGCGTGTGTCTACAAGTGAAGTTACGAATCCTGATGTGCCAGCTGGTCAAGTTATTTCTCAAACACCTGGGGCTGGAGAAAAGGTTAAAGAGCAACGGACAATTCACCTTGTAGTTTCTAAAGGTGTAGGCGATATTACGGTGCCAGATTTAACTGATTTAACTGTCGATCAAGCCCGTCAACGACTTAAAGATTTAGGTTTAGTTGTGGGGAAAATAACACAACAATCTGTAGATGGTAAAAAAGATGGTGTAATTATTGCTCAGAGTCCTTCAGGAGATTCTAAAGTGTCTAAAGGGACAACAATTGATCTCGTAGTAAATAAAGCGAAGGCTAAGAAAGTCAAAGTACCTAATCTTGTTGGTATGACATTAAAAGATGCTCGTGATACATTGAGTAATATTCAACTAGGTGTAAACCAAGTATCTGGATCTGTGGAAGAAAAATCTGTGGTTATAGAGCAAAGCATTAAAGCTGGCGACGAAATTGACGAAGGTTCCACATTAAATCTTACGACTGAGTTCAAAGATGATAAAAAGAAATCCGATAAAAAAGAAGGAAACAGTGGTAATAAAACAACTGGTACTATAGATGTTACTGTACCAGCTGGTTCTAAAAATCAAGAACTTAAAATTGTCGTAAAAGATGATGAAGGTTCTGCCGTAATCTATGATGATACGAATAAACCTGGAGATCGTGTTGTTAAAAAAGTGTCTGGTGTAGGTAATGTACGTATTGAGGTGTACCTCAATGGTGCATTAGTGCAAGAAACTGCATTATAAGAGGTACTATGATTACAGGCATTGTTGTCAAAAATATGAATGGGTACTTTTATGTACAAGATGATACAGGTACCATTCATGAATGTAAGGTTCGTGGCAGACTTAAGCAAGGACGCTATAGTTTACTTGTAGGGGACCGCGTTACGATTTCGGAGGATGGGTTCGTTGAATCCATCCATGAACGTCATAATTCGATGGTTCGCCCTGCAGTAGCTAATATTGACCAAGTTGTATTAGTTGTGGCTGCCCATGAACCAGATATTAATGAGTTATTACTCAATAAAATGCTCGTTATGATTGAACATGCGGATATACCTATCGTACTATGTATCAATAAATGTGACTTGATGGATTCAGAGACGAAAGCTATGGTTGATCTTTATAAATCAATCGGCTATGAGGTTTTGATGACATCCACATATAATATGACAGGCATTGATGATTTGCGTCATGTGCTTCAACATAAGGTAACGGCTTTTGCAGGACCATCTGGTGTTGGTAAAAGTAGTCTTTTAAATGCGGTAGACCCCAAATTTGCCTTCCAGACTGGGGAGGTAAGTGATAAGATTAAACGTGGTAAACATACTACTCGTCACGCTTCTTTATATAGTTTAGATGCAGATTCTTTTATCATGGATACACCTGGATTTAGTGCTATTGAATTTAATGATGTTTCCCTTGAAAGATTGCCTACATTATTCCCAGAATTTGGTGAATATGTTGATACTTGTAAATTTAATCCTTGCTATCATGAACATGAACCCATTTGTGGGATTAAAGCTGCTCTAGAAGCTGGTCATATTCATCAAGGACGATATGATGCTTATATGTCTATACGTAATGATATAGAAAGTCAACGAAAGAGGTTTTAATATGATAAAAATTGCACCATCTATGCTTTCCGCAAATTTTGCGGTGTTAAGCGAGGAATTAAAATCTATTGAAGCAGCGGGGGCTGATTTATTACATATCGACATCATGGATGGACACTTTGTTCCTAATCTAACCTTTGGTGCTCCCATTGTGAAAGCCATTCGTCCATATACAAAATTACCATTTGATGTGCATTTGATGGTTACTAATCCTGGTGATTATGTAGAAGAATTTGCAAAAATTGGTGTAGAATATTTTACTTTTCATCAAGAAACTGTACCTCATATGCATCGTTTGATTCAACATATCAAGCAGTGTGGGATGAAGGCTGGTGTAGCATTGAATCCTAGTACACCTGTATCTCTACTAGAAGATGTAGCTGCAGATTTAGATATGATTTTAATTATGTCTGTGAATCCAGGATTTGGAGGACAATCTTTTATTAAAAATGCCATAAAAAAAGTTAAACAAGCTAAGATATTGTTAGAAGAAGTAGACAATTCAACGGCAGTCATTGAGGTGGACGGTGGTATTAACGATATTACTTGTGTACCGATTAAAAGAGCGGGGGCTACAGTTTTAGTTGCTGGTTCTGCAGTATTTGGTGCTGAAGATCGTGCAAGTATGATTGAATTCATTCGCAATAATTAAATAAATATTTTCATAATATTCTATAATTCAAATTTGAACATAAGATCGTACATCAATAAGAAAGAGAATGTATTTAAAATAAGGAGTGAGGAATACTTAAAGAATTCCTCACTCCTTGCTTGCTTTTGCCATGATTTTTTGTTAGAATTATTAGGTATGAAAAATATGCACGTCAGTGGACTTCGGTACTGTGCCTAATTTTGGGTGACCCGAAGGATGAAGCGGCGGAGGTTAATTAACAGGAGGTGCCACAATGGCAGTAGTATCAATGAAACAATTATTAGAGGCTGGTGTACACTTTGGTCATCAGACTAGAAGATGGAACCCTAAAATGGCGAAATTCATCTTCACTGAACGCAATGGTATTTATATCATTGATTTGTCTAAAACAGTTAAAAAAGTAGAAGAAGCTTACAATTTCTTGCGTGAAGTTGCTTCCCAAGGCGAAGTAATCTTGTTCGTAGGTACTAAAAAACAAGCTCAAGAAGCTATTAAAGAAGAAGCTATCCGTGCTAACATGTTCTTCGTTAACGAACGTTGGTTGGGCGGTATGTTGACTAATTTCAAAACAATTGAAACTCGTATTAAACGTTTAAAACAATTGGAAGCTATGGCAGAAGACGGTACTTTCGAAGTATTGCCTAAAAAAGAAGTTATCGGTCTTCGTCATGAAATGGATAAATTGGAAAAATACCTTGGCGGTATTAAAGATATGCCTAAAATGCCAGGTGCTCTTTTCGTAGTAGATCCTAAAAAAGAAAAAATCGCTATTGCAGAAGCTAAAAAATTGGGTATTCCTGTAGTTGCAACAGTTGACACTAACTGCGACCCAGACGAAGTTGATTTCCCAATCCCAGCAAATGATGACGCTATTCGCGCTGTTAAATTGTTGGCTGGTAAAATGGCTGACGCTGTTCTTGAAGGTCGTCAAGGCGAATCCTTTGAAGAAGCATTAGATAACATGGTAGCTGATTCCGCAGAAATGGTTCGAGACGGTAAAGCTTAATCGTTGTCGTATTAGCATTTGAAAGATAAATCTATAACATATATAATTGGGGTAAGGACTATATCCTTACCTTAATTAATACTAGGAGGAACAAAATAATGGCAATTACTGCTGCTTTGGTAAAAGAATTGCGCGACATGACTGGCGCAGGTATGATGGACGCTAAAAAAGCATTGGTTGAAACTGACGGTAATATCGATAAAGCGGTTGACCTTCTTCGTGAAAAAGGTTTGGCTGCGGCAGCTAAAAAAGCTGGTCGTATTGCAGCTGAAGGTGTAGTACAATCCTACATTCATGCTGGTGGTCGTATCGGTGTTTTAGTGGAAGTTAACTGTGAAACTGACTTCGTTGCAAAAACTGATGATTTCCAAAATTTAGCACGCGACATCGCAATGCAAATTGCAGCTGTAAATCCTACATACTTGAACCGTGAAGAAGTTCCTACTGAAGTAATTGAACACGAAAAACAAGTATTATTGGAACAAGCTAAAGTAGAAGCTGAAGAAGACGTTAAAGCTGGTCGTAAACCAAAACCTGAAGCTGTTTTAGAAAAAATGGTTGCAGGTCGTATTGAAAAATTCTATAAAGAAAATTGCCTATTAGAACAAGTATTCATTAAAGATGGCGATAAAACTGTTACAGACATCATTAATGAAAGTATTGCAAAAATCGGTGAAAACATCAACGTACGTCGTTTTGTTCGCTATGGTTTAGGTGAAGGCATTGAAAAACGCCAAGATGACTTCGTAGCAGAAGTAATGGCATCTGTTGGTAAATAATTAATAAACAATAAGAGAACACCGTACAGTGTTCTCTTATTTTGCAATAGAGGAGTAAAAATATGGCAAAAAGAAAGTTTCGACGTATTGTTTTAAAGTTGAGTGGTGAAGCATTAGCAGGTGAACAAGGTTTTGGTATTAATCCTGATGTTGTTGAAGAATTTGCAAAAGAAATTGCTGCTTTAGCAAAATCCACTGATTTAGAAATCGCGATTGTTGTTGGTGGCGGTAACCTATGGAGAGGTTTAGCTGGTAGCAATCAAGGTATGGATCGTGCTACTGCTGACTATATGGGGATGCTAGCAACAGTGATGAACTCCTTAGCATTGCAAGATGCATTAGAGCAAGCTGGTGTAGATACACGTGTTCAAACAGCTATTGAAATGCAAGAAATTGCAGAACCTTATATTCGTCGTCGCGCTATTCGTCATTTAGAAAAAAAACGTATCGTTATCTTCGGTGCTGGCCTTGGTAAACCTTACTTCTCTACAGATACAACAGCTGCATTACGGGCCGCTGAAATTGAAGCCGATGCTATTTTAATGGCAAAGAAATTTGCAGATGGCGTATATGATTCTGACCCTAAGACAAATCCTAATGCTGTTAAATTTGATGAATTAACATATAACGAGATTATCACAAAAGAATTAAAAGTAATGGATGCTACATCTACAACTTTATGTAAAGATAACAATATTCCTATTATTGTATTTAGCATGGATATTCCTGGTAATATTACAAAAGCTGCTAAAGGTGAAGAAATAGGGACCATTGTTCGAGGAGAATAATTCATATGGAAATTAAAGAATTGTTACAACAAGCAGAAGACCGCATGAATAAGTCTATTGAGGCTTTAAAACATGAATTCGCATCTATTCGTACAGGCCGTGCTAGTGTAGCACTACTTGATAAAGTAATGGTTGATTACTATGGAAGTCCATCACCCATTAATCAAGTTGCGAATATCTCCGTGCCTGAACCTCGCATGATTGTGATTGCACCTTGGGATAAAACAATGATTGGTGCTATTGAAAAAGCAATTTTACAATCTGATTTAGGTTTGAACCCTGGTAATGATGGTGCACAAATTCGTTTAAGTATTCCTCAATTAACTGAGGAACGTCGTAAAGAAATCGTTAAAGTAGTTCATAAAA
Organism: Veillonella sp. 3_1_44; assembly: GCF_000163715.1. Taxonomy (NCBI): domain Bacteria; kingdom Bacillati; phylum Bacillota; class Negativicutes; order Veillonellales; family Veillonellaceae; genus Veillonella; species Veillonella sp. 3_1_44. The sequence continues at coordinate 271,818 of NZ_GG770199.1, forward strand.
AGGCTGAAGATGCAAAAGTTGCAGTGCGCAACATTCGTCGCGATGTAAATGAAGCATTAAAAAAAGAAGAGAAAGCTAAAACGATTACTGAAGATGATGCTAAAGACGGTTTAGATCAAATCCAAAAGCTTACCGATGCTAAAGTTAAGCAAATCGATGAGTTAAAAGTAGTAAAAGAAAAGGACGTATTAGAAGTATAATGTTTGATTCTAATAGCCTTATTGGAATACCATGGCAGCTTGCAAAGTCTCGTTTGCAGGCTGCCCATATTCCTTTTAAGGTAATGATTGGTGGATCCTTTAATCGCTTCTTTGAAATTTCAGATAAAGGATTTTATGTGGCACGTATTACAAAGGTTGATGAGTGTTTACATATACTACTATATAGACCAATGATTGCCAGCGACTTCGGAAATTCTATCGAGGTAGACTATGCTAAAGAAATTATTTAACCGTAAACGTTCTGATACGCCTGTCATTGATCGTAATATAATTCCACAACATGTTGCTATTATTATGGATGGTAATGGACGATGGGCTAAACGCAGAGGCATGCCGCGCTCCATGGGGCATCGTGCTGGTGCAGATGTATTAAAAGAAATTGTTATGGCCGCAGATGAGATCGGAATTAGAGCTCTTACGGTATATGGTTTCTCCACGGAGAACTGGAAACGTCCTGAACAGGAAGTTTCTTTACTTATGTCTCTCATAAAAGAATACTTAAATAATAATGTTAAGTATATGCATGAACATAATGTACGCATTCGATTTATTGGTTTTATTGGAGGGCTTTCAGAAAACCTACAAAAAATCATTCAAGATGCAGAATTATTAACTCAGAATAATACAGGCCTCACATTACAGTTAGCGATTAACTATGGTGGGCGTGATGAAATAGTTAGAACTATCCGCGACATTGTAAAATCCGTTGCGGATGGCGTTATTACAATGGACAAAATTACTGAAGAATATGTAAGTTCTCAATTATTCACTAAAGAGTTTAGTGATGTAGATTTATTAATTCGTCCTAGTAGTGATTTTAGAATTAGTAATTTTTTGTTATGGCAACTAGCGTATGCTGAATTTTGGTTTACCGATTTGCATTGGCCAGATTTTACTAAGGAAACTTTACTTGAAGCTGTGGCGGCATATCAGAAACGAGAACGCCGATTTGGTGGCTTATGTGATGAGGAATAAAAAATGTTAAAAACACGTGTTATTACCGCTGTTATTGGTTTTATTATTGCCTTAGGGGCCATTACATTTGGTGGATTAGTATATGATGTGCTAATTACACTTTTAGCTTTATTAGGGTGGCGTGAGTTTGTATTACTTGGTAAAGCTAAACGTGTTCGGATATCCATTATATGGGGATATATTAGCATTTTATTGCTAATGATTGCTCTTGCATGTCATCAGTATATTATAGCTATAGCTATTTTAGTATTAAGTTTATTTGCCAATTATATGTTGTGTACATTTGGTGAAACTAAGTACTCGATGTCTAGTGTATCCTTTAGTGTATTTGGTTTATTATATATTGGTATGGGTATGACTTCATTACTCTTGATTCGTCATGACTCAATTTACATGGATTTATCAATGCCTTTTGAACTATATAACTGGGGCACTATTACACTTTGGTTATTATTGTTTACTACTTGGGCTAGCGATACCTTTGCATACTTTTCAGGTCGAGCTTTTGGTAAACGTAAAATAGTACCATCCATTAGTCCTAATAAAACACTAGAAGGTTTTATTGGTGGATTTATCGGCTGTATCCTTACAGGTGCAGTATTTTCGTATATCGTTGGCATTCCTTGGTGGATGGGAATCCATGTAGGTATGATTAGCGGTATATTAGCACCATTAGGTGATTTGTTTGAATCAAAGATTAAACGACTATGTAATGTAAAAGATTCTGGTACATTATTACCAGGTCATGGCGGTGTATTGGATCGCTTTGATAGTTTATTATTTGCGGCTCCCATTACATTAGTATATATATTGCTATTTTCGTACTAATTTTATAGAGGTACACTTATGAAATACCTAAGTATTATCGGCAGTACTGGCTCAATCGGTACACAGACGCTTGATGTGGTGTCTCAACATCCAGATCAATTCAAGGTGGTTGCCTTAGTGGCACATCATAATATTGACCTCTTAGAACATCAGATTAAAGAATATAAACCTTTGGTGGCTGGTCTTGTAGATGAAGGTGCTTTTAAAGAATTACAAGCACGCTATACAGGTCCTACAAAATTGATAGGTGGTAAGGAAGCCCTCATTGCAGCAGCTACAATTCAAGAAGCAACAATGATTGTTACTGCTATTGTAGGTGCTGCGGGAATTGAGCCTACAGTGGAAGCTATAAAACAAGGGAAGACTATAGGTCTTGCTAATAAAGAAACTCTTGTTGCTGGAGGTCCATTAATTACGGCTTTAGCTAAAGAACATGGCGTACAAATCCTACCTATCGATAGTGAACATAGTGCTATATTTCAGTGCTTAGAAGGACAGAAACGTGACAATGTTGATTCTTTAATTGTCACTGCTTCTGGTGGACCTTTACGCACATGGGATTCTAGTAAAATTCAAACTGCAACTGCTGCAGATTGTTTGCGACATCCTACCTGGAATATGGGTAATAAAATAACTATAGACTCTGCCTCTTTATTCAATAAAGGCTTAGAGGTAATAGAAGCTCATTGGTTATTTGGTTTTGATTTTGATCATATTGATGTAGTAGTACATCCTCAAAGTATTGTTCATTCTATGATACGTATGAAGGATGGTGCGATATTAGCGCAAATGGGTAATCCAGATATGCGCGAGCCCATTCAATATGCTTTGACGTATCCCAAACGTGAAGTTTTAAGTATGAATCATCTTGATTTTAGTCAAGCACTACAATTGGAGTTTTTACCTCCACGGTATGACGATTTTCCTGCACTTCGACTTGCGTATGAGGTGGGACGTGCTAGTGGATTTAAACCTGCTGTATTTAATGCAGCTAATGAAACGGCAGTATATGCCTTTTTAGAAGATAAAATCGCCTTTGGTGATATTTATAAAGTCGTTACTTCTGTTCTTGAATCTATGGGACCAGAAGATGATTTTACATTAGATAATTTATTATCCATCGATAGATGGGCCCGTGAAAAGGCAACATCGTTGATGTTATAGGAGAATATATGATTACGGCATTAGCCACAATATTTGTATTTGGTTTAATCGTGTTTATTCATGAATTAGGCCATTTTATTACAGCTAAGATGTCAGGTATGCAAGTTGATGAATTTGCTATAGGTTTTGGTCCAGCTATATTTAAAGTACAAAAAGGGGAAACTTTATATTCTATTCGTATAATTCCTCTTGGAGGATTTAATCGTATTGCTGGTATGACACCTGACGAGCCTCTTAATGAGCGCTCCTTTTATAATAAACCTGCGTGGAAAAAATTTATTGTTATTTCTGCAGGGGCTGTATTTAACTTTATATTAGCCATTGTACTTTTCTTTGGCCTAAATGTGACTGTAGGAAATCTTACATATACAAATGAACCTGTAATTGGTAACATTATTGCGGGTAGTTCTGCAGAGCAGGCTCATTTAGAAGCTAACGATAGAATTATTACGATTGATGGTAAAAAAATTAGTACTTGGGATGATATTCGTCCTAGTTTACAAGGCACAGCAAACCATGGTGTAACTGTTGTTGTAGAGCGTGAAGGAAAAACTATAGAGACTACGGTAATACCTAAAATGGAACAAGATAGTCCTAAGATTGGCATCTACCCTAGCTTTACTCGTGAAACTTATAGTATTGGTGAATCTTTGAGCCTTGCTGTTAGTCGGACGGGGCAAACTATTGTTGCTATGGTCAGTGGGATTTATGATATGATTCGTGGCACACAAGTAGCCGAATTATCTGGTCCAGTAGGAATTTCCCAAATGGCAGGTACTATTGCACAATCAGGATTTGCACCACTATTAAGTTTTGCTGCATTCCTTAGTATTAACTTAGGGGTTATTAATCTTTTACCATTACCTGTTTTAGATGGTGGTCACTTGATTATTATCTTGGCGGAAGCTATAACAGGCCGTAGATTACCTGCTAAAGCTCTTATGTATATACAAATGGTTGGGGTTGCCTTAATGGTAGCATTATTCTTATATGTAACAACGCAGGATATTTTCCGTTTACTATAAGACAGATGGGAGATTACAATGATTGTACGTAAACCAACAAATGGTATCTATGTAGGTACAGTTAAAATCGGCGATTATGCACCGGTAAGTATTCAATCTATGATTACTACGGATCCAGTACATACAGAGAAGGCAATTGCAGAAATTAATCATTTAGCAGAGGCTGGTTGTGAACTGGTTCGTGTCGCCGTTCCTACAATGGCATCTGCAAAGGCTTTAAAGGCTGTTAGAGCGGGCATTTCAATTCCTTTGATCGCCGATATTCACTTTGATTATAGATTAGCTTTAGAAGCTATTGAAAATAATGTTGATGGATTGCGCATTAATCCAGGAAATATTGGTGGTGAAGATAAGGTTTTAGCCGTTATTGAAAAGGCAAAACCTAAACAAATCCCAATTCGCATTGGTGTTAATGCAGGCTCTTTACCAAAGCATATTCTCGATGCTCATGGAGGACATCCTACAGCGGATGGTATGGTTGAAACAGCTTTAGAACACGTAAGAATTTTAGAAAAACTCGATTATCGTCAAATGAAATTATCCATTAAAGCCACGGAAGTACCTCTAATGGTGGAAGCATATCGTAAGTTATCTGATAAGATTCCTTATCCGTTACATTTAGGGGTAACAGAAGCTGGTACTATTAAACAAGGCACTATTAAATCTGCTATGGGGATTGGTGCATTATTGCTCGATGGCATTGGTGATACATTACGGGTATCCTTAACTGGAGATCCAATTCACGAAATTGAAGTAGGTAGAAGTATTTTAAGTAGCTTAGGATTAAGAAATTTTGGGGCCACTATGATATCTTGTCCTACATGTGGTCGTTGCCAAGTAAATTTATTTGATATGGCTGGTATTGTAGAAGAACGTCTAGCATCCATAAAAGCGCCTATTAAGGTTGCCGTTATGGGGTGTGTTGTAAATGGTCCAGGGGAAGCGCGTGAGGCCGACTTTGGTATTGCTGGTGGTGATGGTCAAGGTATTATTTTCCGTAAAGGGAAAGTTATTAAGACTGTACCAGAAGCCGAATTAGTAGATACATTGTTTAGAGAAATTGACCAATATTTAGAAAATTTAGATGAGGAGTCTTTATGTTAGCCACTAAATTATATGCACCTACATTGCGTGAGGTTCCATCTGACGCTGATGTAGTAAGCCAACAGCTTATGCTTCGCGCTGGTTTTATGCGTAAAACTGCAAATGGTTTATATAGTTTTTTACCATTAGGTTGGAGAAGTATTAAAAAGATTGAAGCTATTGTACGTGAAGAAATGGATCGTGCTAGTGCTCAAGAAATTATGATGCCAATTTTACAGCCTGCAGAAATTTGGAAAGAGTCTGGCCGTTGGAACGCATATGGCGCAGAAATGATGCGTATCAATGATCGTCATGATAATGAGTTTTGTCTAGGACCAACACATGAAGAGATGATTACAACCCTCGTTAAAAATGAGATTAACTCATATCGTCAATTACCAGTCAACTTATATCAAATTCAAAGTAAATTCCGTGATGAGCGTCGTCCACGTTATGGCTTGATGCGTAGCCGTGAATTCATTATGAAAGATGCTTATTCTTTTGATGTAGATGAAGCGGGTTTAGATGAATCCTATAAATCTATGTACGATGCATATACACGTATTTTTACACGTTGTGGTCTTACATTCCGCCCAGTAGAGGCTGATAGTGGTGCAATCGGTGGTAGTGGTACGCATGAGTTCATGGCCATTGCCGAAGCTGGTGAAGCTGATATCGTATATTGTACTAAGTGTGATTATGCAGCTAACATTGAAATCGGCAAGCCTGGTATCATGAAGCAAGACGAAGAAGTTCTTCATGAGTTATCTGTTGTGGATACACCAAATGCAAGTTCTATTGAAGCTGTGGCAGACATGTTAAATTTACCATTACATAAAACTATCAAAGCGGTAGTATTTTCTATTGATGGTAAAGTGGTATTAGCCATTGTTCGTGGTGACCATGAAGTAAATGAAGTCGCTGTACAACATGCCGTTCTTGGTGCTGTAGAGCCTGAGATGGCCACCCCTGAAGAATTGGAAAAAGTAGGTTTAATAGCTGGTTTTATCAGTCCTATTGGTTTAAAACAAACAGAAGAATTTGCTATTGTTGTTGATGAATCTGTTATGGAAACTTACAATGTTTGTGGTGGCGCTAATAAAAAAGATGCTCACTACGTTAATATCAATCCAAAACGGGACTTTAATGTAGAAGATATTATTGTTGCTCCAATTCGTTTAATCACGAAGGACGATGTGTGTCCTAAATGTGGGGGTGCTTTAGAACATGCTAAAGGCATCGAAGTGGGTCAAGTATTTAAATTGGGTACAAAGTATTCTGAAGCATTACAAGCTACATTCTTAGATCAAAATGGTCGTCCTAATCCAATGATTATGGGTTGCTATGGTATCGGTGTATCTCGTACACTAGCTGCTGCTATTGAGCAATATCACGATGAAAATGGTATTATTTGGCCACGTTCTATCGCTCCATTTGAAGCAGTTATTGTTCCAATTAATGCAAAAGACGAAGCATTAATGTCTACTAGTCAAACTATTTATACTGCATTACAAAATGCTGGTGTAGATGTATTGTTAGATGATCGTAAAGATCGTGCAGGTGTTAAGTTCAAAGATGCTGATTTGATTGGTTATCCACTTCGCATTACAGTAAGTAAAAATACTCTTGAGAATAACGAAGTAGAAATTCAAATCCGTAAGTCTGGAGAAGCTCTTCCATGTGCTATTGATTCTGTATCTGATAAAGTAACAGAATTGCTTCAAAACTTATAATAGAATTGCGATTCTAGTGAATGTTCATTAGGGTCGCAATTTTTCTTTCTAAACTTGAATTAATAGATTAAATAAGTCATAATTAAATGATAGAATATTTGGAATGGAGGTGCTATATGCTTGTAGATTTTCATATGCATTCCATCTTTTCAGATGGTGTTGAAACACCTAAAGATCTATTGCAACATGCCATAGACTGTAATGTATCTATGATGGCTTTAACCGATCATGATGAAATAGACGGCATTCAAGCATTGCGTGCTGCTCAAAAGAAGTTAGATCCTAATGAATCTATTAAAATCGTAAATGGCTGTGAATTTAGTGCTGATTATAAAGATAAGTCAATTCATATTTTAGGATATTGTTTTGATGAAAATAATAAAGATTTAATCGATTTTATTACGTTTTTTAAAGGAAAACGTGAAGAACGTATCGATGAAATTATCCGTCGTTGTAATAATGAAGGATATTATATTACAAAAGAAGAGCTCATTAAACAATTTCCTGATACTAAAGCTTATGGTCGCCCACATATTGGTAAACTTTTAATTGATGGTGGTTATGCCAAGGATATTAATGATGTATTTAAAGGTATTCTTCGAAAAGATAGTCCTTGCTATGTTCCTAAGGTAAAAGTAGAGGTTCCTTATATTATTGATATTATACATAAAGCTGGAGGACTTGCTGTTATGGCTCATCCTAAATTGGTTACTAGTGATGAATATGTGTTGGAAATGTTAAATTATGATTTTGATGGTATGGAGGTATATCACTCAAAGCATAATGATGATGATGTGGAGCGATATAAAGAATTCGCTAAAAAGCATAAGCTATTTATTACTGGTGGTTCTGATTACCATGGTATTGTAGGCAAGAAACCTGATAGATTTGGTGATTACTTAGTATCTGGTAAGGATGTATCAGAATTTATTAGTTTGTTATAAATGACGAGGTAGGCTATGGAAGTCGTTGCTTTTGTAGGTAGTAGTGGCACAGGTAAAAGTCATCGTGCCCTCGTAGTTGCTCATGAAAATAAAATTGAATGTATCATCGATGATGGTATTTTGATTCATGATAATAAAATTGTAGCTGGCTTTTCTGCAAAAAAAGAGTCTAGTCGTTTAAAAGCTGTTCGTCGTGCTATTTTTCAAGACGAAGTACAAGTTAAATCCGTACAAGAACAATTAGATAAGATTAAACCTAATAAGCTTATGATTATCGGCACTTCTGATAATATGGTTAAGAAGATTACTAAAGCTTTAGGCTTACAAGAACCTGATCGATATATTCGTATAGAAGATGTTGCAACACCTAAGGAAATTGAAAAGGCACAACATGCACGTCTTAAAGAGGGTAAACATATAATTCCTGTGCCGACTATGGAATTAAAGCCACACTTTAGGGGGTATTTGATTGATCCAATCAAAACCATGTGGCGCCGCAGGACTTTGAAAAAACAAGATCAAGATACCTTAGGTCAAATTGGTTCTGAAGGATTTGAACGTTCTGTTGTACGGCCTGCTTTTAGCTACTATGGTCGACTCACTTTTGACGATGAAGTAATTATTAAATTGATTAGAAATGGGTTAAAAAAAGTAGCTGGTGTCGATGAGACCAGTATAATTTCTTTTAAAAAAAGCGACAAAGGTCAAAACGGTCTTGTTGTTGATATGGCTGTAGTTATTGAACATGGATATCCTGTTAAACCGTTGATGCAACAGGTACAAAAATCTGTTCGCAATGAAATTGAATATATTACCGGCATGTCTATTGAACGCATGTCCATTAAAGTTAAGAATATTATTGAAACAAAACGTAAGATTGTTAAAGTGTAGGAGTTAGAATGAAGTCTTATTATATTTACACCTATGGTTGTCAAATGAATACCGCCGACTCTGAGCGATTATCGCATCAGCTGGAATCTGTTGGGTATATACCAACAGAGAATGTTGAAACTGCAGATTTAATTCTGCTAAATACTTGTGCAGTGCGTGAAAATGCAGAAACTAAAGTTTATGGGCGTATAGGTGAGCTAAAAAGACTAAAACGTAATAATAAAAACTTGATTATCGCCGTCACAGGATGTATGGCTCAAAAAAATCAAGCAGAAATGTTTAAACGAGCTCCTCATATTGATATTGTATTGGGTACTCATAATATTCAACATATTAACGAGATGATTGAAGAAGTACAACATGGACATACGCATCAAATCAGCGTAGATATGGATAACTCTGTATTGCCTGAATTAGAGGCAAAACCAAATGGCTCTTTTTATGCATGGGTACCTATTATGAATGGCTGTAATAAATTTTGCACCTATTGTATTGTTCCCCATGTACGTGGTAGAGAGATTAGCCGTCCTGTAGAGGCCATTGTTAAAGAGGTTACAGACCTAGGGGTTAAAGGATTTAAAGAGATCACTTTATTGGGGCAAAATGTAAACTCTTATGGCCTAGATTTTAAAGATGGTACAGATTTTGGTACATTAATTGATGCTCTTGATGGTATTCCTGGTATAGAACGTATTCGCTATATGACAAGTCATCCTCAAGATATGAGTAAGTCTATGATTGATGCTCTTGGTAGGTCATCCAATATTGTGACGCATTTACATTTACCTATTCAATCTGGTTCCAATCGTATTTTAAAGAAAATGAATCGTCATTACACGGTAGAGCATTATAAAGAATTACTTTCTTATTGCCGTGAAAAAATAAAAGATGTGGTGGTGACTACGGATATTATTGTAGGTTTCCCAGGAGAAACTGAGGAAGATTTTCAAGCTACATTACAATTATTAAAAGATGTGCGCTATGACATGGCGTATACGTTTATCTACTCTAAGCGATCTGGAACGCCAGCAGCAACTATGGATGATCAAATTCCAGAAGAGATTAAGCGCGTTCGCTTACAAACATTGATGGATGTACAAAATGAAATCTCTTATGAATTAAATAAACCTATGGAAGGACAAGTATTTGATATTATTGTAGAGGGACCAAGTCCTCGTGATGAAGACATGTGGTTCGGTCGTACATCTGGTAATAAAATGGTTTTATTCCCTAAGGATGACTCCCTATCAATTGGTCAAACTGTACCAGCTCATATCGATAAAGCTCAAACATGGGTTTGTTATGGTAGTATTGTAAAATAAACTATTAGAATCAAAAAGAACTCGTCACTATTATGTTAACTCTAAGGTTAGAATTTTTATCTAAAATTAGTTTGCTAAACATGTGGTGGCGATGTTCTTTTTTACCATAGATGCTGATTAGAAATCATATGTGTTATAATAATAAAATAATATAAAAGTTGTATATTGAAGACATTCATAGGTATGAACACCATTTACATTTTGTATTTTTACAAAGAAGGTGTAACTATGAAACTTGATTTAAACGCTGTAGGCGAAACGGCATTATTGACACTATATGCAAGAGCGAAAGATTATGAGTCAGATCAATCTGTATTAAAGGATCAGAAATCCTGGGATATTTTAAAGCATATTGATTATGATTTTGATCAATTTAAAGATGTTAAGATGTCTTATTATGGAATTTTAGGACGAGCAAAAGTAATCGATGAAGAGATACGAAACTTTATATCTCTATATCCAGATTGTATCGTCGTATCATTAGGTGCCGGTTTAGATACTATGTTTTATCGAGTCGACAACGGTTATATTGATTGGTATAATATCGATTTTGCCGGAGTGATTGAAGCACGTACACAATTTTTTGAGCCTCATGAACGAGTCCATAATTTAGTGAGTTCTATAACTGATGAATTGTGGACTAAAAATATTGAGATAAATGGACGAAAACTACTGCTTGTTAGTGAAGGTGTAGTTATGTATCTTACATTGGATGAAATGAAGCAGTTTTTAGGCTTGCTGACTGATTCTTTTGAAGAGTTTACGTTATATCTTGATATGATTTCTCCATATGTGGCGAAACGCACTAAACAACATGATATGCTTAGTAAAATGAATGTTTCTTTTCAGTGGGGAACTAAGGACGGTCATGAAATTGTAGTTATGAATCCTAAGCTTAAACAGACTGGATTGATTAATTTTACAGGAAGTATGTTGTCCTTAGCACCTATTGTTTATAAATTATTATACCCGTTTATATATTTGTTTAATAATCGTATGGGAATATACGAATATAAGCGGAATCTGTGATATGACTCATAATATATGAGGTGAATATGAGTAAAAAGCAAACACCTATGATGGAGCAGTATTTAGATATTAAATCTAGATACTCTGAAGAATTATTGTTCTTTCGATTAGGTGATTTTTATGAATTATTTAATGAGGATGCTTTAGTCGCATCACGTGAACTTAATATTACCTTAACAGGTCGTCCTACAGGAGATGAGGAACGCACACCGATGTGTGGCGTTCCTTTTCATGCGGCTGAAAGCTACATAGAAACGCTTGTAAAAAAAGGATATAAAGTTGCTATCTGTGAACAACTAGAAGATCCTAAAGCAGTTAAAGGCATTGTTAAGCGCGATGTCATTAAAGTTGTTACTCCTGGTACAGTGATGACAGAAAATGGTAACGATGCACGGTCAAATAACTTTTTATCATTATTTTATATGGTAAAAGATACGTGGATTCTTGTGTTTTCTGATGTATCTACAGGGGAAGTTATTTGGCACCGCATTACTGATTGTGAAAAACGCAGTGATATGTACGATGCACTCAGCATGTATAGACCAAGTGAAATCATATTGCCTGAAGGAACGATATTACCGCAAGATATTCAGGATTTTATTGAAAATCAATTTAGTAATGTCGTATTTTCTCCTTTTTCTACATACTATACACAACGTGAAGTAGCTGAAAAAGCTGTAACTCATTTCGGTGATTTAGGCCTTATGGAAGAGGATGTATGGGAAGCATTAGGTTATATGCTTTTATATTTAGAGGATATCATTAAATCTGAAATTTCTCATATCAACTATGTACATCAATTAAGTGTAGGTAATCGCCTTATTCTTGATACATCTTCTTTGCGGCACCTTGAAATTACTCATAATTTACGCGATGGTGGACAAAAAGGTACTTTACTGGATGTACTAGATCGTACGTTGACACCAATGGGGGCACGCCTTTTAAAACAATGGCTTGAAAGTCCATTAACTGATATAAATCAAATACAACGTCGTCAAGCAGCCGTTTCAGAACTTATTACACGCGGTGCTGAACGTTCTCATATTCGTAACTTTTTAGATTGTATTTACGATTTTGAACGCATCGTTGGTCGTGTTGAAACCGGATCTGTGTCTCCCAGAGATTTAACGGCTCTTCGTGAGTCATTAGCAGTTCTACCTGATATTAAGAATGTATTAGGTACATGTTCAAGTCTAGCTTTAACATCTATTAATGAGCGCATGCAAGATCATAAAGATATTTATGACTTATTATGTCGAGCTATTACAGAGCAACCAGCGTTGACATTAAAAGACGGTCGTGTTATTAAAGATGGATTTAATGCTGATTTAGATGAGCTACGTTCTTTAGCGACTAATAGCGAGCAATGGCTTGCTAAGATGGAAGCGGATATTAAAGAAGCTACAGGGCTTTCAAAAATTAAGACTGGTTATAATAAAGTGTTTGGCTACTATTTCGAGGTATCCCATAGTAAATCAGAACAAGTACCAGACTATTTCATACGAAAACAAACCCTGGCCAATGCTGAACGCTATATTACGCCTGAGTTAAAAGAGTTTGAAATTAAAATTCTCAGCGCAAAAGATAAAATCATCGCTTTAGAGCACGAACTATATCAACAATTGCGTAATGATATTAAACTCGTTATCAAAGATGTGCAAGAAACGGCTCGTGCTCTTGCAGACCTTGATGTATTATGCTCATTAGCATTAGTTGGATACGAAGAAAACTATATTTGTCCAACTATTGTGATGAATGGTCAAATCAATATTCGTGATGGTCGTCATCCAGTTATTGAAAAGTTTTTAAAACGAGAGGTATTTGTACCAAATGATATCGTTCTAAATCATGATGATGAGGAATTCTTACTCATTACAGGCCCTAATATGGCAGGTAAATCTACTTACATGCGTCAAGCGGCTATCTTAATGATTATGGCACAGATTGGTTCCTTTATCCCTGCTCGTGAGGCATCTATCTCACCTGTGGATCGTATTTTTACACGTGTCGGTGCTAGCGACGATATTTCTACTGGTCAAAGCACGTTCATGGTAGAAATGAAAGAGGTAGCGTATATTTTAGAAAATGCTACCCATAATAGTTTAATTATTCTCGATGAAATTGGTCGGGGTACGAGTACCTTTGATGGTTTGAGTATCGCACAAGCCGTAGTGGAACATATTTGTAAGCATATTCATAGCAAGACTTTATTTGCAACGCACTACCATGAATTGATTTGCTTAGAAGAAAGCTATAGTAAATTAAAAAATTATACCGTTGCAGTTAAAGAAAAAGGGAAAGATGTTGCTTTCTTGCGTCGTATCATTAAAGGTGGTGCAGATCGCAGTTATGGTATCCATGTTGCCAGACTGGCGGGCCTACCTAACTCTGTATTAAAACGAGCTGAAGTGATTTTAGAATCCTTGGAAGATCAAAGTCATGATGCAAGTGACTTAAATAATCGAGTTATGGGTGCTCAACTTACTAATGTGGCAAAACCAGCGGTTAAGCAAGTTAGTGATTCTCCACTAGGCAATTTATTTAGCCATTCCGTAGTAGATAGCTTACTGGAAGTCGATGTAATGAGCATGACTCCAATTGAAGCATTAAATAAATTATATGAACTACAAGAGGAGGCTCGTAAAGGAGGCGGGAAATAATGGCAACCATTCACGTATTGGATGAAACGACAATCAATAAGATAGCTGCCGGTGAAGTCGTTGAACGTCCCGCATCAGTTATTAAAGAGCTCATTGAAAACTCTATTGATGCGTCTGCCACTAATATTGAGGTTGAAATTGGTGAAGGCGGTGTGGCCTATATGCGGATTACTGATAATGGTATCGGTATGACGGAGGAAGATGCTCGTTTGGCGATTCTACGTCATGCAACCTCTAAAATTCAACAAGTAGAGGACCTCTTTGATATTGCGTCCCTAGGCTTCCGTGGGGAGGCTTTGGCTAGTATTGCCTCTGTATCTCATTTCTCTTTGACTACTCGTAAAGCAGACTCTGATTTGGGGACTCGTATTACTGTTGATGGCGGCACTTTTACCGATTGCATTCCTTATGGTGCGGCACCTGGTACAACTATCGAAATTAAAGATTTATTTTATAATACGCCGGCTCGTCGTAAATTCTTAAAAACGGAGCGTACAGAAGCCTCTAAAATTCAAGATATTGTAGGGAAATTAGCTCTAAGTAATCCACATATTTCTTTTAAGCTTATCATAGATGATCGGGTAGCTATTATCACACCAGGAAATGGCGATATTAGTGATACTGTAGCTACGCTATATGGATATAAAACCAAAGATGATATTTTTACTGTTGCTTATGAAAGTGATTCTATCTATATCGATGGCGTAGTGAGTAAGCCCACACTTCTTAAAAGTACAAGGATATGGCAGACCATTATCGTCAATAATCGCGTGATTTCTGATAAAACCATAATGAAGGCTATCGATAATGCATACCATGCACTATTGCCGAAAAATGGTCATCCTTTAGTGGTACTAAATATTACTGTGCCTGCGAGAATGGTTGATATAAACGTACATCCTCGCAAGAGTGAAGTTAAATTCTCAGATGATAAGATTATATTTAAAGCCGTATATCACGGTATCTTAAATGCTTTAAATAATCCACTCCATGAGAGATACGAACGAGAGTCATCATCTTATATGACTGGTACAGTTGCTAACATATCCGATAAATATGGTAATGATATTGCTAGTAATAGTAATAGTGATATTAAGAAGTTTAGTTCTAATAGTACATCCTTAGCTGGTAATACTACTTATGATTCTTATCAAGTACCTACTGTTGTACACGATTCAATGCAGTCTGCTGAACATATAGCAACAGCTATAGATTATGATAAGGTTTTTGGTGGACGCCGTACAAAAGGCTATGAAGTCATGCGCGGTGAAACTTCGCAGTTTGTGGAAAACCTTAAAACAAAGGGGTATACACCACCTGCACCTAAGGCTACTTATGAACAATCCTCTTTTGTAGATAAAAGTTTTGAAGCTGTTCCTACTGCTTACACTAGTTATACTTCGGAAGATGTAGAGAAGTTTAAATCCTTGTCTCACGATATTCGTAACGAAGAGATAGAAGATCGTACAATTCAAAACTCGGGCTTTTTACCAATGGGTCAAGTTGCATCTTGTTATATATTAGCTAAAAAAGGTGATGATCTATATATCATAGATCAACATGCTGCACATGAGCGTGTGCGTTATGATAAGTTGTGTAAGTCTTCTGAATCGATTCCTATGCAATCTATTTTGGTTCCTCAGTATAGTGAGGCCACAGATGATGAAATGAATTTAGTAGAGGAAGAACGAGAAACATTACTTGATCTTGGATTTGATGTAGAGTTAGGTGGTCCTACTAAGATAAAATTAGTAGGGGCTCCAGTAGATTTAGTAGAGTCAAAAGCATTTGAAATTCTGCAATATATATTCTCTTACTTACATGATCATCAACAGCCTACTAAGGCCCAATTACGACATGAAATGTTAGCTTATGCATCTTGTAGAGGGGCCATCAAGGCAGGTCATAATTTAAATATGTATCAAATGACTACCTTAATTGAGGACTTATTTAGTACCGAAAAACCATATGTATGTCCTCATGGTCGTCCTACGATTATCAAATTTACACCTGATGAATTAGGTAAATTATTCTTACGGTCTTAATATGAATATATTAACTACAGCTCAAAAATCTAATGAGGCCATTCAAGAGGAAGCCAAAGCTTTGGCTTCCTCTATGCATATGGCCTATATAAAAAGAGGAAAATTATCTATACCAGCATTATTTAATGCTCATCCATGTGATTTTATTGCTGTTCTTTCTGGTAATGGCTTAACTATTCATTTTCCTGATAATCAGCAACATAGCTTTCATTTATCCATGGCTCAATTACGTATACTACGTTTGCAACGTGGAGAAGGAGATCATTTAATTAATGCTGTTCAGAAAATACTAAGTACTAATGAAATAACTGATAAAGAAGAATTTTCGTTTCTTGATTGTACAATTGGTCTTGGTAGTGACAGTATCGTCGTGAGCTATGCTTTTCTTCAGGCTAAAATAAAAGGTCTAGAAGGTTCTTTACCTATATGGCTTGCTACATCTTATGGTTTAGCTCATTATTCGCATAATGTGAAAAGTGTGACGGACGCATTACGTCGTATTGAGGTAAGTTATGATACCTTTGAAAACTATGTACCTAATCTACCAGATGAAAGTATAGATATTATTTATTTTGATCCTATGTTTGAGGTCCCTGTAGAGGATAGTCCTCAATTTAAACCACTTCGTGGACATACTGTGGAAAGTCGTATTGATGATAAAATTATGGAGGAAGCTATGCGTGTTGCCTCTTATGGTGTTATCATTAAAGAACGACCATTTAGTTCTGTCTTTCAGAAATATCCACCTCACCAATGGGTGGGGGGAAAATATAGCCGTATAGGTTATGGAGTATATATGAAGGAGTTATTGTGAATCCCTTAATAACCATCGTTGGACCTACTGCGGTAGGCAAAACAGATCTTACCTTGGACTTAGCAGAACAGCTACATGCTGAGGTTATTTCTGGTGATGCTTACCAGGTTTATAAACAATTCAATATTGGTACCGCTAAACCATCGGTGGATGAACTTAATCGGGTGAAACATTATCTCATCGATATACTGGAACCCAATGATTCATATTCGGTATCTATTTTTCAAGATCAAGCTAAAGAAATAATTGCAAGATTAAAAGATAGAAATATTCTTCCTATTCTGTCTGGTGGTACAGGACTGTATGTCCAATCATTATTGGAGAACTACAACTTTAATGATGTTAAACCTGACGAATATTTGCGAGCAGAACTTGATGAGCTCTATAGTACAAAAGGTATTGAAGGCTTACGAGAATATGCTTTCACATTAGGTAAAGAGCATAATATAGAGATACAATATAGCGACAAACATCGTTTGTATCGAGCTATTGAGATATTGCATCATGGTGATGTAGATTCGTTGCGAAATCAGACAAAAGATGGTGTATCCTATAAAGGTCCTGTTATCGGTCTCATGAGAGATCGTGATAAATTATATGAACGCATCAATTTACGCGTTGATATGATGTTTGATGCAGGTTTGATTGAAGAGGTGGAACAACTCATAAAATCTGGAGTGAATCCAGATTGCCAAGCTTTTAAAGGTATTGGCTATAAAGAGGTTGTAGACTATATAAATGACAATATAACATTAGATGAGTGTCGTGACTTAATTAAGAAGAATACACGTCACTTTGCTAAGCGCCAAATTACATGGTATAAACGTATGCCATATATAGAATGGATACATATTGATAGCAATACATCTAAAGATTTTATATTTAATAAAGCTATGGATTTAATCCGTAGAGAAGGATTAGCATGACATTAGAAGAAATACGCAGTAAAGCCCTAGAAATGGCTGAACCAGAATTTAAGAAATTTGAACCTATTGCATTGGCCAATACAAAAAAAGTATTAGAAGCCTTTAAGGAATGCCAAGTATCTGATTATCATTTCACTGGTACTACTGGTTATGGATATAACGACGTAGGGCGTGAAAAATTAGATGAAGTATTTGCCTATGTATTTAAAGGTGAAAAGGCTATCGTTCGTCCTCATTTTGTTTCTGGTACACATGCGTTAGCTACTACATTAATTTCTTTGATGGGAAATGGCTCTAAAGGGACAGAGTTTATCTATGCCGTAGGGGCTCCTTATGATACAATGCAATCCGTTATCGGTGCCGCTCGTGAAGTACGTGGTTCTTTAGTAGAAAAAGGCTTTACCTATACTGAGGTTCCATTGAAAGATAATACCTATGATGTTGAAGCTATTGCTAACGCTGTTAACGATAATACGCGGGTAGTAGTGATTCAACGGTCTCGAGGCTATAGCACACGTGAACCTTTATCTATTGCAGATGTTAAGGTTATTGTAGATGCTGTAAAAGCTAAAAACTCTAAAACGATTTGTTTCGTAGATAATTGTTACGGTGAATTTACAGAGCTGCAAGAACCATTAGAAGCTGGTGCTGATATTATGGCTGGCTCTCTCATTAAAAATGCAGGTGGCGGTTTAGCACCAACTGGTGGTTATATTGTTGGTAGAGAAAACCTTGTAGAGGATGCAGCGTATCAATTGACAGCTCCTGGACTTGGCGATCATATGGGTTCATATGCTCCTGGTTATCGCTTGTTCTTCCAAGGTTTATTTATGGCACCTCACGTAGTATTACAAGCTCTTAAAGGTGCTGTATATACGGCTGCTGTAGGTGAGTTACTAGGTTATGATGTATTCCCTAAGGTAAATGCTGATCGCTATGATTTGATTCAAGCCATTAATCTGAAAAATGGGGAAGAAATGGAGCATTTCTGTGTAGGTATGCAAGCCTATTCTCCTGTAGATGCTCACGTACATCCTATTCCTGGGGATATGCCTGGGTACGAAGATAAAATCATCATGGCTGGTGGTACCTTTGTACAAGGTTCCTCTATTGAACTCAGTGCCGATGGTCCTATACGTCCACCATATACAATTTTCATGCAGGGTGGCCTAGTGTTTGAACATTCCATGCTTGGTATTTTAGGAGCTGCTGAAGAACTATTAAAACATAGATAATGTTTAGAATCTCTTTCTTTTGTGAAAGGGATTCTTTTTATTTCAAATCTTTTCAATATACCTATTTCTAGGCTATAATATAAGTTGCTATAATTTTATAGCAATACTACTCGGACTTTTACACCGAACTAGTGTTTTACACGTCAGGCTTTCACCCTGATTAGTTTTATGATCAAGAGATCATTAAAAGGAGAAAGTATGGAAAAAGTTATCGCTGTAGCTATGAGTGGCGGCGTAGACAGTTCTTTAACTGCTGCAATGCTATTAAAACAAGGCTATAAAGTATTTGGTATTACCCTATGGTTATGGGTGAGTGGTACGCCCTATGATGAGGTGCCTCTTGCCGTAACTGATGCTAAGAAGATGTGTGATTTTCTTGGTATCGAGCATCATGTTATCGATGCTCGTGATGTATTCTACGAAAACGTAGTAGATTACTTTGTAAAAGAATATGCCTATGGTCGTACGCCAAATCCTTGTGTATTTTGTAACAAGAACATCAAGTTTGACTTGATGCTTAATCGTGCTCTTGAATTAGGTGCCACACATATGGTAACTGGTCATTATGCACAAGTAAATTATAATGAAAAAACAGGTCTATATGAGTTACATAAAGGTGTTGATCCTACAAAAGACCAAAGTTATGTTATGTACAATATGAACCAACGTATTTTGAGTCATCTTATGTTCCCATTAGGTGGTCAATGTAAGACTGAAACACGTAAATTAGCTGCTGAATATGATTTGCCAGTCGCTAAAAAACCAGATAGTGTAGATATTTGTTTCTTGCCTCATGGGAATTATCAAAAGCTTGTGGTAGAAGAAATGAAGGGTAAGCCAGAGTCTGGTAATATCGTTACCGAAGATGGTGAGGTATTAGGTAAGCACAACGGCTTATTTAATTATACGATTGGTCAACGTAAAGGCCTTGGTATTGCTTATAAACACCCTTTATATGTTATTGGATTTAATGGGGATCGTAATGAGGTCATCGTGGGTCCTAACGAACATCTCTTTACAAATCGCATGATTTGTAAGTTCTATAACTTCTTAGATGATACAATTCATAAGGAATTGAAGGCAGAAGGAAAAATTCGCTATGCAGCTAATCCTTCTCCTTGCACAGCACGTATCCTCGATGACGATACAATGGAGGTTATTTTTGAAGAACCACAACGGGCTATTACCCCAGGTCAGTCTGTAGCCTTTTATAATGGCACTCAATTATTGGGAGGTGCTGTTATCGATCGCGTATGTTAGAAAGGAGAATACAAGTTCTTTGAACTTGTTTACATGGTATGTCAACGAAAAAGATTCGAAACTTCTGTATTATAGCTCATATCGACCATGGTAAATCAACCATCGCTGATAGATTAATTGAATATACTGGTACATTACAAAAACGTGAAATGGAGGCTCAAGTTTTGGACTCCATGGACCTTGAACGTGAACGCGGCATTACTATTAAAGCGCAATCTGTTCGTATTTTGTATAAAGCTCAAGACGGTGAAGAATATATTTTGAATCTCATTGATACTCCGGGCCACGTCGATTTCAGCTATGAAGTATCTCGTTCTCTTGCAGCTTGTGAAGGGGCATTACTCGTAGTCGATGCTGCACAAGGTGTGGAAGCACAAACGTTGGCAAATGTATATCTCGCTTTAGAACATGATCTTGAAATCATTCCTGTTATTAACAAGATTGATTTGCCGTCAGCAGATCCTGATCGCGTTAAACAAGAAATTGAAGATATTATTGGTTTAGACGCTTCTGATGCTGTATTATGCTCTGCCAAATCAGGTATCGGTATTCCTGATATTTTAGAAGCTATTGTAAATAAAGTTCCTGCACCACCAGATAAATCTGATAAGCCAACAAGAGCCTTGATTTTTGATAGCCGTTTTGATGTGTATAAAGGTGCTATTGCTTATGTCCGCGTAAAAGAAGGGTCTATAAAAGCAAAAGATACAATTCGCATGATGCATGATAAAAAGGACTTTGATGTTACAGAACTCGGTATTTTTACTCCCAATCTTGTACCTGTGCAAGAATTACCATGTGGCTCAGTAGGTTGTATTGCAGCTAGCATCAAAAATGTAAAAGATTGCCATGTAGGCGATACTGTAACATTAGCTAATAATCCTGCATCAGAACCATTGCCTGGTTATCGTAAGGCTGTATCTATGGTGTACTGTGGCCTTTATCCAACAGAATCTAAAGATTATGAAAACCTTCGGGATGCATTAGAAAAGTTACAGCTTAATGATGCTGCCTTAGAATATGAAGCAGAAACATCATTGGCATTGGGTTTTGGTTTCCGTTGTGGGTTTCTCGGTCTTTTGCATATGGACGTAATTCAAGAACGTTTAGAACGTGAATATAACTTGACGCTTATTACGACGGCTCCATCTGTAAATTACAAAGTGTACAAAACAAATGGGGAAATGCTCGAAGTCGATAATCCTGCTAAATTACCACCTCCAACGGAAATTGACTATATCGAAGAGCCTTATGTAAAGGCTACAACAATTGTACCTAAAGATTTTGTTGGTACTATCATGGAATTATCTCAAGATAAACGCGGTGAATATCAATCTATGGAATATTTGGATGAAACACGCGTATCTGTCGTTTATCACTTGCCATTGAGTGAAATCATTTATGATTACTTTGATAAATTAAAATCCGCTACAAAGGGATATGCATCTCTTGACTACGAATTGATTGGATATAAACAATCTCCAATGGTTAAGATGGATATTCTCTTAAATGGAGATCCTGTGGATGCATTATCCATTATTGTACACAAAGACCGTGCAGCTGCACGTGGTCGTGCATTAGCTGAGAAATTGAAAGAATTGATTCCTCGTCAAATGTTTGAAATTCCTATTCAAGCGGCGGTAGGTACAAAAATTGTGGCTCGTGAAACTGTAAAAGCTTGGCGTAAGGATGTTTTGGCAAAATGTTACGGTGGTGATATTTCTCGTAAGCGTAAATTACTTGAAAAACAAAAAGCCGGTAAGAAACGCATGAAGTCCGTCGGTTCCGTAGAGATCCCGCAAGAAGCATTCATGGCGATTCTCAAGGTTGAGGACTAATAAAATGAAAACAGATTCTGATATTCTGAATCTGTCTACACTGAGGGATATGGGGCTATATGTCCATATCCCTTTTTGTAAACAGAAATGTATGTATTGTGATTTTCCTGCTTACCAAAATTTAAAAGATTATTACGAAACCTATGTATATGCTTTAGTTCAAGAAATCGATTTATGGGTCTCTGAACATCCAGAGTCAACATCTAAAGCTATTGATACAATTTATTTTGGTGGAGGTACGCCTACAGAATTATCGATTCAACATCTACAGATGATTCTTGATAAAATCAAAAACACTTTTACAATTACTGACGATTGTCATATGACTATTGAATCGAATCCTGGGGAAGTAAATTTACATTATTTAACGAAATTAGTTAAATTTGGTTTTAATCGTATTAGCTTTGGTGTTCAAACATTTGACGATAAGGCACTTACCATGCTTCATCGCAGTCACAACGGGGAACAGGCAAAACAAGCCGTTTATGATGCTAAAGAGGCGGGCTTTGCTGATATTAATATTGATTTGATTTATGGATTACCAAGACAATCCTTAGACGATATTAAACGTAATTTAGCAGTCGTAGAAGAGTTGCCTATTAATCATATTTCTACTTATGGATTACAAGTAGAAGTGGGGACCTATTTATATCATTTAGTTCAGAAAAATCTTATTTTCATTCCTAGTGAAAGTATAGATGAATCAATGTATGATACAATGATGGCTGGTTTAAAAGAATTGGGTTTTGAACGATATGAGATTTCAAATTTCGCCAAGGCTAATTCCTATAGTCGTCATAATTTAAAATATTGGCACTATATAGATTATTTAGGCTTTGGTGCTGGTGCTCATTCCTTCTATGACGGAGTACGCCGTAGTAATAATCGTAATGTAATGCCCTATATACAATCTGTTGACAGATATATTATGCCTACTATTGATACGGAGACGATTACTTTAGAGCGAGCTCAAGAGGATTTTTCCTTTTTAGCCCTTCGCACTAAATGGGGCCTTGATGAGCAAAAATTCGAAGATAAATTTGGCGTATCTGTCCATGATTTATTTGGTACTGCTTTAGATGATTTAGTTAGTAAAGGTCTATTAGAGTATCAAAATGGAAGTTATCATTTAACCGCTGAAGGTGCCAAGCATGGGAACTATGTATTTAGTCAATTTATTCGTGAGTAATTTCTCACAGTTTCTCAAAATCTAATATGTTAGTATAAATAGGATGATGGTGAATAAGCATGCTAGATTTGAGGAGGAGCGATGAAGACATCTGTAATATTACACGGTTTACATAATGAATTTACTTTAGATCAAATGAAAGCATGCATAGAACTTGCTGAAAAATATGGTGGATCCTTCCGTCATGTTGTAACAGGTATACAAATTACAGGTATTGAAAAAGATGATAAGGAACAGTTTATTTCTGAATTGCCTGATGGCGTGACAACTGTTATTCATAGAGGTGTTAATTCCTTAATTGCTTGTGTAGGTAAAGGCCATTGTAAAAATGGACAAATGGAAACTAAAGAATTGGCTGATTATGTAGAGAGAAAACATTACGGCCGAAAAACCTCTCACAAGTGCAAAATCGGCATCAGTGGATGTGGACGTAACTGCCCAGATGCAATGGTAAAGGATATTGCCTTTATCGGTACATCTCAAGGTTTTATGTTGGCTGTTGGTGGTAATACAGGCATGAGACCTGAAGCAGGAAAAATTTTAGCAAGAAAACTAACTATTGAGCAATCTAAAAAAGCTGTAGATATTTTGATTGATTGGTATGCTAAATATGGTGAACCTCGTGAACGTATGGGGAAACTGTTGGAGCGTCTTGGTAATCCATTAGAAGGGGTAGATCTATAAATTAATTAGTACATTTTAGTTCTAATTGATTTATAGTTTATAGTCCGTAAATTCTTGGGCCAAAAAAGTATTTTAACTAAGAGTTTATTGACAACTAAATTATTATATATAAACACTTATACTATTTCAGGTTTTAATAATATAAATTTTATTAGACCAATATATTCTAATATTTAAATTTTAGGATATGACATAAACGTAGATAGTATAAGTGTTTTCTTATTGTTACACTTTGATTTTTTGACCAATTAATTAAAAATATTGAATTGTCTTTTTGACTAAATAGATATTATTTGACTTTTTAAGGATTTTTCTGCTTGACATTTTTTTTGAATATGATAATATTATACATGCGATTAGCACTCAAAGTTAATGAGTGCTAACAAGAGGTGTCATTATGGATGAAAGAAAACAGCGCATCTTGCGAGCCATAATTGAAGACTATGTTAAGTCCGCAGAACCTGTAGGATCTCGAACGATTGCTAAAAATTATGATCTTGGCATCAGTCCTGCTACGGTGCGGAACGAAATGTCCGATTTAGAGGAATTAGGCTATTTAGAGCAACCTCATACATCGGCTGGGCGTATTCCTTCAGCTAAGGGCTATCGCTTATATGTTGATTCTATGCTGAGTCGACAACCTGTTCCATTACAGGATGCTGAAAAAATTGAAATGTTATGGAAACGTTCCAATGGATCAACGAGTGAACTCTTTCTAAATATGGCTAAACTACTTTCACAGGTAAGTCATAGCATGAGTTTATTCTTAGCACCAGCCCATGATAGAGCATTAATCAAATACATTCATGTATTACCGCTAGATAGTCATCAAGCCATTATGGTAGTTATTACTGAAACAGGAGCACTCGATAATGAGTTGATGTACTTTGGTGAAAGTGTTTCACCAGAGCTTTTACAAAGTCTAGCCATACAATTTAGCAATGCACTACAGAATGTAAGTATTGGTCATGTAACGGCTGAGGCCTTAGGATCTATATTGGTCCATATGGAAGGACCGCAGGGAATTTTATTAATCCTTTCGGAGACATTATTACGAGCTATTAATAAACGTAAGTTGTTCTATTCGGTAGGTACCACAGAGTTGTTAAATCAACCAGAGTTTAAGTCTGTTGAGAAGGTACAACCCTTGCTTTCCTTAGTGGAAGAACAAAATCAATTAGGACAGTTATTAAAAGATGATTCTCCAACACCTGTTAAGGTCAAGATTGGTATTGAGAATGAAACTGAAGCGCTACATTCAATGAGTGTGGTACAAGCTGATTTTACGAATCAAGATCAGCCTATCGGAACTCTTGCTATTCTTGGTCCAACGCGGATGGAATACGGACGTATCATCGGCATGTTGTCCCATATGAAACATATAATGGAAACTATGGTAAAAGAACAAAACAGAAAGGGCAAATAATGGCTGAAGAACAAGACATTAAACAAGAAACAGTGGAGGAAACAGAGGATACTACGAATGTAGAGGAACCAACTGTTGAAAAAACTGAAGAAGCTGTGGCTGATGCTGCTCAAGTGTTAGAAGAACTTAAAGCCGACTTTGATAATCGCTATAAACGGTTACAAGCGGACTTTGAAAATTTCAAACGTCGTACTAACCAGGAAAAAGAGCAACTTGCTGGATATGTAAAAGGGGATGTATTAACGGACCTTCTTCCTGTATTGGATAACTTTGAACGGGCCGTTCAAAGTCCTGCAGAAGGGGAAGCAAAAGTATTCCTCGATGGATTCATTATGATTCATCAAAATTTGATGGCTATGTTATCTAAACATGGTTTAGCTGTTATTGAAGCTGTGGGGCAACCATTTGATCCAAATTTCCATCAAGCGATTATGCGTGTACCGTCAGATGAATATGAATCCGATACGGTGTGTGAAGTATTGCAAACTGGCTATACTGTTGATGGTCGTTGTATACGTCCAGCAATGGTAAAAGTTGTTGAATAGATTATAAAGTTTTAGGAGGTATATATTATGGCAAAGGTAATTGGTATTGATTTAGGGACAACAAACTC
Organism: Veillonella sp. 3_1_44; assembly: GCF_000163715.1. Lineage (NCBI taxonomy): Bacteria > Bacillati > Bacillota > Negativicutes > Veillonellales > Veillonellaceae > Veillonella > Veillonella sp. 3_1_44. Next base: position 297,723 of record NZ_GG770199.1, read on the forward strand.
TTGTGTTGCTGTTATGGAAGGCGGCGAACCTACGGTTATTACAAATCAAGAAGGTGCACGTACAACTCCTTCCGTTGTTGGGTTTGCAAAAAATGGAGAACGTTTAGTTGGTCAATTGGCTAAACGTCAAGCTGTATCTAACCCAGAAAATACAATCATTTCTATTAAACGTCACATGGGTACAGACTACAAAGTAACTGTAGAAGGTAAATCTTATACTCCTCAAGAAATTTCTGCAATGATTCTTCAAAAAATCAAAGCTGATGCAGAAGCTTACTTGGGCGAACCTGTAAAACAAGCTGTTATTACAGTTCCTGCATACTTTACAGATGCTCAACGTCAAGCTACAAAAGACGCAGGTGCCATTGCAGGTCTTGAAGTACTTCGTATCATCAACGAACCTACAGCAGCTGCTCTTGCATATGGTGTAGATAAAGATGAAGATGGTAAAGTTCTTGTATTTGACCTTGGTGGTGGTACATTCGACGTATCTATCCTTGAACTTGGTGACGGTGTATTTGAAGTATTAGCAACATCTGGTAATAACCACCTTGGTGGGGATGACTTCGACCAACGCATTATGAACTACCTTATTGAAGAGTTCAAAAAAGAAACTGGTATCGATTTATCCAATGATAAATTAGCTGATCAACGTTTAAAAGAAGCTGCTGAAAAAGCAAAAATTGAATTGTCTGGCGTAGCTAGCACAAATATCAACTTGCCATTTATCACAGCTGATGCTACTGGTCCTAAACATTTGGATGTAACATTGACTCGTGCTAAATTTGAAGAATTAACTGCTGATTTGGTACAAGCTACTATAGAACCTACTCGTAAAGCTATGAGTGATGCTGGCTTATCTGCATCCGATATCGATAAAGTATTGTTAGTTGGTGGTTCTAGCCGTATTCCAGCTGTACAAGAAGCAATCAAAAAAGTATTGGGTAAAGAACCAACTAAAAATGTTAACCCTGATGAATGTGTAGCTATTGGTGCTGCTATTCAAGGTGGCGTATTAGTAGGTGAAGTTAAAGACGTATTGTTACTTGACGTAACGCCATTGTCCCTTGGTATCGAAACAATGGGTGGCGTATTCACACGTATTATCGATCGTAACACTACAATCCCTACATCTAAATCTCAAGTATTCTCCACTGCCGCAGATAACCAACCATCTGTAGATATCCATGTATTGCAAGGTGAACGTGAGTTCGCAGCAGATAATAAAACATTGGGTCGTTTCAACTTGGATGGTATCCCAGCTGCTCCTCGTGGGGTTCCTCAAATCGAAGTAACATTTGACATCGATGCTAATGGTATCGTACATGTAAAAGCTAAAGATTTAGGTACTCAAAAGGAACAAAAGATTACCATTACTTCTTCTAGCGGCTTGAAAGAAGAAGAAATTGACCGCATGGTTAAAGAAGCTGAAGCTCATGCAGCGGAAGATAAAGCTAGAAAAGAAGAATTAGATGTTAAAAACAATGCTGATTCCTTAGTATATCAAGCTGAGAAAGCATTGAAAGACCTTGAAGGTAAAGGCGATGCTGCTTTGATGAAAGAAGTAGAAGAAGCGAAAGATAAATTGAAAAAATCTATCGAAGCTGGCAATATCGAAGACATCAAAAAAGATAGTGAAGCTTTGGAACAACCATTACATAAATTAGCAGAACAAATGTATGCAGCAGCTCAACAAGCTCAACAAGCAGCTGGTGGTGCTGAACAAGGTCAACAACAAACAAAATCTGATGACAATGTAGTTGATGCTGATTACACAGTAGTGGATGATGACAAGAAATAAGAAGGGTTGGTAACGAATGGCACGAGATTATTATGACATCCTAGGGGTTAGTAAAAATGCCTCTCAAGATGAAATCAAAAAAGCCTTCCGTAAAAAGGCACGCCAATACCACCCAGATGTAAATAAAGATAATCCAAAGGAAGCGGAAGCAAAGTTTAAAGAAGCTAACGAAGCTTATGAAGTCTTGTCTGATGAAACTAAAAAAGCTCAATATGACCAATTCGGCCACGACGCCTTCAAACAAGGAGGCGGCGCTGGTGCCGGTGGTTTCCAAGGCGGCTTTGGCGGTTTCGGTGGTCAAGCTGGAGGCTTTGGTGATATCTTTGGCGACATTTTTGGTGGCATGTTTGGTGGTGGACGCCAACAACAAGGCCCTCAAAAAGGTAATGACTTGCGTGAAGATATCGATATTTCCTTTGAAGATGCAGCCTTTGGTAAATCTATGGAAATTGAAGTGCATCGTCATGAAGAATGTGATCACTGTCATGGTACTGGTGGTGAACCAGGCTCTCGTGTCGATACTTGTCCAAACTGTCATGGTTCTGGTCAAGAAGCGGTTATTCAAAATACTCCATTTGGACGTATGCAGTCCGTTCGCACTTGTTCCCGCTGTCATGGTACGGGTAAAAGCATTGAAAAACCTTGCTCTAAATGCCGTGGTACTGGCGAAATGTTGGCTAAACGGAAGATTTCCATTAAAATTCCAGCTGGTGTAGATAGCGGATCTCGTTTACGTGTAGCCAATGAAGGGGAACCTGGTATTTTAGGCGGTCCTAAAGGGGATCTCTATGTATATATCTTTGTTCGTCCTCACAAGGAATTTGAACGAAATGGTAATGACGTTATTAGCCGTGTAAATATTAGCTTTGCTCAAGCTGCTCTTGGTGCGACTATACAAGTTAACACTTTAGATGGTAAAGTAGAGTTAAAGATTCCGGAAGGTACTCAAACGGGAACGGCATTCCGCGTAAAGGGCAAAGGTATACCATATTTGCGTAACCCTAACCAAAGGGGTGACCAACACATTGTGGTAACCGTCCAAACGCCTAAGAAGTTGACAGACACTCAACGTGAGCTATTGTTACGCTTTGCAAATGAAAGTAATGAAGATGTAAATAACTTACAAGTGAGCAAAAGTCTCTTTGAAAAAATCAAGGACTGTTTGACTAAATGAACAGCTCATGTGAAGGAATGGTTTGTTCCATCACATTCCCTATAAAGGAGCATATATGCAATGGATAGAAGTATCCATTGTCTGTGAAAGAGTAGCCACCGATGAGGTGACTACTCTTTTTGACGATTATGCAGACAATGGAATTATAGAAGAAGATGTTGAAAATCAGCCTAATTTAATAAAATTAACTATGTATGCTGATATATCACTCGATATGAATATGATTAAGGCGGATTTAGTAAAACGGCTTACTGAGGCCAATATCAAGGTTATATCAATAGATACAGATATTCTTGATGAGTCAACTTGGTTAAACTCTTGGCAACAGTATATTGAACCTACAGAAATTTTACCTAACTTAATCATTAAACCAGCATGGCAGGAATACAATAATGTAGATAATAAAATTATTATTGAAATTGATTCAGATATTTCCTTTGGTACCGGGTCTCATGAGACGACACGGACTTGTGCAGAGCTATTAAAATCCTATAGTAAATCTATGGATCTTGATACAGTTACTTGTTTGGATATTGGTACTGGCACAGGTATTCTTTTATTAGTAGCAGCCCATTTAGGTATTAAAAATTTAGTTGGTATAGATATAGAAGAGTATGCTGCAAATCAAGCTAGAATTAACTGTGAGAATAATCATGTATCTGCTGAAATCATTTGTGGTAATTTGGATAGTGATTTCAATGGTACTGCCCAATTAATTTTAGCTAATCTAACAGTGGATCCCCTTAAAATACTATTACCTCAAATTGGTAAGAAACTGGATGATAGGGGCATTTTGATTATTAGTGGCATTATTGATGATCGTTATGATGAAATCATGCCATATATTGAGGCTCATTGGCATATTATTGAGGAGCGCGTTGCAGGGCCTTGGCATACGTTTGCGCTAGAAAAACGATGAAAAAGATTTTTATTCCTACACCATTAGATGAAATAATAGAATTGCCGAAAGATGTAACCCATCATGTACTACATGTATTTCGCCATAATATGGAGAAGCCTATAACTGTAACCGGCAGCGACAATCGTTGTGGTACATATCAAATTACAGCAGAAGTAGATGGTAAAGCTCAAGCAAAACTGATTGAATATGTAGAAGGAAATCTAGCATCGTATCGTACTATTCTAGTTCAATCATTATTAAAAGGTGAAAAGCTAGAATGGGTGTTACAAAAGGCGACGGAGTTAAATGTGGATACAATTTATCTTGTGCCCACAGCTAACTGCGTAGCTAAATATGATGAAAAAAAGCTTCAATCAAAAGTAAATCGTTGGGAAAAAATAATGCTAGAAGCAGCTCAACAATGTGGACGAAATCACTTGCCTACACTAGTAGTAGGAGAGACGCTTTTACAAGCATTAGACATTGAATCTGAGGCGTTGAAATTGGTAGCCTATGAAAATGAAGCAGGTCAGACTATCAAAGATGTACTTAAAACTTTACATTCCGATAAGTCTGTAACTGATGTTTTAATTTGTATAGGTCCTGAAGGGGGCTATCAAGAGAAGGAAATCAATGCTATTATAAAATATGGTGGAAAATCAGTATCGCTGGGAAATACAATTTTACGGGCTGAAACTGCTGCTATTGGATCGTTAGCGATGATTCGATATGAATTAGAATTATAAATTAAATAAGAATAGAGAGGTGCAATGAAAACCGTTGCTTTTACAACCTTAGGGTGTCGCGTAAACCAATATGATACAGATGCCATGAAAGGTTTATTTTTACAAAATAATTACGAAGCGGTAGACTTCGATGAAAAAGCTGATATATATGTAATTAATACCTGTTCTGTAACGAATATGGGGGAAAAGAAATCCCGTCAATTAATCCGCAAGGCAAAGCGTCAAAATGAAGATGCCTATGTTATTGTAACTGGTTGTTATGCTCAGCTTGATCCAGATGCGATTGCCGCTATAGATGGTGTTAATCTCGTTATTGGTACAAATAATCGCTCTAAAATTGTTGAATTAGTAGAGCAATTAGAATCTACAGAACGACAAATCAATGCTGTTCGGGATATCATGAAGGAATCTAACTTCGAGGAAATGCCGTTATATGGTAATGAATCTGACAAAGCTCGTGCGTTCATGAAAATTCAAGAAGGTTGTAATAACTATTGCGCCTTTTGTATCATTCCTTATACTCGAGGAAAATTAAAATCTCGTAAAGTTGATGATATTGTACAAGAGGCAAAACGTTTAGTAGATCATGGATTCCATGAAATCGTATTAACTGGTATACATTTGGGTAATTACGGTGTCGAATTACCAGGTCGTCCAACATTAGCTGATGTGGTAAAAGCTTTATTAGAGATTCCTAATTTATACCGCATTCGTTTCGGGTCCATTGAATCCGTAGAGGTTTCTGATGAGTTAGTAGAATTAATGGCTACCAATAAACGTGTTTGTCCTCATTTACATTTACCATTACAAGCTGGTTCTGATCATGTATTAAAGTTGATGAAACGCCATTATACATTACAAGAATATAAAGATTTAATTACAAGTTTACGTTCTCGTATTAAAGATTTATCAATTACAACTGATATTATTGCTGGTTTCCCTCAAGAAACTGATGAAGACTTCGAAGAAACATTGAATACAGTACGTGAAATTGGATTTACGCACATTCATGCCTTCCCATACTCCATTCGTGAGGGTACACCTGCAGCCACCATGGCGGATCAAGTACCAGAAGCTGTTAAGAAGACTCGTGTAGCACTTTTAAATGGCCTTAGCCAATCTGGTTATGAACGATACGCAAAATCTCGCATTGGTAAGCCTGGTGAGATTCTCATCGAAAAGGAAGAGAATGGATACTATATGGGCTTAACAAATGAATATATAAATGGTAAAGTTAAGTCTGATGGGACACGTAAAATTGGTGATCTCGTTGGTGGAACTGTTGTAGGTTTAGAAGATAATTATTTAATTATTGAGTAAGGAGTTAGATTATGAGTGACTGCATTTTTTGCAAAATTATCAATGGTGAAATTCCGTCTAAAAAAGTGTTAGAAAATGATAAATTCTATGCTTTTTATGATATTCAACCTGTAAAAAAAGTTCATGTATTAATCGTACCTAAAAATCACGTGTCTAATATTGCACATCTTAATGAAAAGAATGCAGATTATGTTGAAGGGTTACTGCCATTTGTTCGTGATGTAGCAAAAGAGCTTGGTATCTCTAAAGATGGATATCGTTTAATTTTTAATACTGGTGAAAAAGCAGGCCAAACTGTATTCCATATGCATGCACACCTTTTAGGTGGAGAAGAGATGGGCTGGCCAGAAGCCTAATTTTGAGTATTATGCATTCTTTTTATAATACTCATTAAAAAACCTATAAAATATACTTGAAAATATTGACAACATCTATACCTATACATATAATATTATATGTGCGTATGTAAATTATCAGCACTTCCCGAGATTATTTTTGGAGGGAGGGATATAGATGTCTGAAATCAAAGTCGGTAAAAACGAAACGCTTGAAAGTGCTCTTCGTCGATTCAAACGCTCCTGCCAAAAAGCGGGTGTTTTGTCTGAAGTAAGAAAACGCGAACACTATGAAAAACCAAGCGTAAAAAGAAAGAAAAAATCTGAAGCAGCAAGAAAACGCAAATTCAGAGCATAAGATGATTACCCTAATTCTGCCTTTTCATGGCTTTATGAAATCCAGAATTAGGGTTTCTTTATTATATACATAAGGAGGAAATATGAGTTTAAAAGATCAATTAAAGGAAGATATGAAAGCAGCTATGAAAGCTCGTGAAGAAGGTAAAACAGCGTTATCTGTAATTCGTATGGTCAATAGTGCCATAAAAAATACAGAAATCAATGACAAAATTGAGCTAGATGATGCTGGCATTCTTGGCATTTTAGCTAAAGAAATGAAAACTCGTCAAGATTCCTTAACAGAATTTGAAAAAGCGGGACGTGAGGACTTAATTAGTCATGTAAAAGAAGAAATGGCTGTATTGCAAAAATACTTACCAGAGCAATTGAAAGAAGATGAAATTCGTACAATTGTACAAGAAGCCATTGCTGCATGTGGTGATAACGTAAATATGGGCAATGTTATGAAACATGTAATGCCAAAAACAAAAGGGCGTGCAGATGGTAAGGTTGTCAATAATATTGTTAAAGAATTACTTGGATAATATATAGTGATATCAACGACCATTCTATATACAGTTATTGATTAAAGTTGATAGTATTGGATGTGTTAGATGTAACTTTAAAAGAATAATGAAATTCTATAGAAAGTTATTGACATATATTTTCAACATATGATAATATGAACTCAATAAAATAATTGGTCAACGAAGACTCCACTTTAGATATATAGATTTATATATTTATTTGTTGGAGTCTTTTTCTTTTAGGAGGAACAAATATGTCGACAACTAACGAATTATTATATTACATTCCGGCGGGTCAATATGGGAAAGAAGGCGTTCTTGCATTATTAGAACAACATCCTGAAATCAAGTTCGTATCTCTTGTAGGTATTGACTTAGCAGGTAATGATACTGATGAAAAGATTCCTATCTCAGCATTCTTCGATGACTACGAATCTTTCTTTGAAGGTCGTGCTGTTCAAACAGATGGTTCCTCTGTAGTACTTACAAATATTGCTACATTAAATAATGCTCGTGTAGATATGTGGGGCGATCCAAGTGTAAACTGGTTTGTTGATTACAACTACGAAAATATTGATCCTGTTACAGGATTACCAACTGGTACACTTCGTATTCCTGCATTCTTGATGCATAACTATCGCTATGTAGATTCTCGTTCTATTTTAAAACGCAGCTGCGACTATGTACGTGCTGAATTATTGGCTTTGATTAAAGAACATGGTTTACCTGGTATGCCGCATGTGAAAGCTGATGAAGTTGTAGATATCATTTTCACATCTGCAACAGAACTAGAATTCTGGGTAAAAACTCCATCTAGAACAGTTACCAAAAAAGAATTATCCGTATCCCAAAAATTACAAGAACAATACTGGCAACGTACTCATGGTACAGTTCGCACTGCATTAGAACAAGCTGTTGAACGTCTTGATAGATATGGTATGGTTGCTGAAATGGGTCATAAAGAAGTAGGTGGCGTTAAAGCTAAACTTGATGAAGATGGTCATGAAGCCGTTGTATTAGAACAATTAGAAATCGACTGGAAATTCTCAAATAATCCATTACAAACAGCAGATAATGAATTACAAGCTCGTATCATTGTTCGTGAAGTATTCCGTGAAAATGGTCTTGATGTAACATTTAATGCAAAACCAATAATTGGTGTAGCTGGTTCTGGTGAACATACTCATTTTGGTGTTATGGCTAAATTAAAATCTGGTAAAGTTGTTAACTTATTTAGCCCAGAAGATATGCGTAAAGAATCTGCTAGCTCTTTAGGCATTGGTGCAATTATGGGACTTTTAAAACACTATGAAGCCATTAATCCATTCATCAGCTCTACAACAGATTCTTTAAACCGTTTAAAACCTGGGTTTGAAGCGCCAGTATGTATTGTTACATCTTTAGGTACTGATCCATCTGAACCTAGCCGTAACCGTACAATCCTTTGCGGTTTAATTCGAGATATCGATAATCCTATGGCGACACGTTATGAATTGCGTTCTCCAAATCCTTACACCAATACATATACTGCTTTAGCGTTGATCTTTATTTCTGCATTTGATGGTATGAAATATGCCATTACATCTGGTAAAACACAAGCTCAATTGGAAGCAGAGCTTTCCAAAGAAGTAGGTGAAACATCTGATTATCTTGCTACAAATCGTGCATACCGTACTGAAAAAGATGTGTTTGATGATTTCACACAAGAAGAACGTAATCAAATGTTTGGTGTTGCTCCAGCTACTGTATGGGAAAACATAAAGGGTTACCAAAATAATCCTGAATTAGTAGAAACATTGGCTCAAGGCAATGCATTTGCTAAAGATTTAATGGACTCCTTTATTGCCTCCATTCTTAAACGCTGGAAACTAGTATTGGCTAACCGCTTAATCCCAAACAATTTGGATACAGTTCGTAGCATGGTTGCAATTCATACTGACAGCCGAAATAGTGTAGATGATAAACGCTTTGCAGAAGTTAATGACTTACGTTTCTACCTTGCGAAAGATAGTGATGATCGTAAATCCTTATTCACTCGTTTAATTGATGCACTTAATGATGGTGAATATGATTTAGCATCCCAATTACAAATCGAAATGAATGATAAAATGGAAGAATTAGAAGCTAAGTACGCTAACTACGCTAAAAATATCTTCTAATAAAATCAATTTATTAATAAAAATGGCCTCTACTACGGTAGAGGCCATTTTTCATTTAAATATATCTAAATAAATTAGATATATTCAAACAAAACGATTTAAATTTTATTCGTTATGTCCAATAAATTTTTCTACTAATACTAAGCTACATACAAGTACAAAAATTGCAACAGACCAAATTAAATTATCAAATGATGATTCATGATTGATAATTAGAAGTCTTACAATTGCAGTTATGCCAATGTATAAAAAGAAGTTAAGTGGAAAGTGGAAGTTATTTTTAAAGTATTTAACGATGAGTGCAATAAACTCAAAGTATAGAAAGAAGGTAATTAGTTCTTCAATCAATAAAGAGTATGTACTATAACCTTGAATATTCGCCCACGTAACATAGACAAGACTAATCAATGTATTAATAAGTGCAATACAAAGTGCAATACCAACGCCTACAAGGGCTATATTTTTTATCGTTAATAATAGTTTAGAAATACGAATCCACATATATAATTCACCTACAATAAAAATCTAAATATTATACTACATAAAAAAGACCGTACACCGTACGGTCTTTTTCGATTACATTGTACTATAATCAAATGAATATCTACGAATTAGATATCAGCTTTAATAGCTTCTAATGCAGCATCGAAGTTAACTGCTTGAGTTACTTCAGGTACATATTCAACATAAGTTACTTTGTTATCTTTGTTGATTACTACAACGCCACGAGTTAAAAGACGAAGCTCTTCAATCAAGAAACCATAGTTTTCACCGAAGGAAGCATCTTTGTGGTCAGACAAAGTAACAACTTTATCTACGCCTGCAGCACCACACCAACGTTTTTGAGCGAATGGTAAGTCCATAGAAATTGTCAATACGACTACATCTTCGGAAAGTGCTGTTGCATCTTGGTTGAACCAACGAGTTTGAGCATCACAAACACCTGTATCAAGGGAAGGAACAACGGAGATAACTTTTACTTTACCTTCGAAGTCTTTTAAAGTTTTAGCTTGCAAGTCATTGCTCAATACAGTGAAGTCTGGAGCTTGTTGACCTACTTTAATTTCTGGGCCAACTAATGTGATAGGGCCACCTGCAAATGTTACTACGCCAGTACGTTTTTCCATGTTGTATTCCTCCTAAGAGTTTTAATTCTAATTATGTAAAATATAATTTCTTTATATGCATAGTATAACATTTACATTACCATAAGTAAACTAAAAAATTCGATATAGTATTAATTAAAAAGATCGTTACGATTGATTACTGTAAAAATTTAAAGAGGCCATTTAACTAATATTAATATTGATGAAATAGAACTACTACTGTAATAAAATATTTAATCTAACTGTTATACGTATAGGTGTATTAATGTATCATAAAAAATGTGTATACTATAAAGAGAAAAGTTAACGTAATAAAATTTGTTGATTTAGCTTTTACAGTATTGATTTAAATTCATTTACAATATAATGATACTAGTAATTATATAGGCAATGATTTTGATTAGACTTAATAGGATATGTTAGAGAGGACCTATGAAACCAATAGATTTATTTATGCAGTTTTTCCGGCGTGAAGGCTGGATCTATGCCATTGGCTTAACTATGTTGATGGCAATTGACGTGGCTTTTTTATTTGTTCCTCAATTTATTGGTAATGCTATAGATACGTTGAGCAATAATAAGGAAGGGTTAGTCACTTATATTTTTTATTTCATTTTATTATTTATTATTATCACTATTTTAAAAGTTATCTCACGCAGAACCCTATTAGGCTCTATTCGTCGCATGGAGTATCTTTTTCGTGAGATTTTGTGTAGTAAAGCATTACAAGTAAAAACAACGTACTATGAGGCTAATGGACCTGGTAAGGTTATGGCGCTCATGACTAACGATGTAACATCGCTACGTGTTGCCCTTGGTCTAGGTGTAATGATTATAGTGGATATTATTTTCTATTCCATTGTGGGCTCCATAATTTTAATTCAAAAGATTAATACTGTATTAGCTTTTAAAATTATGACACCTGTATTCTTAATTATTGTGGCTATATTTGTACTAGGCAGAAAGCTACGTATTAAACAACGTAGTGCACAAGCTACTTATAGCGATTTAACAGAGTTTGGACAAGAGTTATTTCAAGGGATGGATGTTATTCGCGCTTTTAATCGTGAAAGCATTATCTCTAATTCTTTTGAAAAAATAAATAAACTTAATTATAAGAAGAATATGGATGTTGCACTACTAGATGCAATATTAACACCGTTGACAAGAATTGCACCCTTTATTTGTATCAGTATTAGTATTTTTATTTGTGGACATTTAGCTGTAGAAGGCAAAATGACTATAGGCGAATTTGTTACTATTAATTCATTCATAATGTTAATTGTGGGACCTTTAATAGGGTTTGGTGGCCTTATTTCTATTGTACAAAAAGGTCTTGCTTCTTTAGATCGTATTATGGATTTCTTACATTTGCCTACAGAAACAATAGATGATACCGATGAAGTACTGCCGCTTGAGGATATTCATATTCGATACTTAGATTTTACTTATGAAAACTCTAAAGGGCATGCATTATCTCAGTTGACAACGACAATACCAAAAGGTTCTTTTATTGGTTTAGTTGGTAAACCCGGTTCTGGCAAAAGTACATTGTTTAAATTGCTTATTGGATTACAAGAGTGTCCGGAAAAATCTATTTATTTTGGCAGTCAAGATTTAGCTACTGTTTCTTTATCAAAGCTTAGAAACTCAATTGCTTATGTGCCGACACAATCTTACCTATTAAGTACGACCATTGCTGATAATATTAAATTTGGTAAAGATTTATCCATGCATGAAACTGTAGAGTTGGCAGCACAAAAGGCAGACTTATATAGAGATTTAGGCGATTTGTTAAACGATGATTTACATGAGCTTGCTGAAGAAGGTCATGATTTATCAGGTGGACAGAAGCAGCGAATCAATATGGCTCGCGGCTTTTATAAAAATGCGCCATATGTATTGCTAGATGATTGTTTTTCCGCTTTAGATGCAGTAACAGTTACAACCATATTAAATTCATTACATAATGTAAAAGATCAGACGATTCTATGTATTTCACAACGATTAGAGGTTGTAGAGAAAGCAGATAAAATACTAGTATTTGATGAGGGGCGTATCGTAGAAGAAGGTACTCATGAAGAATTATTAGGTAACAATGGTTTATACCGTACCTTATATGAAGCGCAGAATGGAGGGGGCCATCATGAAGAAGCGTGATCTAAGAAATGACTGGGCTCTATTCTCCTATATAACTGGCTACATTAAGCCTTATTTAGGTATTCTATTTTTAGCAACGGTTGCGCTCGCAGGAAATTTAGTACTATTACTTTTACGCCCATATTTAACTAAGCAAGTTATCGATCTTGGATTTGCCACTAATGATATCGCTGTTATTGAATACTATGCTTTAATGTATGGCTTTACTATAATTGGTAGTGTATTGTTTATCTTTGTAGAGAATTACTTTTTAAAAAGTTTTGGTCAAAAAATTATCTATAATATTCGTAGTATTATATTCCAAAAGATTCTTAATAAACCACATGATGAGTTCTATAAGTTGCCAATTGGGAATTGGGTAACTCGCATTACTAATGATGTAGAGTCATTACGTACATTATATACAGATGTAATTCTGAATTTGGCAAGTAGCGGTTTAATGATTATTGGTATATTAGGATTTATGTATGCCATTAATGTACCTTTAGCAATAATCATGACAATTTTACTACCTATAATGGGTGGAATTATTTGGGTGTTTCAAAAGTTTTCTCGCAAAGCATTCCGTCAGGTAAGACGTTCTGTAGCTGCTTCTAATGCAAGCATCAAGGAACTGTTAAATTATATTGTAATCGTAAAATCCTATGGTGGCGAAAGAGCAATTGAGGAACGTTATAATACTGTTAATAAAGGTTTCTTAGAAGCAGGTCTTTTTGAGGTTACCACATTTTCTATTTTTAGACCGCTCGTAGATAGTCTATTCTTTGTTGCGTTAATTGTTATTTTTACAACTACGAATTTAATAGACTCCGTAGCTGATGCTGGTACAGTATTTGCCTTTATACAATATATGGACCGATTCTTCCAACCATTAAAGGAAATTGCAGATAAATATAACTCTCTACAAAGCGCATTAGCTGGTGCTGAAAGATTAGTTCCCTTATTAGAGGAAGAAGAGCGTCAGATGGCTAATGAAGTTCCTGATGAATTTAAATATATAGAGACGATTGAATTCGAGCATGTATGGTTTTCCTATGAAAATAACGACGTTTATGCGCTAGAGGACTTTACATTCACTATTAAAGCTGGAGAATTCATAGGTATTGTAGGGCCTTCTGGTAGTGGTAAATCAACACTTTTGTCATTGTTGATGGGAATCTACAAACCAACAAGAGGGGCTATCTATATTAACGGTATAAATATTGCCCAATATGATAGTTCTGTACTTCGTCATTTAATGGGATATGTTTTTCAGCAAGCTTATCTATTTAAGGGTTCCATTAGAGATAATTTAACACTTTTTGATACATCAATTTCTAATGAGGATATGGTCAATGCAGCAAAACAAGTTAACTTGCATTCTATGATTGAACACCTTCCGGAAGGGTATGACACACCGGTTGGTTATTTAGGCTCCTTACTATCTGATGGGCAAAAGCAATTGTTGGCTTTTGGCCGTACCTTGATTAAAAAAACACCTATTCTATTGTTAGATGAAGCAACGGCTAACATTGATAGTCATACGGAGAAGCAAATTCAAGCAAGTATTGAAAATATTCGAGGTAGTAAAACAATTGTAAGTATTGCTCATCGCCTTTCAACAGTAAAAGATGCCAATAAAATAGTGTATATGGAATATGGTAAAATAATAGAAATAGGATCTTTTGATGAACTTATCAACTTAAAAGGGACCTTTTATAATCTCTGGAATAATCAACACAGTGGGAGTTAGTATGGAATGTATCCAATCTAAAGATAATAAGACCATTAAGCGAATTATCTCATTAGGGCAGCGTAAAAATCGCCAAAAATATGGAGAGTACATTGTTGAAGGTATTCGATCTATTCGAGATATTGCAGCTATGGGGGCAGTAAAAACAATTGTTATACGTGAATCTAAAGCGCAAGATAAACATGTATTAGATTTATTAGACTTAGATACTGTTCAATTTGTACCTAAATTTATTGCACAAGATCCAATATTTGATAAGGTGGATAATACCGTAAATGGACAAGGTGTAGTTGCTATTGTATCAAAACCAAAATACGATATGGAAAGCATTCACATTGATGATGGCTTATATATTACATTAGATGGAGTTCAAGATCCTGGCAATCTAGGTACCATAATTCGTACAGCAGTTGCAGCAGGTGTAAAAGGTATATTTTTGATGAAAGGAACTGTGGACCCTTTTAATGACAAGACAGTGCGCAGTACTATGAGCGCCTTACATAAAATACCTTTATATGAGGATATTACCTTATCTCTGTTACATGATATGGTAACTGAGTCTAATATGACTACCTATGTAACTGCTTTAGAACATTCCAATCCTTATCATACTGTACGTTATGCTAAGCGAACTATGCTAGTATTAGGAAACGAAGGGAATGGCGTAACACCAGAGGTTATGAATCTATGTACAAATCGTATTATGATTCCTATGTATGGTGATATGGAATCCTTAAATGTAAGCGTAGCTGCTGCATTATGTATGTATAAAGTACAAGAACAATTGATGCCTTAGTATATATGATAAAAATTTATGACCTTATAAAAAGTCCTCTACTAGTATACAAGTAGAGGGCTTTTGTATTGATTTTTTAGTTGTGTATTTGGTACAATAACATATATCCTTTGTGGGAGAACAAAGTTCTCCCTTTTTTTCATGAAAAGGAAGATAACTATGTCCAAATTAATTGTAAATGCAGACGATTTTGGCCTTCATAGTGCAGTTAATGCTGGTATTATTGATGGTCATCGTAGGGGTATTATTACCAGTACCTCTTTAATGGCAGGAGGAGAAGCTTTTACAGAAGCCGTAAGTATGGCAAAACAAAACCCTAAGTTGGGCATTGGTATTCATATTACCTTGGTAGGTGGGGTGAAACCAGTATGTGATCCATCAGAAGTTTCATCACTTCTCACACCAGAAGGTGTATTTCCAGAGAACTATGTAGAATTTATTAAACGTATTTACTCTGGCAAAATCAATTATAGTGAATTACGTAAAGAGATTCATGGACAAATAGCTCAAATAATGGATACCGGCTTAAGGGTAACTCATATTGATGGACATCAACATATGCATGTTCTACCAACGGTATTGCCAATTGTGATTGAACAGGCAAAATCCTTTGGTATACATGCTATACGTATACCCGATGAGTCTACTGGTTTTATGAATTATATGTATTCCCCAATTCGATTTCTTGGTAAAGTTGGTTTATCAACGGTTGCGGCTAATGCGCGACCAATCATACGAAATAATTGTATGACTACAACCCAATATTTTTGGGGCATGGTAAATGGAGGCCATATAAATCAGAAATCTCTAATGGGTATCCTAAAAGCGGTAAATAAACATTCTGGTACCCATGAATTGATGGTTCACCCAGGTAGTAATAGTAGTATTCTTAGTAAGCTTTATAATTGGGGTTATCATTGGGAAGATGAGTTGCAAGCACTCTGTTCCAGTCATACGCGATTATATATAAGTCAACATGATATAGAGCTCATTAATTATGGAGACTTGGTATGAGTAAAATGATGAAGAGAGGCATCTTTATGTTTCTCTTGTTGTTGGCTGTATCAATTGGTATCATTTACTATACTATTGATTTAGATGCATTGAAAGCCATATCATCTTTTAATAGTATTTCCTTATTATTAGCTGTAGTTGCTTTAGTAGCAGGTATGTATTTTGATGGATTACGACTTCAAAGGCTCGTAAAAATTGGTGGTTACAAGTTATCGATACGAGCAGTGCTACGAGTTATTTTTAGTAATTATTTTATGGCTATGTTGACACCTGGAGCTAGCGGGGGTGCTGTCGCGCAAGTACTGGTGTTGAGAAGTTATGGCGTACCTATATCTAAAGGTACACCGATTGTATTAATACGTACCGTATTTTCCATTATGTTTTTGGTCATTATGCTGCCATTAGTATTCTTACGAGATGCTATTGAAATTCCATATATCTCTCGTGATATGCTTTTGATTTTTGCCGTGCTTGCTGTTATAGCGGCCTTAGTGGGAACTTATATATTACAGACTAAATATATGCGTCAATTTGTCTATAATCTAGCACAACGATTTAAAGCACATAACACTAAAGATTGGCTTTCTAAATTAGAAACATTAAATCAAGGTCTTGGTTTACTTTATAAACAACCTGTCCAATCTTTAATAGTTTTTATTGAATCTGGTTTGAGTTTATTATGCTTATATTGTATTGCACCCGCTTTAATGTATGCTTTCACACCAGATATTCCTATTATCGATATTTTAGATCGCATGATTTTATTAAATCTTATTTTGTATTTTGCACCAACCCCAGGGGGAACAGGCATTGCAGAAGGTCTATTTGTAGTATTATTTAGTGCCTTTGTACCTAATGGAACAGTGGGCATCATCGCTGTAGGATGGCGTGTTGTGGCTGAATATATGCCATTCTTCATCGGTATGTATGCAGTATTAACATTATATGGACGACAATTCGTTGCCCAAGAAACTTCAAGAGAACAATAAGGGAGTGTGCTCTATGTCTAAACCAAAAAAAGATAAATTTTATCTGGTTCAAGAAGATATTTTACCAGAGGCTATAAAAAAGACGATAAAAGTAAAAGAAATTCTAAAACTAGGTGAGGTTAAAACAATTAACGAAGCAGTTGAAAAAATGGATTTAAGTCGATCTGCGTATTATAAATACAAGGATTATGTTTTTCCATTTTTTGAAATTGCTCAAGGGAAAATTGTTAGTATTTATGTTTCTATGTCAAATGAATCTGGTATGTTATCAAGCGTTTTGAAAGCCATTGCTGAACGTAACGGTAGTATTTTAACGATTAATCAAGATATTCCATTACAAGGCATTGCGAATAGTAGCATTTCTTTTGAAACCAAGGATTTACAAGGTTCATTAGAAGATTTATTGCTAGATATTCGCTCTATGAAGGGTATTATCAAGGTAGAAATTTTAGGCCAAGCATAGGCTAATTAAGAGAGTAGGACGATTATGACCACTATAAAAATTGCTTTATTAGGTTTTGGTACTGTTGCACAAGGTACTTTTAACTTATTGCAAGACAATGCTGAATTAATTAAAAATCGTACAGGTGTCAATGTTGAAATTTCAAAAATTTATGTACGAAATCCAGAAAAATATAGTCATATTACATTACCAGAAACAGCTAAATATGTAACTGATATTGATGAAGTGTTAAAAGACGATTCCATCCAAATGGTAGTGGAATTGATGGGTGGTACAAGCTTTGCTAAGGATTGCGTAGAAGGAGCTTTAAAAGCTAAGAAGAATGTGGTAACTGCCAATAAAGACTTATTAGCAGAAGCTGGTCCATACTTATTAGACTTAGCGAGTAAAAATGGGGTAGATCTACGTTTTGAAGCATCTGTTCTAGGTGGTATTCCTATAATCCGCACATTATATGAATCGTTAGCCGGTAATCGTATTACTGAAATCATTGGTATTATGAATGGTACTACAAACTTTATTTTGACTAAAATGTCTGAAGAAGGTTTAAGCTACCAAGATGTATTAAAAGAAGCACAAGATTTAGGATATGCAGAGGCAGATCCTACAGCTGATGTAGAAGGCCTTGATGCAGCTCGTAAATTGGCAATCCTTGCATCTATTAGCTTTAACCGTCGTATTTTCTTTGAAGATGTAACTGTAGAAGGTATTACTTGTATTGATACTGAAGATATAAAATTTGGGAAAGAGTTTGGTTACAATATTAAATTATTAGGTATTGCTAAAGAAACTGCTCAAGGATTATCTTTAAATGTATATCCTGCATTTATTCCTACGACACATCCATTAGCATCTGTTCGAGGATCCTACAATGCAATTTATGTTAAGGGCAATGGTATCGATGATGTCATGCTATATGGTCGTGGTGCAGGTAGCTTACCGACAGGTAGTTCTGTAGTATCTGACATAATGGAAGTGGCAAAGAATGTCTCTTATAATGAAACAGGGCGCTTGAAACCGTTCTATTATGATCAAAAAGATATTTATTCTCCAGGTAAAATCCAATCTAGCTACTACTTGCGTTTAGCAGTGGATAATAAAACAGGTGTTCTAGCAAAAATCTCTGCAAAATTAGCAGAACAAAAAATTTCTGTTTTATCCATCGTTCAACGAAATATGGATCCAGAAACTGCAGTTCTTGCCATTGTTACATCTAAATGCCCAAGATCTTATATTTTAAATCTTATAGACTCTTTTAATAGCTTGCGCTCCGTTAAGGCTGTTAATAGTGTTATTCGTATTATGGAAGCTTAATTATGAATACTGTTCGTGTACAAGTACCTGCCACTAGTGCAAACTGTGGCCCAGGTTTTGATTGCTTAGGATTAGCACTAAATCTTTATAATATATTCAGCTTTACACCAGATGAAAATGCTACAGAATATACATATACTTTTGAAGGTTTTGGTGCAGATATTTTACGCGCTGAAGATCCTAAAAAGAATCTAATTGGTTTCGCTATGGATCAAGTTTTTGCTACTGCTCAAGAACCAATTCGATATGGTCATATAACTTCTGAAACCTTGATTCCTCCCTCTCGTGGACTAGGTAGTAGTAGTACGGCTATAGTAGGGGGACTTTTACTGGCGAACGCATTAGTAAAGCATCCACTTTCAAAAGAAGAGTTACTGGTTATAGCAAATCGTATGGAAGGTCATCCAGATAATGTAGCGCCAGCTATTTACGGAAATTTATGTTGTGCTACAGGTTTAAAAAATAAGGTACTAAACACGGTCATTTCTATTCCTCCGGAGCTACATTTTGCTGTTGTAGTACCAGAAGTCATGGTATCTACTGAGTATGCTCGTTCTGTGCTACCAAATCATATTCCATTCAAAGAAGCTGTACAAAATGTAAGTCATGCTTCATTATTTGTAACAAGCTTAATTACGCATCAATTAAGTAATTTATCTGTTGCCTTAGATGACAACTTGCATGTACCTTATCGTAAGACATTGATTCCTCATTGTGATGAAGTTTTTGAAGTCGCAAAAGTTGCTGGAGCTTACGGTGCAACTATCAGTGGATCGGGTTCTACTCTAATTGCATATGTTGATAAAGCTCATGTACAAGAGGTAGCAAAGGCTATGGGGGCTGTATTCACAGCAAATGAGATTGAAAATAAAATATATTGCTTAGAAGCTGATACAACTGGAGCGTTAATTATATAGTTTATGGTATAATTATAGTGTTAGGCATAGTCCATAACAATAATTGGAGGAAACTATGAACAATATAAAAACAACACTTTTGTTAGCTACGCTAACGGCCATTTTAGTGGTTATTGGTGATATGATTGGCGGCAGAAGCGGTATGATTATGATGTTTGTCATATCCATGGGTATGAATTTTATGTCTTATTGGTACAGCGATAAAATCGTTTTAGCCCAATACAATGCTCAACCTGTTACTGCACAGTCTAATCCAAAACTATATGCAATGGTAGAGAAATTGACTAAAAATGGTAATTTACCAATGCCAAAGGTTTATATCATTCCCAGTGAAGTACCGAATGCATTTGCAACAGGTAGAAATCCTAGTCATGCAGCAGTTGCTGTTACAGAAGGTATCCAACGTCTATTAACTGATGAAGAATTAGAAGGTGTGCTTGCACATGAATTAACACATGTTAAGAATCGAGATACATTGATTAGTACAATTGCAGCTATGATGGCTGGTGCTATTTCTATGATAGCCAATATACTTCAATTCACTGCCATATTTGGGCGCTCCGATGATCGAGAAGGCACTAACCCTTTGGCGCTTCTTGGTACGATCATTATTGCACCTATCGCAGCTGGTCTTATTCAGATGAGTATTTCCCGTACTCGTGAGTTTTTAGCTGATGAGGGAGGCGGAGATATGTGTCGCAACCCATTAGCACTGGCTTCTGCACTTGCAAAAATTGACTACTACTCTAAACATGGTGCATTGCCTAATGCAAGTAATGCTACAGCCCATATGTTTATTATTAACCCTATGATGGGAATTGGTGAAAGCTTGAGCAATCTTTTTAGTACACATCCTCGCACGGAAGAACGTATTCAAAAGTTAAAGAAACAAGCTATGAATCCAAAGTATAAAGAAAAGGTAATATTATAATTAGTATCTACTGGAGGGTATCATGCAAGAAACATTAGTTTTAATTAAACCAGATGCAGTTAAACGTCAATTAAGTGGTGAAATCCTTAGCCGTTATGAACGTAAAGGCCTTGTTATTAAATCATTAAAACTCTTACAAGTACCTCGTGAATTAGCGGAAGAACACTATGCAGAACATAAGGAAAAGCCATTCTTTGGTGAATTAGTTGATTTTATTACATCAGGCCCAGTTCTTGCTTTTGTGTTAGCTGGTGAGAACGCAATTGTATCCGTACGTGCTTTAAACGGAGCAACAAATCCTGTAGATGCTGCCCCTGGTAGTATTCGTGGTGACTATGCCCTAACAATGGATGCTAACGTAGTACATGCTTCTGATTCTCCAGAAGCTGCTGCTCGTGAAATTCATCTTTGGTTCCCTGAATACAAATAATCTCAAGGTTGGGATCATTTAGCTTTTATTTCTACATCCATGTATATCTATAGGAGGTAATCATATGGCAAGTAGTGTTTATACAAAAACAGGTGATGCTGGTACAACTGGTTTATACACGGGAGAACGTGTACAGAAATCATCTTTACGCGTAGAAGCTTATGGTACAATCGATGAATTACAAGCTTTTTTAGGATTGGCTCGCGCTTATGCTGAAAATCCACGTGTTGCTGCTGAATTATACGATATTGAGCGAAACTTATGGACATTAATGGCTGATATTGCAAGTTTAAATACTGCTCCGGTAATTACTGAGCAATATGTAAAGCATTTAGAAAAAGTTATTGATCGCTTTGATGCAAAGTTAGAACCTTTATCTAGTTTTGTCATTCCCGGTGAAAAACAATCTTCTGCTTATTTACATGTAGCTAGAACGATTACTCGACGTGCGGAACGCGCTTTATGGCGAGTATTAGACGCTGGTGAAAGTGTTCACGAATCTAATTTAAAATACTTAAATCGTCTATCCGACCTTTGCTTTATCTTGTGTCGTGTAGAGGAAGAACTTGGAGCTGAATAAACAAAAAAAGCTATGTATTTTACATAGCTTTTTGCTCGTTATAGACCTATTGTGAAATTGTTTGGTTTAAAACATCTTGAGGGCTAGGATAGTAAAAGAAGATATGAGGAATTTCATAACGGAATTTTTCTCTTAATAAATTGGCTAATGTTGTTTCAAAGTTTATAATTTTATCAGCGCCGAAATCAAAGTCTTCAACTAATACTAATAGTTGTGCTTCAACTTGCGGTGCATTTTCAGGTAAAGCTTCTGGTGGTAGAGGAACATTCACTACTACTCGTGCAGTACCAATATATTTACCTTGTCCGTCATCGATGGCAACACGATATGTATTATCCCATAGCGTAGCCATCATTTTTAGTTTCATATTCATAATTTCCATAGTATCGCTCCTTTGTTATACTTATAATGATACTGAAATTATAAATTCTTGTATAGGTGCATTATGAAATCACAAATTATATTGTGTTCCGGTGGGGCACGCAGTGGAAAAAGTGAATTTGCTGAACGTTTAGCATTGGCTACAAAGGGGCCAAAAGCTTATGTAGCTACGGGCCAAGCTTTTGATGAGGAAATGGTGGATCGCATCAAAAAACATCAAGAGCGACGAGGAAAAATATGGAATAATTTTGAAGTACCTTTACATTTAGCTGATGAATGGGAAAATATCAGTCAATCAGCAGATGTAATTCTTATAGATTGTTTAACCATGTTCACTACCAATCACATGATGGCTTATGGCTCCATTCGTGGTCAAGAAGATGCTAATAGATTAGAACAGACAATACTTTCAGAATTAGACACTTTATTAGACTCGATACAATCATGTGAAGGTAAAACAGTTATATTTGTGACCAATGAAATTGGGTTAGGTATTGTGCCGGATAATAAACTGGCTAGATATTTTAGAGATATTGCTGGTCGTGTGAATCGAGCAGTAGCTTCTGTTGCAGATAAACTCTATTTAACAATTAGTGGTGTTACCATTGAATTGAAATCACAGGAGGTTCATATAAATGGCTAAGAAAATCATGTTTCAAGGAACGAGTTCTAATGTAGGTAAAAGTATTCTTTGTACTGCA
This sequence comes from Veillonella sp. 3_1_44, assembly GCF_000163715.1. Taxonomy (NCBI): domain Bacteria; kingdom Bacillati; phylum Bacillota; class Negativicutes; order Veillonellales; family Veillonellaceae; genus Veillonella; species Veillonella sp. 3_1_44. The sequence continues at coordinate 320,539 of NZ_GG770199.1, forward strand.
TTATGCCGTATTTTTTATAGAAAAGGTTTTAAGACCGTTCCTTTTAAAGCACAAAATATGGCCCTCAATTCTTATGTGACAAAATGGGGCGATGAAATTGGCCGTGCTCAAGTCGCTCAAGCCGAAGCCGCTGGTATTGATCCAATTGTTCAAATGAATCCTGTGTTATTAAAACCTACAGGAAATCAATCGTCTCAAGTTGTATTGATGGGGAAACCTGTTGGCGTATATAGTGCCAAAGAATATCATACAAAATATTCACTAACCGCTTTAGATAAGGTTAAAGAATCTATTGATTTCTTAGACTCAAATTTTGATATGATGGTTATCGAAGGTGCCGGTAGTCCTGCAGAAGTTAACTTAAAAGCAAATGATATTGTAAATATGCGTATTGCCAAGATGACTCAAGCTCCAGTTTTTCTCATTGCAGATATTGACCGAGGTGGTGCTATTGCGTCCATTGTTGGTACCTTAGAATTATTAGAACCAGAAGAACGCGATCTTATTAAAGGTATCGTTATCAATAAATTCCGTGGTGATATCAAACTATTAGAACCAGCTCTTACATTTATTGAAGAAAAAACAGGTAAAAAAGTGGTAGGTGTTATTCCTGCCATTGAGAACCTCGATATTGATGAAGAAGATTCTGTTGCATTAGAGAACAAACGCAATAGTGGTACTAAAGATATTCAGGTCGTAGTTATGCAAACACCTAAAATCTCTAATTTTACAGACTTTGATGCACTTAATTATGAGCCAGATGTATCTGTCCGTTTTGTAGGCCCTGGAGATGTTATCGGTACGCCAGATTTAATTATATTACCTGGTTCTAAAAATACATTGGCTGACTTAACATATTTACGTGATACAGGCTTTGCTGATGAAATCAAAAAATTGGCTGCTCAAGGTACACCTATTATCGGTGTTTGTGGCGGTAACCAAATGTTAGGTAAAACTATTTATGATCCGCATCATATGGAAGGTGATATCGAGGAAATTGAAGGACTTGGCCTTGTTGAATCCTCCACGACTATGAAGGCTCAAAAAACTACCCATCAAGTACAATTCAATGTATCTAATTTACAGTTTTTAAATGGTACTTTCAGGGGTGAAAAATTAGTAGGCTATGAAATTCATATGGGGGATACTACGCCACTAGCAGATTCGGTGTCTCGTTGCTTTACAATTACAAGTCGCAGTGAAGAGGCTGTCAATGTTATTGATGGTTTTATTGATGGTAATCATCAAGTAATGGGTACATATATTCACGGTGTATTTGATAATGACGAGTTTAGACGTTTTATTATCAATCAATTACGTGAACGCAAGGGATTACAACCATTAGATGTAGTATTCCATTATTTTGACCATAAAAATGCGGCATATAATCGCTTAGCTGATATTGTGGAGGAACATCTAGATATGGATTATATTATGTCTACCTTGGGATAGTAGAGGAGATATATGGAACATTTAGCAATTTTTCACTGGTTTTCAAAGTATAACTTTGTGTGCATACCAGTTTTAGCATTTTTATTGGATTTAATTATTGGAGATCCCAATAGTAAATATCATCCAGTGGCCATTATTGGACGTATAATATCTTTTTTTGAAGCCGTTCTTTATAAAGACACTGATAATGATACGAAGAAATTGTGGTACGGTGGTATTGCAGTAGGTTTAATTCTTATATCGGTATATATCATAGTATCTTTATTGTTATGGCTAGGTGGAGTAGTAGACGAATGGGTATACTATGCTTTCGAAGTAGTGATCCTCTACATTGCCATTTCTCCACGTTCATTGGCTGGCGCAGGTTTTACCATTAGTCAGTTAATAAAACAAGGTAATATTGTAGATGCTCGCAAACGTTTATCATGGATTGTGGGACGAGATACGGAAGACTTAGATGAAAGCGAAATCACTCGGGCTACAGTAGAAACGATTGCGGAAAATACGGTAGATGGTATTATTGCACCTTTTTTCTTTTTTATTATCGGTGGCCCTATGGGGGCTATTCTTTATAGAACTGCTAATACTATGGATTCTATGTTAGGCTATAAGAATCAAAAGTACTTGTACTTTGGTCGCGTAGCTGCACGCTTTGATGACATATTAAATTGGATTCCTGCCCGAATTACCTTTGTATTATTTGTAATTTCTGCATTCTTTTTACGCTTTGATGCTAAAAAGGCAATAGAAATCGGTTTACGTGATGCAAAAAAACATCCTAGTCCTAATGGGGGGTATGCAGAAGCACCTGTGGCAGGGGCCTTACATATCCGTTTAGGTGGTTACAATCAGTATTTCAAAAAAATGACCTTCCGTGAATATATGGGGGATCCTATTGAAAAGCTAAACCGTAACCATATTACTCGAACAATTTATATGATGTATGTTACGACTATACTAATGGTTATCATTAGTACAGTCATTACCTATGGGATGAATGTATAATGACACCTTTTTTTATAGCACTACAATTTTTAACGCGTTTAAAAATTGTAAATCAAACTGAATGGTCTGTAGAGGACTTTGGTAAATCTGTTGTAGCCTTTCCTTATGTGGGCCTTATTATTGGTCTCATATTAGCTATATTATATGGCGTATTATCGCCATTTATTCCGATTATGCCATTGATGTTAATTATCGTTGTGGCTGAGTTTTTAATAACTGGTGGCCTTCATGCTGATGGTTTGATGGATACAAGCGATGGTTTGTTTTCCGGCCGTGAAAGAGAACGTAAACTAGAAATCATGAAAGATAGTCGTATAGGCTCCTTTGGAGTTGTTGCTTTTGTATTTGTTACACTTTTGAAATGGCAATTATTAGCTTCGATTCCATCGGCTGAATTTATACCTATGGCACTCATTATGATGCCTTTAATGAGCCGTTGGTCTATGGTTTTTAGTATTCGATCCTATCCATATGCTAGAGAACAGGGGATGGGGGCAGCATTTGCTAATTTAGCACCTAAACATGTTATTACTTATAACACCATATCTACGTTCTTTATGCCTATTCTATTACTATTAATCGGTTTAGTATTATATACACTTTTATATGGTGCTTATGCAATTTTATCAGCACCTGATGTAGGATATTTGGTAGGATTAGGTGTGTTAGTATATGCTACTATAGGTATTTTCCAAATCAATATTGTTAGCATGATTATTACGTATATTATTAACCGATTATTAAACCGCTATATTGTAAAAGCGTTAGGTGGCACTACTGGTGATACATATGGATTTGTTGTGGAAGTAACTGAAGTATTATTGATACTGGTATATAGCATAATTTTATCTATACTATCAGCTACGGTAGTTAATAATCCAACTATGTTCTAACTCTAAATTTTTGATTTTCAAAGTTTTAATATTTTTAGAACGTATACTTTATTTGATGTGAAAGGAGTTTAATGTGACCTATTATGTAAGAGCCCCAGGTACATGTGGGGAATTTCTACAAGGTTCTATTGATGGTCAGTCATTTTTAGTGACATGTCCAATTAATCGATACTCCTACGCATTGAGTAATGTAATACAACCTTTTTCTAAAGAATTTTGTGCACTTCAACCAAAGTCTGCACAAGCTCGTAAATTAGTACAAGAGTTGGTCCAACAAAAAAATAAAAATCAAATTTGCCCGCCTGTGTATGTAAGATCTGATATTCTACAAGGAAAAGGCATGGCTTCAAGTTCGGCAGATATTTCTGTAACAGCTATGGCTACAGCTTTGGCCATGGACTATGATTTATCATTAAAAGAACTTGAGCAAATTTGTCTATCTGTAGAGCCTACAGATGCCTCTTTTTATCAAGGTGTAACTCAGTTTGATTATATTAAAGGGACTATCTCTAAGCCATTAGGTATGTGCCCACCTTTAAAAATCCTCGTTTTTGACGAAGGCGGTAGCATTGATACAGTTAGCTTTAATAAACAAGCAGATTTACAAAATAAAATTTTAGAAAAAGAATCTATTATACAAGAATCCTTTGATTTGTTTAAACAGGGGCTTACAACGCATGATATAAAGCTTATTGGCCAAGCTGCTACATTGAGTGCCTTTGGCAATCAGCGTATTTTATATAAACCTAATTTATATGACTTTCACGATGTAGGTAATTCTTATAATAGTGTAGGAACAATCATCGCTCATAGCGGAACCATTATGGGACTATTATTCCCCGTTGATTATGGTCGTATTAATGATTGTAAGAATGAGATTTTGCGTAAGTTGCCACAATTATCCTATGTAGATACGGTTGAAACTACGAATGAAGGATTAACTTATATCAAACGATAAAGTATTTCATAGAAAGAGAATAGTATGTCTAAAATACATGGGGGCAATATCTTTCAGTTTGCCCATGAACAACGAATTGAACCATATGAGGTTATTGACTTTAGTGCTAATATCAATCCACTAGGCCCTAGCCAACGTGGCTTATCTGCATTAGAACCTCAATTGCGATATATATCACATTATCCGGATGCTACAAATGATGATATATTAAATGCCATTGCTGATATCTATGGTATGAATAAAAATCAAATTGTAGTTGGCAATGGAGCGGCAGAGCTATTATATGCAATTTGTCGGTTACCTGGCTATACGGGCGCTTTTGTTCCCGCACCAGGTTTTTCTGAATATAAAGCGGCTTTAGAAGCAAGTAGAATTCCAGTACGCGATATTTATTATAGACCACGGGAAGATGAACATGGAAAACCTTATTTTGAGGTTCCTTATTTAGCATTAGAAACTTTTGCAGCCGAGTTAAAAGGGCAAGATGGTCGTATTATTGTATTTCTAGGTAATCCCAATAATCCAGATGGTACGTTACTTGATAAGAACCATATTCGTACTATTGCAAGCATGCTGAAAGATGCTAATAGTTTACTTGTTATAGATGAGTCCTTTATCGATTTTGTTGGTAACGACACATTACAAGATAATGAATACTCCATGCGCTCCCTAGTTAACGAGTTTGATAATATTATCGTGGTTCATTCTTTTACAAAATTCTATGCCGTGCCAGGGCTACGAATTGGTGCTGCTTTCAGCAATCCTCTTATCATTGAGCAACTAAATAGTTTTATTCCAACTTGGTCTGTTAACACATTAGCTCAATCCTATACAGAGGCGGCTTTGAATGATGTAGAGTATGTGAAACGAACAAAACAAGTATTACATGAAGAGCAACTTTTTATGTATAACTCATTAGATACTATAAATGGTATTACTGTATATCCGCCTTCAGCTAATTTTATATTGTTCCACATTGAACAAGAAGGAATAACAGCAGAGTCGATTAATGAAGCGCTTAAAAAATATAATATGATTGTTCGCAACTGTGATTCTTATATGGGATTAAATAATCAATGGGTTCGCGTTGCAATAAAAGATCATGATACTAATGTTAAGTTAGTAGAAAAATTAACAGATATTTTGAAAGTATAGGAAGACTATGAAAACATTGTATATTGTGCGCCATGGTGAAACTGATTGGAACAAAATGGGAAAATACCAAGGCATCACAGATGTTCCACTTAATGAAAATGGTTTAAATCAAGCAAAGGCATGTGGTCAGGCTCTTAAAGATGTTAAATTTGATCGCATATTATCTAGTGATTTGAGTCGTGCTTTAGTTACAGCTGAAGTCATTCGCGGTGAACGTACTACTCCTATTACGGTAGATAAACGCTTACGAGAACTTAATTTTGGTGATTGGGAAGCTATGTTATTTTCAGATATCGAAGATCGTTGGCCTGGTTTGATAGATGAAATGTATTTGCGACCACATCTAGTTAAGGTTCCTAATGGTGAAAGCTTTAAGAATTTACAAGACCGTGCATGGGCAGGTCTAGAGGAATTCATCAATGTTAATAATGAGGAGGAAACACTTCTCATTGCTTGTCATGGTGGAACTATACGAACATTATTGTGTAAATTATTAGATATTTCCATTAGTCATTGTTGGAATTTTAGTCAAGGTAATACAGCAATAAATCGTATATTCTATAATGGCATGGGAGAATTTGATCATAATATTTTAAACTTGCTCAATGATACAGCACACGTAGATGTATTACAAGGTCATGCATAATGCGACTAGATAAATTATTAGCCAATAAAGCTTATGGTAGTCGAAAAGAAGTCCATCAAATCATAAAAGATAGAAGGGTTACCATCAATGGTAGTATAACAACGAAAAAAGATACTCATATTGATATTGATGTTGATATAGTTGCTGTTGATGGTAAGATTGTTAGTACTACTCAACTATATTATGTAAAATTTCATAAGCCAAAGGGCTATGTTACCGCCGTAGAAGATTCTAGTCACCCTGTTGTTATGGATTTACTCCCTCCAGAATTCATAAAAATGGGAGTAGTTCCAGTAGGCAGATTAGATAAGGATACAGAAGGACTTTTACTATTAACTAATGATGGTGTGTGGGGACATTCTATCATCAATGGTAATAAACATGTGCCTAAGGTTTATTACGTAGAATTTGAAGGAACGCTATCTGATGAAGGTATACAACGTATTAAAGAGGGAATTCTTCTTGGAGATGGTACGCAATGTAAACCGGCAGAAATTGAATTTGTATCGTTACATTCAGTACATGTAACAATTGAAGAAGGTAAGTATCATCAAGTTAAGCGCATGATTGGTGCTGCAGGTGGTACTGTAACATATTTGAAACGTCTTACGATTGGTCATATTGATTTAAGTGGCATTGAAGAGGTTGGTTCTGCAATGGAATTGACCGTTGAACAGATAGAGGGCTTTAAAAAATAGCATAAAATTCTATTCAATATAGGTATTTTATGGTAAGATTAATTGTACTTTATAGACTAGGAGCAAGATTATGAATGGATTAAATCTGCTACAACAGTATATTAAAGAGCAAGAATTAACAGGCGTCATTTTAATAAGCCCTATAAATCTACATTATTTTGCAGGCTTTACTGGTACTACAGGCTTTGCTATCATTACTCAAGATAAAGCCTTTATGATTACTGATTTCAGATATACTGAACAAGCAACAAAACAATGTGAAGGGTACACAGTTATTCAATATGAAACAACTGTTATGGATACTCTTGTAGATATATTCAATGAACATCATATTCACGAAGGTTTATTCGGTATAGAAGGCAAACAAATGCCTGTGGATACGTATGAAACTTTATGTGATACATTAGATGAACGCTTTAATTTTACATCTATCAATTTTGCAAAACTACGTGCGGTTAAGCGTGAAGACGAATTAGACTTATTGCGTAAAGCCGCTAAAATTGGTGATGATGCTTTTGCTGCCTTGCTACCACAACTAAAGGTAGAGATGACAGAAAACGAAGCGCGCATTATATTAGAATCAGAAATGTTAAAACGTGGATCAGAGGAACCTTCCTTTGCAACCATTGTTGCTTCTGGTAATCGTTCTAGTATGCCTCATGGTGTAGCCAGTGATAAGGTCATTGAAGCAGGTGATTTTGTTACCTTTGACTTTGGTGCGGTATATAAGGGTTATCATTCTGATATGACTAGAACTATTGTAATGGGGCCTGCCTCTGAATTACAAAAGAAGCTGTATGGTATAGTTTTAGAAGCACAAAAACGTGGCGTAGCTGCAGTTCGGGCTGGTATTACTGGTAAAGAACTTGATGCAGTTTGTCGTGATTATATTAAAGAACATGGATATACCAAGGAATTTAATCATGGTACTGGACATGGCGTAGGTCTTGAGATTCACGAAGAACCAGTAGCCAATACTAAATCCGATACGGTATTTACAGAAAATATGATCATTACGGTAGAACCTGGCATTTATATAACAGGTACTATCGGATTGAGAATAGAGGATAGTGTCATCGTCAAATCTGACGGCTATGAGGTGTTGACACATAGTCCAAAAGAGTTAATTGAAATAGGTATTTAGAAGGAGAAGAGTTAGATGATTTCCAGTAATGATTTTCGTCCAGGTGTAACCGTTGAAATTGACGGTAATGTATGGCAAGTAGTTGATTTCCAACACGTTAAACCAGGTAAAGGTGCTGCATTCGTACGTACTAAAATGAAAAACTTGCAAACTGGTTCTGTAGTTGAGCGTACATTTAATGCAGGTGAAAAAGTGCCTAAAGCACATGTTGATCGTCGTCGTATGCAATACTTATATGAATCTGATGGCTCTTATACATTCATGGATAACGAAACTTATGATCAAGTTGAACTTACCCTTGAACAATTAGGTGATGCTAAAAACTTCCTTCTTGAAAATATGGAAGTATCCATCATGTTCTTCCAAGGTATCGTAATCGGTATTGATTTACCTGTAGCTGTTGAACTTCGCGTAGTTGAAACAGATCCTGGTATCCGTGGCGATACTGCAACTGGTGGTAATAAACCAGCCGTATTAGAAACAGGCTACACTGTAAAAGTACCTCTCTTCATTGAAGTAGATGATGTACTTCGTATTGATACTCGTACAGGACAATACATCGAACGTGCCTAATACTCATTGATATGTATTGGGGCAAGATCTTTTCAAGGAATCTTATTCCCCATATATCGTAACATTTGCACTGTAAGCACTTGTCGTCTATGTAATTATATATAGGGACAGGTGCTTTTTTTGAAAGAGGCCAGTATGACCAAGAAAAATACTGAACTAGAGTCGGGTAAGATTAAGATTAATGATGATGTATATGCTACAATTGTAACAATGACAGCGCTTGACACAAAGGGAATTCATCATATGAGTTCCACCTTTAATGATGGCGTTAACACTTTTTTTAGACGTAAATCCGATCATGAAGGTGTTAAGATATCCTTTAACGATGAAGGAGCAATATCAGTTACACTATATGTGTGCATTCAGTATGGATATCGTATTCCTGATGTTGTTTTACGTCTACAAGAGCGCATTAAAACTGCTTTAGTCTCTTATACAGAAATTGAGGTTCAAACTATTGATGTAGTTGTACAAGACATTATTTTTGATGATTTAGTAACACCTCAACAGCCATAGGAGGTATCTCTATGAGTTCAGATAATCAATTAAATTATGGTTTAGACACGGATACCATTGATATTGCAGATTCTGTCATCATTGATGTAGCAACAAAAACTTTAGGAACCATTCCTGGTATTCATTCTTTAAGCCCACGCTTTTACGATGAGTTGGTAGAGGGTATTACCCATGCTTTTGGTCAGCGTAGCTTACCTGGTATCAATGTAAAGCATCGTAAAGGTTTTATTGAAATTAATATTTATATTAAAGCATTGTATGGATATAATCTCATTGAATTATCGAAACAATTGCAATTAGAAATCAAACAAACCTTAAAAAATATGCTAGATCTTGATCATATTAAGGTTGATGTGCATATTGAAGGTATTGTAAAAGAAAAGGAGCCAGTTTTACATGGTAACTAAGCGAAATCGGCGAGAGGCTCGTCAATACGCATTCCAAATGTTATATGCCAATGAATTTCATACTGATCAAAATGATGTTCAATTTCCCGAAGGAAACATTCATAAAGCAATGGATAAGGCATATGCAAATAGTATTATAGAGGGTGTACTATCAAATGTTGAAGCAATTGATGCTACATTACAGCCATTCTGTAAATCTCGTAAAGTAGCAAATTTAGATAAGGTGGATCGTTCTATCTTACGTATTGCAGTTTGGGAAATGAACAATAAAGTGGAACCTTTAGAGCCATCTATTGCTATTAATGAAGCCATTCAATTAGCTAAAGAGTTTGGCTCTGATGCATCTTATAAATTAATTAATGCAATCTTAGACGCATATAATAAGAGTAAATAATGAAACGATATTACTTAGGCATTGATACGAGTTGTTACACCACAAGTTGTGCCATTGTAGATAGCGACTTTCACATAGTAGGGGAAGCACGTAAAATCTTAGAGGTAAAACTGGGTGAGCGAGGACTACAACAATCAAATATGGTCTTTCAGCATACAAAGGCGTTGCCTAAGTTAATGTCAGAGTTGCCTCAGGTACCAATTAGCGGCATAGGTGTTAGTGGCTTTCCGCGCCGTGAAGAACGCTCTTATATGCCTGCCTTTATGGTCGGGTTAGGACAGGGGCAAACCTTGAGTCATCTTATGAATGTGCCTTTACATATTTTTGCACATCAAGAGAATCATATATTAGCTGCTTTGAGGGATTTAAAAAATATTCCTAATGACCCATTTTTGGCATTACATCTATCAGGTGGCACGACAGAACTATTATATTGCCATTATCAAGGAAACGGTATTTTTGAATCTCATATCGTTGGTGGTTCTAGAGATTTACAAGGGGGACAATATGTTGATCGCATAGGTGTCGCGTTGGGCTTACCATTTCCTGCAGGTAAACATTTAGAGGCATTAGCATTACAAACTACAGAATATGAACCATTGCCATCATCTGTAAAAGACGGATGGATTAGCTTTGCCGGTCCTTGTAGTGCTGCTATGCGGCGTATAAATAACGCTATGAGTGATATAGATAAATCTAAGTTAGCTAGAGCTGTTTTTACTTCCATTGGAAATGCTCTAGAAAAAATGATTACTTATCATACTAAAGAGAAACCTGTACGTGCACTCATTGCTGTAGGTGGTGTGATGAGTAATAGTTTACTTCGTAAGCGGATGGAAACCTATTGTAAACGAAATCATCTCCAATTACATGTGGCGCAACCACAATTCTCTGTTGATAATGCCACAGGTAATGCTTTTGGTGCTGCTTATTTACAAGAATCTAGAGGATAATCGTGAATGTATTAACCATTACACAATTAAACAATCTCATAAAACGTACCTTAGATCGTGAATATCTATTAAAGAATGTATATGTAAGTGGTACCATTATTAATGCAAAACGTCATAGCAGTGGTCATATGTATTTTTCTTTAAAAGATGAGGAATCTGCTATTGATGTGACAATGTGGTCTAGTACCGTCATGCAAAAGGGACTAGCTAATGCCATTCAAAATGGTTTATTAGTAACTGTAAAAGCATCTGTTAACTTTTACAATAAAATGGGCCGTTTAAATCTCATTGCATCAGATATGCAAATAGGTGCTAAAAGTCCGTTACAGCTCGAATTTGACGCTCTAAAACGAGAGTTAACTGCTTTGGGGTACTTTGATGATAGCCATAAAGTAGGTTTACCCTATATGGCGAGTTGCATTGGTATTGTTACATCCCAATCTGGTGCTGTATTACATGATATTCTACATGTTAGTAAACAACGCAATCCACTAGTTCAATTTAAATTGTTTTCCGTTCCTGTACAAGGTAGTACCGCAGGCCCAATTATAGCAAAAGGAATTGCTACGGCAGATGCTGATCCAGATATTGATGTCATCATCGTTGGTCGTGGTGGTGGATCTATGGAGGACTTGTGGTGTTTCAATGATAGAGCTGTTGTAGAGGCAATTTATAATGCTCATACACCGATTATTTCGGCGGTAGGTCATGAAACAGATTACACCTTATGTGATTATGTAGCTGATGTACGTGGTGCTACGCCTAGCCATGCTGCAGAAATGGCAGTACTTCCAATTACTATATTACAAGATCAGTTGACAGAAAAAGAAGAGTATTTACACGAATATATACGCTATACACTACAACAAAAACGTACAGATTTAACATTGCTCTTTAATCGAAAACTTGGCATTCCAGCTCTGCAATTTTTACATAAGCAAAAATCACACTTACAAGAGCTTTCTCAAACTCTAACTAATGCAACTAAAGAACGATGTAATGCAGAGAGACATAGCTTAGCATTATTGGCACAACAGTTAGAGTCACTAAATCCATTACAAATGATGATTAAAGGTTTTGCAAAGGTTGAGCATGATAACAAACCTATTACTTCGGTTGCCCAATTACAACCAAATGACGATATACGAGTTACACTAGCTGATGGTTATATTACTGCTACGGTAAAGGAGGCGCACAAGGATGGCCGCATCACTAAAAAGTTATGAGAAAAAATATAAGGCCTTAGAAGATATTGTTAAGCAATTAGATGATGGGGATATGACCATTTCTGAGCTTTTATCACAATATAAAAAGGGCTTAACTTTGGTAAAAGAATGTGCTGAAATGCTCGATTCTGTTGAAAATGAAGTACAACAAATTATCGAAGAAGTCCGCATCAGCGAATAAGGAGATTCTATGTTCAAAGATTATTTAGCATCTAGCAAACAAAATATTGAACAATGGTTAGGCGAAGTACTTAATAGCCCAAATCAAGAATTTGAACAACTTTATGAATCTATGAATTATAGTTTAATGCAAGGTGGCAAACGAATACGACCTATTTTAACTAAGGCTGTGTTAGAAATGCTTCATAAAGAGCCAGCTGATTATAAGGAATTTCTATGTGCTATGGAGTGTATCCATACGTATTCATTAGTTCATGATGATTTACCAGCTATGGATAATGATGATTATCGCAGAGGTAATTTGACCAATCACAAAGTATACGGTGAGGGACTTGCTATTTTAGCCGGTGATGGGTTATTAACATATGCCTTTCAATTGATGACTTCAAATACAGTTGCTAGTGCACAGCAAAAACTAGATGCTATACAATGTGTTGCTACTGCGGCTGGTCCAGAAGGTATGGTTGGGGGACAAGCCTTTGATTTGCTCAGTGAAGATAAACATATTCCTTTAGAAGAATTAAAGGTTTTACATACTGGTAAAACAGGTGCACTATTTAACGCTTCTGTAGAATTAGGTCTTATTCTTGGATGTGCTAATAATACCACGCGAACATTCCTTATGGAATATTCTAATTGCCTGGGATTATTATTCCAAATTACTGATGATATTTTAGATGTAACCGGTACTATTGAAGAATTAGGGAAAACACCCGGTAGTGATATTCGCCAACATAAATCTACCTATGTATCTTTACTAGGTTTAGAGCAAGCAAAACATCAAGCCTACCTAGTAGGTAGCCAAGCTCATGATGCGTTAAACTTGGTTTCTTATGATACAACTATACTATCAGCATTAATTGATTATCTTTTAGAACGTACGAATTAATGGGTATTACCTGTAGAAGGTATAAACAATGATTGATATATTACCACAAATAGCACATAATTATATCGCACAAGCTGCATTTTGGGGCTGGTTTACGGCTCAAGCTATCAAATTTGTATGGCAACTCTTAAGACATGGTAAATTCCGACCAGAGCGCCTTGTTGGATCTGGTGGTTTTCCAAGTTCACATACATCATTTGTAATTGCTACAACAACAGCGATTTACCTTAAAAATGGTGTAACGGATCTATTTATATTATCCTTAGTATTTTCAATTGTTGTTATGTATGATGCGTCTGGTGTACGATTAGAGGCAGGACGACAAGCTCAAATACTTAATCAAATTGTAGATTATTTTACCAAAAAGAATATACCTGTTGTCATTACACGTAAAGAAGCATTAAAAGAGTTGTTGGGACATACACCTATCGAAGTATTTGGTGGTTTAATTCTCGGTATTCTTGTGGCCTTTATTCAGTTTTATTGTATTTATCATGGTGTAATATGAACAATAAAGAACGATTAGATATACTCCTCGTTAATCGAGGCCTTTTTGAAAGTAGAGAAAAAGCAAAAGCAGCTATTATGGCGGGCCTTATATTTATGGATACTACGCGCATAGATAAAGCAGGCACCAAGATTCCTGCGGATGCTAATATTATTGTAAAAGGCAATACTTTACCTTATGTAAGCCGTGGAGGACTTAAATTAGAAAAGGCTATTCAAACTTACCCTATCGATTTACATGGGGCTGTGATGATTGATATAGGAGCTAGTACAGGTGGTTTTACAGATTGCGCATTACAAAACGGTGCGTCTAAGGTCTTTGCCATCGATGTAGGATATAATCAATTAGCTTGGAAATTACGCCAAGATTCACGTGTAATTAATATGGAGAAGCAAAATATCCGTACTGTTACTGCTGAACAAATAGGTGAACTTGTTGATTTTATTTCTATTGATGTAGCATTTATTTCTTTAGACAAAGTTTTACCAGTAGCTACTAATTTATTAAAAGATACGGGCTCACTTGTGGCCTTAATAAAACCACAATTTGAGGCTGGTAAAGAAAATGTTGGTAAGGGCGGTATAGTGCGAGATAGTGAAATCCATAAAGAAGTATTACATCGTATTCTACATGTTGCGTATGATTGTGGATTGTATACACATGGCTTAACTTTCTCACCAATTAAAGGTATGGAAGGTAATATAGAGTTTTTAGGTTATTTTAAAAAGTACGAAGAAGGGGCCTTAACCATTGATGATACTTTGATTGATACAGTGGTTGCAGAAGCTCATTCATTATAGGAGATTACTATGCGTATCGGATTCTTTCCCAATATGGGGAAAAGCAATATTATGGCAGTTCTAAAAATGGCTGCACATATTTGTAAAGATGAAGGTATCGAAGTATTTTTGCCAGATGATCTCGAATCAGATGCACCTGCACGAGTACTTAAGATTCCTGAAACTCATATTTTAAGTCGCCCAGAAATCTTCAAACAAATAGATATTGCCTTTAGTTTTGGTGGTGATGGTACCATCATCCATCTTGCAAGACAAATTTATCCATATAATGTACCTGTTTGTGGTATTAATCTTGGCGAACTAGGTTTTTTAAATCAAATTGAAATTCATCAAATGCAAAGTCATATTAAACGTATTGCTAATGGTGATTATAATATTGAAAAGCGTGGACATTTATATGCTTATATAGAACGTCATGAGGGTAAAGAGGAAGAACTAGTTCCTATCATTAACGAAATTGTTATCACTCGTGCTGAGCCTGCTAAAATGGCTCGAATTAATATGTCCATAAATAATCAACACACGCAAATGTATCCATCGGATGGTTTAATTATTTCCTCTGCTACAGGTTCTACGGGCTATAATCTATCGGCTGGTGGTCCAATCATGAAACCAGATAATCGATCTATCATTGTCACCCCAGTAGCACCACATTTAATTCAAGGTGTAAGCCTTGTTTTAGAGGAACATGATACGATTCAAATTACAATGCCGGAAAGAGAACCACAATTACATATTTGTATTGATGGTACATTTGACTATACTTTTACAAATAAAGAAACCTTACATATAAGCTCTAACCCTGTATATTGTTTATTTGTACGATTCAAGGATCAATGTTTCTTTGGTACACTATTTAAAAAGTTAGCATCTCGTCGAGATGAATTGTTATAACCAAATCTCAAGTGGGGTGGTTTTGTGATTAACATTAACAATGCTGTTCAATTCCAACATTTAATCTGGGATAGATGTATGGAAAATGCCAAAGTGGTAGTAGATGCTACATGTGGTAATGGCCATGATCTTTTATACCTTTCTAAACGGGCACAAAAAGCATGCCATCTATATGGAATTGATATTCAAATGAAAGCTATTAAAACTAGCAAGGAGCTTTTACAATCAAATGATATTGCGCCAGAAGTGAGTTTAACATTTATTCATGACTCTCATGATTTGGCGGTAGCTCATCAATTAAAGGATGAAGTTATTGATTTAATGATTTTTAACCTAGGATATTTACCTGGAGGAGATCACCAGGTTGTAACAAAACCGCATCAAACCATTGATGCCATAAATGAAGGTTTACACAAACTTTCCAAGTCTGGAGTTATTACAATAGTTGCTTACCCTGGAACAACAGAGGGATTTGAAGAAATGCAGTCTCTTAAATCGTATTTATCAGATTTAAATCAGAAAATATATAATGTATGTCATTGGCATCCGATGAACCAAATACATAATCCACCTGAGTTATTTATATTGCAAAAACGATAAAACGAAATATATCTTTATTCATTATGAATAAAACTCATACTCAGTTAGTAAAACCCCCTTTATAGGGGATTTTAATTATACATGTATATTTTTTTATTTTTAAATTATTAATTCCCTATAAATAGATGAACTTTATGAGCTATGAATTTGCACGTTATCAATATATAGAATATTAACAATATTTTAAATATTAATATAATATGCATAAGACGTATAATATATGCGATTTATACCATATATTAATTATGAATATATGGTATAATATTATCAGAAAGATACTATTCTCTTTTATGTGCAAGGTTTAAAAAAGGGAGTTCAAAATGAAACGCTATCGCTATAACAAAATTAAAGAGATCGTGCAGTCCAAGGCGATTGAAACACAAGAGGAATTAGCTGCGGCTTTACTAGAAGAAGGTATTGAAGTTACACAAGCTACAGTTTCTCGTGATATTAAGGAATTAATGTTAATCAAAATTCCTACAGGCGATGGACATTATCGTTATGCATTATCTCCAGAGGAAAATGTAGTTTTATCTCGTAGTCGTATTAACCGACTATTCCAAGATTCTTTGATTAAGGTTGATCACAGTTTAAACCAAGTTGTATTACATACAATCCCTGGTTCTGCTCAATCTGTAGCATTTTCTATCGACCATGCAAAATGGACTGAAATTATTGGTACATTAGCAGGGGACGATACTATTTTGTTAATTGCAAAATCCGAAGCTGAAGTTCCAGCAATTTTAGCGAAAATTCAAGATTTAATGAAGGACTAATAATATGTTAACGCAAATGAGCATTCGCAACTTTGCGTTGATTGAGCAAATGAATATTTCATTTAATGATGGCATTACTATCTTTACCGGCGAAACTGGGGCAGGGAAATCCATTCTTATGGATGCCTTTAGTATCCTATTAGGAGAACGCGCAAGTAGCGAGTTTATTCGTCACGGTAAAGATAGTTTTGTTATTGATGGAATATTTGATATTGCTAATCACCAAAGTATTCAAGACCTATTAGAGTCTAAAAATATCATGATAGAAGAAGGCCAGTTAATTCTATCTAGATCTTTTAACCGTAATGGCAAATCTAGTATATTGGCTAATGATCAACCAATACCTTTAAAAGCTTTAAAGGAGATTGGTCAATACTTAGCAGATATTCACGGACAATATAGCAACCAACGTTTACTAGACGCTGATACACATCATGAATATTTAGATACTTTTAATAAAGAAGGAAAAGAAGCCTATAAAGCTTATACT
The DNA here is from genome assembly GCF_000163715.1 of Veillonella sp. 3_1_44. NCBI lineage: Bacteria > Bacillati > Bacillota > Negativicutes > Veillonellales > Veillonellaceae > Veillonella > Veillonella sp. 3_1_44. The sequence goes on from NZ_GG770199.1 coordinate 337,696, forward strand.
GATGCGTATAAAATGTATAAGCAAGCAAAACAAGATGTAGATCATTTACAAGAAAATATGTCTGAGCGAGCCCGGGAGCTTGATATGCTTAGATACCAAATCGACGAAATTGAAGATGCTGGTCTGAGTGTTGGTGAAGATGTAACTATTGCAGAAGAACTTAAGCGTCTTGACAGTTTTGAACATATTGATAAGGTTTTAGGTTCTTGTTATGATGCCTTTTATAATGGACGTCAACCATTACTTGATACGATTAACTTGATTAAGGTAGAGGTTAATGATCTAGTAAAATATGACAGCGAGTTAAAAGAAGTCTCAGAAATGGTGGACTCTGCTTATTTCCAACTAGAAGAAGCTGCACAATCTTTAGATCGTTACAGGGATACTATCAGCTACGATGAAGAGCGTTATAAGTATTGCCAAGACAGAGATACCACAATTTATAGCTTAAAGAAAAAATATGGTGAAACCGTAGAAGATATTCTAGCATACGAAGAAAAGGCGCAATCTCGTTTAGAAGAACTAGAAGGCCTTGTATTTGCTCAAGATGAATTAGAAACTCGTCTTGAAGAAGCAAAAAAGGTAGCAGAAGAAGCGTTAACAGTTTTACACGAGGTACGTCAAAAAAATGCAAAAGATATTGCTACGGCCTTACATCAAGAATTAGTGGATCTAGGGATGCCCAAAGGGGATATTCAATTTCATATTGAAGAGGGGACTGAGTTATCCTCATTAGGTGCAAAGTCTATTGAAATGTTATTCTCTGCGAATAAAGGGGAACAGTTATTACCTCTACATAAAGTAGCATCTGGCGGTGAGTTAGCTCGCATTGCATTAGCCTTTAAATCAGTATTCCGCAGTGACGCTTTTAAAACGATGGTATTTGACGAAATTGACGTTGGTATCAGTGGTGATATAGCACTTAAGGTGGCAGAAAAAATACTTAATTTATCTAGAACAAATCAAGTATTTTGTATTACCCATTTGCCTCAAACTGCAAGTATTGCGAAACAACACTATCATCTATCTAAAATCGAGCAAGATGATCGTACAATCTCTACATTAGTAGTCTTAAATGAGGAAGAACGAGTAACACAAATTGCGTCTATGATGTCTGGTAAGGGAATGTCTGCTACAGCACTTGCGGCGGCGAAAGAACTTATTGACCATTTTAATTGACTAAAATCGCATAATTACTTATACTAATAGTATTAAATGAATATGTTGATAGAGGTGCGAGTATTAAGAGTAATCATGAGGAGTAGGCATGCATTGATCCATGATAAAAGGGATGCTTGCCGAAGTTCGATGATTGCGACTCATCGTTCTGGTTGTCTATTTAATAGATAGACAACTGTCATCAATCTTGTATTGGTGGAGTGCTATCATTGAGCTTTTCGTAAGAGTATATATAGCTATATAATCTATAAGGCCAGTGGATGCATCCACTGGCTTTTTTGGAGGTATATATGATTCGAGTAATGGTAAATGGCGCTGGCGGCAAAATGGGTCGTGAAGTGGTCAAAGCAGTACATAACGATCCTGATTTAACATTAGTTGGTGGTATTGATCCGACTAAGGCAGGGGAAGATGTAGGCTCTGTAGCAGGAATCGAACAATTAGGTATCAAGATGAATGCCTCCATCGATGAGGTATTAGATACAAATAAACCTGATGTGATTGTAGATTTCACTAATCCTGCAGTTATTTATGAAAACGCGAAGAAAATGTTATCCGCTGGTATTCATGTAGTCATCGGTACTACAGGATTGACCGCAGAACAACGTGATGAACTTGATACAATAGGTCGTTCCAATCAAGCGAATTGCTTAGTGGCGCCAAACTTTTCTCTTGGGGCGGTAATGATGATGAAAGTGTCTGCAGAGCTCGCTCCATATTTCCCTAATGTAGAAATTATAGAATTACATCATAATCACAAATACGATGCGCCTTCTGGCACAGCTATTTTAACAGCTAAATTGATTAACGATGCTAAACAAGCTGCTAAGGTAACTGCTGATGAGGATTTGACTCGTGAAAGCTTACTAGGTGCTCGTGGTGCTAAGGTTGACGATGTAACAATTCATAGTGTACGCCTTCCAGGTTATGTGGCTCATCAAGAAGTATTATTTGGTGGTTATGATGAAACATTAACCATACGTCATGATAGCTTAAGCCGTTTATCTTTTATGCCAGGCGTAGTATTAGCATGTAAAAAAATTAGTTCTAAAACTGGCTTAACATACGGTTTAGAACATTATTTATAATATTTGTGCAAGGAGATGTATCAATGAAAAAACCTAATATTGCAATTCTAGGTGCTACTGGTGCAGTAGGTGCTGAATTTATTACACTTATTGAAGAACGTAACTTTCCTTATGAAAACTTAAAACTATTAGCTTCCGCTCGTTCTGCAGGTACAGAACTTACTGTGAATGGTAAAACATATATTGTAGAAGAAGCAAAACCTGAATCTTTTGATAATATTGATATTGCGCTATTTGCAGGTGGCTCTATATCTAAAACATTAGCGCCAGAAGCCGCTAAACGCGGTGCTATTGTAATCGATAACTCTAGTGCATTCCGTATGGATCCTGAAGTTCCACTCGTAGTACCAGAAGTTAACCCAGAAGATATCTTGAAACATAAAGGTATCATTGCAAATCCTAACTGCTCTACAATTATCATGAGTTTAGGATTAAAACCTCTTCATGATCTCTCTCCAATTAAACGTGTAGTTGTAAGTACATACCAAGCTGTATCTGGGGCAGGTAAAGAAGGTATTGAAGAACTTGAAAATCAAGTAAAACAATATACTGCAGGCGAAGAAATGACAGCAAATCTGTTGCCAACCGGCTCTGCTCCTAAACACTATCCTGTAGCATTTAACTTATTGCCACAAATTGATGTGTTCTTAGAAAATGATTATACTAAAGAAGAAATGAAGATGGTTTACGAAACGCAAAAAATTCTTCATGACGAAACTATTCAAGTAGTCCCAACTACAGTTCGTGTTCCTGTATATCGCTCCCATTCTGAATCTGTCTTGGTAGAAACAGCGGAGCCTGTATCTGTAGAGGCTTTCAAGGCGGCATGTGAAAAATTCCCTGGTTTACAAGTTAAAGATAATCCTGCTGAACAAATTTACCCTATGCCATTGTATACATCTAATCAAAACGACTGTGAAATTGGTCGTATTCGTAAAGACTTATATAATGACAAAGGTATGAACTTCTGGATTGTAGGGGATCAAATTCGTAAAGGTGCAGCTCTTAACGCGTTGCAAATTGCTGAGTACTTGGTGGAAAAACAAGCATTTTAATCTATCAAGGGGAGGACATATATGAAAACCTTTGGTCGAGTGTTAACAGCTATGGTGACATCCTTTAATAATGATGGATCCGTAAATATTGAAAATTGTGTTGCTATCGCCAATCATCTGTTAGATAATGGCTCTGATGGTCTTGTAGTTTGTGGTACAACGGGTGAAAACCCAACTATGTCTAGAGACGAAAAATTAGCTCTATTTAATGCGATTGCAAAAGAATGTGGACATAAAGGTTCGATTATTGCCAATGTAGGTAGTAACGATACAATGGCTTCTGCAGAATTTGTAAAGGAAGTCTCTAAAATCGATGGTATCGATGGTTTGCTAGTTGTAGTACCTTATTACAATAAACCGAACCAACAAGGCCAATATTTGCATTTTAAAACTATTGCAGAAGCTACTACATTGCCAATTATGGTGTATAATGTACCAAGTCGTGTGGGGACAGGTATTTTCCCAACTACCTTAGTTCAACTACATAACGAATATCCACATATTTGTGCTATCAAAGAGGCAAGTGGTAATTTAATGATTGCTTCTGAAATTAAGCGTTTAATGCCTGGAGATGATTTCATGGTATATAGTGGGGACGATGGTCTTACATTACCGATGTTATCTATTGGAGGATGTGGAGTCGTATCTGTAGTATCTCATGTAGCAGGCAAAGATATGAATGCTATGATTCAAGCTTATGAATCTGGCCATAACTACGAAGCGATTCGTATTCATCAAGCTTTATCAGAAATTATAAAAGCGATGTTCATCACCACAAATCCGATTCCTGTTAAATATGCAGCCCGTAAAATTGGCTTACCTGTGGGAAAATTTAATTTACCAATGTGTGAACCAACGGCCGATGAAGCAGCATATATTGATAAAGCATTAGCAGAATATCTAAAATAAAATATCAGTATAAAATAAAACAACGTAG
>NZ_GG770199.1:342309-344834 GCF_000163715.1 Veillonella sp. 3_1_44
CATTGTAGCTACTGGTTTTTATTTTATACTGCAATCTTACTGTTATTTTTGATTAGAGTGACATTATTTGTATTAAATTAATTGTATTTTAATGTAAAAATTTATAATTATGGTATAATTTCTCTGGAGATAGTATTTTTAACTATACTCTAGTCTACTGTTAATTCATGATAAACAGACAAATTGTGAAAGTTCGAACCGACCAATATGGCGGGTACATTTAAAACACAAGGAGTTTAGCATGATACTAACAATGTTAAAAGGTAAAATTCACAGAGCTACTGTGACACAAGCAGAGCTTGATTATGTAGGGAGCATTACAATTGATACAGATTTATTGAATGCATCCGGAATACGAGAATATGAACAAGTTCAAATTGTAAATATTAATAATGGAGCACGTTTTAGTACATATACTATTGCCGGAGAAGCAGGTAGTGGTGTTATATGTTTAAATGGTGCTGCTGCACGACATGTGCAAGTACATGATAAGATAATTATCATGTGTTATGCACAGCTTGATGAAAGCGAAGTTGAGAGCCATAATCCTCTCGTTGTATTTGTAGATAACAATAACAAGATAAGTCATATAAAAAACTATGAGAAACATGGTTTATTAGTTGATCAAAAATAATTGTCATTGATCGAATTACAGTAGACTGTATAGGAGACTATCTTCGTATTTACAATATAACGGAGGAATATAATGGAATTTATAACAACTATCGAAAATGTGCGGAATACAGTAAATAGCTGGAGAAAAGAAGGTTACACAATTGGTTTTGTACCAACCATGGGATTCTTACATGAAGGACATGCTGCATTAATTGATCAAGCTAGAAAAAATAACGATAAGGTCATTGTCTCTATATTTGTAAATCCTATTCAATTTGGAGAAAATGAAGACTTAAGTACTTACCCTCGTGATATTAATAGTGATAAAAAGTTATGTGAATCACATGGTGTCGATCTTATTTTTGCTCCAAATCCGGAGGAAATGTACCAAGATAAAAAGGCATTTGTAAACATTGCGGATTTATCTGATACATTGTGTGGTATTCGCAGACCAATTCACTTTAAAGGCGTTTGCACTGTGGTGGCAAAATTCTTTAATATTACTCAACCAACAAATGCGTATTTTGGTGAAAAAGATGCACAGCAATTAGCCATTATACGTAAAATGGTCTTTGATTTAAATTTTCCTGTCAATATTATTGGTGTTCCCATTGTTCGTGAAAAAGATGGTTTAGCAAAATCTTCGCGTAATACATATTTGTCTAGTGAAGAACGGAAAGCCGCTACCATATTGTATAAAGCTATTCAATTGGGAAAACAAACTATACAATATGGTTGCTCTGCTAAATGTATCATTGATACTATGACAGACACTATACAAACCGAACCGCTTGCTAAAATAGATTATATTTCAGTTGTTGATGCTAAGACTATGCAACCTGTACAAGAGGTTACTGCTCCAGTATTAGTGGCTATGGCCATATATATTGGTCCTACACGACTTATTGATAACTTCTCATACGATCCAAAATAAGGAGAGAGGTTATGAATCATTTACTTACACTCAACAACGTTCTTTCCAAATACTTGATTTTTATAATCCTCGGCTTTTCATGCATTGCCTATATAGTACCAGAATACTTTACTTGGGCAATCGCTTATACACCATTTTTACTTGGTATAGCAATGTTTGGAATGGGGCTTACTATTAAGTTTGAAAGCTTATGTAGTATCCTTAGGCATCCAAAAGATATTTGTATTGGTGTACTTGCACAATATACGATAATGCCTCTATTAGCCTGGGGAATTTGCCATATATTCACATTATCACCAGATATTGTTATTGGTGTAATATTAGTAGGTTGTTGTCCCGGCGGAACAGCCAGTAATGTTATAACCTATATTGCCAATGGTGATGTCCCTTTATCTGTAGGAATGACAATTACTTCAACATTAATAGCTCCCATAGTTACACCATTATTAATCTTATATATCGGTGGCGCATGGGTAGATGTTCAAGTTCTACCTATGATGATTACTATGGTAAAAGTTATTATTGTGCCAATCTTATTGGGCGCAGTAATCCAATATGTATGTAAATCACATATCAATACTTTAACCAGCATTAGTCCGATTTTCTCAATGATTGCTATTATACTGTTAATAGCAGCCATTATTGCTATCAACAAAGATAAACTATTGATTTCTGGGCTTGAAACACTTATTGTTGTTGGTATACATAATATACTAGGTCTACTACTAGGATTAGGTGTAGGAGCACTGCTTAAATTAAGATATGATAAAACTACAGCGCTAGCAATAGAGGTAGGAATGCAAAATAGTGGTTTAGCCGTAACATTGGCAGCAACAAATTTTGCATTAAATCCATTAGCAACGCTAGTAGGGGCTATTTTTAGTGTATGGCATAATATATCAGGTGCTATTTTTGCTACTCTACGGAGAGAAAATAGTTTACATTAAAAATAAACTTTTTACATGCAACAAAAAAA
>NZ_GG770199.1:345258-407952 GCF_000163715.1 Veillonella sp. 3_1_44
CGGCAACAATATGTTGCCGTTTTTTTGTTGCTTATATTCTATCTCGTACAAGACCGATTACAAGGCCCTCAATATGACAATCATCTACAATGATTGGATCAAAGTCATCATTTTCAGGTTGCAAACGAATGTGACCATTTTCTTTATAAAAACGTTTTACTGTAGCTTCATCATCAATACGAGCAACAACAACATCGCCGTTATTAGCAGTATTTTGATGCCGCACGATGAGCATATCACCTTCATACATACCTATATTCATCATAGATTCGCCTTGAACACGTAATAAGAAACAGTCAGAATCACCAGTCAATTGAACTGGCAATGTAAGCGTGGACTCTAGGTTTTCCACCGCAGTAATAGGCATACCTGCTTGTACAGTACCGATAAGAGGTACTTGTTTAAGACCTGCACCTAAAAACTCAAAGTTATCAGAGCTAGACGTTTCATTACCAGTTACTGAAATAGAAGGTTTAGTATCTTCTAAAACAGTAATAGCACGATTTTTATTTGGATCACGCTTAATATAGCCAAATTTTTCTAGCGCATTCAAATGAGATTGAACAGTAGAAGTGGAACTTAGCCCTACATGTGTACAGATTTCACGAACTGTAGGACAACGATATTCATTATGTAATGAATCTTTTATAAATTCTAATATACGGCGCTGTTTTGTATTAATATCTGTAGCAGGGCGTCTCATGATAAACCTCCAAAGCCAATCTAAGGTCAAAATAGTATCAATATATCTATGAGTAAAAATTACCACATAATGTACTATATAATAAAAATATAAGATATTTACTTAACTTATATACCTATTATAGGCAATTTTAAAAGTTTTTGCAAACATTTGTTCTAAAACGCTTGACCGAACATTCGTTCGTGTGGTATTATAAGCATGTAAACAAACAAATGTTCTCAGATATTATGTTCGATGTAAATGTGAGGTATGAGATGAAAAATATATTGATGATGGTAGGAATGTGCTTAACAGTATTATTTGGTTATAATATGTCAAATCCTGCAACAGAGGTAAATACACATAATGTACGTGAAGTAAAGGTTCAAGTAGGCGATACAATGTGGGATATTGCAGCACGTACAGCTCATAAAGATATGGATGTTCGTGAAATGGTATATACCATGAAGGAACTCAACAATATTAGCGATTCTGGTGCGCTTGTACCTGGTACCGTTTTGAAAGTACCAACAAATAAATCTGATAGTCCAGTTAGAGCTTTGGACTATATGGCTCAAAACTAAATATATATGGGTTAATCCCACGCAAAAAAGCAGCTACTCTAACAGAGATAGCTGCTTTTTGTTATCTAATGTATGTTATTAAACGATTTATAGTTATTGTCTAAATCAACTGATTTATGATTGTTATCTAAATCGTTTTTCAAAGATCGTTGAAATAGGATTATCTACAAATTTGTTTGCCTCATTAATGTAACGACGAACCATATTTACACTATGATGACGTGTTTGTCGCATAATATTACGTTCTTCAACACCATAAGCTGCTGCAGTCGTTGCAAAGCCATGACGTAAACTATGGGCGCCATACATAGTCGGATCTAGACCAATAAGAGAAATATATTTTTTTACGATTTCTGAAATCATCTTATCGGATATAGCTGTTTTACGTAAAGACATATTTTTTGTAAACCCTCTAAATACAGGTCCCTCAGTAATACCAGAAGCACGTAACCATTGTTGTAAGGCTCGTACTGCATCTAACGGAGAAGCAGATAAATGTGGGATAGCTACCACGGCACCTTGACCTTCTTGGTCGGCCTTAGAGGATGCTACAAAGATTTCAACACCTTGTGGTAAAAATTGAAGATTTTCTACTGTAATAGCCGCAATCTCACTGCGACGGAAGGCACCCATAAAGCCAATCAAAAGAATAGCTTTATCACGCAATAATTGAAGTTCCGGAACATTTAGCTTAGCCATACAGTCTATAATATCTTCAATATCTTCTAATAAAACTGGTGTTTTCCCTTGTTGAAACGTTCCTTTTAACCGTCTAATGCCACGTAAGGCCTGTTTTACAATAGGTGCCATACATGGATTATTTCTTTGACCAGAAGCATTAAAATTTTCAGATATAGCACTTATACGACGTGAAATTGTATTTGCCTTTGCATAATCTGCTAGATCGTTAATATAATTTACTATTGTTTCTGGTGTAGCTGGAAAATAAGATACCTTTTGATAGGTACACCAATCTACAAAATCGTCCCAATCCGATTCGTAAGCATCAAGAGTATTCTCGGCCTTAGATAACAATATGCTTTGTTTTGCTTTCATAGACAACTTTGTACTATTCATAAGCGCATCGTTATTGCGCAAATAGAAATGTTTTTGTTGTTTCTTAGACTCTGACATAATTCACCCTTACCCCTAAAATATCAATATAATTGTACCATAGATTAGATCTATATATGCTATAATTAGAGAATATAATAACTTATTCGGGAGAATTTACCAATACATGACGAAGAAATATATATTAGTAGGAACGGTCTTTGTTCTTTTAGGTACAACTGGCTGCTCATACATTCCAACAGAAAATATTTCTTATGGTGTATATTATAATGATACAGATCTATCAAATACACCAAAGAACAAATTACAAGCGCGTTTGCAAGAGTTGAACGATAAGATACCTCAGACTATATCTATCGATATGGGAAATAATAAAAAACAACAAGCTACATATCATGATTTAGGCATTCAATTCGATACAGAGGGTTTGGTAAAAGCTATTTCCACATACGGCTATGAGGATGATATGTGGACAGTACTGTCACATAGATTTAATGGATTATTTTATGGTCATCATTTTAAACCACAATATAAGTTAGACGAAGTAAAGGGGAAAACATATCTCACTGAGTTAGCAAAAACAATAGATACACCTGGTCATGATGCATATCTTACTGTTGAAAATGGACAAGTAGTAATACATCCCGCCAAAGAAGGTAAACGTATTGATATCGATGCCACCCTCAAAAAGCTGAAAGATGATTTACAATCTGGCGATAGTATAAATTCACTTTCTATGGTATTTACTACGCAGAATACAGTAAAAGTTACCGATACTGATCTAAAACCTTTAAATACTGTATTAGCATCTTTCACAACGGAGTATAATCCAGGTAATGAAAGCAGAACACATAATATCCAATTAGCTTCTGATAAGATAAATGGTACACTCATTAAGCCAGGCGCACAATTCTCCTTTAACGATGTTGTAGGCGAACGTACTGCAGAAGCTGGCTATGATGATGCACCTGTTATGATTGATGGCAAATTAGTTCCTGGCATTGGTGGCGGTATTTGCCAAGTAAGTTCTACTATTTTTAATACAGCTTTATTATCCGGAATGAATATTGTTGAACGAACTCCTCACTTTGAACCAGTTGGATATATTCAAGCTGGCAGAGATGCTACTGTAGCTTGGGGCTATTTAGATTTTAAGTTTAGAAATCCATATCAGCATTCTATTTATATCTTAAGCGTTATGAATAATGGAACCTTAACTATTTATATTATTGGTACAGCTCAAGATAAACCAAAAAATGTATCTATCTCTGTAGGCGATTACAGTGAGATTCCTAATAAAACAATAACTAAGGTAGATCCATCTTTAAAAGAAAAAGAGGTACAAGAAGGACATGTAGGCTTGAAAATGAATACATATAGAACCATTACATATGGCAACTGGGTTACTCAAACCGATTCCTTTGAGTCTGTATATGACCCAGTAGATACAATTATTACAATGCCTACTACATCTGAAGCAGCAGTAAAAAAAGGTGACAAAAAGAAAACATAATTATAGTTTTTATGAAATATAGCCTAAACTATTGACCATTAGATATAAATAGTTTAGGCTATAATTTGGGCTGTAAATGAGAAATCATTATAGACGTAAATAAATTAGTATAGATTAATTATTAAAATAAAAAGCATAAGATATTCTCAATAATTATCATTTAGATGAGAGTAGAATAGAAGAGGAATTTATGGACACAATTTTACAATTTGATCACTCTTTAATCTTCTATGTACATGAACATTTTGTATATAGTTTTTTAACACCAATTATGGCATTTATTTCAAAAATCACAAGTAATGGCGCATTATGGATTATAATAGCCTTATTATTAATGCTACAAAAAAAATATCGCGTTTTAGGCGTGGCAATTATTATTGCTTTAGGATTTGTATTTATAATTGGCGACCAAGGTTTAAAACCAAATGTAGCGAGATTAAGACCATTTGTTGATTTTCCAAATGTAACGGTGCCGTTGGAATCTGCACTACCAAAAGCTACAAGCTATTCATTCCCATCAGGTCATAGTTTTGGTTCATTTGCATCATCTATGACCATTTACCTAGGCTTAACTCAAATAGCGCCTCAGAAGCGATATTTAGGGATTTTAGCATTGTTAGGTTCAATAGTAGTAGCGTTCTCTAGAGTTTACTTATTTGCGCATTATCCAACAGATGTATTAACAGGTTTAGTATTAGGGATCATCGTAGGATTTATTGCCTGGAAATTAGCAAGAATTGGTTGGAACTGGTGGACTAACCGTCATAATGATGTAAAATACGAACCATACACATTTAAACGTAAATAAGCAAAAAACTTGATGAAATAAAGGATTGGGCCATTTAGGCCCAATTTTCTTATATAAATTACTTCCGATAATATATCGTTATCGGAAGTTATTCATATTAAAAACAAAAACTAGCCTATAAGTTTATAAGCTAGTTTATTTTAGTTAATCAAAATAATCAGTAAAAATTAATTTTTCTATATGCCAATAAAGTATTATTATTACATAAAATTTATATTGAATTTTTTAGAATTAGATTGTAAAATAGTAATATAAATTATCTGATTTACTCATACTCTTATGGAGGAATTTTATGTGCTGGTGTGATATTGTAAGTAAAGCCAAAATTGGCGGTTTAAAACATTTAGGAAATGGCATGGAGAGTTCTTTAAGATTTCTTGCTGAAATGGTTGTTGGTTTAAGTATTATTCGCGTGTTAGTTAACTGGATTTTTGGTATCTAATTTCTCAGATGAATATAAACATATTAATAGGCGCTTAGTTATCTAAGCGCCTTATTTTTATATATTTTGATTTATAAAATTAGTTCCTTAACTATACACCCAGTGTATTATTCATATGCTTCGCTACAATCAATGTATTCCATAATAATTTGACAGATTTGACCATCTTTATCAAATGCCCAGTATACTGGATATAAACCATCACCAAATCCAGATTGAATCATCGGTACTGTCAATTCTGTATCAGGAATTGTAAAGTTAATCCAATCACCTTTAGAACGTTGGTATTGTGGATAGGCCATAGCATTTAATTGGAATAAATCACTATAATAGTCATCGTATATATTTTTTTCAGGATAGTTTATATGCCATTGTTCATAAAACTTATTATATGTTTCAATAGTTTGTGCATCTACAATTGTAGCTAAACCCGAATCTACAGGAAATCCAATATAGGTATCTCCATCATCTAAATCGGTTAAGTCCTCTGTCCCTTTTAATGCTAATTCATAGTATACAGGCTCATTGCCACTAAAAACAACTCGACTAGCTACATAACGATACTCATTTGGTTCCATTTCAATTATCTTAGTCTCTAACAAATACGTACCTGGTGTTACCTGTCTAAGATATGTATCTGGTTTGCTTGGCAATGTTACTAGAGGATCACAACACGTAATATAACCTGTTGGAAAATTTACCGTCCACATAGGTAATGTGTGTAACGGAAATCCTTTTAACTCCTTTCGGTTAAATAAATCGTGATATGGTACGGTAGGTTTTAATTTACCTTCAGAACCTAATCTGTTAAAGGTTTGAATCCATTCGCTAGTTAATTTAGATTGTTCCATATTACTCCTCGGCTTCGTATTTACAATGAATATATTCGCCTTCTAATACTTCATAGGCTGCGGTTTTACGTATAATTTGCTTCACTAAGGTATCTAGTTTTGAACCATTAGAATAGTCTGCAGGTGCATAATAACGGATACGATGATGACGCATCATCTTATATACCTTTTCTTTATCCTTCTTAAATGGATCATAAACACCTATAGAATGACCTCCATTAGCGTTCACAAGACTCATACAAGGAATATCTGTATCGCTATCCCCAATATAAATCATGTTACGGAACGGCACACGTTGATTTTCAGGCTTAATGTAATCATTAACACCAGTATCATTAATATCGAGAATTCCTTTTTGAATGCGGAACAAAAATTGTGTCTTATTCGTATAGTTAATGGCTTGTGCGGGCCAAACAGCTACACCTTTATCATCGAACATAAATGCACTGGCATAGATTTTGGTGAAAGCCCCCTCTTTTGCCATTTCAGTGCCTTCGATCATTTCTTTTAAGCCAGACGAAATAATATAATGTTCAATCTTAACGCCTTGTTCTAAGCCATATTGACAAATGCGTTCAAACCAAGTCCGCACCCCTTCGTATAATTCTACTTGATTGCCGTATTCCATGAGCTTATCTTTTGTTACATAGAAATGGCCTACTGCTTCTTGAATCATTTTGTACATATAGGCTAAGTTATTATCCATATCATGTTTTTTAGCCAATTGATTTGATTCATGCCAAAATTGTTTGATTTGCTCTTCGTTATAGCCTACCGATTGAATAAAACCTTGTGCCTGCATATCGTCAGGGGTTAATGTCTTATCAAAGTCATAACACATTGCTAACACGGGCATAGACGAGTCAGGTGATAGTAAATTATCTTTACTATCTTTCTTATACGTTATCATAAATGCACCTCCTTTTAAACTAAACAAAAAATACATTTACACTCTCTTATATTCCTGAGATACCTGCTTGACAACCCCTTTGGTATCTATTTTACACGATAAGTCAATTCATTTAATTTAGTAATTCCTCGTAATTCTCTCTAAAATAAGCTATCCTGTGTTACAGTTTCTTTTACAATCCAGCTCTTTTCCGTACTTTCTTTGATAATTTCTCTTTTTGAAAGTCTTCCAATAAGTAAACTAGAATTTGGATCATGATGTAAACGATTATATCGAACTACTGCTTGATTAGTATTAGCATAACAATAACGGCAAAAGTGGCTACAGCTATCATAGGCACCAATATCACCATGTAAATAACAATTACATTCTAATCGTGCTGGTGTGCGTTTAGGTGCTTTTAATTTTATATTCCAGGCCCTCTCATAACAATCTAAGGTTAAACACCCCTCTGTATCAGCACCAAACTCTTTAAAGATATCCCTTTCTCCACAGGTTTTAAGATTCATATGATTGGAATGAGCTATGGAAACAAATTCTTTAATGATCTTAGTTTGAACATCTAAACTTGGTCTATATCCTTCTGGAAAATTCTGAGCCACCTTATCCAATATATCTAAAAAGCTAACAACAACTGTATCTGTATAACCTTTAAGGGCTTGAGCCATTTTGTAAAAGCTTTCACAATGAAAATCTACTGTATACTCATTGGTTAAAATGATAGGATCATAACGCCACACCATAGATTGAGGATTAAGTAGTTTAGAAATGTGTTTAAATCCTTCTATAACAGACGCATAAGTTGGCACGTAGGGTTCAATATCAGTTCCATAAGGCGTTATAGTCATATGCCAGTATTGTCTGTAATCAATAATTTTATTTAGTAGTGGAATAAACGGTAAAGGATTCTTTGTACAGAATGCAATACCATCTACCACCTCTTGATTAATTGGATACCGTGTCACCTGTAGGGGATTATAAGGGTTACGAACATCTACAAAACCTTCACGTATACGATTGATTAGCCATTTCCCATAAAAAGCAGGAATATCTGTACGTTGCCCAGTCTGTAATATCATAGCCCCTGCCCTTTCTGTAAAATAAAAACATAGGAGTATTATATCATATCTAATAGTAAGTATTTATGGAGTTAATGTGATTTTTGCTGTATAGTTCATTATTATTTTATGGTACTATACATACTATAGAATATGAGGAGAACTAAATTATGAATGATATTTTTGAACGCAACCATCCTATGAAGGATGATAAAGAATTTATTACATCCTATTGGGCAGATCGAGCTCACGATTTTGGTGCTTTACGTGCAAAAGAATTAGAAAGTCCCAAACTAAAATTATGGAGAGAAGAATTAACTTGTCATATATTTGATTCTTATAGATCTTTACGAATATTGGATATTGGATGTGGAGCCGGCTTTTTTAGTATTATACTATCTCAGCTTGGTCATACAGTGCATGGCATTGATATTACACCTAATATGATAGATGAGGCAAATCAACTAGCAGAGTCCCTCGATTGTGATGCAACCTTTTCTGTGATGGATGCAGAGAATCTAGGATTTGATACTAATACCTTTGATATCGTTGTGGCCAGAAATGTAACGTGGAATTTACCCCATCCTGACAAAGCCTATGCCGAATGGTTTCGCGTCATTCGCCCAGGCGGTTTGATTTTAAACTATGATGCGGAACATGCTCGTAATCATCATAATGTACCACAATCTGTTCATCATGCCCATGAAAATGTAAGCAACGAATTAAAAGAACGGTGTCATACCATTTATCATATGCTCGACATTTCGTCTTATACACGACCTCAATGGGATAAAGAACTACTTACTAAATTAGGTGTTAGTTCTGTTACCATTGATCTAACTGTAGGTCCGCGTATTTACAATGAGGAAGACGAGTTTTATATTCCTGTACCCATGTTCTTGGTGAAAGCAATTAAATAAATCTATATAATATATAACACAAAACCCACTCTATGATTATCATGAGTGGGTTTTGTGTTTAGATTAACTGCTAATTACTAAAATATACCTGAGCTTTATCAATCTCTGCCCGTAGTTTTTCTTCATCAATTGTAAGCAGTTCTTTGTCTTTCATAAGAACTTTACCACCCACAATTGTAGTATTTACATCGGAGCTATTAGCAGAGTATACAAGAGCTGCTAAATCATTGTAACGAGGCATCCAGTGCATACCAGATACGTCATATAACACAATATCTGCACGATAGCCTTTAGCTAGTACTCCAAGATCTGTATATCCCAACGCCTTTGCACCTTCTACAGTGCCCATGTTCCATGCTGCTTGAGCAGGAATAGCCTTTGGATCATAAAGACGTGCTTTATGTAATGTTGCTGCAAGACGTACTTCTTCAAGCATATCAGCATTATTATTAGAAGCGGAGCCATCTGTACCAAGACCAACCGTAATACCTTTGGCAATCATCTCAGGTACTAGTGCAATACCGCTAGCTAATTTTAAATTAGATTGTGGGTTATGAGCTACGGCTACATTATTTTCAGCCATAATAGCCATATCTTCGTCTGTCACATGAACGCAGTGTGCGGCTAAGGTAGTATTCCAGAATAAACCTAAATCATGCATATGCGCAATTGGTGTCTTACCAGTAGCTTTCATAACATTCTCCACTTCTCCTTTTGTTTCGGACAAGTGCATATGAATACCACAATTTAATTCATGAGATAAGGCAATCACCTTTTCCATATAATCATCAGGGCAAGTATATGGTGCATGTGGTCCAAGCAATACTTTGATGCGGTCATTATCAAAGCCGTTCCAAGTGCGGAATAAGTCAACATTTTCAACTAATGCTTGATCTGCTGTTGGGGATACACCGGCTAAGCCACGTGACAATACAGAGCGAATACCTGTTTCTTTTACCACCTCAGCAGTAGTATTCATAAAGAAATACATGTCGCTAAATGTAGTGGTGCCAGTGCGCAACATTTCAGCAATACCGAGTTGTGTGCCGTACCGTACATAATCGTCATTTAATTTTGCTTCTGTTGGCCAAATAGCCGTTTCAAGCCATTCCATAAGCTCAAGATCATCTGCATAGTTTCTAAATAGACCCATCGCAATATGAGTATGTGTATTTACAAGACCTGGCGTAGCCAATTGACCTTTACCGTCTAGTACTTCCTTAGCAGAGTCTTTTACCTTTTCAACTTCTCTATCGTTTAAAATAGCTGTAATATAACCATTATTAATTTCAATGGCATGATTTTTTAAAACCCCCTCATCGGTGAGGACGTCTACATGAGTAATCAATAATTCAGACATAGTCTTCCCTCATAGGTATAACCGAGCCATGATAGCTCGGTTATATTTGTTTAATTTGAAAGCTAGTAATAGTTTAGATACAAAATGTATTACAGAAACTATTATATTTCAATACAGTATTAGTTTACTTTTGTTAGATAATCGATTTGTTCTTGTGTTAAAGAATCTAAATCATAGCCCATGGAGTTCAATTTAAGTTTAGCGATTTCCACATCTAATTCATGAGGCAATACGTATACTTTTGGATCCATTTCTTTACCGTTTTTCAAGATATACTCTGCAGCAAGGGCTTGCATAGCAAATGACAAGTCCATAATTTCTGCAGGGTGACCATCGCCAGCTGCAAGGTTTACTAGACGGCCTTCAGCCAATACATAGAGTTTACGACCATCAGACATAGTATAGCCTTCGATGTTTTGGCGAACCCTTTCGTGGCTTATAGCAAGTTCAGTAAGATCAGAAACATTCACTTCGCAGTCAAAGTGACCAGCATTACATAAGATAGCTTTATCTTTCATCACTTTGTAATGTTCTTTTACAATAACATCTTTACAACCTGTTACAGTACAGAAGATATCGCCAACCTTAGCGGCTTCAATCATAGGCAATACCTTGAAACCATCAAATACAGCCTCTATAGCTTTAATTGGATCTACTTCAGTTACATATACGTGTGCACCAAGGCCTTTTGCGCGCATCGCAACGCCTTTACCACACCAGCCATAACCAGCAACAACAACGTTCTTGCCTGTTACAGTCAAGTTCGTAGTGCGCATGATACCATCCCAAACGGACTGACCTGTACCATAGCGATTATCGAAAAGATATTTACAGTAAGAGTCATTTACAGCAATCATAGGGAATGTTAATTGTTTAGCGTTCTCTAATGCATATAAACGATGTACACCTGTTGTGGTTTCTTCACTCCCCCCTAACAAACGTTCTTTTGCATCTTGACGTGTAGTATGCAATAGATTTACTAAATCACCACCATCATCAATGATAATATGTGGTTTATGATCAAGTGCTTTATGGAGGAAGTTAAAATATTCTTCATCAGTACAATCGTACCAAGCATATACAGTAATGCCCATATCTACAAGACCTGCAGCTACATCGTCTTGTGTAGACAACGGATTGGAGCCCGTTACAATTACATCTGCACCACCGCGTTTTAATACAGTCGCAAGGTATGCTGTTTTTGCTTCCAAGTGAACACTAACAACAATTGTTTGGCCTTTGAAAGTTTGTTCTGCTTCAAAACGGTCACCTAATGTGTTTAATGTAGGCATAAAGTTAGAAACCCAATCAATTTTTTTGCGACCTTCTGTTGCTAAATTTATGTCTCTAATTAAAGATTGCATAATATCTCCTTTTACTCATACAAGTAGATACAATAGAATAAATAGTTGATAGTAAATCTACTTAGATTTATTGATACTATATAATTTTGTTAATATCGTTATAGATACTTACTTATATAGATAATATATTGCTTATATAGATAATAAATTACTTATATATCGAATGCTTCTTAATAAGCTACATTATTAAAATCATAAATTATTTAGATTCTACAATCTGGCGTAGCTTACCAATTGACTCTTCATAATTTGGAGTCAATACTCCCTCTTCGGTGATAATCGCTGTTACAAGTTCATGAGGTGTTACATCGAATGCAGGATTAAGTACACCAATACCACTAGGGGCTATTTGAACACCGTGTAAAGCTGTTACTTCATCATCATTGCGCATCTCAATAGGAATATCTCCACCATTTTCCAGAGTAAAGTCAAATGTACTATAAGGAGCGGCTACATAAAACGGAATATTGTGGAATTTAGCTAGTACAGCCACACCATAGGTACCAATCTTATTGGCTACATCCCCTTTTGTAGTGATGCGGTCAGCACCGACGATAACAGCATCAATTAACCCATGTTGCATCGCATAGGCGGCCATATTATCTGTTTCAAGAGTAATAGGAATACCATCCTCGTGAAGTTCAAAGGCTGTAAGTCGAGCACCTTGTAATAATGGACGTGTTTCATCAGCATACACGCGTTCCAGTTGTCCATTTTCATGTAATTTACGAACAACACCAAGTGCTGTTCCTAGACCACCTGTAGCTAGTGCACCCGCATTACAATGAGTTAAGATGCGAATATTCTTTTTACCTTCAAATAATGTAAAACCTGCTTCGGCCATACGTCTATTCAAAGACACATCTTCTTCGTGAATGATAATAGCCTCTTTTGTAATGAGTTCTACTACTTCACTCATTGAGGACATACTGTCAACATTAGTTTTCACAAGAGAAATTACACGATCTACAGCCCAAGCTAAGTTGATTGCCGTAGGGCGAGTTTCTTTTAAGATCTCACTAAACTCATATAAGCTTGTAAGTTGTTCACTAAATGGCGCCTCTAAACGTCCTGCTTCCATAGCAGCTAAAATGAGACCATAACTAGCAGCTACGCCAATAGCAGGTGCGCCACGAACGCGAAGCATTTTAATAGCTTCGGCCACTTGGCGCCAATCTGTACAGTGAACGTATGTAATTTCAGTAGGCAATTTAGTTTGATCTAATAGTACCAGCGTATCTTTACGCCATTCAATATTAATCATAACTTCTCCTTCGATGAACTATTGTGTATCATTATGAGTTGATTATAGCTTAAAACCACCATATTCATGCATGCGATTATGCGCATCATAACGAACATCCACATCGATTGCATCAATAGCACCTAAGATAAGAGATTTTAGTTGCGCCGCCATATTGCCCATCATTTCTACAACTTCCGCATGTGTCAAAGCAGATTCAGAAATACCTGCTGCATAGTTGGTAATCATAGAGATCGTAGCATATGCCATTTCAGCTTCATTCGCTAAATTTACTTCCGGTACATTTGTCATACCTACTGTATCGCCACCGAGCATGTGGAACATTTTAATTTCTGCAGGAGTCTCAAAACGAGGTCCCTCAGTACATACATAGGTACCGCCATTGTGTATCGTAAGGCCTTGTTCCGTACCTACCTTTTGAAGGATATCACGCAATTCAGGGCAGTATGGGTTTGTTACATCAAGATGTGCCACTGGACGGTCCCCACCTTCATAAAACGTAGTGATGCGGTTCTTTGTGAAATCTAAGAATTGATCAGTCAAAACAAAATGACCTGGCTTAAAGTTCTCATTTAAAGAACCTACTGCTGTCGTGGAGATAATAAATGTAACGCCTAGTTTTTTGAGGCCCCAAATATTAGCACGATAGTTAATTTTGTGTGGAGGAATTGTATGATCTTTGCCGTGACGAGCTACAAAGATTACAGTTTTCCCATGGTATGTACCTTGTACATAATCTATTTCACCATATGGTGTCATTAAGGATTCTTCATGTATATTTTCAAAGATGGACGGATCATAAACACCAGTACCACCAATTACGCCAATTGCACTCATTGTGACCTCCTATTATTAATAACTCTATCTTTTATTTTCTCATAGAATAGAAAAACAGGCTATAGGAAAAACCTAGTAGCCTGTATTTTTTCTACATATTATAAAGTTTTTATTGAATTGGACCTTTTTGGGTGAACATATTTTGTAACTCTTCACGTGTGAAATGATATTTTTCATTACAATAATGGCAAACAAGCTCTGTTACGTCATCTTCCAAAATAGCATTCTTATCTTCTTCACGTAATGTCATTAGCACACTGGCAAAGCGATCACGACCACAACGACACTGGAAATGAATTGGTTCATTATATACTTCATTCACAGTTAAACCATCGAGAACACGTTCCATAAGACCTTTACCATCTGGATTTGCTTTCAAATATTCTGTAATAGGACCAAGTTCATTAATATTCTTTTCTACTTGTGCTAATGCTTCATCTGTAGCATCCGGTAAGGCTTGTACGATAAAACCTCCAGCTACAACTGTATGGTAATCTGGATCTACTAATACACCTAAACTAATCGTAGACGGTACTTGTTCAGATGCATATAAATAATATGCCAAATCCTCTGCTACTTCACCACTTTGAATCGGGCTTGTAGAAGTATAGTCTTGCGCTAATTGTGTAAATCGCGTAACTTGTACTTCACCATTATGACCTACGGCAGCACCTACATCAAGCTTACCAGCATGCTTTAAAGGTACATCAACATGTGGCTCATCTACATAGCCTCGAACCGTATTATCAGAAAATGCATCTACGTGAACTACACCTAGTGGACCATCACCTTTAATACGAAGACTTACGTTTTCATGGT
Organism: Veillonella sp. 3_1_44; assembly: GCF_000163715.1. Classification (NCBI taxonomy): domain Bacteria; kingdom Bacillati; phylum Bacillota; class Negativicutes; order Veillonellales; family Veillonellaceae; genus Veillonella; species Veillonella sp. 3_1_44. The sequence goes on from NZ_GG770199.1 coordinate 359,745, forward strand.
TTTTAAAATCACCAGCCAACAAAATAGCTCCCGTCATAGCACGACCTAAAGCAGCTGTTGCTACAGGCCATAAATCATGACGTACACGAGCCGTTTCAACTGTATCTGTTGTTACAGCTAAAGACATACGAACCCCTTCTCGGGTTGTAAAACGTTTTATATAATCCATTCTATCATTCCTTATTTCTACTTATTTTATTAAGGTATTATTTTTATATTGCTTATATAGTATATCATGTCAAATATTTAACTTTCAATAATAGAGAATATATGTTCGTCTAGTATGATTTAAAGTTAAAAGAACATATTTTCGATGATATAAAAACACTCAGTACCATAAGATACTGAGTGTTATATACAATTCTTAGATTTGATCGATAAGATTAACCATTTCGATTGCACCCATAGCACAATCATAACCTTTATTACCCGCTTTTGTACCAGCACGTTCAATAGCTTGCTCAATGTTTTCAGTAGTTACTACACCAAACATAACAGGAATACCAGTTTCCAAAGATACATGTGCGATACCTTTAGCCACTTCGTTGCATACATAGTCATAATGAGTAGTGGCTCCACGAATAACAGCACCTACACAAATAACTGCATCATAACGACCAGATAAAGCTGCTTTCTTAGCAATCAAAGGAATCTCATAAGCACCTGGAACCCAAATTACTGTAATATCCTCTTGTTTAACATCGTGACGAAGTAAACAATCTTCAGCGCCTCCGATTAATTTAGATGTAATGAACTCGTTGAAACGAGAACCGATAATAGCAAATTTCTTACCAGTACCTAATAAGTTACCTTCTTGAACCATCATTATGTTGACCTCCTCTATTCCATCTAAGGAAATATATATGTAACGACCGAGTTATATGGTGAAAGTTAATTAGTCTTCTAACATATGACCCATTTTTTCTTCTTTTGTTTTTAAATAGCCTGCATTAAATTTATTTGCAGCAATGATGAGTGGTACACGGCTAGTTACATTGATTCCCCAATGTTCTAAGCCATGACGCTTTTCGGGATTGTTAGTTAATAAGCGGATGCTTTTAATACCCAAGAAACGGATAATTTGAGCCGCTAAGGAATATTCACGCATATCTGCAGGGAAGCCTAATTGTTCATTTGCTTCTACTGTATCAAGGCCCTGTTCTTGTAATGCATAGGCTTTAATTTTATTGGTCAAACCAATGCCACGGCCCTCTTGTCGCATATATACAACAACGCCTTTGCCTTCTTTTTCAATAGCGCGCAATGCATTGTCTAATTGTTCGCCACAATCACAGCGCTTAGAACCAAATACATCGCCTGTTAAACATTCGGAATGAATACGTACAAGCACATCGCTACAATCTTGAACATTACCCTTTACGATAGCTAAATGCTCTTTATGATCTAATTCATTTTTAAATACAAAGATATTAAAATCACCAAATTTAGTAGGCAATTTAGAACAAGCACCAAGCTCAACCATATCTTCATGTTGTTTACGATATTCAATAAGTTCTGCTACAGAAGCAATTTTCAAATCATGCTCCTTAGCAAATTTCATCAAATCAGGCAAACGAGCCATGTTGCCATCATCTTTTGTAATTTCACAAATAACGGCAGCCTCTTGTAACCCTGCTAGGCGACAAAGGTCGATAGATGCCTCAGTATGACCTTGACGTACCAGTACGCCTCCCTCTTTATATACAAGTGGGAATACGTGCCCTGGACGACGAAAGTCTTGAGGTTTCGCATTAGGATCTAATAGTTTTTGAATTGTATAAGCACGCTCTGCAGGAGACACGCCTGTTGTAGTATCTACATGATCCACAGTCACAGTAAAAGCAGTTTCATGGTTATCAGTATTTTTAGTAACCATTGCGGGAATCCCAAGCTTTTCTAACGCTTCGCGGCGCATAGGTGTACATACTATACCGCGTGCGTATTTAACCATAAAGTTAATGTTTTCTTGCGTCGCAAACTCTGCAGCAATGACAAGATCGCCTTCGTTTTCACGGCTTTCATCATCAACGATAATAACAGGTTTACCTGCTTTAAGGTCTTGTAAGACCTCATCAATAGAATGTAATTGTTCGCTCATAGGAACGCTCCTTACTTATATAAATCCATTCTCTACTAAGAGGGATTGCATAGATTTTTTAGGCTTTTCTTCGGTAGGTTCACTACCAAGAGTTATAAAATGACGAATATATCGTCCAGCAATATCCGTTTCTAAATTGACCTCTGTTCCAATATGAGCAGAACCTAAAATAGTTTCACTCAAAGTGTGAGGAATGATAGAGACGGAAAAACTACTGTCTGTTCGTCGCATAATTGTGAGGCTAATCCCATCAATGGTAATGGAGCCCTTATAGATAACATAATCCATAACGGATTTTGGAGCCTCGATAGTAAAGATAATGGCATTATCCGTTTGTTCACGGTTAATGATGCGGCCTGTACCATCTACATGGCCTGCCACAATGTGACCACCAAATCTACCATTAGCAAGCATGGCCCGCTCTAAGTTGACTGGTTGATGGACTTTCAAATTAGTAAACGTAGTCATCTTAATAGATTCTGGCATCACATCCGCTGTAAATACGCCATTACCAATCGTTGTGGCCGTCAAGCACACCCCATTAACAGCTACGGAGTCACCGATTTTTAAATCGCTAAAAATCTTTTCTCCCCTAATTGTTATGGCTAACGATTTAGGGCCCTTTTTAATGCTTTCGACACGGCCAATTTCTTCAACAATTCCCGTGAACATAAGCGCCCCTCCTCCCTTGACGATACGCTTCAATGCGAATGTTATTATCTAATACTTTAGTCTTGGTAAAAGTTAATTGCGGTGAAACCTCCAAACTTTCAAAGCCACGTCCACCTACAGCTGGTGTTGCATCGTTACCACCAATAATGGTATTTCCAATATATGTTACGACCTTATCAAAGTTCTTCGTTTCCACAAAGGAACTGATAATTGCAGATCCACCTTCAACAAGAATAGATGTGTAACCTAGTTCACCTAGTTTTGTAAGAATATCATCGATAGATAATTTCTTAATATCAATCACAATGTCTGTGCTCTTGCTTTTACGAGTAGAAATAGATTCTACTACGGTTACTTGAGCACCAACTTGTTCTAATACTTGTATCCGATCCTTAGGACAACCTTTAGATACGAATATATGAATCTTGCGATTATTTATTTCAAAGACGCGACTAGTAGTAGGTGTTCTACCAAGACTATCCAAGATAATTACATCTGGTTGATGAATCGTAATCGGTTCATCAAGTATGCTTTTATCTAATAACGCATCTGATAATTCACTATCCGTTAAACGACAATTTAACTGTGGATTATCTGCCAAAATTGTACCAATTCCAACGAGCATGGCATCATGCGTGGCACGCAACACATGTCCATCGCGACGAGAGGACTCATTTGTAATCCATTGAGATTGTCCAGTAGATGTAGCAATTTTCCCATCTAATGACATAGCACTTTTTATAGTGACAAAAGGCTTACCTGTCTGTATATAGGTAAAGAAATGCTCATTTAGTTCAGCACATTCATCACTACATACGGGGCAAACAACCTTAATACCTGCTTCACGAAGTAACTCCATTCCCTTTCCAGAAACTAGTGGATTTGGATCTGTACTACCTACTATTACTTTAGCTATGCCAGCCTCAATGATACGAAGCGCACAAGGTGGTGTTTTTCCATAATGAGAACATGGCTCTAATGTTACGTATAAAGTAGCACCTTTGGCATTATCACCTGCTTGATTTAGTGCATGCACCTCAGCATGAGCTGTACCAGCTTTATGGTGATAACCTTCACCGATTATTGTATTATCTTTTACCACAACAGCACCAACCAAAGGATTTGGTGAGGTGTGACCTGTGGCTAATTTTGCCAGTTCAATGGCGCGCTTCATATATACTACGTCATCCACCATATCACCTCAATAAAAAAAGGACTATTACATAGTCCTTGGGTCATCATAAATGCGCACAACAAATGTGCCTCGTCTTTTCTCATCCAGACTCTACTGTCGGTATCGGAATTGCACCGATTCATACCAAAAAGGTTCGCGGACTTTACCGCCGGTAAGGAATTTCACCTATCCCCAAAGACTTATCTATTTTGTTTATGAATTAATAGTAACACTTTTATTAATGTTATGCAAGAATAATAGTTTTGTATTGAGAAAGAATATTAAATAATTTGATTAAAATATAATTTTTAGAACACAAATACTAGAATAATATAAATAATAATATATATTTACTTTTAATATAAACATATATAAACTATGTATACAGTAAATAGTAACTTTTATCACATAATTACATGTTAAACAAGTCTAATATAGTATATATGGTTTGAATAACCATATTTTAATGATAGTAATTATTAAATATAGGTGATAATATGGCAAAAAAACGAATTTCTGATGTACTTATAGAAGTCTTAGCCAATGCGGGCATCGAACGCATTTACGGTATCACTGGAGATAGTCTAAACTCTGTAAATGATAGTTTACGCCGCAATGGTAAAATAGCTTTTGAACATGTACGACATGAAGAAACAGCAGCCTTTGCTGCCGGTGCAGAAGCATCCCTAACTCATAAACTAACTGTATGTGCTGGTAGCTCTGGTCCTGGCAACTTACACTTAATTAATGGTCTCTTCGACTGTCATCGCAATCGTGTTCCAGTATTGGCCATTGCTTCTCACATTCCTCAATCTGAAGTAGGTTTGAACTATTTCCAAGAAACACATCCAGAAAATCTATTCAAAGAATGTTCTTGTTTCTGCGAACTTGTATCCAATCCTAAGCAAATGCCGGAATTTCTATTCCGTGCTATGAACGCTGCTGTTGGTAACCAAGATGTTGCTGTTATCGTTCTTCCTGGGGACGTTGCAGTTATGGAAATGGAAATTGATGAATTACCTGTGTGGAACCCACCTCGTTTACCTCATATTGTTCCACAACGAGAAGATATTGAAGAAATGGCGGCTCATTTAGAAACAGGCAAACGTATTACCCTATTCTGTGGTGCCGGTTGTGAAGGTGCTCATGATGAAGTGGTAGAATTAGCAAAACGCTTGCAAGCACCAGTTGTACACGCTTTCAGAGGTAAAGAATGGGTTGAATGGGAAAATCCATATGATGTAGGTATGACTGGCCTATTAGGCTATACATCTGGCTACCGTGCTATTGAACAATGTGATACTTTGGTAATGCTTGGTACAGACTTCCCTTACCGTCCATTCTATCCAGAAAATGCGAAAGTAATACAAGTAGATAGAGATCCTAGCGCTTTAGGTCGTCGCGTACCTCTTACACAAGGTATCATTGGTACTGTAAAAGATACGTTAAAAGAATTATTACCTCTTGTAGGCCAACGTGGTGATACTGAATTTATTGATACTGTACGTAAAGCATATACAAAATTTAGAGCTGACTTAGATAGTTATGCCGTAGCTGAACCAGATGGTGTAGCAATTCACCCTCAATACTTCGTAAATCGCCTCAATAAACTAGCAGCAGAAGACGCAATTTTTACCTTTGACGTAGGTACTCCAGTTATTTGGACTGCTCGTCACTTAAAAACAAATGGTAAACGTCGCATCTTAGGTTCCTATAACCATGGGTCTATGGCGAATGCTATGATGCATGCTATTGGCGCTCAAAATGCTTGTCCAAATCGTCAAGTCATCTCCCTCTCTGGTGATGGTGGCTTTACAATGATGATGGGCGAAATGTTAACATTAAAACAACTTAACTTACCTGTTAAAATCTTTGTATTCAATAACGAAGAACTTAGCTTTATCGCTATGGAAATGAAGGCTTCCGGCTATCTAGACTACGCTACAGACTTTGTAAATCCAGATTTCGGTAAACTTGCTGAAGCTGCTGGTATCAAAGGTGTGAGCATTCATAACTCTAGCGAAGTTGATGAAAAAATCATGGAAGCCCTTAACCATAATGGCCCAGTCATCGTTAACGTTCGCGTAGATAAACAAGAACTTGCTATGCCTCCTAAAATTGCATATCAACAAGCTAAAGGCTTTAGCAAATATTTAATCAATGCAATCCTTGATGGCCGTGGTACAGAGCTTAAAGAAATGGCCAAAACAAACTGGATGAAATATAAATCCTTATACTAATATTGCAAAATTTACAAAATCTGCCAAAATAAATAAACTGCAAAACTTTCAAAAAGAGGTGTCATCATTCGATGATACCTCTTTTATTGCATAATTTTAATCATATACTGTTATAAAACCTTCAGTCCAGCCCCTTAAATTGAGAGTAATTGTATCAATTCCTAAACAATCTAAACCATATACTTTAAATATATCCCAGGTCTTATACCACTTTAATGCTTTCTCTGCATATTCTAAAGTGCTAAATAAACCTATGTATCCAGAACTGGAATAATATGGATTTATATCGTAATCATACCAAACACCATAGATTTTATTATTTATTATTTCATAACTAACTTGATTACTTATATGAGAACAATCATTTAAATAGTGAGTTTTTATGGAAAAGGAATCATCATTTAACTTAGAAAATCCAGACAATATTTTAGATTCAACTAGAGCCTCTTCAGCTAATGATATATCAGAAAAAAATCCCAAGCTAAAATATTCTGTATAAGGTAGCTCTTCATTCTTTTTATAGTGTGCTAAAGCTTCATATATTGGAACTCTCATAATTCACCAACTCGATTCAATATACATATAACACATTAACTATTTCTATCTATAATAATCGTCCTCATAATCGTCTTTATACCGTATCGCATCGACCTCTGATGGAGATAGTACATTCCCCTCTTCATCTACATATTCCATGAATTCGTTAATGTATACACCTGGAATATCTGATTCTTCTAATTCAATAGTATCTTCAGGTTCAATCTCCCAAAATTCTATCTCATCAGCATGATTTTGAAGTTGCTCAATCATATTTCAACACTCCCTAGTATCAAAGACATATCTTAAATATATTGTAGCAAATTACATAAAAATAAGCACTATATACCTTTTTAGGTGTATAGTGCTTACTTTGTATTTAGTAATTTTTTGTATTAAATTATGCCCCAAAGAGTGACATTTGTTCATCTTCAGGTAGTTCACCACAGCATTTGAGGTCTTTCATAAGATCAATGATGGTATTTGATACTTTACAACGGCGTTGTAAGTCTTTTAAAGATGTAAATGGACGTTCATTTCTTTCCTCGACGATAGCATCAGCCACTGTTTCACCTAGAGAATCAATAGCTAAGAATGGTGGCAATAAAGCGCCATCCTTAATACTAAAGCGTCTAGCTTCGGAATGTTGAATATCTACATTAATAAAACGATAGCCCCGTTGATACATCTCCATAGATACTTCCAAGGCACTCATAAGGTCCTTATCTTTAGGACTGGCAGCACGATCAAGAGCCTTGATACGGTTAAACTCGGTCAATTGTGTTTTGAGGTCCCCTGTCATGATTCGTAGATCGAAGGCTTTCGCACGAATGGAGAAGTAAGCTGCATAAAATGCCAATGGATGATATACCTTAAACCAAGCAATACGGAAAGCCATCATTACATAAGCTACCGCATGGGCTCTTGGGAATAAATAGGAAATCTTTTTACAAGACTCAATAAACCATTCAGGAATATTATTTTTGCGCATTTCTGCTTCAAATTCCGTTGTAGCTTGACCTTGTTTATTTCGTTTTTCAATCCCCTTCCCTTTACGTACGTTTTCCATAACGAAGAAGCTGTGCTTTCTATCCATACCACGATGGATTAAGAAATTCATTACGTCGTCACGGGTAGAAATAGCTTCGTTCAACTTACAAGTACCATTTTTAATGAGGTCTTGCGCATTGTCGAGCCATACGTTTGTACCATGAGAGAAACCAGAGATACGTACTAAGTCAGAGAAGGTTTGCGGACGAGAGTCTTCCAACATGCCCCGTACAAACTTCGTACCACATTCTGGTACGGCCAAGCTGGCTACCTGGTCACCTTGCAATTGTTCAGGTGTTAAACCAATCCCCTCTGTAGAGGAAAACAAGCTCAATGTCTTTGGATCATCAAATGGTATTGTCTTAGCATCGATACCTGTCAAATCCTCTAGCATACGAATAATTGTGGGATCATCATGGCCCAGAATATCTAGCTTAGTCATACGACCTTCGATGGAGTGATAATCAAAGTGTGTCGTTAATACGCCACTTTCCTTTTTATTCGCTGGATGTTGTATGGGCGTAAAATGATGCACATCCATATCTCGAGGACATACCATAATACCACCAGGGTGTTGTCCCGTAGTATTCTTTACATTTGTAAAGCCTTTCGCTAAATGTTCAAAGAATCCATTGCGGGCTTGTATATCTCGAATTTCAGCGTATTTTTTAACATAACCAAAAGCAGTTTTATCAGCTATAGTACCGATTGTACCGGCTTTAAATACATTATCACGACCAAATAGTTCTTCCGTATATTTGTGAGCTTTTGCTTGGTAATCACCGGAGAAGTTAAGGTCAATATCTGGAACCTTGTCACCTTCAAAACCAAGGAAAATTGCAAATGGAATATCATGTCCATTTGTTTGTAAAGCATGACCGCATTCAGGACAGTCTTTACGAGGCAGGTCAAAGCCACCTGCATATTCGCCTTTTTCAAAAAATTCTGAATATTTACAGTTAGGACATACATAATGAGGCGGTAATGGATTTACCTCTGTAATCTCAGACATGGTAGCGGCAAAGGATGACCCTACGGAACCACGGGAACCTACGAGATACCCATCATCAAGAGATTTTTTTACAAGCTTATGAGCGATGTAATACAATACGCCATAACCATTGGAAATAATACAATCCAATTCATAATCGAGACGTTCTTGTACGACACGCGGCAATGGATCACCGTAAATAGCCTTCGCATTTCTATAGCACATTTCTGTGAAAGCTTCGTCAGCACCTTCAATCTTAGGTGAATATGTACCATCAGGAACGGGCTTAATATCTTCAATGCTATCATTAATAGCACGTGTATTAGTAACGACTACTTCGTATGCTTTCTCTTCGCTTAAATAAGGGAAGGACGCAAGCATTTCATCTGTAGTACGTAAATGTAAATCTGGTTGTTCATCTGCATCTGGATAACCACATGCAGTTAACATGATTTCACGATAAATTTTTTCTTCTGGTGTCAGGTAGTGAACGTCACAAGTAGCACATACAGGTTTATTTAAGGCTTCTCCTAATTCGATAACGGTCTTATTCATATCAATAAGTGCCTGCTCGTCGGGCATGAGACCTTTACGAACCAAAAACGTATTGTTAGTATGTGGTTGAATCTCAAGATAATCGTAGAAGGATGCTACTTCCAAAAGCTCTTCTTTTGTAGCTCCACGAACAATGGATTGCATAAGCTCCCCTGCTTCACAGGCAGAACCGATGATAATACCTTCACGATGTTCTTCAATAACGGAGCGAGGCAAACGCGGACGAACTTTGTAATGTTCAAGGTGAGAAATGGAAATCATTTTATATAAATTACGCAAACCAACCATATTCTTAGCTAATAAAATAATATGGTAACGTTTATCTTTTTCTTTCTTTTTCTTTTTATCTAGTACAGGCTCTTCATCTTTTATTACCGTTTCATCTTCGATGAGGTAACCTTCTACACCATAGATAACTTTAACACCTAACTCCTTACCAAGAGCTTGCGCTTCTGGGAAGGCTTGTACTACGCCATGGTCCGTAATAGCCACCGCAGGATGGCCCCATTTTTTAATTGTTTTAAACAAGTCTTTTACAGATACAAGAGCATCTTTATCACTCATCTTGGTATGTAAGTGGAGTTCCACACGAGAGTCCGGACGATTTTCAGTTCGTTCCACACTAGTAGTTTCTATTGCTTCAATACTGCGAATAGAAAGAATATAATCCTTGTCAAAACGATCATCAAAGCTAACACTACCTTGTACGCGAACCCGTTGTAAGCCTTTTAGTTGTTTTAGTAACTCATCCCCTTCTTCAGGACTGTTCGTAAACTTGATAAATTTAATGCTATTTGTATCATCTACAATGCTGCCGTTAACGATACTTTTACCCGTCTTAGTATCACGTTTATCTAAACCAACAAAGACACCTTCAAAAATTACACTAGGTGTATCCAAGGTGCCCATGATTTTAGAGGTGACCCCTTCAATTTTAGGTCCTAAAATCATGCCTTCATCAGTAGGTGCATCCTTTGGTGCACGACGAGGATATTTACCATCCCCTTCACTTCCTTTAGCCGTAGATTTTGTATTTTTTTTAGGGCCAAAGCCTTTGCTTACTTTAGGTGTACTGCTCACAGATGCGATAGTATCACTACTGCTAGATTCGGCAGCCGTATGATTAGAACGAGACACAACAACTGGACTATTGTTGAAATAGCCTAATTCAATAGCTTCTACAAATGGGGCAAAATCATCTTCGTCTACATCATCATATTCATCTTGTTGGTCATAACCCACAAAAGACTTGCCTCTAGGTTCTTGATTTTTAGCCTCTTCAGCCTCACGTTGCGCCTCAGCAGCTTCAATCCATTCCCCAGCACCGCAGCCGCCACCATAATAATAGGTATCTAAACCTTCACCCGTTTCAGTATCTACCTTCCAAGCAAAGCAACAAGCTGTATCTGTATTTGTTGGAATATCATCAAAAGAGATATTTTTTTCCTTATACCATGCAGACAACCTTTCACGTAGACTAAGCAATGTGGAAAATGCAGAGTCTGCTGCTTGAATCGTCACATGTTGGCTATGACAGTTCACATAGAAGGATGATTTCTTATTCTGTTTTGGTACAACACGATAACGTACTTTCATTTTTATCCCTTATACCCACAGTAGGTAATACATAAATCTCTAAATCGCCAAATATCGCCCTTGCTGCCACGGCTATCTAATATAATCTCATAAAGCCCTTTTAATAAAGCTCGTAGAGCCTTAATTGAAATTCTCGGACTCGCCTCGTAAGCTAGCTTAATCGGATATGGTTTAAATGACGAATCATAATCCTTACATAAGTTTTGTATGGCTTGAACAGACATACCCGCTTGGCGACATTCGCTAACTAACAACTGTAAACGTAATTGCCCCTCAATATAGCTCATAGCACGGTCTAATTCTTTATAGCCGAACATAAATGGAAATAGTTCAAGTAATGTATCGATATCTTTTTTTAATAGAGCCTCTTTAAAAGTAAAAATGTTTTTGGCTCCATAGTCACTACCGTTTTCTTCGAGAAATTCTTTGGTAATAACCTTTTCCCCAGTAATTTGTAAAAAATATCGGTCAAACTCAGTTCTCATAAAAGAAACAGGTACCTCTTGCCACAAATCAATGAGATGAGCCACATATTCCTGCGCATCAGGCGTCATTTTAAAGCCGTTAGACGTACAGTACTGACGTATCCACATGACAAGGTCTGCCCCTTCAAGGCGCTTGCATTCACGATTTGGTATTTTATTTAAAATCTCTTTATTCTGCTTAATTCGTTTATCAATCATGTCATGATAGATCAAAACAATAGGATTATCTCCATCATATTCCATAATGAGCTCATATAACGGAACCCAAGCATCGCTATTTTTGCCACTTTTACGAATGATAGGCAAGTTGACTAAACAGAATACCTTTTGATCGCCAAAAAGTGAGTCTTCACAAAGTTTTTCGCTTATCTTCTGTGGACCTGCCTCATCGTCTAATACGGTCACTGGAATGTCGGGATAGGCACTTAAAAATTTGCGTTTTTCTTCTTCAATTAATTGTGGCTCGTCGCCATAGATGAGTTGAATATGTGCCATGTTTCCTCCTTTCACAGATAGATATCTTTAATATAGCTATATCCCATTATATACATATGTTCTGTTGATGGATCCACATCGCGTAAAGCACCATGAGGACTACTAAACAGAACCGCACTACGCGGTGAAATACGACTGATTTCACGCATTACACTAGATCGGCTCGTAATATATAACACATTAGTCTTATCATTTAATTTTAGATTTTTTTCTCTACTTTGTCCATTATATACAACTATTTGATTCATACCATTTTTATATACCACACTTGAAGCACCGTTACTATGAAAGTACTTAACCTTTACCATTTTTGGGTTTATGCCATAGGCTCTAATAGTTTGATTAATTAGTCTTTCATTAGGCATCGTTTTAATATAATCTGGTGCATCGATTAACAAATCTGCCTGTTCATGGTTTGGTGCTATACACAGCAGCACATTACACTGTTTCATAGGAATATAATGGATTAACGTATTCTTGTGATGATGAGTCACATAGTATGAAACACCATAGGCTGTAACCATGCATAATAAAGACATCACTACATATACAGTATACTTTTTCTTATGTGTCAAAAAGTACGTAAACAAACCTAGTAAAGCATAATATACATAAACACAATAAAGATGCATCATACCAAGCCAAAGTAAACTACCACTACGCCCTAAGACATGATTTAAATATAACGATATGCGTAATAGTGCATCTATCAAAGACCATAGAAACGATATAGACATTACATAGCTAATAACAGTGCTTATAAAGATTAAAATGATGGATATATCTAATATAGGTGCTACTATGCAAGCTGCTAACAAACTAGCAATACTAATATAGTGAAAGTAATACAGCTGTAGCGGCAAGATGAGCAACTGTGCTGATACACATAACACTAACGGTGTTTTTATCCATTTTGGTAGCCATTGTATCCGTTCATATAGTACCTTTCCCCATATAAGTAAACCATAGGTTGCACCAAAGGATAGTTGAAAGCTAACATCAAACAAAGAGAATGGATCATATACAAGACATAGAATAGCGCATATACATAAAGCCTGTTTAGCTTGATATAATCGCCCTTTTACATAAGCCATGCACATGAGTATACTCATCATCGTTGCACGTATAACTGGTGCATCTCCACCAACGATACAGCAATATATACAAGCTACTAATATACCTAAAATTAAGCATGTGCGCTTCCCTAATTTAACGAGTCTTCCTAAACCGTAAATTAAGGCTAATAGCAGTGCAATATGTGAGCCAGAGATAGATAAAATATGGATGAGACCCGTATAAGCAAAATCTTTCATTCGCTTTTCCCCTAGCTCACTATAATGACCACCCAAGCATAAGGCTTGTGCTAATACCTTTTGTGGACCATCTAGATTACTAGCAATATTTTTTTCAATAGATTCTCGTATTTGACCACATAAATATAAACTTTTTCCATATAGTTTTTCAGAAAATGTTTCTTTAAAGTGGAATGCTTGTAAATCTTTATTAGTAGCAGATCGATATACACCATCATAGATTCGACCTCTTGTATTAGAGCTCATATATCTGCCTCTAAGATTAATGCGTCCTTCCTCTTCAATGAGAAATAAGCTTTTTGGTGTACCTTCAATTATTGCTTGTTCCCCTAGCCGTATTGAATACTTTGTAGCAGATACCTTTGAGTAAATCTGTAATCGACCCTGTGCCTTAATATAGTCATTTTTAGCAGAATCTTTATAGGGATGTAATCCATGTAACTCTACATTATATTTGTAATATTCCTGTCCATCTAGATTTACTATTTCAGGAGATGATACAACAGTACCTAGATATTCTCCTTCTTGCTGTAAATAGTATGATGTATAGCTACTATAATTAATAATTTGTAAGTCTGTATGATAATAGGATAATCCCATTGCAGCAAAAACTAATATTAATAAATTGGCATATAAACGCCACCTACAATAAGATTGCATTATTTTAATAACAGTTACACCAATAATAGCTAAAGCAATCGCAAAAATATAATGCATTTGACTAAGTACGGGATAATATTTACCATATCCTAATATAGTGCCAATTATTATAGATCCCAATATAGTATGTGCCCATTGGCTATAAGTTATAAATGGCTTTGTATTAACTAAAACTTGAGTATTGAAGATTGATTCCTCAAACGCTCGTTCTGTATTCCTAAATTTAGATTGTAATTTTATCTTTAATCTTCTTAAATACGCCATCACCGATGCCCTTCACCCCCTTGATACCTTCAACGGATGTAAAGGGTCCTTTTTGTGAACGATACTCTTCAATTCTTTTTGCCATAGCGGGTCCTATGCCTGGTAATGCATCAAGATCTTTTGCAGAAGCTGTATTGATATTAATTTTGTTACCGCGCAATAAAACCTCTGGATTGCCGTGGAAGTTAAATACTATGTGGATATGATCTCCCGCATTAACCGACTTTGCCATATTAACTGATTCTACATCAGCATAAGGTAATAGCCCACCTGCTAACTGAACTACATCACCTACAGTAGCACTACTTTCAAACTCATATAAACCAGGTGAAACTACGGCGCCCGTAATATAAGCTATAGGTTTGTTGGATGTTTGTTCAACAGTTGATATAGAAGAATTTCCATCTATTGCTCCTTCAACTAAGACAGAATCGCTTTCATCTGTTATAATAGGCCATAGGAAATAAATTCCTACTAAAACACATAGGATTAATATAATTGTCATATATGGCTTCAATTTTACTTTCATAGTGCACCTCCTACTGAAGGAATTCCCTATGAAAAAGTAAACTCCTATCGTTGACTCTATTGGTCACACCAGCAGGAGTTTCATAATTGATGTCAAATATAAGGAGATACAATGAATCAAGAAACATTAAAAAAATACGCCCATACCTTGTTAAAATATGGCGTAAATTTACAAGAAGATCAAACTCTTGTTATTTCTGTAGATGTGGAAAACAAAGACTTTGCAGTTATCGTCACAGAAGAAGCATATGAATTAGGTGCCAAAGAGGTTGTCCTCAACTGGAGATGTTCTCCAATCGCTCGTCAACGTTTATTACATGCTAAGGAATCTGTATTACAAAGACCGGCTAACTGGATTCCTGAATTCTACAAGCAATACATCGATGATAAGGCCGCTTTCTTATCTTTGATTAGTGCGAATCCAAAAGCGTTAGAAGGTATTCCAACAAATCGTATTTCACTACAATCTCGCAACTTAAATAAAGCTTTATCCTTCTACCATACAGCGATTATGAAGTCCTCTGTTACGTGGTGCGTTGCTTCTGTACCAACTGTTCTATGGGCAGATTTACTTGGCTATGAAGGTACAGATGAAGAGAAAATTGAACAACTATGGGCTACCCTATTAAAACTTTGCCGTATTGAAGGTGTAGAACCGAAAGACACATATCGTCATCACATGGCAAAATTGCGTCACCGCTGTGAAGCATTGAATAAATTAGACTTAAAGGCATTGCGTTATACTTGTAAAAATGGTACTGACCTCTTATTAGAATTACCAGAAGGTCATATATGGCTAGGTGGTGAAGAATCTTCAAAAGATGGCACTATTTTTAATGCCAATATTCCTACAGAGGAAGTTTTCTCCGCACCCCAATATAATGGTGTTAATGGTATTGTATACAGCACAAAACCTTTAATTTACCATGGCAATACTATTTCTGATTTCTCCTTTACTTTCAAAGAAGGTAAAATCGTTGATTATACTGCAAAAGAAGGTTATGAAGTATTAAAAGAGTTAATAGAAACCGATGAAGGCTCCCACTACCTCGGCGAAGTTGCTTTGGTGGACCACTTCAGCCCAATTAGCCAATCTAACCAAATTTTCTACGAAACATTGTTTGATGAAAATGCATCCTGCCACTTAGCGATTGGTGCATCTTATCCTACATGCCTCAAAAATAGTGATGGTTTATCTGAAGAAGAATTAAAAGAACGTGGCCTTAACTACTCCTTAACACATGTAGACTTTATGATTGGTGATGAACATATGAATATTAAAGGCTACACTCGTGATGGCCAAGAAGTAGACATTATGATTGATGGCCGTTTACAAGTATAAACATGACTACAGTGTAATCCTACATTGGATGATAGTAAAAACTGTACGTTCAATCTAACGGATCTGGTTGATATCAATTTATAATAGAAAACTACATATAAAAGAGCCCCTATATACAAGCGTATATAGGGGCTCTTATTAGTGGTAAAAAATTATTATATCACAATGTAATATTCAATGTGCGGCCTGTAGATTTGTATTCAATAATGTCTACACCTGCGGTTTTCAACATCCGTTTGGATGCTTTTACTTCTTTTGTATCCTTATAGAGATCATCGCGATAGATAACGGCTTTAATACCACTTTGAATGATGGCTTTCGCACATTCATTACATGGGAAAAGCGTTACATATATTTTAGAGCCCTCTAAAGAACCGCCACGATAATTCAAAATTGCATTCAGTTCACTATGTACGGTATAGAAATACTTATTATCATCAGCTGTATCACGTTCCCATGTGAAATCATCATCACTGCAATTCAAAGGCATACCATTATAACCAATGGACAAGATTTTATTATCATTACTAACAATACATGCACCAACTTGTGTATTTGGATCCTTAGAACGTTGTGCTGCCAAAATGGCAACACCCATGAAGTATTCATTCCAGGAAATATAATCGCTACGTTTTGCCATAATTACCTCACTTAAAATAAGCCCCCTTCTACCTATGTAGTTGGGGGCTTACAATATTAAACAAATAGAATATCCTTATTTAACAACGATATTTACAAGTTTACCAGGTACGTAAATAACTTTTACGATATTCTTACCTTCTATAAATTCTTGAACACGGCTAGATTCTTTGGCCAATGTTTCTAATTCTTCTTTTGTAATATTTACGGAAACAGTAAGTTTATCACGAACTTTACCATTTACTTGCAATACTACTTCTACTTCATCTACTACAAGCGCAGCTTCTTCGTATACAGGCCAATTTTCAGTATGAATGGATGTAGCTTCACCCAATTCATGCCATAACTCTTCTGTAATATGAGGAACGAATGGCGCTAAAAGAAGCAATAAGGAACGAGTCAATTCATTTGCTAATGCGCTATTGATAGTCTCTGCTTTGTCCTTATGAGCGTACATAGCATTCACAAGTTCCATGATTGCAGAAATTGCTGTATTAAAGTTGAAATTATTATCTAAGTCTTCCGTAACCTTTTTGATGACACGGTGTAACTCACGACGTAATCCGAATTCGTCTTTTGTAAGTTCACCGGTTACATTCTTCTTAGCTTCTTCGTTATACGCATCAATGATACGCCATACACGACCTAAGAAACGGTAAGAGCCTTCAACACCTTGATCAGACCAATCAAGGTCACGATCGACAGGAGCCGCGAATAGAATAAACAAACGAGCAGTATCTGCACCATAGGTATTGATGATTTCTTCTGGAGAAACTACATTACCTTTAGATTTAGACATTTTGCTGCCTTCTTTAAGAACCATACCTTGCGTCAATAAGCCTCGGAATGGTTCGTTAGCTTCGATAAGACCTAAGTCGTGAATAACTTTCACAAAAAATCGAGAGTACAACAAGTGCAAGATAGCATGTTCAATACCACCGATATATTGGTCTACATTCATCCAGTAGTTAGCGATTTTTTTATCGAATGGAGCTTGATCGTTTTTAGCATCTGCATAGCGCAAGAAATACCAAGAAGAATCGATAAATGTATCCATTGTATCTGTTTCACGACGTGCAGGGCCACCACACTTAGGACATGTAGTATTTAGGAAGCTTTCAGATGTAGCTAATGGAGATACGGCACCAGATTCAAATTTAACATTCTCTGGCAAGCGTACTGGCAACTCTTCTTCAGGAACGAGTTGTTCACCACATTTTTCACAATATACTACAGGAATTGGCACGCCCCAGTAACGTTGACGAGAAATCAACCAGTCACGAAGGCGGAAGTTTACTTTACCTTCACCAATACCGCGTTCATTAAGAGAAGCTGTAATATTTTTACGAGCCTCTGCAGATGTTTGGCCGTTATAATCGCCAGAGTTAACTAGAATGCCATCTTCATGGTACCATTCTTGCCATTTTTCAAGGCTATATTCTTCGCCTTCACAAGCTACAACCTGTTTAATTGGCAAATCGTATTTATGAGCAAATTCCCAGTCACGTTCATCATGTGCAGGAGAACCCATTACAGCGCCTGTACCGTAGTCTACTAATACATAGTTAGCAATCCAAACCGGTACTTGTTCGCCAGACATAGGGTTTACTGCATAAGAGCCTGTGAACATACCTTCTTTAGGTGCCTCTGTAGATGTACGGTCGATATCGCTCATATTCCGCATACGTGTAATAAAAGCTTCTAATTCAGCTTTATTAGGAGCGTTTTCAATAATGCGTTCTACATATGGATGTTCAGGAGCCAGTACTACATAGCTTACGCCATAAATTGTATCTACACGGGTCGTATACACAGATACACGTTCATTAATAGACGGTACTTCAAAGGAAAACTCCGTACCTTCTGAGCGGCCAATCCAATTCTTTTGCATCAATTTAACGCGTTGTGGCCAGTGATCAAGAGTATCCAAATCAGTTAACAAGCGATCTGCATATTCAGTGATGCGCAAGAACCATTGAGACAAGTCTTTTTTCTCAACTGGGTTATCACAGCGCCAGCAAACACCATCGATGACTTGTTCGTTTGCCAATACAGTATGACAAGTTTCACACCAGTTTACTTTAGCTTCTTTTTTGTACGCTAAGCCTTTTTTATAAAATTGTTGGAAGAACCATTGAGTCCATTTATAGTAATCTTCTTTGCAAGTCGCTACTTCACGGTCCCAATCGTAGGACAAACCAAGAGCTTTTTGTTGTAATTTCATGTTCTCGATATTATCAAGAGTCCATGTTTTAGGTGCAATACCATGTTTGATAGCCGCATTTTCAGCAGGCATACCAAAGGAGTCCCAGCCCATTGGATGCAACACGTTGAAGCCCTTCATTTTTTTGAAACGAGCTACTACGTCACCGATGGAATAGTTACGCACGTGACCCATGTGTAAGTTACCAGATGGGTACGGGAACATTTCTAATACATAGTATTTTTCTTTAGATTCATCATATTCTGTTTTAAATGTATGGTTATCTTCCCAATACTGTTGCCACTTTTTTTCAATATCTTGGGCTACATACTTTTCGTTCATGTAGGGGCCTCCTCATATGGTCAACCTCATAGGTTGCCATTTTATAATTAATATTTTTATTTTACTACGTACTGTAAAAGCAGTCAAACACTAGCGTTTTACGACTTGAATAGTTTTTATTAAATCATTTTTAGGGCTTGTATTTTGATCAGAACTATGACTAGTATATAAATCATTTTGCTCTTTAACAGTTTGTTTATTGTGTTCTTTTCTAGCTTTAGCCTCTTCTTCTAAGCGTTTTTTCTCAGCTTTTACTTTTTCAACTTCTTCTTTTGCTTTGCGTTTAGCAGCTTCTTTCTCTTCTTTAGCTTTCCGTTTTGCTTCCGCTTTAGCTGCTTTTTCTTTTTCTTTTTCTTCTAAGCGTAATTTGTATTGTTCAAGCTTTGTTAATGGTTTAGCTTCTTGAACTACAGGTTCAGGAACAACTGCTGTAGGAGATTTAGGAATACCACGTCCTAAGTCTTTTTCTTGAATCATAGTAATCGTAGAAATATCTTCAAACCCTTTACGCCATGCTGCAAACCCACCAAGGTGTAATTCTTTTACCAGATCAAGTTTTAAGCCTAACGATGTATTATCTTCAAACCAAATACGATCTGAACCAGAAGCTGTTGGAATAGATAAATAGTATAACTTTAATCGATCGTCCCAAGTCATTTTATCTCTGTAATTAGCAAAGTAATTACTTGTATTCTTCATAGCCAATGTCTCGCTTTTTGCATAACCATTCGTTTCATGCCATAAGCGCATATAGAATGGTACGCCTAATATTAACTTTTGAGAAGGAACTTCAGATAGCATTCTTTCTGTATGGCTACGGACCCAAGGATAACTTGCAACAGGACCTGCAGTAGTACTCTTAGCCCAAGTTTCGTCATACGCCATAAGAACTACATAATCTACTGTATCTGCCAAAGCTTTACGGTTATACACTAATGACCATTCTGGACTATCAGAATAGCCAGTCACATCGATAGAAGTTTTAATATTATACTGATGTAAATGATTAGACAAATATGTTACAAATGTTGTTAAACGATCACGATCAGCATAATTAATGTTTTCAAAGTCAAAGTTATAACCATCAAACCCATATATATAGGCATATTGAACAAGGTTATGAGCAAATTTCTTCCATACCGATTGATCCGACAAAATACCACTTGTAAAATTAGAGTCAAACCGATTAGTAATTAACGGCCAAATATGATAGCCTTTATCCTTATACGCTTTCACATAATCAATATTTACATTTGAACTTGCTTCTAAACCTAAGCTATGCAATTTAAACCAACTTGGAGAAATAATATTATCACCACTCGTATTGAGTTTTGCCTGATACGGAATTCCCTCTGTTGTCCATGGATCAAAAGCCCAAGCCAATGGTGTTTGCAATGTATAAGGTGCTTTCACCGTAGATGCTTCTGGTGCAGGTCCTAAAATAAGTTGACCATTATTTTTTGTATAACTAACACCCAGCATAGCTGGCTCAGACTCAATATCTACATAGGATATACCATCTTTTTTGGTAATGGGCAATTTAACAGGTTCACCTACGGCTGCAGGATTTAAAATAACCGTATCACCTTGTAATTCACTTTGTGGAATATATACTGTATATGCTGTTTTATATTGATTTGCTTCGTAATGACGTGTAGTAGTGGCTAAAAATTGATCTAATGGTACCAATACCTCTGCTTGTACGATTGTACTAGATAATGCAGACATTACTAAAGCTGTTAATGATTTTATAATAGTAGATTTACGAATCATGTACTCTCCTAATTCTAGGTCCCATACTGGGATACAATACCAATCTCTATATTATACCATATTATATATAGTTCATCTCTTTTCTTGCATGAAGGATATATGTAATTTATAATTTAATTTATGTACTAATAAAAAATTATCACATAAGGAGTTTTGTATGCATCAATATTTATTTTTCATAGGGGACTTCCCTATTAGAGCCTATGGTACCATGTTAGCTTTGGCTATCATTTGTGGTGCCTCTGTTGCCTATGTACTTTTGAAAAAGGATGGCCGCGGTTGGCATGAACACATCATCGACTTTTCCATTACTGTAGCCGTAGCTGGTCTCATCGGTGCTCGTCTATGGGACGTATTCTTCTTTGATTGGGATTATTACGGTAATCATTTATTAGAAATTCCCTTTGTTTGGCAAGGAGGTATGGCCATTCAAGGTGGCGTGGTACTAGGCACAATTGCTGGCTATTGGTATCTTCGTAAAAACAAAATTGACTTTTGGGCTTTTGCCGATTTATTTGCCCCTGCATTGATTTTAGCTCAATCGGTAGGCCGTATGGCAAACCTTTTAAACGGTGATGCTTTCGGTCATCCTACGGGTGGTAATTATGGTATTATCTATCCTGAAAGTACCCTTGCCTATCGCACCTACGGTAATCAGCCGCTTTGGCCTGCCGAAGTATGGGAAGGTCAAATTGATATTCTCATCTTTGTAGCCCTTCTATTATTTGGATCTTTCAAACATGCTAAGGGCCAAGTGTTCGTACTATATGCCATTCTCTATTCTACGGCTCGCTTCTTCTTAGAGTTCTTACGTGGCGATTACGTAAACTTAACGCTAGGTTTAAAATCTGCTCAAATGACGAGTTTAATAGCCATCATTGTAGGTATCTGTGTATTCATTTATCTAGGCTATCTTGAAAAGAAAAATCAAGCTGTTATAGTAGCTACAGAATCAACAACAAAAACTAAAAAACGTAAATAATAAATACAAAAATACTTAACAAAAAAGTCCTACACTCATGGGTTTTACCTATGAATGTAGGACTTTTACTATTTTTTGAAATAAAACTATTTCTTAAAAGGCTATTTCTTATAAATTTTCTTTAGCTTTTAGAGCATCCAGTTCTTCTAAAGCACGATTTGCAATCAGTGCATTTTTTTCTTTTTTCTTGCGTACTTTTTGAGGCCATGGATCCATGATGCCAAAGTTGACATTCATCGGTTGGAAGTTAGAGCCTTCGTAGTTAGAAATATAGTGACTAAGGGAACCGATAGCCGTCGTCTTAGGAAACTCAATAAATGGTTGTTCCTCTAAGTAACGGTCTACTTGTAGGCCTACCATTAGACCACTAGCAGCAGATTCTAAATAACCTTCAACTCCAGTCATTTGACCAGCAAAGAATAAACGCGGTTCCTTTTTAAGCTGGAATGCATGATTCAATAACTCAGGAGAATTGATATACGTATTGCGATGCATAACACCATAACGAATAAAATCGGCATTTTCAAGGCCTGGAATCATACCGAATACACGCTTTTGCTCGCCCCATTTTAAATGAGTTTGAAAGCCTACCAAATTAAACATGGTACCTTCTTTATTCTCCTTACGCAATTGCACAACTGCATAAGATTCCTCATCGGTGCGTTTATCCACTAAGCCCACAGGCTTTAAGGGCCCATAACGCAATGTATCTTCCCCACGGCTCGCCATAATTTCTACGGGCATACAGCCTTCAAAGTAGATTTCCTTTTCAAAATCTTTTGGTTGTACGGCTTCAGCCGTTGTAAGCTCATGCCAGAACGCTTTATATTCTTCTTCGGTCATAGGACAGTTAAGATAATCCGCATCGCCCTTATCATAACGTGAGGCAGCAAAAACTTTATCATAGTTTAAGGATTCAGCCGTTACAATAGGTGCAGCAGCATCGTAGAAGTAAAAGCCTGTTTCACCAGTTAAGGCCTTAATCTTATCTCCTAATGCTTCAGATGTAAGCGGACCAGATGCAAAAATAACAGTTGCTTCTGTAGGAAGTTCAGTGACCTCTTCTAGATGAACTGTAATATTAGGATGACCTTTTACTTTTTTCGTCACCATTTCACTAAATAAATGACGATCAACGGCTAAAGCACCACCTGCAGGAACAGCAGTTGCATCGGCACATTCCATAATGATGGAACCGAGACGACGCATTTCTTCTTTCAAAAGACCTACCGCATTTTCAATATTACCAGCGCGCAACGAGTTACTACATACGAGCTCTGCAAATTGATCTGTTTGGTGCGCAGGAGAACTCTTAACAGGACGCATTTCATATAAGTCTACATGAATGCCTCGGTTAGCAAGCTGCCAAGCTGCTTCGGATCCTGCAAGGCCTGCACCAATAACGATAACATTTTTATGATTCAATTGTAGTTTCCTCTTTTTTAGCTTTGCTAGACTTTTTAGATTCTTTTACAGTTTCTTCACTAGCTTCGCTTTTTTTCTTTCTTGTTTTCTTTGGTGGCCTAGTAGGACAAGTTTCATTGGAACAGAACTTTTTAACTGTACCATTTTTATATGTCTTTTCAACCATTATAGAACCACATGTTTCACAGAAATCATGAGTTGGCTTATCCCATAATGTAAAGTCGCATTGTGGGTATCGATTACAGCCATAGAAAATACGCCCACGACGAGACTTGCGTTCTACGATTTCCCCTTCTTTACATTTAGGACATGTTACACCAGTTCCTACTGTAATAGGTTTAGTATTTTTACATTCCGGGAAGTTAGAACATGCTAAGAACTTACCGTAGCGACCAAATTTATATACCATTGGGCTATTGCAAAGTTCACAGATTTCATCACTTTCCATAGATGCAATTTCAATGCGGTCTACGTCACTTGCATCTTCTAGCTCTTGCGCAAAGACCTCGTAGAAATCAGATAATACTTTTACATACGTATCCTTGCCAGACGCAATAGCATCTAGTTCTTCTTCTAGATCACGGGTAAAGCCAGTATTGATGATTTTTTCAAAGTATGCAATCAAGAAATCTACCACCACAAAGCCTAGCTCTGTAGGCACGAATTGTTTATTCGTATTTTCCACATAGTTACGGCTTACGATAGTATCTAGAATTGGTGCGTATGTACTAGGGCGACCAATGCCGAGTTCTTCTAATGTCTTGATAAGACTCGCCTCAGAGTAACGTGGAGGTGGTTGTGTGAAATGTTGTTCAGGCAATACCTCTACCGTATGGGCAGCATCATTCTTTTTTAAAACAGGTAATTGAGGTACATCCTCTTTTTTTGCATCTTCATAAACGGTACTGAAACCTGGGAAGATAACACGAGAGCCAGTCGCTTTAAATGTATAGTCATCTTTTACATTCAACTCTATCGTTGTGGATTCATTTAGTTGCGGCGCCATTTGGCTAGCCATAAAACGATTCCAAATCAACGTATATAGCTTAAGTTCATCACGACTCAAGAATGGTTCCACCATTTTAGGTGTTAACTCGAGAGATGTAGGACGAATAGCCTCATGCGCATCTTGTGCAGAACCCTTAGAGCCGTACACATTTGGTTTAGACGGATAATAGTCTTCCCCATAATTGCGAAGAATAAAGTCCTTAGCCATAGCTTGCATCTCTTTAGAGATACGCGTAGAGTCTGTACGCATATATGTAATCAAACCTACGTGGCCATAGGAGCCAATTTCTAAACCTTCATATAAATGTTGAGCAATCATCATCGTACGCTTAGCACCAAAGTTCAATTTACGCACACCATCTTGTTGCAAGGTAGATGTTGTAAATGGAGGTGCCGCTTTACGAGAACGCTTGCGCTTTTCAATATTAGTCACTACTGCATCTTCATTGCCAATAGCATCAACTATGGCTTGTGCATCACTTTCAGTAGTAATATCGATTTTTTCACCTTTAATATGGGTTAATTCCGCTGTGAAAGCCTCTTTTTTAGGCGTTTCAAAATTGCCTTCAATAGTCCAATATTCTTGTGGCACGAAAGCTTGAATTTCTCGCTCTCTTTCACAGATAAGTCGAACTGCAACGGATTGCACACGACCTGCACTGAGGCCTTTACAAACCTTTTTCCATAATAAAGGACTCAATTTATAGCCTACGATACGGTCTAATACACGGCGTGCTTGTTGAGCATCTACCATGTTCATATCGATAGTACGTGGAGAACCTAATGCTTCTGCTACCGCATTTTTAGTAATCTCATTGAACGTAATACGGCATGTAGATGTAGGATCTACATTTAGAATGTACGCTAAATGCCAAGAAATAGCTTCCCCTTCACGGTCAGGGTCAGTTGCGAGCAATACGGCACTGCTTTCATCAGCATAAGAAACTAGTTCATCAATAACCTTTTTACGTGTTACCAAATTACTATAGCGCGGCGTGAAATCATGCTCTATATCGATGCCCATTTGAGATTTAGGCAAATCTCGTAAATGGCCCATACTCGCTTTTACAACGTAGTTGGGACCTAAGAATTTTTCAATTGTTTTAGATTTAGCAGGAGACTCTACGATTACTAATACTTTGCCATCAGGATTATATACGCGAGGTTCGCGTTGCTCCGGTGGCACTGAAGTTTGTAGTACAGATTTATCCCGTACAATCCCCATTGGAGTAAGGGCTTCCTTAGCTACCTTACGCTTTATCGTAGTACTTTCTTTCTTAGTATTTTTCTTTTTTGTGTCATTACTAGTACTAGCTGCTTTCGGCTCGCCAATAACGATAGATCGTTTAATGGACAAGTATATCACTCCTAGTCATATTAATATAGCCTCTCGGCGGATGATTCTCTATAGCCCCTTCCATTTCTAACTCTAGTAATAAGGGCTGTAGTTGTTGTAATGGAATACGAGTAGCTTTCAAAATATCACTAACCGTAATACATCGATCATGAGGTATTTCACTCAATATTACACTCCTATCCACATTAAAGCTTAACATAGAGCACCCTTTTCTATCAACACTTTGACTATGATTCCCTATTTGAACGCTATCTTTTACACCTTTATTTTCATTATTCCTTGTTGGTAAAAATTTTTGTTCACTAGAAAAATATTCCCGCAATGTTAAATGATATTGTTCAACTATATCCTCATACCCAGTAAGTACATATGCACCATTTCTCATTAGAAATTTATTTCCATCAGCCGTATGGTCTAATAGATTACATGGTACCACAAATACATCTCGACCTTCACTAACCGCCATATCTGCCGTAATCAAAGAACCACTACTGGACTTGGCCTCCACTACGATAACACCTCTGCATAATCCACTAATAATACGATTCCGTGCTGGGAAATGTTTTGCGGACGGCGGTGTACCCGGCGGGTATTCGGATAGAAGTAACCCATTATTTTGTAACATACGATCAAATAATTTTGCATTTTCTCGAGGATAGGTAATATCTAAACCACATCCCATAACAATGATTCCATACCCCTGACTAGCTAGAAGGCCTTCATGACCATGTGAGTCTATACCACGAGCTCCACCGCTGACAATAATGGTACTGTATTTACCCAATTCTTTGCCGAGCATTCTCGCCACATTCCGGCCATATAAGGAGCAACTCCTTGCTCCAACAATAGCAATGCGATTTAATCGTCCATCTAAGAGTGCCCGATTACCTCTCATAAATAAAATGGCTGGCGGATTATATATATGATTTAAAATAGACGGAAAGTCTTTGTCTAAAAAGGTAGTAAAATCCATCTGGTATTCGTCTACTTTATGGATAATATAATCCAACTTCTCATCTTTAGCCGATGTTGAAATAGCACGTTTATCAGATGCAGAAATATGTGTATAAGATTTTAAGTTTTTTACATTCTTAATAGCTTGCCACGCATCATAAGGGGATCCAAAATCCTCTATAAATCGCCTTACATATGTGGCTCCAACATTGTATAAGCTTTGTAATCCTGCAATATAAATATTGTCATCGTATCTAATCATATAAACACCTAGTAATTCTTTCTATGTATATAAGCCTTAGTTTTATATAGAATTAAACAACTATTTTTGGCAAATAAACAACTACTAAATTTATAAGATAATTACTTTATTTGCCAGTTCTAAATAACATTGCTTCAGAAATATGATGTGGTTCTACTTTTGGATTTTCTTCTAAATCAGCAATTGTACGAGCCACCTTTAATATGCGATCAAAAGCTCGCCCACTTAAATGAAAATGGTCAAATATATTGCCTAAAACACTCCAGGCCTTATCTGTAATATTGCATAGTTCACTAATTGCCTTATGAGGAACTGCTCCATTCGAATTAAAGTCAAAACCTTCAAATCGTTTTTGCTGCATAGCAGTAGCCATGATAACTTGTTGTCTCATACTTTCACTCGTCATATTTGAAGTTGATGTATCTAACAGCTGTTCAAGGGTCGGTCTCTCAACGGGAATATGTAAATCAATACGATCCATAATCGGCCCTGATAACCGTTGCTGGTAGTTTTTAACCATCGTTTCTGTACAGACACATTCCTTATGGGGATCATGGTAATAACCACAAGGACAAGGATTTGCCGCAAGAATACAAATAAAATTAGCTGGATATATATAATTTCCTTGAGCCCGATTTATAGTAATAGTCCTAGACTCTAGTGGCTGTCGTAATGCATCAATTACTTGACGTTGAAACTCAGGTGCCTCATCCATAAATAATACGCCTCCATGAGCTAGTGTTACCTCTCCAGGGCGCCCCTGTATTCCTCCACCTACCATACTAGCCAGAGTTGCCGTATGATGAGGATGTCTAAAAGGTCTAGATGTAACAAGCCCATTATCACCGAGTAACCCAATAACGTCTTGTATGCGACTCACTTCAACGATTTCATTCCAATTCATAGGAGGCAATATGGTAGGCAATCGTTCGGCCATCATCGTTTTACCCCCACCTGGAGGTCCTATCATAATACAATGATGATGACCTGCAGCACTGATGAGCATGGCTCGTTTTCCTAACTCTTGACCTTGTACATCGCCAAAATCAACTGTATATGTTTGAATAGTCTTTATAGTTATACTTTCATCCGTGACAGACGTATCAACACAACTATTACTAATTGCGCTTACGTGCTGTTTACTCATTGTATATAGATTTTCATTGGTTCCAGTTAATGGCATAGACTCTAGAGTTGATTTATTGATATTATGTTTATCTACATGTTCTGTTTTGATACTTATTTGTTTATTTTTATCAACTACCTTTGGCTTAGCTTGTTCCTCTAAAATAGTAATAATTTCTTGTAGTGATGATCCACCATATATGGTTAAATTAGGAATAGCTTGTAGCACTTTACTATTTTCAATACTTGTATAAACTTTTGAATAGTTAGCATCTAATCCTGCTAGCGACATAGCTAAAGTCCCAAAGGTTGGTAATAGCGAACCATCTAACGCTAACTCTCCCATAAACAGACTCTTATCAAATAAAGCCGAAATCTTTGCTTTACGCCCCTTTATCTGTCCTGATGCAAGCAGAATCCCTAAAGCAATCGCTAAGTCGAGTCCAGCGCTACTTTTACGAATTGTGGCAGGTGCTAAATTGACTACGATACGTCTCATTGGAAATTCGTAGCCACTATTTTTAATGGCCGCTCGCACTCGTTCACGAGCCTCTTTAACCGATTGATTAGGTAGACCAACGATATCAAAAACCGGCAAACCTTGTGATATATCGACCTCTACAGTAATGATGCATCCATCAATGCCGTGCAAGGTGGCTCCATATAATTTTGCGTACATAAACTGACCTCACTAAAAGCACTGTGGTAAATAATGAATAGAACTTTGAAAGTCTTCGTGTAAATACACCTCTATTACATCAAAGGATATTTCCTTCCAACGGCGCTTTTTTTGATTTAGATCATATAGAAACAACATGGCAGCTCGTTTAATATGCTTTTGTTTTTTCTTGGTAACTGCCTCACGTGCTAGTCCATGTTGCATACCTCGGCGAGCTTTAATTTCAATAAAATGATAGACTAAATCACGTTTAGCAATGATGTCTATTTCGCCTAAACGGGTTCGATAATTTGTATCTACTACCGTAAGTCCCATTTTTTCAATATAATTGGTAGCTACTCGTTCTCCCCATTTGCCCAGTTCTTTTGAATCGAGTTCATTAAAAGCTTTACCAGTACTAATCGTTTTCATATATACCTCCTAATAAGGTGTATCTGCAACAACAACTCATAGAATTTAATATCTATACTATATTAATCTTTCAACAGGTAATACTTACTTGTAGCGTAAATTATGGAGGTAACAAAAGTAAATACAAAAGAGGTTCCTAATAGTCACATAGGTGACCAATAGGAACCTCTTTACAGTTATAAACTATATGCAATTTATAATGTGATAATACGAATAAAACTAATACGACTATAGGAATTAACTTAATAGTCGAATCATAAAATAAATCTATTCCCCATATATAAATAACTAAGATTTACTCAGATTTAACCCAACGCACAATAGATTTAATAGGCTCAAAGCTCTTACGATGAAGCGGTGTTACCCCTTGTTGCTCGATAGCTTCTTTATGTAATTCCGTATAGTAACCTTTATGAATACCAAAGCCATAGCCAGGGTATTCATCATCGAGGCTCTTCATATATCGATCTCGCGTAACCTTTGCAATGACGGATGCAGCAGCAATATTAGCGCTTTTGCTATCACCTTTAATGATGGATTCAACGGGAATCCTCAAATCAGGCAATTTCATAGCATCGGCTACTACTGCTTCAGCTGGTACGCTGAGCGTACGAATAGCCTCATACATCGCTTGTCGCGTTGCTTCATAAATATTGAGTTCATCAATCTTTTCTGGACCGTAGAAAATACAGCTAACAGCAACAGCTTCATCCATGATGATATCATAGAGTGCTTCCCGTTTTTCCTCTGTTAGTTTTTTAGAGTCATTGAGCCCCGGAATTAATGTCATAGGTGGCAAGATAACAGCAGCTACCGTTACAGGGCCCGCAATAGGGCCACGCCCCACTTCATCGACTCCAGCCACATGATAGATACCTTGATCATAGAACATGCCTTCATAGTCATACATACCCATGAGGCGTTGCTGTTCTTTTAACTCTTTTTCTTGACGCTTAATATAAGAAGCAGCCAATTTCTGTACAGAACTACGAGTATCCTCTTGAGCAAAAGACAAAATTTCTAAAGCTTGTTCAGTTTGAAAGAGAGCTTTAATATCTGCTACTTTTAACTTAGAAAATATATCCTTATCCATTATGACTCTCCTCACCATCTGCAGGGTAGTACGGTTCTTCATCAACTTGATCGAGAGTAATTGTACCTAACTTAGTATTGCGGTAGTCTTGCAAAATAATACGGCGAGCCTTGTCAAAATCTACAATGCCACCGCTTACAAGACAACCTCGACGACGTCCGATGCTTTCAAGAATCGTATCAACATCGGTCATCTCTTCTTCTTTTAATTTATAACGCTCTACCAAAATATTTGGCGTGTTCGTCAATAAGTAATTTAATAGTTGTTTTATAACATGCTCTAAATCATAAACATCATCGGAAATGGCACCTGTCATAGCGAGGCGAGCCGCTGCACGTTGGTCCTCTAATTTTGGCCATAATACACCTGGTGTATCAAGCAATTCAAGATTTTTACCAATCTTAACCCACTGTTGACCACGTGTATGACCTGCCTTATTAGCTGTACGCGTTGCAGCAGAACCGGCTAAAGAGTTAATCAATGTAGATTTACCAACATTAGGAATGCCTAAGATGATAGTCCTAACAGAACGACTGCGAATACCTTTCGCTACCCAACGATCAATGATAGGTTTACTTAGACGTTCTACGGTAGATAGTAATTTTTTATTGCCTTTGCCAGATTTAGAATCGATAGCCAATACTGTAATGCCTTGTTTAGTAAAGAATTCAGTCCATTCCTTTGTGGCTTTAGGATCAGCTAAGTCAATTTTATTTAACAGTACAATATGTGGTTTTTGACCAACGAGTTCAAGGATTACAGGATTCGCACTAGAGCGAGGAATACGCGCATCTAATAACTCGATAACTACATCTACCTTCTTGATATACTCTGTAATCATACGAGTAGCTTTCGCCATATGCCCAGGGAACCAATGTACGATAGGTGAATCTGCCATTTTATATCCTTTCTATATACTTTATATACATCTAATAGAGATACTTAGTATATTTTATATTTATCTTTTTACAGCTCTATATTCCTCTATTATAACTCTTTAATTCATAGAATAATAAAATAGAACTATTTATATCTAATTTTAGCAAAAATAAAAGGCTGCCGACGGCAGCCTTTTATGAACATTAGCGTTTTTCGCGAATACGAGCAGCTTTACCAGTAAGGTTACGTAAGTAGTACAATTTAGCACGACGAACAACACCACGGCGCATAACTTCGATTTTAGCTAAACGTGGGCTGTGAAGTGGGAATGTACGTTCTACACCTACACCGGATGCAATACGACGAACTGTAAAAGTTTCACGTACGCCACCGTTTTGACGTTTAATTACCAAACCTTCGAACACTTGGATACGTTCACGAGTACCTTCCACTACTTTTACGTGTACGCGAACTGTGTCACCAGCGCGGAAAGTAGGGATGTCTGTACGAAGTTGTTCTTGTTCAAGTACGTTAATAATGTTCATTGTTTCCTCCTGTTTGCAGACATTCAATACCTACACCTTATAGGCAGCGGACTGTCTCAAATTAACAGCAATATAGTATCATAAATCACGTACTGTTAGCAAGTATTTTCTATATTATTTTAATAATCCAAATATTTACGTATTATTTACGTATTATTTACGTATTATTGGTCGTTTTAACTTACCTAATAAGCGGTATAAATTCTCCTGTTCTTCATCCGATAAATCAGAGAACATTACATTAAGAAATTCGTTATATGTATGTAGAAGAGTTTTGCCTAACCGTTTCCCCTCATCTGTTAAGGTGACTACAGATATACGTTTATCCATATAATCAATATGTTTTGTAACATATCCCAATTCAATGAGAATATCTGTCTGCTCCGACACAGTAGCGGGACGCATATTTAGAGCATCTACTAACTGCTTCTGTGATGCTCCTTGAGAACGCATATATAATTCAATAATAATTCTATCACGAGACTTTTCTTTGCCGCTTGGCACCTTACATAAGGCTTTATATAATTCATCATGATTCATAATCATCTATCTCCTCATACAACTTTGTATATTATAAAGTATTCGCCATAGTCTCTAAAAATCCTGCATAAAATTTGCATATTCTTCGTAAAAGCAAAAAAGAGGTACGCACGGTACCTCTTCTCCTGTATATCATTGTAAAACTTTTAAGTTTTACTGAAATATGTTATTTTAATGCACTAATATCGCCAATAATAGCCATTACGTTGTACGCTAAACGAACGAGTTGTAATCGGTTCGCTTTAATAGCTTCATCTTTATCCATAACCATTACATCTTCAAAGAATTTGTTGATGGCTGGAACTAAAGTAGCTGGAACTGCTACTACAGCTGCGTAGTCACCAGCTTCCCATGCTGCAAGGCTAGCTTCAAATGCTTTAGAAGCAGCTTCGAACAGTGCTTTTTCAGCGTCTTCTTTCAATAAGTCGCTATTAACACCTGTATATTCCACATCTTTTACAAGATTGTACATACGAGTATAGGCTTGAACAAGCTCAACGTTTTCATCGATACGGTTTGCTAACAATGCATTTACAAGCCCTTCAGCATCAGCAACGGACAATTCGTTGTTGGACAACAACAAGTCGATTACATGATGAGGAACTTCGCGATCAAGGAAGATATTTTTCAAACGAAGTGTGAAGAACTCTTCTACTTGGCCAAGCAATTCGTCTTGTTTTTCAGCTGGTACATTAAGCAATTCCATAGATGCTTTGAAGATTGGACGTAAGCTGATATTCCATTCGCTACCAAGCAAGATGTTCAAAATACCAATTGTTTGACGGCGCAATGCATATGGATCTTGAGAGCCTGTAGGAATTAGGCCACGGCTGAAAGTGGCAACGATGTTATCTACTTTATCGATGATGGACAATACTTTACCTGCTTCAGTTTGAGGCAATACATCGCCTGCAAAACGTGGTAAATATTGTTCGAAAATAGCTTCTGCTACTTCAGGAGATTCACCATCAAGTAAAGCGTATTCTTTACCCATTACACCTTGTAATTCAGTGAACTCTGTAACCATACCTGTTGTAAGGTCAGTTTTAGCGAGCTCTGTAGCACGTTCTAACACAACAGCTGCATCTTCTTGTAAACCACATTCTTCACCAAATACACGGCCCAATTTAAGTAAACGTTCAGTTTTATCCGCTAAGTTACCAAGACCTTCTTGGAATACAATTTTAGTCAAACCATCTTGACGGTCGATAATAGGTTTCTTGCGGTCTTCGTTAAAGAAAAATTTAGCATCATCAAGACGTGCACGCAATACACGTTCATTACCAGCTTGAACTACTTCGATAGAATGATCGGAGCCGTTACGAACTGTTAAGAACATTGGCAACAATTTGCCGTCTTGGTCAACTAATGGGAAGTAACGTTGATGGTCTTTCATAGGTGTAATGATAGCTGCATCTGGAAGTGCCAAGTAGGACTCTTCAAAGCCACCACACAATGCTGTAGGCCATTCAACAAGATAGTTAATTTCTTCTAATAAATCATCATCCCAAACGATGGATGCATTTTTAGAAGCTGCAATATCATGTAATTGTTTGGAGATCAATTCACGACGTGCGTCTTGATCAACCATAACAAAGTTTTCTTTTAATGTGTCTACATATAATGCTGCATTTTTGATAGTGATTTCATCAGCACCTAAGAAACGATGACCACGTGTTACATTACCAGATTTTACAGTAGCAAATTCTACAGGAATTACCTCTTCATCAAGTAATGCTACAAGCCAACGTACAGGACGTACGAATTTAGCATCTAAATTGCCCCAATGCATGGATTTAGGGAAGTTGAGACCTGTAATCAATTGAGGTAACATATCAGTTACGATATCTTTTGCAGGAACCCCTGCAGTTTTAGTTTCAGCGTAAATATAGCCGTCTTCTACAACGAGATCAGCTACATCAAGACCTTTACCACGAGCAAAACCGATAGCTGCTTTTGTTGCATTACCGTCAGCATCATAGGCGATAGATGCAGAAGGACCTTTATGACGTTCGCTGATTTCAGCAGATGTGTCAGCAAGACCTTTCACGATAAGAGCCAAACGACGTGGTGTGCCGTATGTTGCGATGCTTTCAAAAGGAAGATGGGCATCATTTAATTTTGTTTCAGCCAATTGTTTCAATTGACCTAAGATATTTGGCATAAAGCCGGCAGGAATTTCTTCTGCACCGATTTCAAATAATAAATCTTTTGCCATCTTATTTATCTCCTTTCAAAAGTGGGAAACCTAATTCTTCACGTTTAGCTAAGTATTGTTGGGCACAAATACGAGCTAATGCACGCACGCGACCGATGAAAGCCGTACGTTCACTGATGGAAATAGCGCCACGAGAATCAAGAAGGTTAAATGTGTGGGAACATTTCAATACATAGTCGTAAGCCGGTAATACGTAGCCAGCTTCGCAAACGCGTTTTGCTTCTGCTTCGTACATATCAAACAATTTGAAAAGCATATCTGTATCTGCTAATTCGAAGTTATAAACAGATTGTTCAACTTCGTTGGCATGCCAAACATCGCCGTATGTAACGTTTTCATTCCATTTAAGGTCATATACGTTTTCTACGCCTTGAATGTACATAGCCAAACGTTCTAAACCGTATGTAATTTCAACAGAAACTGGTTTACAATCGATGGAACCAACTTGTTGGAAATATGTGAACTGGGTTACTTCCATGCCGTCGAGCCATACTTCCCAACCAAGGCCCCAAGCGCCCAATGTTGGAGATTCCCAGTTATCCTCTACAAAGCGGATATCATGGTCTTCAGCAAGAATGCCCAATGCAGCTAAAGATTGCAAGTATAATTCTTGAATGTTATCTGGAGATGGTTTCACGATAACTTGGAATTGATGATGTTGGAACAAACGGTTAGGGTTATCACCATACCGACCGTCTGCTGGACGACGAGAAGGCTCTACATAACATACAGACCATGGTTCAGGACCAATAGCGTGTAAGAATGTAGCAGGGTTCATTGTACCTGCACCCTTTTCGATGTCATATGGATTTTGAACGATACAACCTTGATCGCTCCAGAACTTTTGTAGATTTAAAATAATCTCTTGAAATGTCATTGCTGCCTCCACTTTACACAACCGACATAAAATCAACCATTTCGTTACAAACAAAAAAGCCCCTGTAACGAAAAACGTTACAGGGACGAGTATACCCGCGGTTCCACCCTATTTGGCTTGTGCCCTCTTTTTTCTATGTTGGCCTTTACTAACAGATACCTGCGTTCCTGCCAATGCTCTACAGCGCCTTCAACCAAATGTGAGCTTACACCATCCTCACTCGCTAGAGAGGTTTACTACTCTGCTTCATCGCATATATTATACATAATATTGTAGCAATACAGAGGGATTAATGTCAAATCCACTAAACAAAATAATTATTATAAAATTTCTACTTTATTTTCTTTGAGCATTTTTATTTAAATAGATTTATAAAGCCAATCATTTTTATCAAATCTCTTAGGTTGCATATTAGTTATTTCATTTATTATCAATTGTTCATCTTCAGTAAAGTCATCAATAGATGAATAAATACGTAGTCTATCACCGTACACATTTTTTAAGCGCTGTATACTGCTATCATCAATACTATAAGCCCCATCTATATAGGTAAACCCGTTATAATTTGGTAAAATCTTAACACTTCCGTTAGGTAAAGTATTAATAATTAAAATTCCATAATCTCCATAAGTATAAATATAAGGATATTCGGCAGCAAAACCTTTTATATTACGATTTAATCCAAGTTTATGATTTTGATTAACAATAGAGTTTATAAACCATTGATACCTAAAAGAGTAACTAAAAATACCTAAAATTGATATCGATACTATAAAAGTAAGTATATAATATAAATATTTTTTGCTCATTCTATAATCTTTCTCTAACAGATTTTCCACTAACTGAAAACGGAATATCATGAACCTTCTAAAACAATAAAACTCAGTCTAAATGTATATCCCATAAATATACTCCATAAATATAAAAATTAAAGCAAATACTAATACAGCTAAAATAAATAATACTAAGAAAGTACGAGTCAAAATCCATCCTCTTTTTTCATACTCTGTTAGTATTCCAGCTTTATTTTTATGCCATAAGTTATAAGTGCCTAAAATACAGATTACAAGCATAAATAGTGCATTAAAGTCCTCAATAAATTTAGGTAAACCAAAATATGATTCTATTAAAATACTTAATAAGAAATAATTTCCTATGAGTGCTACGAAGATACCCTTCCGAGTACCCCAAGAATTAATCATAAGATAGTTAAAACCTAAAAGGAAAAATATACTTGCTATTTGTTTTTCCATTCGTCTTCTTTCTCCTTAATATACTTTTTTATCTGCTTAGTATTTTTATCAAGGTATTTTCCTATCGTATTATTGATATCAAATCCAGCGGCGCTAGTTAATAACAAGCTTTTGTAACATATAAAGTTAGATTGAGAACAAAATAGCCATTAAAAATAACAATATAGTAAATAGAGAAAATAAATAATAAATCCATTTATTATCACTATTTTTAAAAATTAGTGAAAACAGGTATGTACTAAATGATAACAATAAAAACTCAATTAGGTACTTAAATTCTTTATTTATGGTATCTAAGAACCTTAAATCCGTAAAAAGTACAAAGAAAAATATTCCAAAACTAATCAGTCTATATTTTTCATTTATGTCCTCAGTAGATTTTCGGATATATTGAATTACACTATAGGCAAATACTAAAAACAAGGATATAGTAGCAAAATAATATATTAATTTCATTGATTCTATTACACCTCATTTTTACCACTTCATCTGCTGGAATATTTTTACAAGGATTATATACTAAATTTATTATTTTACATGATGAATTGTAAAATATATTGCGATAAATAAAAAGACTCATATTGGAGATCTCGTATAAAATGTAAATAACCACAAATACATGACACGGAGGTCTCTAATATGAGCTATATACATCTTACCATAGAAAAACGAAGTCAAATAGAAGTTTTAAGAAAAGAAAGGTACTCTGTTCGTAAAATCGCTAGTTTAATCGGTGTTCATCATTCTACTGTAGCAAGAGAATTAAATCGTGTTAAAGGCGAATACTCTGCGATTAAAGCACAGCAGTTAGCAATTAGTAAGTCTGCTAATAAAGGCAGACCAACAGAGTTAACACCTCAATTAGCGGCTTTAATTGAATCCAGGTTACAACAAACTTGGTCTCCAGAAGAAGTAATTGGCGCTGAATTAGTTGATGTTCTAAGCTTTAAAACCATATATTCTTGGATCCATCGTGGTTTTCTTGCTGTAACAGAAAAAGTACTTCGCCGGAAAGGAAAAAAACCTGGCACACAGGAAACCCGTGGACGCTTCAGTGTTAAAAGAACCATTAAAGAACGACCTCAAGAAGTTGAAAACCGTGAGGTTTTTGGTCATTGGGAACTAGATACAATGGTTTCTTCCAGAGGTCAAAGCAAAGGCTGTTTAGCTACATTTGTTGAACGTAAAACACGATTCTATGTGGCTATAAAAATGAATGATCGCTCTAAAGATTCTATGTTTTTAGCTATTAATTCCCTGTACAATACATTAACCAGTAAATTACTTAAAACCTTTACGGTGGACCGAGTTAAGGAATTTGCTTGCTATGAACAGGTTGAAAACAAGTTTGGAATACCAATGTATTTTGCCGATGCTTATGCAGCATGGCAACGTGGTTCTAATGAAAATAGTAATGGGTTACTCCGAGAATTTTTCCCTAAGAAAACCGATTTAGCTAAAGTTACACTGGATAAACTAACAGAAGCACTAATGTTGATTAATAATCGACCTAGGAAAGGCCTTGGGTTTAAAACACCATTTGACATGTTTAAACATGAGATTAGAAAATTGATTTAATTTTGTCGCATTACTTATTGCAATTCAAGATATATAAATTACACTATTATTTTAATATACACAAAATGATGTTGAACGCTAAAAAGTTCAACACCATTTTATTAAAAATTAAATTTCCTTTAAGCTATTAACATCCCAACTACCTTTTATTAATAGTCTATAAAAGACAAAAATATTTGCAAATGGTATTAGTAACAATAGTACCCAAAATCCACTATACAAACTGTCATGCAGGCGTCGAATAAATAATGCTAAAATAGAAAAAATCGTATAAGCATATAGTAGATAAAATAGATAAATAGATATAGTTCC
The DNA here is from genome assembly GCF_000163715.1 of Veillonella sp. 3_1_44. Classification (NCBI taxonomy): domain Bacteria; kingdom Bacillati; phylum Bacillota; class Negativicutes; order Veillonellales; family Veillonellaceae; genus Veillonella; species Veillonella sp. 3_1_44. Next base: position 398,200 of record NZ_GG770199.1, read on the forward strand.
AAGTATCTCTATTCCAGTTTCACTTTTTATTGTAAAAAGAATATTCACAAAAGTTACTAATAAGCTCATTATAGTTCCTAAAGTACCTATTCCTATCCATGTTTCAATAATCTTAGAACGTCCTTGTGGTTTAAATGTGCGGTAAAAATAAATATCTAGTAAATATTCTATAATTCCTTTATCATTATCTAGACTTATCTTAGATTTTAAATATCCAATAGAGTTTACTTTAGATATCATCTGCAAATTCCCATCACCGTATTTATTTAAACATTGTTCTGATGGCAAAAAGAATAAAAATACTGCTGGAATAAATATAATCAATATCTCTATGAGGAATATCTGTTCAAAAAAGCTCAAAAACAGCCCCTCTGTAGAATATATGTCATAAACATAATATGCATATATAATGCTAGCGAATGCCCCCCAGTTCCATAACCATTTTCCTGAATATCCAGAATCATGTAATCTACGTCTACTTAATTCTAGGGTTAACCCCAATCCCAATATTTTAAAAATATATCTTACATAATACATAAGTATATAATCTACTGATATATTATTAATAATGGCATTACTCACTAAATACGTTGAGAATAGGCCAATCAACATAAAGATATATGCTTTTTTACCCACCCTAGTATTATGAACTAAATCGTATAAATTTTTTTTTAGGAGAGTCGTTTCTCTACTTATCATCACTTTTCTCCTCATAGTAATCCGATTTTAATATTGAATTTTTAATATAAGCAAAACCCCCACTACTTGTATATAGTTGACTTTGACCATATTTATCAGTTATTACAAAATAAGGATCTCCATTATTTCGATTTATGTAAATTTTTCCTTGGTCTCTCAATAATACTTCTAAAGCCCTAGCTCGCCTAGTATTTAGATTCATATTAGGAACTGATTGCTGAACTAAACGCTCATCTTCAGCTGAAACATCGGACTTAACCTTATAGGTTTTAGAAACTTCAATCTCCGTACCTACAGGAACATAATTAGTATAGTCAGATAAATTATACTGAGTATGGTTTTTAACTTTATCTGGTCTATCTATATTTAAATTTAAATCTTCTACTTTCTTTAACCTAACATCATTATTAATACCCCAGCCAGTATGACTTAATTTTAATCGTGAGCTTTTTAAATCAATATCACTATTATTAGGAGTATTTACTGTTTCAAAGCTGATTCCTAATAAACCAATACCACTCCGCTGACTATTATTAACTACAAATGTGTCTCCCATAGCCTCTTTAATTACCCCGGCACCCTTCAATGCATCGGTTAAATTTAAACTTTTTCCAAACCCATAGGTTCTATATACTGTATTAGGTTCATCTCCAGCTCTCACCTTATATGTAAATCCAAAAGCATTTATAGATTGCTCAGTCCCAGGTCTTAGTCTAGCTAATTCTATATTTACTGAATCATTTGCATTCTTTAACATCGCTCTTGCAAGGTTATCATTTTTTATTGAGTCAAAAGCTGGATTAGGATTATAATACCAACCCACTTCATCACTTCCTGTATAAAACGCCCCATCATTACCTAAAGCAGTTGGGTATCCACGCCCCTCTAAAACTTTACCCCAAGTTTTATTCATAGGTTGAACTGTACCATCTGAAAGAGTATGATATGCCATTCCAGTGTCTGCATCAGCCCAAGTTGAAACAATATAAGGAGCTCCTACATAGCTTTCATCTTCTTCACTATCTGTACTAACATTTTCACTAATACCATTATATGATTTTTTTATTCCTAAACCATACATGTTAAGTGTTTCTTGATCTTTCTTTTTAATATATCCAGCAACAGGAATCGTTGCACGTCTTTTATAAAATCTATTATATTTAGTTCCATATTGAGCCTCTGTAGCCCCAGTAATCGGAGATTTACCAAGCCCATGATTTACCAATGCCCCTAAACTTGCACTTAACCATTGTGCTACAGCAGGATTAGATTTAGCAATTTTTTGAATTTCACCAATCAAAGCTTCATTTGTTGCACCAGCATAGAAGCCACTGCGTTTAGGGTTTCCCGCTATACGTGCAGATGTTTCAGCGACTACTGCATGTGCTAATGCTTTTGCAGCCTTTCCTTCTTTTGTTTTAGGTTCCCAATAATGAAGTTGTTCAAATGCATCTTTAGCAAATAATCGTGCGAGTTCTTGTCGTTCTTCTACCTTTTTCTTATCAAAAATAGTATCAAGTTTATTTAGGCTATTTTTAGTATCTTTGGAAATCTTATTAATATCAATATTAGATGATTCTGTTGTTATTGTACCATTAGCAATAACAGATTTTGTAGTACTTTCCACTGATTTTTCCGAATCTGGTAATAATTTTGGTAACAAACCTAAAGAGTTATATACAGCACCTTTACCAGCTTGATTTAAATTTTTAAATCCAGATACAGATGTATAACTTAAGCCTGTATTACTAGATTTATATTTAGCTTTATTTTTAATATCTTCAACTGTTAAGGAATTCGTTGATAATTTATTCTTGTCTGCTTTTGCTTTACTATCAATAACAGCACCTTCTAATTTAGTATTTCCTTTAGTTGTGATATCAAAGCCTTCAGCACCAGCATATAATCCAGCTTGCTCAGTAACACTAGTATAATCACTAGTCATTTTACCTTTTGAATATTCTGCAGATACCCCACCTAATTGTGTACCATTTGTAGAAATGCTAAATCCAACATTTTTCTTTTCACCTCTATAGGTTTCACTATCTTGCAAGCTTTTAATAGTTAAATCACTACCTATTTGAGATTGAATAGAGTCACCATATACTTTTGATCCCACAATATTAGTATCAGCACCAGAGTTTGTAATTACCTTTTTGCCTTGAACAACCGTTCCCGAATGAGTTGTTTTAACTATGGTACCATTTTCTTTTGCTTTATTATAATTAGCATCAATACCTAGCAAACCACCACCATTAACACTAAGGTTAACCCCGATTGACCAGCCCTTACTATCATATTTATCAGTTATTGTAGTTGTATTTGTTCCAGCTTGTAGGGAGAGATTTCTACTTGCATCTAATTCAACAGATTCTCCTCGAATGGTTTCCCCAATAGCTAATATATCTCCTGAATCAGTCGTAGTTGGTTTTGTAACTAATTTAATTCCATTATCAGATACTATATGACCTCCTGCATATTTACTACTATCTAATCTTGATTCACTTCTACTTTTACTAGAGCCAACACTTACATGAATATTAGCTAATCCATCTTTTTTTGCCCGTTTATTTTCTTTATATTGCTTTTGATCTCCATTTATGTCATTTAAGTCATTGTAACCTTTTGCTTTTTCATAACTTGCTTCTTCAGCTAATCTTTTTCTTTCTTTTTCTAATGCCTTTCTAGTTTTATCGGTTAATTTATTATTTTGTAAAAGACTATCAATTTCTTTTACTTTTTGTTCTTTAAGTATTCCAGACGCTATTGATTTTTGTGCTTCATCTCGTACAAAATCAGGAGTAAAGTTTTTATACTCTTGAATCTTACTATAACCTTTTTTAAGTTCCTTACCAGCTTCAAGAGATTCTAAAGTTCCTAAGCGTTTATCATCTCGGCTATTAGCCTTACGTTGTAATCCACGTGCAGTAGTCAGTGCTGATGCGATAGATCCACCTAAGCTAACAGTTAAACCCGATTGTTTCTCTTCATGCACCTGTTTCGATGCCACAGTATCATGTTTACCATCAAGAGTAATATCAGAAGCACTAACTTCAATATCATCTTTACCAATTATATCAGTGCTAGTGAGATGTGCTTTATTATTAGCATCAATACTAATTTTTCCATTCGCAGAACCAATTAATGTATTTACATTAGTTTTTGAATTTCCTTCTAGTGTATCAGTCACTTTCTTACTACCAATAGTAAAGCCTATACCAGCGCCCATTAAGCCAGATTTTTTACTATATTGATATACATCATCACGTTGTGTTTCTTCACCTGAATCTGTACGCACGTCATTACCTGCAGATACAGATACATCTTTTGTTCCCAAAATATTAGAACCTGTTACCGAAACATTGCGATTAGCTTTCACATTAATCGTATCTCCACCAATTGTTGAAGATAAAACACCTGTGCGTTCATGATCTGTACGTATGATATTAGTTGTACGAGATAGTAAACTCTTTTCTTTGTATTTTAGACCATATTCATCACGACTATAACTTTGCCCATTTGTAATAGTAACATCATTTCCAGCTTCAACAGATGTGACACCATGTTCACTATTAACAATACCATTGCGGATATTTACATCATTTCCTGCCTGTAAATTAACATTACTATCACTTAAAATAGCTGTACCTAATTCAGTACGACGATCTGTGCGATTATAATTCTCACTATTAACAGTCATATCCTTTTTAGCGGATAATGTCTCTGTTGTTAAATTAATATTCTGACCAGCCTCAATCGTTGCTTTAGAATTATCTCCAGTATGAACAATAGCACCTTTAAGGTTAACATCTCGTTTAGCAGATAAAACTAAATCGCCTTTTTCTCCTACACCTATAGTTCCTTGGCGACCAACAATATCGTGATGTTGTAATCTATTTACATGAGCACCTACATTAATATCACGACCAGCATTAATATTAACCCGTTTCTCACCATGAATATTACCAGTATTTATTACGTCTTGAGATGCCTTAATAGTCACTTTACGTCCATCTATACGGCCTGTATTTTCTATATCATTAGCCCCTAATACAATTGTATCTGCAGTCATAATGCCTTGATTTAGAATATCTGTATTAGTATTGCTAACGATAGCTTTGCCACTTATAATCCCCCTCATTGCATCCATAGATTTAGCAGTCTGTTTGGCTAAATACACTTTAGGATACAAAACTTGTTGCGCTTTTCCATCTACTATAACGGTTTTAGTTTCCAACCAAACCATATCTGTTGTTATAGCGTCCATTTGTTCTTTAGATAAAGCAATTCCAGGTGTTAATTTAAAAGCTTTACCAAAAGCTACACCAGCCTCTAATAAAGCTTTATATTCAGCTTCATTATCTGTATAACCTTCTAAATACTGTTTACCTGTAGCTGATACAATTTGCTCATTAATAAGTTGCTGTTCATAGAATCCATCACCTAAGCGTTTGAATCTTCTTTCAGGATTATTTGTCAACGCATCAATCATAAATTGAGAGGATAAAAAATTCTTTCGATTAGTAAAAGCAGGGTCAGTCTCTATCAAAGCATTAGCCGTAATAGCAGGATGAATATCATATAGTGCCTCTGTTGGTAACGATAAACCATCTATGGTTTGACTTGCTTTACCTTTGCCCCCACCCAGACCATATGGATCTAAACTATCATTGACCTTTGCAATAGTAGCTTTGGATACTTTATCTTCAGCGTGCTCTTTTAGAGTACCAATTGGTTTTACATTTTCTTCAGTAATCGACGGTGTCATAAAGACTTCAGGGCCCCAAACACGTATACGTTTACTTCTATAACCATGACGTTTCCTTTTCTTTTTGGTTCTACTCTCTTGAGTAGTTCCAGTAATAAAGGTTTTATCACTAATCATATCTGATATGTTTTGTATAGAGCCCTTTGTTTTAAAAGTTCCTCCTGAAATCACGCTGCTATTATCATTATAAAGTATACCAGTAGTTACTAAATCACCACCACTACTAATGATACCTGGATCATCATTGGTAATCTTTTTGTGAGTTTGTTCGGCTTCACTTCTAATGATTGTAAACTGATTTATTCGGTTCTCATTCTTATTCATTTCCTTATTATAAGCTTCATCTTCAGGCGTTTTAACTGGTTTTACATGCGGTGTACCATAACCACTTGAATCATCAGCATATGGGAACTCAGACTTATCAAATACCTGACCTTCTAATTTATGATTTGGATGAGTAACTTTTATTTTATCTGGATTTTTAGTAATCCCATCTGAAACACGCTTGGTTCCTAACGCAACATTATTATTTTCTACTGTAGGAGTATCAAGTTTAATAGACTTTGTAGCTTTAATAGTCGCCCCTTTATTATGTATACCATCTTTAGCAATAAAGTCCATAGTTCCACCACTATAAATGAGACCTTTACCAGTATTATCTATTGTATCTGAAGTTATATTAACATGATTACGACCCGCAATTACACCAGACTTATGAGAATCTAGTTCTGCCTTAATAGCAGTAACCTTCTCTTGTACATCATCATACGCTTTTGTTAAATCTTTAATCCGTTGACGATGTTCCTCTAGCTCAGGCTTGGTCTTATATTTAGATATATCAGCATTCCATTCAGCATCAAGTTCATTTTTTGCCTTTTCTAGCTCTTTACCAGCTTTATGATAGCGTTCTTCTATTTCACTATTAGTATGATTTGTAACTATATTAGCTTTAATATCTACTGTATCACCATAAATACGTCCACCTTCATTATTATCTATAGATTTAGCATTTATAGTTGTAGTATTTCCAGAGTTGATAAGACCATTATTGTTTACCTTTTCTTGACTATGTACAGTTGTAGAGGAATCACCTTGAACCACGCCATTTGAATGAATTGCTATACTTTGTCCATCTAAAATAATATTACCATTACTTGTAACACCACCATCAACTATAATTTGACCATCACTAGTAATATTAGAGGCTTGTGTAGAACTTACTACACCTTTAACATTTACACCAAGACCAGTGTTGGTCCCTTTCAGAGTAATAGAGTTTGCATACATACCACCAATAGCAGAGACATCTAAGCCAATATTATTAGAATTACTAATCTTTTGTGTGTCTAATGTATTAGCATCTATTTTATTCTTACCAGTGCGAGCTTCAATCGAATTTGCCCAGACTCCAGCATTTACACTCGCTGCTTCTGTTAAAATTTGTAACGAGTTAGCCTCTTTGGCATTAAGACCGTTTCTATTAATAGCAACAATTCCTCGCTCCACCCGATATGAGTTTAGATTTCCTGATGAATCATATTCAGGTTTACCTGTAGTTAATACTGCTCGATCTGTATTGATAAATCCGCCACCATCTACAGTAATACCATTAGGATTTGCTATAACTACTGAAGCTTTACGACCTGCTACCTCAATAAACCCGTTCATATTAGTTGGATTGTGTGAAGTAACCTCATTAACAATGACATTGGCAGAGCCACGCATCATATTAGTATTACCAGGAACATATCCACCAAGCTTGGTATTAGATATTTGGTAAGAGTTATTAAGAATTACACCATTTTGTGGTACGTTAAAGTTAGTATAATCATTTCTAGATACTCCACCAGCGCTAGGGCCTACGACATTTACCAATGTGACACCATTAGTAGCTTGTCCAATCATGGCTTGTCTTTCATGTGGCGCATTTCGATCTACCTCTATAGGATTTTCTGCATATACAAACGGTATGACTAAAGGATCAACGATCATTAACCCCATAGTAAGCCATACTGCAATTTTATATTGTAATCGTTTTTGTTTCATATTTACTCTCTCAATTAATACGTATACTATATTAGAACCGCACACCTGCTTGGAAACCTGCAGTTAAAGAATCAGTTTTGTAACCACTTGGTTTATATAAAGGAGCCCCAACAAATACATCATAGAATAATCCAGATTTAAATTGTCCTCTTATCCCAAGACTAGTACCAGCAATAAATTTTCCTGTTAATACCTCTGTACTTGGACCATATACGGCGCCAAAATCAATGTTAGCATAAACACTTGATTTCCATTTAAGAATGTAACTAGCAACCTCATTACGCATATACCAGCCACTTTCAGCCATTAGTGTATTTTCACCATCAAATCCTTGTACAGTATATCGATTACCAAGGCTAATCATATCTCTAGAGAATAAACGTTTATCCCCTAATGTCCATTGTCCATGGAAAGATGTAGTAATACTTGCTGGTCTATGTCCCCATATACGTGGAATTTGATAATCGACATCTAACAATAGTTGAGTATATCGAGTACTAGGCGCTCCATTACCATATTCTGGTTGCGAACCAAACCAACCAACCCCTTGTTTAATAGCTGCTCTAGAGTATAATGTATTTTTCTTTATGTATCTTCGTTCTGATATACCTATTTCTAAAGAAGCTGTATTAGCACGTTGTACAGCAATTTCTACATCATTAATATAATTTTTAGCATTACGCTTGCTGATAATAATATCCCAACTACGCTTAGTCGTTCGATCTCGATGAAATACATGATTCCACGAACCTCTTACAGTCTTGGCATGACTAGAACTAATAAATGGAGTAGCCATAGAATTAATCGTTTGATGATATTTCATATCACTATAGGAAATACTAAAGGTATCCTTCCCTCTAGGTATTGAATAAGAAATAGTATGGTTTCGACTACCTTTTCGTTCACCATCTTGAGCAGCATCTCGATTAATACTTAAGTTTAATGAATCATTAGCATTAAATACCCTATCAACTCCAATTGCAGCCGTCCACTGTAGTTTACCAGTATCTTTTAGTCCAGAATCATCTATGGATATCATTCCATGAATTGGTGGTTTTTTAGTAGTTTCAAGTACAATATTCGTAGCTAACGGTTTTGTTCCTGGCTCAAGCTCAACAGACACATTTTGAGAACCAATTCGCTTCATTTGCTCTATCCCCTGTTCTATATTTCGAATATTAAGGATATCGCCTTCACGAATAGGAAATGCATTTTGCCATGGCAATGGTTGTGCATACGTTTTATATAAGACAGACTCTACGCGACCGAGTTGTAAATTAAATTGTAGATTACCTGAAGCTAATGATTGGGATGGAATGCCAATCCGAGACGTGACGTATCCATGTTCTATAAGTGCAGTATTTAAGCTAGTAGATAATTTATTTATATCTTTAACTGTAAGTTTGCGATTTACAAATGGTTTAATTGTTTTACGTAGAAACGTAAACTCGTTAGGCACATCTAACTGTATCTTCTTTTTTTGTGCTTCATAATATAATGGACCTTTAATTAATCGTACACTTGCTGCAGAACTATTATCCACAAATATCGTCTGATCCATAGTAGTATTTATCATATTACTATATGTTAATTCTGCAGACTGACTAATAAATTCTTCAACAACACGGATATGAGATACAAAAAAGGATGGCTCTACATGTGCTGGCTGTTGTGCCGGTACTGTATAACCATCTTGTGATGTTAAAGAACCAGATGAAAAATCTATTCCACCTGTTTGTACTGTAATTCGTCCCTCTCCAAGCCGCGCCTCTCTCGCTAGTTGTTGTTCTCTCGCTCTATCTAGTTGTTCTTGAGTATCAATAGGTTTAGCACCCAAAATATTTATTGGCACCATACACACTAAACTTAGACAGAATAATAATTCTCTCTTTTTCATATTTCTCCTTTTGTAATAAAATATAAACCTGTTTTATATTTTATTATGTTTTTGTACGCCGAATAGGCATGACTAAACCCCCAGTTAAACTGGGGGTCAGTAAAAATTCTTAGAGAAAAGGAAAGAACCTCCTAGTGCTAGAATGGAGTTGGTCTGGCAACCACAACATTTCAACATAGGAGGTTCAATGTCAATGAATGACGTAAAAAGCTTATCACATAGTAAATGGAGATGTAAATATCATATTGTTTTTGCTCCAAAATATAGAAGACAAATAATTTATGGGCGGATAAAAGCTGATGTAGGTAAAATTCTAAGAGATTTATGTAAGAGGAAAAATGTA
>NZ_GG770199.1:408473-486711 GCF_000163715.1 Veillonella sp. 3_1_44
AGGATATTATGTGGATACAGTGGGACGATATGAAGGGGCGATAAAAGAGTATATTCGCAATCAACTACAAGAAGATATAGCACAAGATACATTAAACTTTAAAGAGTATACCGACCCGTTTACGGGTGAGCCGGTAAAATAGGCAAAAGAAAAGCCCCCGAGTAGGGGGCAGCCAGTGGTAATAGAGTGGTTGTCAGATCATTCAATGCCCTCTTTAGAGGGCCATCACTAGAGAAAGACCCTTATAGGGTCAGAGCAAACCACCCGTTCTACGGGTGGTTATGATTATTTTGATAGTCAATAGAGAGTTTAAACTGTAAAACCACCTACCAAAGATAATCAATTTATCTTCGATAGGTGGTTTATTCTATTCACCCTTAGCAATGCGATCTAAGAGTTCAATATAAGTTTCTTTATTTAAGGCTGGAGTAAAGTTATCTAATACATCTTTAGCACCTGCTGCATCATCGTATAGTAAGTCTACGATTGTCATAGCCAAGGCTTGTGCTGTTTTAATGTACGCTACATCAGGTACAGAGATTTCATATTCCGCACTGTGTAGTACACCACTGATACAACCAACCCATGGATGGATGACCGGCATCAGGTGAGATACGTCCCCCATGTCTGTACTAGCTGTTATATGTGGACCTTGGTATACATTGGCTTCACCAAAGATAGGATTTGAATTTTCTCGTAAAAGAGTATTCATACATTCATCATTACGCATCGGTAAATAACCAGGTAGGTCATGGATAACACATGTGGCCCCTACTGCATCGCCACCGGCTTTTAATGCTCGGTTCACACGATGGTTACCATCTACAATAGCTTCAATATTAGAGGCGCGTACGTAACTTTCAACTTGAACATAATCAGGCACACAGTTTACCAATGTACCGCCTTGATTAATGATTGGGTGGAATCTGAAATAATCGCTTTCTTTGAAAGTTTCACGAATGGAGTTAACCCCCATAACCCCCATCAAAGCAGCATTAAGAGCATTGATGCCTTCATGGGGTGCTTGGGCCGCATGAGCCACCTTACCATGATACTCAATCAGTTTAGATACGAAACCATTGGAGGTGCTGCCTAGCCCCATTTCACCAGCTGGAGTTTTAGCTGTCTCCACATGCATTTGCATAGCCATATCAATATCGTCGAAGACTCCTTCATAGATGAGCTGTTGCTTACCACCCATATATTTAAGCTTACCTTGCTCACGCAATTTATTGCGGTAATCAATTTCAATCATTTCCTCTGCTGGGACAGCAAATAATACGACATCCCCAGCGAGTTGATCCATCACAGCTTGTAGGCCCATAGCGACAGCAAACATATTTGTAATTTGTACATTATGACCACAGCAATGAGCGGCGCCTGTTAAATCATCGGCACGAGGATGGCGAGGACAGAGAATGGCATCTAATTCCCCCACCATTGCAACCGTATATTTGCTATCACGGCCTTTCATTCTACCTTTTACACCTGTCAGTGCATGACCAGTAGTATAAGAAATGCCAAGTTCATCAAACATATCTTGAACCTTTTTAGAGGTTTTTACCTCTTTAAAACCCAACTCAGGTTCAGCCATAATAGATTCAGCCAATTCTCGTAAACATGGTTGTGCATTAACAATAGCTTCACATACGCGTTGTTTTACTTCTTCCTTTGTCATACGGCTCATAATATCTCCTTTATAAAATCGACCGTATAAAATACGGTCGATCATGATATATAGATATCTTCTAAAATATAAATCTATATGTATATCTTAACATAGTTTAGACATCTAACATTATGATTTAGTATTAAATTAAACCTTCTAAATGAAGTACTAATTGGGCTAATGCTGTTGCACAGATGAAAGTACCTGCTGTTACAGCTAATGCAACAGGAATAATGCGCCAAGACAATCGACGGAAAGCGCCTAGGTCTTTACCCAAGGATAAACCTGCATACGCAAGTACTGGTGTTGTTGTAGCAAGGAATGTAACTTGGCTAGTTTTAGCTATAATCCATTCTTGGCCAGGCATACCTGGTAATGATGCAATAACACCAACTAAAGATACCCAGAATACCATAGGTAATTTATTAGTATATGGCAAGTTAGAGATTAAAGCACCAATTGTAGCAAGAACTGCCAAGATAGCTACGCCAACTAAACTATCGCTAAATAGATGTTTACCATCCATTACGTTACCTACTGCAGTGATGATAGCAGCGATACAAATAACGATGACAAATTGTGTTAATTTTTCACTTTTACTCATGATTTGCTGCCTCCTCTGCTAAGTCTTGTTCACGGGTACGGCCTGTAAAGAAGTTGTATGTTTTCTCCATAACTGGTAACGAAACAAATAGGCCAAAGTATACGCCTAGAACGGTAGTCAACAAGTTTGCAGCCCCAGCAAGAGCCATAATTTGTTGTTCATAATCTGGATATACTGCAATGATTGGAGCTGTAGCTGCCGCCATCATACTAGCACTACCTACGCCAGCGCCCATAGCTAATGCCAATGGATGAAACCAACCAGATTGTGCCAACATGCCAGCCAATACGGAGGACCACATAGCACCGATAAGAACGCCACAGATGTACATGCCCATAACGCCACGACCCTCAGGAGAGCTAAAGCCAAATTTGTCGATAATAATTGCTACGTTCGGCTCACGGTCTACAGAGTAACAAGCACCTACTGCTTCTCGACGCATACCTACTAACAAAGCTATAGGTAAACCGAATACAATCGTACCAAAGAAATGACCAAACTCTTGTAATAACAATGCCCAGCCAGCACTTGTAAGAATACCAAGATTTGGACCAATACCAAGTCCTACTTTTACCATTAAGATCATAACGGCAATACCGATATAATCGGCAGATTTTTCCATCTGTTTAATCGTAAGAATTTTAAACTTAGGAATAGAAATTAATAAACCTAGAATCAATGTGTACAATAATGGCAACAATACAACAGGACCTAGTTTTTTTATGCCTATAAATTCAGCGACTACAGTTAGTACGAGCGCTAGAAAATGTATTTTGAGATTTCCCAAAAGCTACATAATGACCTCCTATAAAAACATATAATATAACATTGTTATATTATAAATAATTGTTATTAAAAGTGTCAACTACAGATGTACATATGTCTATTAGTATTATATTTTTTCATATGTAACCATAAATATAGAAAAAGCACCAATACTATGATTGATGCTTTTCACATTAAATTATAGAGTTTAAAAACTTAACGCTTTGTAATGGCTTACCTATTTCTTGCTCACAATAAGAGAATAAAAGCTTCTCAAATTCCTTCCATATTGTTTTCGGAAGTTCTAAAGGCGTATCTTCACCCCACTGGTAAGCGAGAATCTGAGGTAATGCGGCTTTCACAGAACGAGAAATACTAAGATTCGTCGTTTCTCGTACCTGCAACCAAAATGGATCGATTCCATCTTGCTGTGTAAAAGCATTAGCACTTGGCACAATTCCTGCGAGGGATAATAATTGCCATCCAAGCATAATCGTTCCCAATTGTACATTGCGACGACGAATTTGCTTTGAGTAATTTACTACCGTATCAAAGACCTTACGGTCTACGTCATACATGGCAAATAACTCTTGAATGAGCTCACTCGCTACCGCTGCATAAGCAATATTATCGAGGTTTACATCTAAGGATTCCACCACATAGGATCCATCAATTTGCGTCACATTTACATACTCCCCATCAGGCACGACTGTAATATACATAGCACTGAATGGACGTAAATAGGAACTGTTACGCATGGTCATCATACGCTTATGTGGAATCGATGCTTTAATAAGTCCCAAGCTAGGCGTAATAAATGTAAATACGGAATACAACTTATACTTTTTTCGACTAATAACGATGGCTGGCGTATTAAAACCACCATTAAGCTTCTTCATTTTCTTCTTCCGTTGGTTCCTCTACTGGTATAGGTGTTACTTTAATGCGAGAGATACGATATCCTTGCATTTGCGTAACTTCAAAGGTATAACCATGAGCATCCACCGTATCACCTACGATTGGTGTACGTTCTAATAAACCAAAGACATAGCCACCAATTGTATCAGAATCAGAATTATCAATTTCAATATTCATAATCTCTTCTACTTCGTCTACAAGGACCTTGCCATCAAACTCGAAGGAACCATCTGCATAGGACATCGTAGCTGGTAAATGCGGCTCATGCTCGTCTTGGATATCTCCAACCAACTCTTCTATAATATCTTCTAAGCCTACAAGACCTACCATGCCACCATATTCATCTACTACTACAGCTAGATAAATACGGCGCGTTCTCATATATTGCAACAAGGTAGATAATTTCATTACCTCTGGAACAGTAAGAATATCTCGTTTAATATTGCGCAAATCCTTACGGGCTTGATTAGGGCGTTCCATTAAATCTTTAATATGAACGAGGCCAATAATGTGATCCTTATCCTCTACACAGAGTGGATAACGTGTATGTACTTTAGAGCGGATAACCTTCATAGCTTCATCGTAACCATCTTCTACGAATACGCAGTCTACGTCTTGACGAGGCACCATAACCTCTTTCGCCATGCGATCTACAAAGTTAAAGACATTATCGATTAACTCAGACTCTACTTGGTCCAATTGCCCTTCCTCGTGGCTTCGAGAAATCATCATGCGAATTTCTTCCTCTGAGTACACAAGGTCAAGCTCTGTTAAATATTTTGTTTTGTAAAAGCCTAAAATAACATTGGAGATTTTACTAGCAATCCAAATAAATGGATACACCAATTTACCTGCAGCCACTACGATACGGCTATAGGTATTTACATATTTTGTAGGGAAGGATAAGCCCAATGCTTTAGGTACAATTTCACCGAAAATTAGGACAATTAAGCTAATTAATAGTAATAGAATAATATCTAACACTAAATGCATCCAAGTACTATGAATGTTAAGAACCGCCACTATACGATCAACAATATTATCGAATACAAAAGTACCTGTGCCTGCAAGGGCCAAAATAAAGAATAGAATCAAAAACTGTGTAGTATTTAAAAAATACTCAGGATTTTGATAAAGCTTTAATAAAAATTCTCTATCCTTCTCCAAGAGGATGTCCATATCCTCTACATGTTCTTTACGAAGGCGTGCAAAAGAGAACTTTGCAACCACAAAAAAGTTAATTAAAAAAATACATAACAGACCAAACCCTATGGGTAACAGGCCATCTACACTATCCATCTTTATTCCTTTCATATGAATATGGAAACACTTATTTCTTTTTATTATATCAAATTATTTTCTATAACCAAGTTCAGATAACATACCAGATTTATTTCGCCAATCTTTTTTTACTTTAACCCAAAGGTCCAAGTACACCTTTGTAGCTAATAGCTTTTGAATGTCTGCGCGCGCTTCAGCGCCAAGTTGTTTTAACAAAGCACCTTTTTTACCGATGATAATACCCTTTTGCGAGTCTCTTTCACAGTAGATTGTAGCGCGGATATAGGTAGTACCATCATCACGTGTTTTCATTTCATCTACGTCTACAGCGATAGCATGAGGAATCTCATCTCGTGTAGCTAACAAGATTTTTTCACGAACGATATCGGAAATAATAAGGCGTTCCGGTTGATCCGTAATCATATCTTCTGGGAAATATTGCGGACCTTCCGGCAATGTTTCTTCTAGAACCTTAAGAATTTCAGATAAGTTTTCTTTATCTTTTGCAGAAATAGGAATTACACCTGCAAAAGGATATGCATCTTGATAAAAAACGATTGCTTCTAAAAGTTCTTCTTTTTTGAGTGTATCAATTTTGTTGACTACCAAAAATACAGGAACCTTTACACGTTTCAATTGTTCAATAATAAAATTATCCCCAGGACCACGTTTTTCATTGCCTGCTACGACAAATAAAACGGCTTCCGTTTCTTTTAAGGACTCAATAGCAGCATCTACCATGAATTCGCCTAACTTGTGCTTAGGTTTATGCACACCAGGTGTATCCATAAATACGATTTGTTTGGATTCATCCGTATATACACAAATGATACGGTTACGCGTTGTTTGAGCCTTATCGGATACGATAGCAATCTTATCGCCAATAAGAGCGTTGATTAAGGTAGATTTACCCACATTAGGGCGGCCTACAACGGCAACAAAGCCTGATTTAAAATGTTCGTTCTTATTCATTATATGGTGCATCCTCCCGCACATAACCCAAATTACCTAGGATAAATTCTTCCTCTGTGCGCATCTCTTTTTTATCTTCGTCGTTCATATGGTCATAACCTAAAATATGTAAGCAACTGTGAGTCGTTAAATATGCTAATTCCCGTTCAAAACTATGTCCATATTCAATAGCTTGTTCACGAGTACGCTCTAAGGAAATAATCATATCACCAAGTAAGTGATGTTCCTCTTCACTACCTTCGTAATCATCCCCTTCATTGAGGGCAAAGGACAATACATCCGTTGGTCTATCGATGCCTCGATATTCCTTATTAAGCTCATGAATTTTAGCATTATTGCAGAGTAAAATACTCATTTCATCTTCATCGAGGCCATATACGCGACTCACTTCATCGCAGACCTTGCGTATAACAGCCTCAATATTGGAATCCTCTTGAATTCCTTCATCATAGCTAATGTGTATATACATGCTTATCCTTTCGCTACATTCTCTTTGGATACTGCGTTAGATTCTGTAGTCTCACCAGCTAACTTACGTTCGTGATATGCATCGTAAGCTTTTACAATGCGACCTACTAAATCGTGACGAACAACGTCTTGATCGCTAAAGTAAACCATATTAATACCATGCACATGACGCAATACCTTTTCAGCCTCGCCGAGGCCAGACACAACACGTGGAGGTAAGTCAATTTGTGTCTTATCACCGTTGACTACCATTTTAGAGTTGTTACCTAGACGAGTTAGGAACATTTTCATCTGCTCTGCCGTCGTATTTTGAGCCTCATCGAGAATGACGAAGGCATTTTCCAATGTACGGCCACGCATATACGCTAGTGGTGCTACCTCGATAGTACCACGTTCCATAAAACGTTGTACTTGCTCGATACCAAACATTTCATGTAATGCATCATAAAGAGGTCTTAAATAAGGATCAACCTTGTCTTGTAATTCACCAGGTAGGAAGCCTAACCGTTCACCAGCCTCTACAGCAGGACGAGTCAAAATAATTTTATCTACATTGCGGTTTTTTAAATAGAATGCAGCTAACGCTACGGCTAGGAATGTTTTACCTGTACCAGCAGGACCAATACCAAAAGTAATGGTATTTTTTCGGATACTATCTACATAGTATTTTTGACCTTCCGTTTTAGGCGTAATATTTTTACCGCGCATATTAACGGATAAAGTATCCTTAAACATAGTATGTACGGCATCAGCTTTACCATTAGCCACGAGTTTGGCTGCAATACGCACTTGAGACTCAGTTATGGTACTACCTTCACGGTAAAGAAATACTAGTTCTTCTAAAGTGCGATAAAGAGCCTCTACGTGTTTTTCATCACCCTTTATAACTACCGTATCACCTCGTGCCACTACATCTGCAGAGATGACTTCAAGCATCATATGCAGATATCGATTATGTTGACCTAGTATGGATTGTGCTAGGTCATATGTAGGAAATGTAAATACTTGTTCGCTCATACAACCTCCTAATCTATAAATTTACGAACTGCTTTACCATTTAGGTAATCACAGAGATCACCTTGATGAGCATCTAGTTCGTCTAGTTTATCATCAATTAAATCTTGTACGCGCCACCAACCCATAGACCAGTTTGTAAAAAGCGTATTATCTTCAGGTGCTCTCCCTACAAGACGCTGCAATACAATGTCAGGATGTAAATGACGTACAAAATTAACAACCCGATCAGCATATTCTTCCGCACTAATTAAAGTAAACTGCCCCTCTTGATACCACTTGGCCATCAATGTATCTTTTACAATATACAAAGCATGTAGTTTCACTTGATCAACACCGAGTGCAGATAAAATACGAGCCCCTTCGATTGTATCCTTCATTGTATCCCATGGTAAATTAACTATCATATGAGTAGTTATGTTAAATCCATATCGCTTAATCCGTAATACGGCATCAATAAACTGTGCTAAATCATGACCGCGATTAATTTTCTCTAATGTATCATAGTTAACCGTTTGAAGACCTAGCTCAATATAGATATCCTTATGAAAGCGATCCCTAATATCAGCTAATATCTCAAGATATTCATCGGCAATACAATCGGGTCTTGTTGCAATAGCAATGCCCACGGCTTCATCGATACAACCTTGTTCAATATAGCTTTTAAAATCATCAAGATTCAAGTAGGTATTACTAAAGTTTTGGTAATAAGGGATGAACTTCTTTGCTTTATATTTAGGTCCTATGTGAGCAATGTTTTCCTCTAATTGCATGCGCACAGTCATCCAGGCAGGACGATTTTCGTAGCCCGCGCCAATTTCACCACAAAAAGTACAGCCTCCAACACCAGCCGAACCATCTCGGTTTGGACAGGTCAAGGGTAGTGCTACAGGTAATTTATAAACCTTTTCCCCATATGTTTCTTTATAATATTTAGATACCATGCGGTATCGTTTTGGTCTCGTTGTATCGGTCATAACACTCCTATTAAACTAACCAATCATCGCTTATTATGTAATATTTCAACTATCATAAATTCTCTAATCTTTTGATTATAAAAAATTAGATAAACTATTTTTATATTACTAACAAGCCTCTACATCAGGACGTATAAAAGGTTTTACCTCTTTATTTACGTCGATTACAACTGTAAAAGGTACATTTGGTACATTCTCTATACCTAACACTTTAGCCGTATCTTCAGACATAGGCATTTCTACATATTGTTGGCGAATTTTGCGCCACTCTTTAAATGTATAGTTAGGGATATACTGAGATGCAATTTCTTCATTGCGCCAGAATGCTTCCCCTTCTTGTAAAAGTTCTTTTGTCTGTTTTGGTAAACCTACGGCTTCACTGCGGACCTTACCACGATAGCTAACGAGTGTATCATATTGTAATAATTCGGCAGCTACTGTATCACCTTTAGACAAGAAAAAATTGTATAAGAACTCTATTTGATCTATATCTTTCAAATTAATCTTATGATTACCTGCATCGAGCCAAGCTTGTGTCATGTCACAAAAATAAGAAAAGGCATCGTTTTTTGTCTCCACTTTAGAAGGATCATACTTTTTCATAAATGGTACATGATTAGTTTCTGTATCTTCCCCAGTTATAGATGTATCAGTATGTTCTTTTATAAGCTTACTACCAATATAGCCAAACACAGTTCTAAATCGTTCACTATTATAAAAGCGTTCAAAGACATCTTCAAAGTGTTTTAAGAAGCGTATATCTCTATAAGGGAGCACGTGAGTACTTAATACCTCATATGGCGCTAAGGGATCACTAATATATTGATACTCCTCCATACGGCGTACACCAGAACCTTTTAACAGTTTTAAAAATCCAATTTGTAACGCATGTGGCTGTAAACTAAAAAGATCATTAAAGGATAATCCAAACCGCTGTTTATTCTCGTAAGGCAGGCCTACAATTAAATCCATGTGCACATGAGTTCGGCCTGCTTCAATAATAGGGCGAATAGCCTTTTGAATATACGGCCAATCATTATATCGATTAATAGCATCTAAGGTTTTCTTATGTGTACTTTGAACCCCTACCTCAATTTGAATACGGCCTGGTGGTGTTTCACAGAGAATATTTGTTTCCCATTCCGTCATTAGCTCTGGTTCCATTTCTAGATGGAAATTCGTCTCCGTATCGGCATCACACATGAATTCCATCATAGGTCGATGATGATGTGGCGCACAGTTAAAAGTTCTATCAACAAATTTAACTTGTTTTACCTTATGATCGATAAACCACTGTAGTTCTTTAAAAGTTCTTTCCTGCGGGAAAAAGCGAACTGTATTTTTATTGCCAGATAAACAGTACTGACAAGAGAATGGGCACCCTCGAGAGGATTCATAGTAGATGATTTTATGTTCTAAATCTATCATATCCTCTTCTACATATGGGAATGGTATAGTACTCAGATCTTTTACCTCCACCGTATCAGTAGAGCCCAGGAGTCGGCCAGAAATGTGGCGACCACGTACGCCAGGAATCTGCTCTTCTAAGCCATCCTTGCCAGCGATTAGTGCACTAATAAGTTGATAAAAAGCTTCTTCCCCCTCACCTTGTACGACATAGTCCACAGCAACACAACGATTTAAGATTTCATCGGCTGTGAAAGACACCTCCGGCCCACCTAAAATAATTTTAATATCTGGTCGCACAGCTTTCACCATGTCTACTACATGTAAAGTCATCTCAATATTCCAGATATAACA
Source organism: Veillonella sp. 3_1_44 (assembly GCF_000163715.1). Classification (NCBI taxonomy): domain Bacteria; kingdom Bacillati; phylum Bacillota; class Negativicutes; order Veillonellales; family Veillonellaceae; genus Veillonella; species Veillonella sp. 3_1_44. Next base: position 418,903 of record NZ_GG770199.1, read on the forward strand.
AGCAAAGCCCAATACATCTATATTGCGCTCTGTAATATCGCTAAGAATATGTAAAACAGGCATATTAATAGTATATTCTACTATATCGTATGCCTGTCCGTGAGCCTGCCCATACGCTTTGAGATAACGCAAAGCCAGAGAAGAATGTATAAATTTTGAGTTTAATGTGGATAAAACTACGTTCATAGGTCCCCTTTATATCATCGAATGGCTCAGCCACCGTCTAGTCATAATACACATATTATACCATTAAAAGAGCCCAAAGATAAAGGAAACAATAGCACCCACTAAAATGACAACCCCTACTACAGAGAGGATAATGCCACCGAAGAATACAACAGCTGCTAAAACAACAGCTAATATGATAATCAAAATGATGCGACTAAGCCAGCTTGTACTATTAAAGCTATACACCTTAACATGAGGGCCATATTGATTGTACTCTTCACTGCGTTGATACTCTTCATTCATATTACTAGGTGTAGAGTCCACATGAACAGAGTCTCCTACCTCTTCAATAGTTACACCATCAAAGTCACGGCGTTCATCATCAGATAATACTCGTGTATTTGGCTCTCCGAAGTGAGCATTACTACCAAAGCTATCGCTACGTTCATTATTTCTATATGTATTTTGATTGTTATTTGTATTGTGTTGATCAGACATCGTTACGTCCTTTATATGACCAAAAGAATAATTAATTTTATACAACTTATTATATCATATTTTTCTGATAAAAATGCAAATAAATATCCCCTATAGATATAAATTCATATATCTATAGGGGATATTTTTGTTTGTATTACTTTATGTGACTATAGGCTAACGGGCAAATTAGTCTTTCAAGTATTTTTGAAGCAATTGATTTACCATACCTGGGTTAGCACGGCCTTTAGATTCTTTCATAACTTGACCTACTAAGAAACCAATAGCCTTACCATTGCCACCTTTGAAATCTGCCACTGGTTGTGGATTATTAGCAATAACTTGCTTAACGATTTCTTCAATAGCACCAGTATCTGTGATTTGAACAAGACCTTCTTCTTTTACGATAGTATCAGCATCCTTGCCGGATTCCCACATAGATACGATAACTTTTTTCGCAATTTTACCAGAGATTGTACCTTTATCGATAAGAGCAATCATACCAGCCAAGTTTTCTGGGCTTACTTTAGATTCAGCGAATGTTAAACCACTTTCATTAATCATCTTGGACAAGTCACCAAGCATCCAGTTAGCCACAGTCTTAGCATCTGCACCTGCTTTTACAGTAGCATCTAAGAAATCTGCAGTTTTACGAGATACAGTAAGGATTGTTGCGTCTTCACGAGACAAACCATATTCAGATACAAAGCGTTCAATCTTAGCATCTTGCAATTCAGGCAACGCACGACGTACTTCTTCGATTTTTTCGTCCGTAATCACAATTGGTACCAAGTCTGGTTCAGGGAAGTAACGGTAATCGTTTTCTTCATCTTTCTTACGCATACCAATAGTAATGCCTTGAGCATCATCCCAAGTACGTGTTTCTTGATCTACTTTACCGCCAGCTTCGATCAACTTAGCTTGACGCAAGGCTTCGTATTCAACAACCTTTTGAATAGCTGTTAAGGAGTTAACGTTCTTTGTTTCTGTACGTGTACCAAACTCTTTAGTACCACGCAAACGTACGGATACGTTACAATCACCACGTAAGGAGCCTTCTTCCATACGACCGTCAGATACTTCTAAGTATTGCAAGATGGAACGTAGTTTTTCAACATATGCTCTCGCTTCTGCACCAGAACGAATATCTGGTTCAGATACGATTTCAAGAAGAGGAACACCTGTACGGTTGTAGTCAACGTTAGAAGATTTAGAATCGGAAATAGTGTTACCACTGTGAACGAGTTTACCTGCATCTTCTTCCATATGAATACGCGTAATACCAATGCGTTTAGTTTCACCATTTACTTCAATGTCCAAATGACCATTTAAGCAAATTGGCAAATCATATTGAGATGTTTGATAGTTTTTAGGCAAATCAGGATAGTAGTAGTTTTTACGGTCAAATTTATTAAAGTTTAGGATTTCACAATTCAATGCTAAACCAACTTTGATAGCAAATTCTACTACTTGTTTATTTAACACAGGCATAGCACCAGGTAAGCCAAGGCATACTGGGCATACATGTGTATTTTGATCGCCGCCGAATTCAGTGGTACAACCACAGAAGATTTTAGACTTAGTCTTAAGCTCTGTATGAACCTCTAAACCAACGACTGTTTCGTATTTACTACTCATAGAGAAACCTCCCCAGTTGGTGCTACTAATTGACAGTCCGGACGTGCTTGTTCAAATGTGAAAGCAGCACGTAATAATGTTTCTTCACCCATAGCAGGGCCAAGTAATTGTAAGCCAATTGGCAAATTATTGCTACTCATACCTGCTGGGATGCTAATACCTGGAATACCTGCAAGATTTGCTGGTACTGTACAGATATCTTCTAAGTACATTGCCAATGGATCATTAGCTTTTTCACCAAATTTGTAGGATGTATTAGGTGCAGTTGGTGTCAAAATCAAATCCACCTTGGAGAATGCTTCGTCAAATTCGTTTTTAATAAGGCGACGAACTTTCAATGCTTTCAAATAATAAGCATCATAGTAACCAGCGCTCAATACATAGGTACCTAACAAGATACGGCGTTGTACTTCAGGACCAAAACCTTCTGTCCGAGTTTTAGTAGACATATCTACTAAATTATCTGCAGGTACACGCATACCATAGCTTACACCGTCATAACGAGCCAAGTTGGAGCTAGCTTCTGCCAATGCGATGATATAGTATGCAGACAATGCATATTTAGAATTAGGCAAGGAAACCTCAACGATTTCAGCACCTAATTTTTTGTATGTTTCGATAGCTTCTTCCACAGCTTTACGAACTTCGCTATTGAGACCTTCACCAAAGAATTCTTTTGGTACACCAATTTTTAGATTTTTTACATCATTTACAAGTGCTGTAGTGTAGTCTACACGAGTGCCTGGAATGGACGTTGAATCTTTAGCATCGTGACCAGAGATTGCATTTAATACTAAAGCGGCATCAGTTACATCTCGAGTAACAGGTCCAATTTGATCCAAAGAGGATGCGAAAGCAATTAAGCCATAGCGAGATACATTACCGTATGTTGGTTTTAAGCCTACAACGCCACAGAAGGATGCTGGTTGGCGAATAGACCCACCTGTATCAGAGCCAAGAGCCCAAATAGCAGACCCGCTGGATACAGCTGCTGCACTACCGCCAGAAGAACCGCCTGGTACGCAATCAGCATTCCAAGGATTAGATGTTTTAGCTAATGCAGAGTTCTCTGTAGAGCCACCCATAGCAAATTCATCCATATTAAGTTTACCAAGACTAATGTAATGATTGTCTTGTAAACGTTCAATAACTGATGCATTGTATGGAGGCACAAAGTTTTCCAACATTTTAGATGCACATGTTGCAGGTTCATCTTTAATACAAATATTATCTTTAATTGCACCAGGAATACCTGCCAATGGGGAAATAGCATCACCTTTAGCAATTGCTTCATCTACAAGCTTAGCTGTAGCCAAAGCACGATCATGAGAATCGGATAAGTACGCATGTACAGTCGGTTCCACTTTCGCTTTATGTGCAATAACAGCATTCGTCAATTCAACAGCGCTGATTTCTTTATTCACTAGTTTCTTGTGTAATTCATGAATTGTTGCCACAGCGAAACCTCCTATTCTTGTACAACGCGAGGTACTTTAAAGTACCCATCCTCTGCTTCTGGCGCATTGGATAAAGCTAAATCATGATCAAGGGATGGTTTTGTTTCATCCTCTCTAAATACATTGTGCAATGGTACTGCATGAGCCATAGGCTCCACACCATCAAGTTCTAATGCATCTAGTTCAGCAACATAAGTCAAGATGTCGGACAACTCTTTTTCTACATGTGCCATATGTTCTTCCTTAACTTCCAAGCGTGAAAGTAAGGCGATTTTTTTAATTTCCTCTTGGCTAATTTTCATCGAGACACATCCTTTCATAATTATTTATTATAAAGCAAATAATATATATTTTCAAAATATTGTAGAATGTATGTCTATTGGATTTCTCCGAGTTCGCGTAGGAGTTCTACAAACTCTTCTTCATTCATAACACGAATACCCAATTCATTTGCTTTAGTAAGCTTACTACCACTGTCTTCGCCAGCAATAACAAGGGTTGTTTTCTTAGAGACGGAACCTGTCACCTTAGCCCCATGAGCTTCTAGAATCTTACCAGCCTCACTGCGGCCCATAACTTCAAGTTTACCTGTGAGAACGACGATTTCGCCTTCCATTTGGTTGCCTGCTGCTTCAACAACATCTACAGTCATCTTAAGTCCTGCCGCTGTTAAACCTTCAATGATTTCTACATGAGCAGGATCTTGACGGTATTCTACGATACTATCTGCCATTGTAGGACCAATCTCTTCTACCGCCACCAATTCTTCTTTAGTAATTGTCATGAATCGTTCCATAGATTTCACAACGTTAGCAATTGTGCCGGCTGCTTTAGATCCAATTAGGCGAATACCGAGGCCATACAATACGCGGTCTAATCCACGAGTTTTAGAGTCTGCGATGGCTTTCACCAAATTCTCTGCAGATTTCTTACCCATCCTATCCATGGTAACTAGTTGATCTACCGTTAAATGATATAAATCCACCACATTAGTGATTAACTTATTATTAATCAAGTTTTCTACAATGCTAGGACCTAAACCATCAATATTCATAGCATCTCGAGATACAAAATGGATAATTTGTTCCTTTTCAATGGCAGGACAGTGTTTATTCGTACAACGAACAGCGGCTTCACCTTCACGACGAACTGCAGGAGATTCACATACAGGACATGTATTAGGAATTGTAAAAGGAATTTCAGAACCATTTCGCTTTTCAGGAACAACACGGATAACCTCCGGAATGATTTCCGCCGCCTTGTGAATGATAACGTGGTCCCCAATGCGAATATCCTTTTCATTGATAAAGTCTTGATTGTGTAATGTTACACGACTTACATTCGTACCAGATACGAATACGGATTCAAGCTCGCCTGTTGGCGTAAGAACACCTGTACGTCCTACATTGATAGTAATATCCTTAAGAACGGTTTCTACCTCTTCTGGAGGATATTTGTACGCTGTTGCCCACTTAGGATCCTTCGCAGTACTACCAAGTACCTCTTGGTCATCAAAACTATTGACCTTAATTACCATACCATCTGTATCGTATGGCAACTCATGGCGCTTTTCACCCCAATAATTAATAGCGTCTATGACCTCGTCAATTGTTTTGCATACGCGGTAATGAGGGTTTACAGAAAACTTAAACGTTTCCAAGCTTTGTAATAATTCCTCTTGGCTATGAATATTAGCCCCCACTTCAGAACCGATTGCATAGGCAAAGAATGCTAAATTACGACTAGCCGTAATGGCAGGATCTTGCTGACGCAAAGAACCTGCTGCTGCATTACGAGGATTTACGAAGGTAGGTAAGCCCTCTTCGTCACGTTCTTCATTTATACGTTTAAATTCACTATGAGGCATATACGCTTCACCGCGAACCTCGATAAATTCTGGCGCATTCTCTAAATATAAAGGAATGGATTTAATAGTACGCACATTAGCAGTTACGTCTTCACCAATGCGACCATCACCACGTGTTACGGCACGTACAAACATGCCGTTCTCATAGTGCAAATTAACAGCTAAACCATCGATTTTAAGTTCTACCACATAAGCAGAAGGCTTATGACCTAATTCCTTCTCTACACGACTAGCAAATGCACGTACTTCATCAGCACTAAATACATTAGATAAGCTCAACATAGGACGGCCATGAACGACCTTTTCAAAGGAACCTTCCACCTTCATACCTACCCGTTGTGTTGGAGAAGATGACACAATATATTCAGGATGAGCGGTTTCCAAATCAACAAGCTCACGATATTTTTTATCATATTCAAAGTCACTCATTGTAGGAGCATCTTTTACGTAGTATAAATACTGCGCATGAGTTAGCTCTTGTTGTAACTCTTTAATTCTATCTTTCGGATTCATATTACATCCCTTTTACAGTGCAGTAACACTCTATACGTTCCTTACAAGTAAGGTAGAGAGGTTAACTGCCATACACAAATTTTATCCCTTCTTAACAGGTGCAAATTTTGCCATTACTACACGTACACCTTGTGTGGGGAATTCAATTGTCAGCTTCATACCAGCCCCTTCGCCGGCAACATTGATGACTTTACCATTGCCCCATTTACTATGAATGGCTGTATCACCTACTTTCCAATCAGCAATCACTTCATTGCGAACAATTGGTTTTGTTACAGGGCGACTGGTAACACTCATATGTTGCGGTACATGGCGCTTAATATCATCAGGTACTTTACGCTTAGCACGCAAACCATCTACTAACTCTTCTGGAATTTCATCGATAAAACGAGATGGTAAATAGCTACTAGTGCGTCCAAATACGGTACGCGTAGTGGCATTAGAAATATATAATTCCTTTTCAGCACGAGTAATACCTACATAAGCAAGGCGGCGTTCCTCTTCAATTTCCTCAGGGTTCATCAAGGTGCGGCTATGTGGGAATAAGCCTTCCTCCAAGCCTCCTAAGAATACGATTGGGAACTCCAGACCTTTCGCAGCATGTAATGTCATCAATGTAACTTTAGACTCTTCTTGCTCGAAAGAATCAACATCATTTACGAGTGCTACTTGTTCCAAGAAGTCTTCCACTGTACCATTTGGATTTGTATCTTGGAAGTCTTTAGCTACAGATAAAAGTTCACCGATATTCTCAGCGCGAGCCTGATCTTGTGGATCTGTACTCTCTTCTAATTGTGCCAAGTATCCGGTTCTATCAAGAATAGATTCTAAGATATCAAGTACAGTTTTATCTTCCATTTCAGCTACGAGAGTAAAGATAAGGATACCAAATTCCTCTAACTTTTCCTTTGTCTTACCTTTAATCGTATCTACTAGATGCAGCTGTGTTAATGTCATAAACAAGGACGTGCCATTTGCACGAGCATAATCTTGTAGTTTTGCCACTGTAGTAGCACCAATACTACGCTTAGGTACATTGATGATACGTAATAAGCTCAAATCATCGAATGGATTATATAACACGCGTAAGTAAGCTAAAACGTCCTTAATTTCTTTACGATCATAGAACTTCGTGCCCCCTACCATCGTATATGGCAGAGCCCGTTTAATCAGTGCTTCTTCAAGTACACGAGATTGAGCATTTGTACGGTACAAAATAGCCATATCACCATAAGGCACACCATGAATATCGTGCTTTTTAGCAATTGTATCGCCAATAAAAGCAGCTTCTTCATGTTCAGACTGAGCCGTAAAATGCTGAATTTTAGCCCCTTCTGTCTTATCGGTCCATAAATTTTTCTTAGGACGACCTTCATTATTTTCAATTACCGCATTCGCTGCATCAAGAATAATCTTTGTAGAACGATAGTTTTGTTCCAACTTGATGGATGTACAGTTCGGATAATCCTTTTCAAAGTCCAAAATATTTTGAATATCTGCGCCACGCCATGCGTAAATACTTTGATCAGCATCACCTACAACGGCAATATTTTTCCAATGAGAGGCTAATAATTTAGCCAATAAATATTGAGCATGGTTCGTATCTTGATATTCGTCGATCATAACATAACGAAAACGCTTGCTATATTTATCTAACACAGCCTCATTGGACTGCAATAATTTAACAGCTACCAATAAAAGATCATCAAAATCTAGAGCATTATTCTTACGCAATTCCCGTTCATAATACTCATATACATCAGCAACCTTTTGTTGGTAAAAGTCTCTCGCTTGCTTTCTAAAATCTGAGGCAAATAACAATTTATTTTTTGCATCGGATATGGCACCAATCATAGCACCTACAGGATAGTATTTATCGTCAAGGTTTAATGCTTTTAAAGCAGCCTTAATAACAGCTTGCGAGTCAGATGTATCGTAGATTGTAAAATTACTGTTATAACCTAAGAAGTTATCTAATTCAAAACGCAAGAATTTCGCACAGAAGCTATGAAATGTGCTGAGCCAAATTCGAGTAGCTACATCACCTACTAAACCTTCTACACGACTTTTCATTTCTTTTGCCGCTTTATTGGTAAACGTAATAGCTAAGATTTCATAAGGATTAACACCTTGAGCCAATAAATGTGCAATGCGAACGGTTAACACCTTTGTTTTACCAGATCCAGCACCGGCTAAAATCAATAAAGGGCCTTCCGTATGTTGAACGGCTTGTTGTTGCTCTTTATTTAAACCTGTTAATAATGAATTCATCGGAACACCCCTATCGCCCTTACATATACTATAGTTTCATAATCATATAAATAGAGAAGAAGAACGTTGCAAGCAACGTTCTTTTCCCTTTGTATACTACTATACTATTTCATAGCACCAAGAATTGGTGGTACGATTTGTTTTTTACGAGACATAGTATTTGGCAAGAATACGCCATTATCTTTAACTTCTTTTTCGAATGCTTTTGTTACTACAGCTTCTACATCACCGCTGAATAACAATGTAGTACTTTCATCAAGAATATTTGTAACCATGATGTAAGATGCATCATAGTTATTAGCGCTGCGAAGAGCCTCTAATGCAGCTACAAGTTCAGCTTGTTTAGCCAATACATCTGTTGTATCCATAACAGAAATTTGACCGATAGAAATTGTTTTACCTGCTTCGGAGAATTCTTTCATATCTGTACGAACGATGTCGTCGTTAGTCAAATCAGAAATATCTGCACCAGCTTTTAACATATCAAGGCCATAGGACTCGATATCTACACCAGCGATTTCCGCCAATTTATGTGCCATTTCTTTATCTGTTTCTGTGCATGTTGGAGAGCGGAATAAAACAGTATCAGAAATGATAGCGGACAACATCAAACCAGCAATAGTTTTAGGAATTTCTTGATTGTTTTCCATGTACAATTTAGTAATGATTGTATTAGAGCAACCTACTGGTTCTAAACGCATAAATACAGGACCATCAGTTTCGAAATCACCAATGCGGTGATGATCCACAACGCCGCACATATTCATAGACTTGTAACCGTCAATGATTTGTTTAGATTCATTGTGGTCTGTTAAATATAAGTTACCACCTTCTGGAGCAAATTCTTCCCAATTCTTAACGATTTGAGGGTGTTCAAAACCAAAATGATTCAATACGTATGTTGTTTCCTTATTTGCTTCACCTGCACATACTGGAGTAGCTGGTGTACCCATTTGTGTTAAGAAATTAGCAAAGGAAATAGCAGAACAAATAGAATCTGTATCAGGGCTTTTATGACCTGCTACATATGTTTTTACATCACTCATAATATACCTCTTTTATATAAATTTCACACTTAATATCGACTTACGTCAATCCGATTTTTAACTCTATTATTATATCATAAATTATATAAAAAAACACGCCACTACTAAGTAGTGACGTGTTTTTATCATTCTAAAAAATTATCTAATGTAAATGATTAGTCGTGATTTTTTTTGCGGTTTGTAAACAAACCAGGTCCAAGTGTTTCAATGATGATGAACAGCATTGGAATGATAAAGATACCAAACAATGTTGCTGTTGTCATCCCTGCTACTACAGTAATACCCATGGATGTACGAGCACCAGAACCAGCACCAGTAGATACTGCCAATGGCAATACACCAAGGATAAACGCAAAGGATGTCATCAAAATTGGACGTAAACGAATTTTTGCAGCTTCGATAGCGGCATCAACAACGTTCATACCACGTTCGTCAACACGGATCTTAGCGTACTCAATAATCAAAATCGCATTTTTTGCAGCCAAACCAACAAGGGTTAAGAGACCAATCTGCATGTAAATATCATTAGCTAAGGAATATCTGCCTGTAAAGTTCAACAAGAATGGAACTAAAGAAGCACCAATCATACCAGATGGTACGGAGAACAATACGGCAAATGGTACCTTCCAAGATTCATACAAGGCAGCCAAAATTAAGAATACAAATACTAGACCTAAACCAAGAATCATGATGGTTTGAGAACCAGCTTTCAACTCTTCACGAGATTGACCTGCCCAGTCATATGTATAACCGGCTGGTAATGTTTTAGCTGCCGCCTCTTTCAATGCATTAATCGCATCACCAGAGGAGTAACCATTCGCTTGAGAACCACCGATTTGTACAGCCATCGCATTATCAAAACGAGTAATACTAGACGGTGTACCTGTTTGTTCTTTCGTAATATAGTTAGAAACTGGAACCATAAGGCCCTTGCTATTACGAACAGCTAGCATATTAAGCTGTTCCGCATTTTGACGGTAAGCGTCTTCAGCTTGAACTACTACTTTATAGTTTTTACCATATGTAGTAAAGTCATTGACTTGAATACTACCATAGAAACCTTGCAATGTAGTAAAGATATCAGCTAATGCCACGCCATCTTGAGCCGCTTTTTCACGATTCACATCAAATTGTAAGGATGGTGTAGATGTATCAAATGTAGTGTAAATAGATCGAATTGCTGGACTCTTACGAGCTTCTGCTAAGAATTCATTAGCACGTTCCGCCATAACTTGTGGGCTGTCACCAGCTTTGTTAATGAGGTACATGCTGAAACCACCTGTAGAACCTAGACCAGGAATAGATGGTGGGTTCATAGCAATTACAGTTGCTTCTGGTACCTTTTCAGCAGCAAAGCCAAATGTTTGACCAACCATGGCATTAATTGATGTTGCTTGTGTTGTACGATACTTCCAGTCAGACATAGTAGCAAAGATTACACCTGCACTTGATTTTTGACCACCACCTAAGAGGTCAAAGCCTGCTACAGTAAATACCTCTTGGAATAATTGCTCATCTTTTGGCTTTTCAGGATCATTTTTACCTTCTAAGAAGGAAGCAATTTTTTCAAGGGTCGCCATAGTACGCTCAGATGTGGCACCTGGCGGCTCATTAACAGCAATCATGTAATAACCGCTATCCTCTGCAGGTACAAAGGATGTTGGTAAGAAATGGAATACTAAACCAGTACCACCAGCAAAGATTAACAATGCAATAACGGTTAAGCTCAAACGATGGCTTAAACGAGCCAATTGGATACCATACCAATTGCTGAAACGTTCTAGGCCTGCATTGAATTTATTTAACTGACAATGTACCAAATCTTCACGCTCTTTAGGTGTGTGAGGTTTTAACATCGTAGCACATAGTGCTGGTGTTAATACAAGGGCAACAATCGCAGAAATAACAACAGATACAGCGATTGTTAATGCAAACTGTTTGTAAAGAATACCTGTCATACCACCCATGAAGGCAACTGGTACGAATACAGCTACCAATACAAAGGCGATACCAATTACAGGGCCTTGTACATTTTCCATCGCTTTAATAGCCGCCTCTTTCGGAGGTAAGCCATTATATTTTAATTCATACTCTACCGCTTCTACTACTACGATAGCATCGTCAACAACGAGGCCGATAGCTAATACCATGGCGAATAATGTTAACGTATTGATAGAGAAATCAAGTAATACGAAAGCACCAAATGTACCTAGCAAGGATACTGGAACAGCAATCATAGGAATAATTGTAGATCGCCAGGATTGTAAGAATACATATACTACAAAAAGAACGAGTAGTAATGCTTCTACAAAGGTATGCTCTACCTCATTGATAGATGCACTTACGAATTTAGTATTATCTACAACTACGTTATATTGCATATCTGGTGGGAAGGATTTAGATTGTTCATCTAGTACCTTCTTAACATTCGCAATAGTTTCTAATGCATTCGCATCATTTTGAAGAGAAATAGCAAAACCTGCTACCTCTTTATGCGCGGACTTAGCAATAAAGTCATATCCTTTAGCACCAATTTGAATGCGAGCAACATCTTTTAGATGCAATACCTTACCATTAGAGCTTTTAATAGCAATATTACCAAATTGTTCAGGTGTTACAAGACGACCTTCAATTTTGATAGGGTATTGAAATGCTTGTTCCCCATTAGTAGGATTTTGACCAACTGTACCTGCCGCAGCCTGTAAGTTTTGTCCCTTAATAGCTGCTGTTACTTCAGAAATAGTAACACCAAGATTTTGCATCTTCGCTGGATCCAACCAAATGCGCATAGCATAATCAGAACCGAACTCTTGTACAGAACCGACACCCTTAATAGCTTTAATAGCATCCATCATATAGTTGGTAGCATAGTTCTTTAAGAATGTAGAATCATAAGTACCATCAGGTGAGTTCAAGGAGAATACCATAGCCATATCACCAGAAGATTTAGTAGTTGTAACACCAACTGCTTGTACCTCTGCAGGTAATTGAGCAAGTGCTGCTTGTACACGGTTTTGTGTATTAACCGTATCCATATCGGCATCTGTGCCTTGATTGAACTGAACAGTCAAAGAGTAACTACCATTACTAGAGCTACTAGATGTCATATAGTCCATATCTTGTACGCCTACGATTTGTGTTTCAATAACACTGGCTACCGTATCATTAACAACTTGAGCCGTTGCACCTGTATAGGCAGTGTTTACACGAACTGTAGGTGGAGAAATTTGTGGATATCGAGCTATCGGAAGGTTCATCATAGAAATGAGACCTACCAAGGTAATAACAATGGCTATTACAATGGCAAAGATAGGTCGATTAATAAAGAATTTCGACACGATCTAGCCCCCTTCTATTTTGTAGCTTTTAATTGTTCTTTTGAAAGCAATTTAGCATTAACCTTCACACCGTTTTTAACCTTAGTTAAGCCATCAACGATGATTGTGTCTCCAGGTGCTAAACCGGCTTTAATAATTGTATCGCTACCACTTGTACCGCCAACTTCAACACTTTTTTGTTCTACTACACCATCAGCATTTACAACATAGATAAAGTTTTTATCCATAATTTGAAGAATGGCACGACTAGGAACAAGAATAGCATCTTTGAGTTTTTGACCAGGAGAAATCACTGTAGCAAACATATTTGGCAACAACAAATGATCAGGATTTGGGAAAGATGCTTTCAACACAAGCTTACCTGTTGATTGATCAAGACTTTTTGCTGCTTGAACAATAGAACCCGGTTGATTATACGTTTCGCCATCAGCAAGTTTTAACTGAATATTTGGGCCATTGGAATCATCGCCAGTTGGTTTTTTCATGAAGTCAAGATATTCTTGCTCTGTCATACTAAATTCAACAAAGATTGGATCGATAGAATCAATGGTTACTAATGTTGTAGAACCTGCTTGTACAAATGTACCCATATCGATATCATCCATACGTAATGTACCAGAATATGGTGCATATACCATTGTATCGCCATAGTTATCTTGAGCAATTTTTACGGATGCTTCGTATGCTTCATAAGCTGCCTTAGCTTGTTCTACAGTACTTCGTTGTGTATCTACACGTTGTTGCGCAATAGCATCTTGTTGAGCTAATGTTTCATAACGATTAAGGTCTACTTCAGCATTTTTATAGTTTGCATTAGCTTGAGCAGCTTGTGCTTCTGCATTAGCAAGAGTAGCTTCGTATTGACGAGAATCGATACGATATAATGGCTGGCCAGCAACAACTTGCTCCCCGCCTTTAACATATTTTTCAACTACGTAACCGGTTACACGAGCATGTACAGCTACAGAGTTTTCTGCAACTACTGTACCAGCATAGGTTTGGTTTACCTGTGCATCACTTGCAGTAATTTTGTATGCATTGACACTCACGTCGCCTGCTTGCTGTTGATTACTGCCACAACCAGCAACCATTACAGCGGATACAACGAGAGCCGCTAACATACGGGAATAACGGAACTTCATTATCTGTACTCCTTTACACGAAACTATTCATCTATGTGTCATAATTACATAAATATCTTTATATATTTTACAGGATTCTATAGATAAAGTCAATTTTTTCGATACCCCTCTACCTTTGTAGAACATAGATAAAATCTGATTAAACCCACATATATTGTATACAACAAAAATGTTAAAAACTATTGACATTTTATATTCAATATGAACTTAAATAGTTTTAGAATTATAAAACTATATATTACTAGTTTACTTTTTTTCAGTTAATACCGTATAACCATGATCCTCAACTAAGATTACTTCATTATTGTTTATCGGCACTAATGGTATCTTATTTTGATAAGTATCTAATGTTTTCTGAGCAGTCTCTTCAAATGGATACTCTCCTAAATGAGGCACAACATAATGATTAAATACATTTACACCCATATAATCATCTAATTCAGATGCTATACTTTTATCATCCATTATCTGATTATATTCAATATTTTCAGACATAATAATTGCGCCAGCAGATTCACCAATATATAATAAGCCTTCTTTGATTCTTTCATAAAGTAGGCCTATAAGATTTTTCTTTTTCAGCTCTTGTAATAGATAAAATGTGTTACCACCAGATATACAGATACATTCAGTCTTTGAAAGTTTATTCTTTAAATAATCTTCATCATATTTAGAAATATCAATAATTTCCAATTCATATCCTAAAGACTTTAACATCTCAACACCTTCATCAATATATCCAGTATATGGTTCAACATTTCCAGCAGTAGGAATAAAAACTATTTTATTCGAAATCATTTTTGAAAGATACTTTTTTGTTATATTTTTTGTTCCTGCTAAATATGACATAAGTAAAATTTCCATGCTTTATCACCTCAAAGACTCTTTATTTAAATTAATTTGAAAATTTTATTATTAATATACAAAAAACTGCCTAAGAATCTACCTAGACGGTTTTAAAACCACTTAATCTGCTTTCCTTTATCTATTATAGCCGAATAATCACAAATTTATCTGTAAGCGCAAACTTATTTCTTAAAATGTACGCTTCTTATTTGGTGGAGATGAGGGGAGTCGAACCCCTGTCCAAGAGTGTTGCCATATAGACTTCTCCGAGCACAGTCTATGATTGAGATCTCGGGTTGCTATCGCTCACAGACAAGCTACACAACCCCAGTTCATATTGTCTCGCCTAATTCATATGAACAACTAAATTAGACCAGCCTACTGTTTGACGTCCATTCACACTTGGTAGGCACAAGTATGAGGGACGTAGCTTATGCAGCTAATGCAAAATTTTCTTCTGCGTTTAAATGTTTTCCCACCGTTTAACGGCCTCATGGAACGCCGACTCGCTATCTATACCACACGCACCCCTGTCGAAACCTTTACATCCCCGTGCGTCGGTCTCATAATTATAAGCCCATTTAATACAGCTGTCAATTATATAGAGCCTTTATAATTCAGTTAAATCTATAACTTCTAGATTACTTTATCCACTACTACAAATGAAGCTATTATATAGAATCATAAAATTAATTCAATTCTTTGATAGCTTTATCCAATGTCCGGCACACATAATCAATTTGTTCTTTATTATGAGCAGCTGTAACGGTTAAACGAATTCTACTTTCACCAACAGGAACTGTAGGCGGACGTATCGCTGTACCTATAATTCCAGCATTGTATAGATAATCAGATACTGTTAGAGTATCTTCATTACTTCCGATTAATATTGGGAAAATTGGAGTTTCATTGGTCGCTTCAATTCCCATGGCAATCAATTGAAGAGCCATATAGTTTACGTTCTCTTGTAAACGTCCTAATACAGATGTATCAGACTCAAGAATATGCAACGCAGCCAGGGCTGCCCCTATGTCAGCAGGAGATAATGCAGTGGAGAATATAAAGCTACGACTCATATTCACAAGATAATCAATGATGGTGCTATTAGCAGCTACATAGCCGCCAACAGAACCTAACGATTTGCTCAATGTACCTAGCTGAATATCCACTTCTTTCTCGAGACCATAATAAGCAGCCGTTCCATGACCGCTACCAATGGTCCCCGTCGCATGAGCATCGTCTACCATAAGTAAAGCATTATACTCACGGCTAACCTCGTAAAGCTTATCTAATGGGGCTATATCGCCATCCATGCTAAAGACCCCATCTGTGACAATGAGCTTACGTGCATTACGATCTACTTGTTTAAGTAAAAACTTTAACTCCTCTACATCACAGTGACTATAGGCTTTTACAGTAGCCTTACTCAATCTACAACCATCAATAATACTAGCATGGTTTAATTCATCGCTAAAAATGGTCATATTTTTATCTGCTATGGCAGAAATAGTACCTACATTTGCCATGTAACCCGTATTAAAGACGAGAGCTTTTTCTGTATTCTTAAATTTTGCTAGTTCTCTTTCAAGATCTGTAAACAAGGGAAATGTACCGGATACCAGACGCGATCCACCTGATCCAGTACCATATTGTTGAGCTCCCTTAATGGCCCCCTCTATTACACGTTCATCAAAAGTAAGACCTAAATAATTATTTGACGCCATCATCAAATATTCTTTATCATTTCTTTTAACACGTACTGCGTCTATAGGGCAATATTCCGTTAATGTACGCAAATTTAGGTTATTGATTTTATTATTTAATTGCTCTTGGAAGAATTTATACATACAATCACCGCTGAACAAGTACTGGTGCTTTTTCCAAATACTTGATTACACAGTCCACATCAGTATTTGGTTTAACAAAAAATACACGCCCTCCTAGATTAGATCCAAATTCTTTCATGCTAGGAATTCGATGGTAAATATCATTGCAAGCAACATAGCCTACTGTGTAATCAGGATCATCAGACCAACATAATTCACCTACAATCCCCTCTGCAGATTGCACTTTAGAAGCCAATACTAAGGCCTCTCTCATATGTTCATTTTCCCCTAGTTTTTCAGAGTCAAAGGAGTCCATATGACTCACGCGAACACCACGGTTACCAGAATCTATGCGCTCACCAGAAATTGCATCAACCAACATAGCACCTCGCATAGATGAATCTAAACCTTCTAATAGAAAAATAGCATGTTTAACAGCAGTTTCACTAATATCAGCGCCCTGTAAAAGTTCAACAGCTAATTGATGTGCCTCGGCAACAGTATTCGCCAAATGTTCATTTACCTTTAAACATTCTATATATGTAATTGTTTCTGCAGGAATTAAGTCCACTGTAATATTAATAAAATCAGCTGTCCCCTTACTATGATGCAGCGCTCGTTCGGCTAAAGACTGGGCAATAGATCCAACTTGATTTAAGGTCACAATGCGTTCTGCGCCAGAAATATGGTGGCCCCCGTTTTCATGGGGACCACCTTGAGCCGCGCGCATACGCACACTATATAATTCGTCCATTATGATACCTTACCTTTAACTACATTACTTTGAGGTACTTGGTTGTGAATTTTATAGAATACTTTCACAAATACTGGTGCCATAATTACTGTAAAGATCATACCTGGAACTGCGAGAGCTATCATCGGTAATGCAGCCTTACCAACGTATAAAGACAAAGATAATCGCGCTAAAGCAGATGCAATTGGACCAGAAACCATAATACCTATCATGTGATTATGGCAGATCCAAAGGATTAGTCCCACAATGAGCCGGAATTGCATAGCAATCATAACATTTAAAATGGTTTGAGTACCTAATGCTAAGCCTATTAGACTAGATAAACAACCACTTATAATATACTTTTTAAATCCGAATACGGCACATATCGCTACCGCCAACGGGGCTGATAATTGAAACTCTATACCTGGAATGACATTAGGTATTTTAATAGCCCCTAATACAGTAATCATGGCAGTTAAAATAGCAACCTCTGTAATGTACCGAATGTTCTGATTCATAATGTATCTCCTCTACTTAGAAAATGTCAACTACAAACATCTCTTATTGTTTACATTATAAATTCTCACTGTATTTTTATCAACCACTAAAAATAACATAGTTAACAAATATACAAAAAGAACCAAGCCATATCGACTTGATTCCTTATAATTCTTAATATTTTTGTTGCTCTTTAATTCGCTTAGCAATATCGCGCTTGGCATCACGTTCCGCCATATCTTGACGCTTGTCATAAAGTTTCTTACCAGTTACTAGACCCACAGTAACCTTTACATAACCGTGACTAAAATGAAAGTTTAGCGGCACTAAAGAAAATCCTTTTTCCTTAACTTGAGCATGTAACTTATTGATTTCAGATTTATGCATCAATAACTTGCGTGTCCGCTCCGGTTCATGGTTAAAACGATTACCTTGTTCATACGGACTGATATGTACACCATACAATAAAATTTCCCCTTTATCTATACGACAAAAGCTGTCCTTAAGATTAAGCTTACCTTGACGAATAGACTTTATTTCAGTTCCTGTTAAAGCAATACCAGCTTCATAGGTTTCATGAATATGAAAATCATGACGCGCCTTACGATTGTCAGCAATAAGCGATGGGCTAGATTTCTTTGCCATATTCTCCTCTATCGTTTACGTTTACTTTTAGATTTTTTAGATTGACTACGTTTTGTAGCTTTATTTGACTTCTTGCGACTCGATTTACCTTTTTTAGATTTTTTACTGAAAGCATCATATCTAGAACGCCCAGCTTTTGAATCATCTCGTTTAGAAGTTTTTCTACCGTTTTTTCGGGATGACTTTCGCCCCTTTAGATTTCCAAAACCATCACGACTAGTAGCATAGTCAGAGCCACTACTCAATTGTTCTTGGATAGCCATCAGATTATCTACTTCACCAAGAACAAAATCGATTTGTTTCTTTTCTACATCGGCTTTTACAAGTGTAACAGTAACCTTTTCACCTAAGTGATAGGTTTTACCTGTCCGCTTACCAACAAGAACAAAATGTTCTTCGTCAAAGAAATAATAATCGTCGTTCATCATGCTAATATGCACGAGACCGTCGATACCATTCTCTAACTCTACGAACATGCCAAAGGAGGTTATGCTCGCAATAGTGCCTTCAAAAACTTCGCCTACAAATGGAACCATGTATTGAGTCTTCTTTAGATCAGTAGTTTCTCGTTCTGCCTCGGTTGCCACTTGTTCTTGTATGGAAGAATGTTCCACAGCACCAGCTAAGAAAGCTTCATCTACATCTCGTTTAGAGTATCCACCCTTCCAGTGCATATCCGCTTTTAAAAGTCGATGTACCATCAAATCCGGATAACGTCTAATGGGAGATGTAAAATGCGTATAGCAAGTGGATGCTAACCCAAAATGGCCGACGTTTTCAATGCTATATTTCGCTTGCTGCATAGAACGTAAGGTCATAATTTGAGCCACTTGCTCAATATCTTGTCCCTTCACTACATCAAGGATTTTTTGGAAATCTCGTGGTGTTACACCATCAGCACTAAGGACAAGAGTTTGACCTAAATAATGTAATACCTTTTGGAATAAATCCAATTTTTCTTCACTAGGATGTTCATGAATACGATATACCGATGTACGTTGAGTATCCTTTAAATGCGTAGCTACCGTCTCATTAGCAATGAGCATACATTCTTCGATAAGCCGCTCTGCCATAGTTCGATCGCGTTTTACGATACGCAACGGTGTACCATCGAGATCAAGTAATACCTTATATTCCGGAAAATCAAAGTCTAATGCCCCTCTACGACGACGCATACGATTTAAAATCTTAGAAATTTCTGCTAAGTCACGAAGCATAGGAATAAAATCTACTAAATCGTCAGGAACAATGTTTTCCTCTAACGCTTTATAAACTTCTTTATAGCTGCAACGACGTCCTACATGGATAATAGACGGACGAATACGATAATTAACAACTGTACCTGAATCATCAATTTCCATCATACACGTCATAGCATAGCGATCTTCGTGGGCATTTAAACTACAAATACCATTCGATAATACCTCTGGTAACATTGGTACTACGCGGTCCACTAAGTAAACTGAAGTCCCCCGCTTGTATGCTTCATTGTCAATAGGCTGGCCTGAAGTAACATAATGACTAACATCCGCAATGTGTACGCCTAGCTCATAATTACCATTTGGTAATTTACGACCACTTACAGCATCGTCAAGATCTTTTGCATCTTCTCCATCGATAGTTACCATTTGTAAGGCTCTAAGATCCCACCGCTTCGGATCTTCATGAACAATAGTATCTATCTTCTCACTTGCCTCAATTACCTCTTTAGGGAATGCAAAAGGAATCTTATGATTAGCCATAATACAGTTGATGTCTAGGCCTACATCCCCCTTATAACCTAAAATTTCTGTTATAATTCCTTCAGGTTTTTTATTGCCTTCAGGCCATTTTGTAATTTTTACTAGTACCTTAGCTCCACTCCGAGCATCTAAAGTATCTTTTAAATCTACAAAAATATCTGTTCCAATACGTTCATCATCTGGTACAACAAAGCCGAAGTGTTGTTGTCTGTCGTAAGTACCAACTATGGTTTCATTAGCACGCTCAATAACATCAACGATGATGCCTTCACGTTTATGTTTTGTATAATCTGATGGTACAATACGAACACGTACCTTATCATTATGCATAGCAGTTCCTTTATTTTGTTCTGCTACATAAATATCTTCATCATCCAGCATAATAACAAATCCATAAGATTTACGATATCCTTTGTAGATACCTTCATATTCTTCATGCTGTTGATCTTCATATCGGTATACATCTGGTCGAGATGAAGTTAATACGCCTTCACGGGCGAGCATTTTCGCAGATCGAATAAACATTTCAAGATCTTTGCCACCTCGAATACGATTATCCATTGCTGCATCCTCAATATGGTATGCATGTGGTTGTATAGATTTATAAAAGTCCAATACCTTCTTCTTCAAGTCTGCACCCCCTTATTAGGATGAAAAAAGAAAAAGCCTGCAAAGCAGGCTTTCATCATTAGAATTGATTAATCATTGCCCCTAACACTAAGCTCAACACAGCAAAGATAATCCCCAATATAATCGTACATTTAGATAAGAAAGCATCTAAACCGCGTTGCTTACCACCAAAAGAAGAGTCTGCCGCACCAGAAACAGCACCGCCCATGCCTGCATTTTTGCTATTTTGTGCAACAACTACTACAATTAATAAAATAGATACGATTACTTCTACAATCATTAAGAAATTTGTCACGACTGTCATCCTTCCTGTGATGCTCGATGCGAGCCCAATACACGATGTTCTAAATACTTCTCTAATTTACGTTTTACCCTTTGTAGCGCATTATCAATAGATTTAACACTACGATCTGTGACCTCAGCCATTTCTTGATAGGAACGTCCATCAAGGTATCCTTCCAAGACTTCCCATTCGAGATCACTTAAAATATGACCAATATTGTGCTCAATATCATCTAGTTCCTCTTGACTGATAATGAGGTCTTCAGGATTTGTAATCTTTGTTGAAGATAGCATTTCAATCAATGTACGCTCAGAGTCCTCTGTATACACCGGTTTATTTAAGGATATATAGGAGTTCAAAGGCGCATGTTTTTGTCTTGTAGCCGATTTAATAGCTGTAATAATTTGTCTAGTTATACAAAGTTCTGCAAAAGCTCTAAAAGACGCTAATTTATCATGTTTAAAATCTCGCGTCGCCTTATAGAGTCCAATCATCCCTTCTTGGATGATATCCTCTCGGTCGGCACCTACCAAAAAATAGGAGCGAGCCTTAGCTCTTACAAAGTTCTTATATTTATTAACAATATAATCGATTGCAAACTCATTTTGCTCTTCCTGAGCTATGACCACAACTTGCTCATCGGTCATTTCCTTGAAATTGTAATCGGACTTGCGTGTATGAATCATTTTCATAAGCTCCTCCTTACAATTGAGCGAGAAAAACCAATATATTTATTATACTGGAACGGTATATGATTTTCAACTATCAATGACCTCGACGCAATTTCTCAAGCTTTTCAGCAACTTCAGGAGATAATAAACCTCCCACTTCATTACGACGCACTGAAAATTGATCACGTCTATGTTCATGAGCATATTGAAGTCGTTCTTCTTCCTTAGCAATACGAATCATATTTTGCAACTCACGAGCAGGAATGCGCAACCCGCCAGAGCCTAGAATTTGATTCTGTTCTGCCCCATCGGAGGTTACAACATATACATTAGTATATTTGCCTTTACGTAAAAATACCTCTCGTTCAATAAAGGAATCCGCCGTTTCTCCATCCTCAGTATACACTTCGATAAATCCACTTGTAATAGATTCAATGGAACCTCCAGATTTTGTATACTTACCATCAAATACAAGGATTACTTCGTAACCCTTAAATTTACCATAGTTCAACAATCTATCTCGAAGCTCCATTCTCGCATGTTCTAAAGACTCATGAGCCAATTTTTTCAAATGAGTCCAAGCAAAAATAACATTATAGCCGTCTACAATTAAAATATCTTTTAGCATGATTATTTCGCCTGGCGTTGACGTACCGCCTCATACATAAGAACTGCAGCTGCAACAGATGCATTCAAAGAATTCAAATTTCCATACATAGGAATTGTTACAAGGAAATCACAAGCTTCTTTTACAACGCGACTAATCCCCTTACCTTCATTACCAATGACTATAACCGTAGGAATTGTCATATCTGCTTCATACAAGGTACGATCACCTTCCATATGAGCCCCCATTACCCAAAATCCTTGTTTTTGAAGTTGTTTAATGGTTTGCACTACATTGCCAATTTGTACAAGTGGAATTTGTTCAATAGCTCCAGCAGATGTCTTTGCAACAGTAGCATTAATAGGCGCATTATGTCGTTTAGGAATGAGTACAGCCGTAGCTCCCGCACATTCAGCAGTACGAATGATAGCTCCCATATTATGTGGGTCTTCAACCCCATCCGTTAAGATGAGTAAAGGAACCTCATGTGTCGTTTCTTGTAATACCTCGCCCAATTCTTTAAATTGAACGGCCGATACAAGAGCTATAACCCCTTGATGTGGTACCTCTAAATCGTACTTATTCATCTGTTTAACTGGTGTTGGTCTAACTTCAATACCTTGAGATTTAGCAAGATTTACAATATCAGCTAACCCTGTTTTTACCTTATCTTCACTGACCAGAATACGTTGAATAGAACGGCCACTTTTAAGGGCTTCTTTAACCGCATTGCGACCTACAATATAATTATCCATACTACATACCTCGTAGAGTTATAGAAAAGGCTTGCCCCAAGATATGCTGTAAGCGCTCATCTTGGCGCGTTTCATAAAGAAATCCTAGTACTGCTTCAAAGGCCGTACTACTGCGATATTCTTGAACAGTACTATTTTTAGGCACGTTTACATTACTATTTCTAGCACGGCGTGCAATAGCTTGTTCATCTTCTGTGAAAGTATTTTCTATTTCTAGCAATACTTTTGCCTGTGATTTAGCACAAATAAATTCAGTAACGATAGTATGTAAGATCTGTACTTTTGTAATATTCATTTGTACTACGCGTTCGCGCACATACATGGAGTATACTGCATCACCGATATAAGCTAGCATAACTGCATCGGCACTTAGGCACTCCTCTATTGTTCGTTTGCGCAAACGAAGCGGCTCTTCTTCAAGAGCCGTTAGTTTCTTTATCGCTTCATTCTTTAAGAATTGAAATTGTTTAAACTTCACGTTTTTTCCACCGTGCACCTTGAGGAGAGTCCTCAATGGTAATACCAATCTCAGCTAATCGATCGCGGATACAATCAGCTAATGCCCATTGTTTTTGCTCGCGACAAGCTTGACGTACAGAAAGAATAACTTGCATTAATTCTTCATATTCAGCAGCATTAGCACCCGTATTGCCTTCCCAAGCTTTTTCAAGAACACCAATAACATCTGTCATAAATTTGAAGATTCGTTTCACTTCAGCAATTGCCTCTTGGCAAACAACGCCTTCTCTACTTGTTACAGCTTGATAGTAGATATTAATTTCTTTTGCAAGACCGAACATACTAGAAGTTGCTAAAGCAGTGTTGAAATCATCACTCATAGCATCCTCAAATTCTTCTTCGTATGCTTTCGCTTTTTCTAATAAGCGTTGAGCTTCATCACATGAGCCTGGCTCACATTTTTCAAGGTAAAGAAGGTTTTCAATAGCTGTGCTTAACCGTTCCAAAGATTTATTAGCTTCTTCTAGACGCTCATCAGAGAAATCTAATGGGCTACGGTAATGCGTGCTCAATAAGAAGTAACGCAATGCATCAGGACTATATTGTTCTAAAATATCTTTTACCAAGAAGAAATTATTCAAGGACTTAGACATTTTTTCAGAATTAATAGTGATAAAACCATTGTGCAACCAGTAGCGCACTGCTGGATGTTGACCAGAGCAACCTTCTGATTGAGCAATTTCATTTTCATGATGAGGGAAAATCAAATCGCTACCACCACCGTGGAAGTCAAATTCTGTGCCTAAATATTTTTGGCTCATAGCAGAACATTCAATGTGCCACCCTGGACGACCATTCCCCCATGGGCTTTCCCAATAAGGTTCACCAGGTTTTGCTGCTTTCCACAAAGCAAAGTCCATAGGATTCTTCTTACGACCATCTACTTCAATACGTGCGCCTGCTTCCATATCGTCTAATGTACGACCAGATAACTCACCGTAATGTTCAAATTTCTCCACACTATAATATACATCGCCATCGAGTTCATAGGCGTAGCCCTTGTCAATCAATGTTTGAATCATAGCAATGATATCATCAATATGTGTAGATACACGTGGATAAATGTCTGCACGTTGTACACCTAACGCATCCATTACTTCAAAATAACTATCGATATAGCGGTTTGCAATGGTATCCCAAGAGACACCTTCACCATTAGAAGTGTTGATGATTTTATCATCCACATCAGTAAAGTTTTGTACATATGTTACTTTATAGCCTACATGTTTCATATAGCGACGAATTACGTCCCAAGTCACGAAAGGACGAGCATTGCCAATATGAGGATGATTGTATGGTGTGACACCACATACGTACATTTTTGCCTCACCTGGTGTTACAGGATTAAAAACCTCTTTTTGGCGCGTCATAGTATTATAAACAGTAATTTCTCTCATCGTTACCGATGCCTCCAATTTTGTAAAATAAAAAAGACCTCTCATCTCATACAGAGACGATGGTCCGCGGTTCCACTCTGTTAGGTACCAATAGCGATACCCACTCATCGCATAACGGTGCGTCGCCGGACAAACCTACCTATAATCGGAGTGTCAGCTCGTGAATGCATTTCATCTACCTATCCATGAACCCTCCCACCATCGGTTCTCGCTAAAAAGTTAGTTGTAGAGTACTTCTTTCAGTCTCAGCTATTAAAATAATCTATATTCATATATAAAAATATTTTACCAATAAAGCTATAGAATGTCAATATTTACAAGAAAGATCCCCATCTTTCATAGGCAGCTATTCACATATCATAATAGGTATTTTAAATAGCTTAATTAGAAAGATGAGGATATATAATCAGAATATTAAATTACTATTATCATTCATAACAATAGCTTTTATAGTACACAAGTAATAATAATGTCATTACATCAAATCAATTAATATTAAGCATTTTCTAATTTATCTTGATCATCATGTTTACGGCAAATACCTGCAAAAATAGATCCTGTAAAGTTATGAATGATGGAGAATACTGCACCTGCTACCGCAGCTTGTGGTGTAAAGTGTTTTAGTGCTAAAGATACGGATAATGCAGAATTTTGCATAGCCACTTCAATTTGCATAGCACGACGAGAAGACACATCAATACTGAGAGCTTTACATATAAAGTATGTCACAACATAACCACTCAAATTTTGTACTAAACACGCTACAAAAATAATGAAACCAGTTTCGGCAATTTGCTTTTGGTTAACTGCAGTTACAGCTGCCAAGATAAGCAATACCGCGATAGATGCAATGGTTGGACATACAGATTTTACAGGTTCAATTTTTGCGCCAATAAAGTAATTCAATACAATCCCCAAAATAATTGGTACTAACACGATTTTTACAATGGATATAAACATTGGCATAAATTGAATTTCAATAGAAGATGTTGCACCTGCATATAATACGACAAATAAAGGCGTTAAAATAGGTGCCAATAATGTGGATACAGTTGTTGCTGATACGGATAAGGGAACATTACCATTTGCAAGGAAGGTCATTACATTAGAAGCAGTACCACCAGGACATGCACCCAACAAGATAAAACCAATCCCAACTTCTGGAGGAAAATTAAATGCTAAGGCTACTAAGAAACCTGCCAATGGCATCCATAAGAATTGGATTACGGATACGAGAATAACCTTCATTGGTTGCTTAAATACATCAATAAAGACTTGAGCCGTTAATGTTAACCCCATCGCAAACATAACAAACTGTAGCATGTAAGCAATATATGGAGTCATCCAAGAAAATACTGCAGGTAGCATATATGCTAAAACAGCCATCAATAGTACTATCCAGGATAGATAACTATTGAATAAGTGATTAATAGAACGAATAACACTCATAAAAACACTCGCTTTCATAATAAATCAAAATTTAATACGCCGATTATTATAGCATTTCTATAGAATATTAACAACACATACAAAAGGAGTTCACATAACACTTGTTACGTGAACTCCTTTGATTAATTGATCAAATTTATTTTGTTAATGCACCTACATTATCTAAACGATGTAAGCACTTTTCTTTACCAAGTAATGTAACAATATTATTCAAATCCGGACCATGCATTTGACCTGTTAAAGCTACACGGATTGGCATAAATACGAATTTACCTTTTAAAGAGGTTTCTTTCATTACGGCCTTGATTGTTGCTTTTACAACTTCAGGTGTAATTTCATCAAGTTCAGCCAATGCATTCCGGAAAGCGCCGAGAACTGTTGGAGCTGTTTCTTCATTCAATACAGCACGCAACTCCTCTTCATGCCCCTCTTCAAGGAATACTGTTTCGCCCATAAACAATCCTACATGATCTTTAATTTGAGCACCATAGCTAATATGATCACGGAATGTAGAGCATAATAATGTCAACCAATCAATATCAGCTTGATTCAAGCTATCTGGAGCTAAACCAACCTCTTTCAAATGCGGTAAACAAAGGTGGAATAACTCTTCATCACTCAAATTCTTCATGTAGTGGAAATTTATATGGTTCAATTTATCAATATCAAACACAGCAGGATTTTTCGCTACCCGATCCATAGAGAAAGCCTGAATTAATTCATCTTGTGTGAAGAATTCTTCTTCACCTTCAGGAGCCCAACCAAGAAGTGCCAAGAAGTTTACAAGTGCTTCTGGCAAGTACCCTAATTGTTTGTATTGTTCAACAGAAGTAGCACCATGACGTTTAGACATTTTCTTGTAGTCTTTACCAAGAATCAAGGAAATATGACCAAACTTAGGGACCTCCCAACCTAAAGCTTCATAAATAGCCATTTGACGAGGTGTATTAGATAAATGTTCCTCTGCACGAATAACGTGAGTGATCCCCATCATATGATCGTCCATTACTACAGCAAAGTTATATACAGGAATGCCATCAGATTTTACAATTACAAAATCACCAACGCCATTAGATTCAAAGGATACATGCCCACGTACCATATCATCAAAAGCGTATGTTTTATTCAACGGTACACGCAAACGAATTGTAGGTTTACGACCTTCAGCAATGTATTTAGCCTTTGTCTCTTCATCTAAGTGTTCACAATGACCGTTGTATTTTGGTGTTTCCCCACGATCCATTTGATCTTGACGCACCGCATCTAACTCTTCAGGTGTGCAATAACACTCATAAGCTTTACCTTCATCCAATAAGCGTTGTGTTACTTCTTTATATAAATCAAGACGTTCTGTTTGACGGTAAGGACCATTATTACCACCCACATCAATGCCTTCATCCCAGTTCATGCCAAGCCATTGTAAGGAAGCTTTAATATTCTCTTCACTTTCACGTGTAGAACGAGCTAAATCTGTATCTTCAATGCGCAATACAAATGTGCCTTTTTCCTTACGTGCTAATAACCAGTTAAATAAAGCAGAACGAGCACCACCAATATGGAATGGACCCGTAGGGCTTGGAGCAAAACGAACTTTCATGGAACTCATGATTAAATCTCTCCTTCATATACAGAAACGACAGCTTGTGCAGCAATGCCTTCACGGCGCCCAATAGCCCCTAGCATTTCATTTGTTGTCGCTTTAATACTAATGCGATCTAATGGTATCTCTAATATAGACTGTAAATTAGCCTTCATCATATCGATGTGAGGTTTTAATTTAGGTGTCTCAGAAATAACCATAATATCAATATTATAGGCTTGTAACCCACGTTCTTTCAATAAGAAATTTACTTTTTCTAGTAAAAGCATGCTAGAAATCCCTTTATACTGGTCATCTTCAGGTGGAAAATAGTATCCAATATCCCGTAAACCAGCGGCGCCTAGCATGGCATCCATCAAGGCATGAATGAGAACATCCGCATCGGAGTGTCCATCAGGGCCAAGGCCAGATTCGATATGAACACCACCTAAGATACAAGGACGACCTGCTTTTAATTGATGAATATCATAACCAAATCCAACGCGCATACGCTTATCCTCAATTCCTAAATATCGTTTTGCTACTGCAATATCATTAGGAGTGGTCACCTTAATATTACAATAGTCTCCACTTACTATATGTACAGGCTGCCCTAAATGCTCAACGAGGGACACATCATCAGTGCCTAAATATTTTTCATCATAAGCCTTTTGATGGGCCTCTTTAAATAGATCTTTTTGAAAGCCTTGTGGCGTTTGAATTTGGTATAATTCACTGCGTTTTAATGTTTCTATTACAGTATGCTCTGTATCAACTCGTTTAATCGTATCCGTAGCAGGGACACCTACAGTAGCAGCTCCATATTCTATTGCGGCCCTAACAACAGAATCAAACAGTTTCGTTGATGCTAATGGACGCGCTCCATCATGAACTAGCACAATATTACTATCTTCTGATACAGCTTTGAGCCCATAAGCCACAGAATCTTGACGTTCTCTTCCACCAAGCACTATCTTTACAGGAATATGCAAATCCAACCCTTGAATATGGTTAGACATATATTCTTGTTCGCCTTCAGCTACAACAAGAATAATTTCTTTTAAACCTTCAATCTTTTCTACATTCTGTATGGTACGTTGAATAATAGAATATCCCCCTAAAGGAATAAATATCTTATTTTCTTTATATCCCATACGGCGACCAGCACCTGCAGCGAGAACGATACAACTAATTGCCTTGCCCATTTTGTCCTCCATCTACACGAGCAAAAATCATCCGTCCTGCACTCGTTTGTAATATGGATGTAACCATAACCTCTACATTTTGACCAACATAAGGCTTACCATCCTCTACGACAATCATCGTGCCATCGTCGAGATAAGCCACACCTTGGTGTACTTCCTTACCTTCTTTCATGATTTGAACGCGAATCCATTCTCCAGCGATTAGAGCAGGTTTTAATACATTTGCCAATTCATTGAGGTTAAGCACTTCAATACCTTGTACACGAGCCACCTTATTCAAGTTAAAGTCATTAGTCATCAATTTCCATTGCTTATCTAAAGCAAGTCGCATAAGTTTTGAATCAACCTCTACAAGATCATCATAATCATCTTCAACAACTTCTATAGCTACCTTATTGGCATCTTGCATATCCTTCAAAATATCAAGGCCACGTCGGCCACGATTGCGTTTCGTAGCATCCGCAGAGTCAGAAATTACCTGTAACTCATTTAATACAAATAGTGGCACCATAAGAGGGCCTTCAATGAAGCCCGTAGCACATAGTTCTTTGATACGACCGTCAATGATAACTGAAGTATCTAGTAATTTTGGCGTACTAGAGGATTTATCTAATTTATGAGTTGAAAACATTTTAAAACGACTTGTTTTTTTAGTGCTATCTCCTCCCCATTGTTGTACGTAATTATTGTACATTTCGGGGCCTTTACGAGCCATGATTTTAAGTCCACTATATCCAAAAATAGCACTCAAAATTATAGGAATATAAGGTCCTATAATAGGTACTTGATTGAATGCAACACCAATTAGATTTGCAATAATAAGGCCGAATAATAAACCGATGGTGCCTGCAATCAATTCTTGATTTGGAATATGAGTAAGAATACGCTCTAATCTTTTAGCAATTACTAAACCTTGTTTCAGAATAAATGATGAAATCAGATAACCAATAACAAGGCCTAATAGAGTACCTACGATTAATACTGCAATACGTGCAATTGTTAATGACATGTCCCCAAAAGATTCAAATTGAGAAACCAAATATGGGTCAATAATAGGTGCTAAGCTATCCATTCCCACGTAGGCTGCTGTACCTACTAAAATGGCTATTACATAGCGTAAAATCCGATAAATCATGAAATCACCTCCTAATTATGAAAATACGAGTTGCATCGCCTCTTGTATAGATTTGACACCTTTAATTTTGATAGAACTATCATTATCCTTGATTTGTTTATAGTTGCCTTCAGGAATAATAAACTTTTTAAAACCTAATTTCTTGGCTTCATTTATACGCTGTTCAATGCGAGGAATACTGCGAACATTACCAGTTAAGCCTACTTCACCTAAAATTACCATATCTGTTGGAACGATTCGATTTTTCAGATTTGACACAATGGCAACCGCCATAGATAAATCACAAGCAGGTTCATTTACCTTGAGACCACCGATGACATTTACATACACGTCTTTATTACCTAATGTAAAGCCACAGCGTTTTTCTAAGACTGCTAATAATACAATTAATCGGTTAAGATCATAACCAATCGCCGTACGTCTAGGCATACCAAAGGCCGTAGTAACGACCAAGCTTTGTACCTCTACTAAGATGGGCCGAACCCCTTCGAGGTAAATCATAACAGCACTGCCACTTTCTTCATCGGAACGCTCTGCCAAGAGAGAAGCAGATGGATTGGATAATTCTTGTAACCCTTCCTCTACCATGGCAAAAATACCTGTTTCTGATGTAGAACCAAAACGGTTTTTAATGGACCGTAATATACGGAATTGATAAGAACGCTCCCCTTCGAAGTAAAGCACTACATCTACCATATGCTCTAACATACGAGGCCCTGCAATATTGCCTTCCTTTGTTACATGACCAATGATTACAGTAGGTATATTTCGTTCTTTACAGAAGCGAAGTAGGCGAGATGTGCATTCCCGAACTTGACTAACACTGCCTGGCGCAGCATCTATATCTCCAGTATACATAGTTTGTATAGAGTCAGTGACTAGTAAGGAAGGAGTCATTGCTTCAGCTTGCTCCAATATATGATCTAGATCAGTATCTGCAATAACTTGTAATCGTTCACTATTAATATGCAGTCGTTCTGCTCGAAGTTTAAGTTGTAACTGAGACTCTTCACCAGATGCATAAAGAACTGCTCCTACTGTATCGGCTACCTTCTGGGATACTTGTAGTAACAGAGTAGATTTACCAATACCAGGATCACCACCTAAAAGCATTAGAGCACCAGGCACTATGCCACCACCTAATACACGGTCAATTTCACCAAAGGTTGTAGATACGCGTGCAATAGAAGAAATTTCGATATCTGGCAAGGCGGTAGGCTTCGCCGTTTGATTTCCAACACCTCGAGAAGGTGTTCGACTATGTTTAGTTTCTTTAATGATTTCTTCAACTAATGTATTCCATTCTCCACATTGTGGACAACGGCCCATCCACTTAGAGGATTCAGCCCCACAATTTTGACAAAAGAATACAGATTTTGCTTTTGCCATAACACCTCAATACATTTAAAAAGAAAGGTCATGAATGATAACCATTCATGACCTTTTATGCATAATTTTACTACATGGTTAACTATCATCATTTTATAGTATACCATTTAACTTATATTTTTTATATGAAAGGTAGTCATTAACTGTATAATTTGTATTTTTATCATATTGATACAACAAGATCGTTATCCTTTGCATCTGCTTTAATAATTTTACCTTCTTTTGCATCTCCTTTCAAAATAAGATCGGACACTGGGTCCTCAATTAAACGTTGAATAGCACGTTTTAATGGTCGAGCCCCCATTGTGAAATCAGAGCCCTCCTTAACGAGTAATTTCATAGCCTCAGGAGTTATTTCTAATTGTAAATCACGTTCTCCAAGGCGTTTTGTGACATCACTCATTAAAATGGTTACAATTTCTTTTAAGTCCTCTCCTGTTAATGGATGGAATACAATCATTTCATCAATACGGTTTAAAAACTCAGGTCTAAAATGACGTTTCACCGCATCCATTACTGACTTCTTAGCCTCTTTGAACTCAATTTCTTTATTTTCATCTACATTGAAATCAGATTTTTTAGCCGCTAAAAAACCAAGTTCTGGAGAGTTTTTATGTAAAGCTTTAGCACCTAAGTTACTTGTCATAATAATAACTGTATTTCTGAAATCTACAGTTCTTCCTTGACTATCAGTAAGACGACCATCATCAAGAACTTGTAACAAAATATTAAAGAAATCTGCATGTGCCTTTTCCACTTCATCGAGGAGGATAACGCTATATGGTTTACGACGTACCGCATCTGTTAATTGGCCACCTTCTTCATAGCCTACATAACCTGGAGGAGCACCGACTAAGCGAGACACAGTATGTTTTTCCATATATTCAGACATATCAAGTCGAATCATAGCAGATTCATCGCCGAACAAGGAGGATGCAAGCGCTCTTGCTAGCTCAGTTTTCCCTACACCAGTTGGCCCAAGGAACAAGAATGAACCAATAGGCCGTTTTGGGTCTTTTAATCCAGCCCTTGCACGGCGTACAGCTTTAGCTACAGCAGTAACAGCCTCATCTTGACCTACTACGCGTTTATGAAGTTCTTCTTCCAAATGTAGTAAGGTTGCAGACTCTTCTTCTGCAATTTTAGCCACTGGAATGCCTGTCCATTGCGCTACTACAGCAGCTATGTCTTCTTCTGTTACTATTAACTTTTGATCGCTTTTTTCTTTAGCAATAGATTTTTTATCACCAATTTCTTTTAATAGTGATTGTTCTTCATCGCGAAGCTTTGCAGCCTTTTCGAAATCTTGAGACGTAACAGCCGCTTCTTTTTCTTTCTTAACTGTATTGAGACGATCCTCTAATGCTTTAACATCAGGTGCTGCAGAAAATACTTTCATACGAACCTTAGATGCAGCTTCATCGACTACATCGATAGCCTTATCAGGCAAGAATCGATCTGTAATATATCGGCTAGATAAAGACACAGCTGCTGTTAATGCCTCATCTGTAATCTTAGCCTTATGGAAAGCTTCATACCGATCTCTTAAGCCCTTTAAAATTTCAAGAGCATCCTCTTCGTTAGGCTCTCCTACTTGAACGGGTTGAAAACGACGCTCTAAAGCAGCATCTTTTTCTATATGTTTCTTATATTCATCAAGTGTTGTGGCACCGATAACTTGGAATTCACCTCGTGCCAAAGCTGGCTTTAAGATATTAGCTGCATCCATAGCACCTTCAGTAGCACCTGCCCCAACCAATGTATGAATTTCATCTATAAAGATAATCATATCATCATGTTGTTGTACTTCATCGATAGCTTTTTTTAACCGTTCTTCAAATTCACCACGGTACTTGGCACCCGCTAACATAGAGCCAATACTAAGAGATATAATGCGTTTATTACGCAAAATCTCCGGTACATTACCAGTCACAATGCGCTGTGCCAAGCCTTCGGCAATAGCTGTTTTACCTACACCTGGTTCACCGATAAGAACAGGATTATTTTTAGTTCTACGACTGAGAATTTGAATGACTCGTTGAATCTCCGTATCGCGACCAATAACGGGATCAATCTTACCTTGTTTAGCAGACTCATTAAGGTCAGTTGCAAAATCTGACAGCTCACCTAAATCATTATTGCTATTTATTCCCTCTTGACCACCATTATTGCTACCTTTATTCGAGCCAAGAATACTACGAATTGCTTCTACTACGTCATTACTACGTATATTCATAGCTCGTAAAATAGCAACTGCAACACCGCTACCATCGCTAAGTAGGCCCAATAGAATATGCTCAGTACCAACGTAGTTGTGATTCATGTGATTTGCTACTTGAATGGCAAGCTCAAGCACATGCTTAACGCGAGGTGTCATATATATTGACGTTGCCTTTTTATTACCACGTCCTACATGTTCTTCTACAGCTTCAAAAATATCTTCTGTAACAAGGCCAAGCTCTTCTAAAGCTTTAGCTGCTACACCATTTTTAACCTTTGTAAGGCCGATGAGTACGTGTTCAGTACCGACATAGTCATGTCCTAACTCCAAAGCAGCCTCTTGAGCTAACGAAAGAACACGCTGTGCATCGTCTGTAAACCGTTGCATCATAATATCACCTCATCTATCTATGTAAATTGTAATTATTTCTTTTCAAATATATGTAAACAATGGTGAAATAACCATTGGAATATCAAAAATATTATTAAACTCTATTAATCTATTATGCTATCTAGTATTAATATTTACTATTTTTTACAAATCTCTTAACAGTAAACTAAGAAAATTATATAAATCAATCTATACAAAATAAATAATCATGCATTAATTATTTATGTACTTATATTAATTTGAAATTTTTTGACGTATCACCTTTGCACGATAGCTGTCGCGATCGGTATCTGTCAAATTTTCACTACCTAAGTATTTAGAGAGGAAGTTTGGTCTAGTTATAGCAACAAGCTCATTAAAAGTATCTTTACCCCAGAATGGTAAAATTTCTAAATCTACACCTAATTGAATGTCACTAAGCTTACTAAGTGCCTCTTTACCGCTTACACGTCGTGCATATTGTAAAATTCCATAGGATCGCCAAAGTATATCTTCCAAACCTTCTTTATCGTTGTGTAATAAAGATTGCCGAGACTTTCGTTCTTCTGCAATAATTCCTTCTACAATTTTAATCAATTGCTCAATAGTTGCTTCTTCACTAATACCCATCGTTCGTTGATTAGAAATCTGGTAAATACAACCTAAAGCTTCGGAACCTTCCCCATACAACCCTCGTACAGAGTAACCTAATTGTATTATGTTACGAATGAGTCTCGTAATACGACCAGATAACGTCAATGCGGGTAAATGTAACATAACAGAGGCTCGTAAACCTGTACCCACATTAGTGGGGCAAGCAGTTAAATAACCAAATCGCTTATCAAAGGCATAAGGGGATTTTGCTTCAATAGCTTTATCAATTTGAACCGCATGATTATAAGCTTGTTGCAATTTAAGTCCTGGAGCCATAGATTGAATACGTAAATGATCTTCTTCATTTACCATAATTGCGATAGAAGCATCATCAGATACGATCAAATTACGATACGGTAATTGTTCCTCTAAAGCAGGACTCATTAAATGCTTTTCAACTAAGACAGCACGTTCACGTTGACTTAATTGCTCAAGGCTAATATTTGTATATTGGTGCTCATCAGCCTTTTTTAATATTGGCAATAGGCCTCGAGAGATTTTATTCACTTTTTCTAAGGAAACTGTATCTTCACGATTCGTAAACAATATATCATCAAAATTTCTCGCCAATCGTATACGGCTTGAAATTACAATGTGGTCTGTCGCCTCTGTATCCTGACACAGCCACTGACTTAGCGGAGAGTCCAATATAGTATCTAACATAAGAACCTCCTATTCGTTATCACCATCAATGATAACTTCTAGATTTTTAATTTTATCTCTCAAAATTGCAGCTTCTTCAAAGTTTTCAGCTTGAATAGCTGTATCTAATTGACGGCGCAATTGCTTTACTTCATACTTTGCTTTAAAAACATTAGTACCACGACTAGGTATAGTCCCTTCATACTCAGAACTACCTTGTATTCGTTCTAATAATGGATTTATTTCACTATTAAAAGTCTCATAACATTGACCACAGCCAAACTTACCTACCCGATTGAATTCATCATAAGTAATACCACACTGAGGGCATCTCTTAGATTGATGAGCTTTTAATAAGTTATCTGGATACACCATATTCTTAAAAAAATCATTAGTAAAAAAGTTATTATCCCACATATCATTCATAAAAGAACTATAAGGAGATAATTTCCCAGCTTGTTGTAACTCGGTGGCACAACTACTGCAAAGATGTTGCTCAGTCTTTTGATTATTTATGATATTAGTCATATGGATAGTAGCTTCATTTTTATGGCAATGATCACATAACACAAATCATCACTCCTTCCGCAAAGTGTCCACCATTGATGCATATAATTGACGAACAGCATCATTACGTTCTTCTACGTCTACATTTTCAATTAATGTAGCAAAAGAATTATGCATCAATTGAGCTTCACGACGGGTAATCTTTTCAGATTGTAATAATTGAAATAATGATTGATCTACATCTCGCATATCAATTAATCGTTCTACCGTATTTGGACCTTCATAAATCCGATAAGTTGTAACAGCAGGTAAAGAATCTGAACTTTCTGGGTTAATTTTTTTGATTCGAATATATCCACCCAAGCCACGTCTTGACTCAACATCGAAACCGCGCTCATTAGAAAAACGCGTACTTAATACGTAACTAATTTGGGATGGCGCACAATCTAATTCATCAGCCAATTCATTACGCTTTAAAATTAGCTTTTCTTGTTCTTCACGCATACGGTCTAATATAAATTTTTCTATTTTATCAGCTATCATACTCATAAAAAACACCCCTTTAAAGTTTATTTACTATAGTTTTGACTATTTGTTCTTTAGCATAACTCTATTATATTTGACTTTTTGACCTTAGTCAATATAAAAGTCAAATTTTATAAAAATAACGTTTGACTTTTAATGTATTCTCATATAATTGGACTTAATCCTTAAATCTATGTATAATAAATGAGATATTATTTTCTGAAGGAAGGTGTTGTTATGGCAGAAGCATTAGGACAAGAACTGTTAATTGATTTATATTCCTGCGATGAAGACGCAATTTCATCCGCTACAGCTGTACAGGAAAGTGTAGCAACCGCATTTGACTTAGCTGAACTTGATGTAGATGAAATCAGTTGTCAAGTTATGGACGAGGAAATCGCCCTCCTTTCTGTCGCACCAGGTTTTCACTTTACATTGCACACATATCCTGCACTTGGTTATGTAGCAGTTGATTTATATTCCTTCGAGCAAACATTACCGCTTACATTAATTATGAAAGCCTTACGTAAATCTTTTAGAGCTGAAAAAGTAAAGGCAACAAGTGTGCAACGTGGCGACTTTGGTAACGAACGAGATATGAAGCCACGTCGCAAAACTAAGATTACTACACTTGGTCGTGTTTCTCGTACACGTATCCAACTCAAACAAACAGGGGGCAAGTTGAAAAAACAAAGTGCTAAGGTTATCAAAACATTAGCTAAAAAGAGTGGCCTAAAAAAATAACATAAAATGAAGATGCAAAAAAGCTAGAGGATTTCCTCTAGCTTTTTATTTGGGTTGATATGTAATTCTATTTATATAGCTTATCTACGAACCATCATTTCTTCAAGATTGAGAACATCAGCAATTTCATCAACATCATCACAAATATATTCGGCATCCGCTTCTTTTAACTCAGATTCCGTACCGTAACCATAGGTAACACCGATGGAGATACAGCCAAGTTCATTAGCTGCTTCTACATCGTACTTACGATCTCCAACCATGAATGTCAATCGACGACCATTTTCATCAGTTAATGGGTTACCACATAGCGTGAGAGCTTTTTCAAGAATTTCTTTTTTGTGTAACAATCCCGCTTCGTAATTAGCGCCAACAATAACATCAAAGTATGGTGTCAATTCAAAGTGATCAAGAATATCTTTAGCATAATGTTCTGGTTTTGCAGTAGCTACAGCTATAGTATATTGTTCAGTTTTGCATTTAGCTAATAAGTCTACAATATTCGGATATACTTTATTTTCAAATTTACCGATGGTACCATAACGTTCACGGAATTTAAAGTATGTTTCTTCCGCTTGCTCAAAGGTCAAACCACAATGTTCTTGGAAAGCATCTACCAATGGTGGTCCTAAGAACAATTGTAATGTTTCTTCATCAGGTACAGTATAACCGAAATGTTCCAATGCAAATTTAATGCTTTTAAGAATACCTTCTTGAGAGTCAGTTAAGGTTCCATCTAAATCAAATAATATCGTTTTCTTCATATTATTTCTTTAAAGCCTCTTTCAATGTATGCCATGCAAGAACTGCACATTTTACACGTGCTGGCATATTAGAAATATTTTGTAGAGCCATAGCATCTTCTAATTCTTCTAACTCATTTTCATCGGTAATCTCTTTTTTAATCATACCCAAGAAAATTTCTACTAAACGAAGCGCTTCCTCAACAGATTTGCCCTTAATGATATCAATCATCATAGATGCAGATGCTTGGCTAATAGCACAGCCAGAACCTGTATATGCAGCATCTTTAATGATACCATCTACTACATTGAGTTGTAATGTTAGATCATCACCACAACTAGGGTTATGTCCATGTTCAGAATTTGTAAATTCAGATAATTCATGCTTATTACGTTTATCTTGGTTATGTTCCAAAATAAGTTCCGTATATAATTGATCCATTTCCATTAGTGGTAATTCTCCTAATCTTTAAAACCCATTACTGAACGAACAGTCTTTAATACTTCAAGGAATGCGTCTAAATCTTCCTTGCGAGTGTATAAGTACATACTTAAACGAGTAGATGCAGATACATTGTAGAACGCACCTAATGGTTGTGCACAATGGTGACCGGAACGAACGCAGATCCCCTTAGAATCCAAAATTGTAGCTACGTCATGAGGATGTACATCATCTACAGTGAACGCAATAACGCCATGTTTTTCCTTAGGATTTTGAGAACCAATAACATGGACATGTGGCAATTCAACAATCTTAGGAAGAATATAAGCTACTAACTCCTCTTCATAGGCTTCTATAGCATCCATTCCAAAGGATTCCAAATAATCAATAGCTGCATGCAAGGAAACGGCACCATCAGCATTTGGAGTACCTGCCTCAAACTTATATGGAAGCTCATTGAATGTAGCAGTTTGTTCTTTTACATACTCAATCATATCGCCACCCAATAGGAATGGAGGCATAGTTTCTAATAAATCACGTTTACCGTATAGTACACCAATCCCTTGAGATGCACACATTTTATGGCCAGAGAATACGAAGAAATCGCAATCCAATGCTTGTACGTCAATTTTTTTATGAGGTGTAGATTGAGCACCGTCTAGAACAACAATAGCACCTACAGAGTGAGCCTTCTCAGTTAATTCTTTTACTGGGAATTCCATACCAAGCACGTTACTAACATGAGCGAAAGCAACAATTTTAGTCTTTTCATCAATTTTATTGATTTCACCATCTTTTAAGTGCCCATGTTCATCAAGATACATGTATTCTAAGGTTGCCCCCGTCTGTTCTGCCACATATTGCCATGTTACAAGATTCGCATGATGTTCAGCAACAGTAATGACAATCTTGTCACCTTTTTTCACATTATGAAGGCCATAGCTGTGGGCAATCAAGTTCATTGACTCCGTACTATTACGTGTAAATATAACCTCTTCTCGTTCGCGAGCATTGATAAATTCAACTACGCGATCCCGTGCATTTTCATAGTCTTCAGATGCTTCAATGGCTAAAATATGAGAACCACGATGTGGGTTACCATTACGTTGTGTCATATGTTCCACAACACGGTCAATTACGGACTGTGGAATTTGAGCAGTAGCACCGCTATCTAAATAGATAACACGATGCCCATTATGCTCTTTATGTAATATAGGAAAGTCTTTGTATGCTTCTGCAATTGGTCTCATAAAAACGCCTCTTTAAATTTTATTACGTACAGCTGCTAACGCTGCTTCTTCAATCGTTTCATCACCAATGCGATCAATAATAGGTCGAATCATAGATTCAACAATGATATGTTTTGCCTCTACCTCACTAAAGCCACGGCTCATGATATAGAACAATTTATTATGATCAATTTGGCCTGCACTTGCTGCATGATTACCAACTACATTATCTTCTTTACACAATAAAAGTGGTAACGAAACAGATTTTACAGTTGGATCTAACAATAAGCAAGTATCCTCTTCCGCACCTTCAGAAGCTGTTGCTCCATTAAGGAAATCAAGGGTCCCTCTGAAGGATTTTTTAGAATTGCCACTAAGAGCACCTAAGGTATGAATATCACTAAATGATTTTTTACCACCATGACTCATAACCATAGAAATATCAAATTTTTGCTCTTTATTACCAAGATAAGCAATGTCATGAACCATACGGGATTCTTGACCTACTAAATCATGATAGTAATTCAAGATGTTTTCACTGCCACCAATTTCAATATTGATGTATTCTACATCTGCTTTTTCTTCTAATTTAGTGTATCGATGCTCGATATGTTGTACATGTTCAGGCAAAAGATTTACCTTTTTTACTACAACCTTACCAGCTTCTTTCACATCGTATTCGTTTAAATAGCTAACATTTGTCAATGCATCGCCAGAACCAGTTACATAGAATTGTACTTCTAGCTCAGCACCTTCACCAACGATAAATTGGAAACGGTTTGCTACACGAGCATTAGCATCAATGCGGATGCCTACAACTTCTTTCGCCTTAGGAGGCACATTGATAGCATAGCCTTCCGCTTTTTCAACTAATACATGAACAGCTTCTTTATTAGCACCTTCATAATTACCATCTAGTAATGCTGTACCAACAGGTAATGGTGAAAGTATATTTTTA
The DNA here is from genome assembly GCF_000163715.1 of Veillonella sp. 3_1_44. Lineage (NCBI taxonomy): Bacteria > Bacillati > Bacillota > Negativicutes > Veillonellales > Veillonellaceae > Veillonella > Veillonella sp. 3_1_44. The sequence continues at coordinate 459,766 of NZ_GG770199.1, forward strand.
TTAGCTTCCACAGCGATGGATTGTACCGCTGTATCTTCTCCAGCTAGAGAGCTTACAGTATGATTAACGCGCAACCATCTGAATGTCGGTCTAGGGAGTTCATTAAATAGTAATTCGCTCATAATTCCTCCTTAACCGATAGAACCTTCTAATTCAAGATTGATTAGATTGTTCATTTCTACTGCATATTCAAGTGGCAATTCTTTAGAGATTGGCTCTACGAAACCACGAACTAGCATCGCACGAGCTTCTTCTTCGCTAATACCACGAGTCATAAGATAGAAAATTGCTTCGTCGGAAATACGACCGATTTTAGCTTCATGACCTAAATCCACATTGTCATTTTCTACGATAATAGCCGGAATTGTATCAGATTGAGACTCAGCATCAAGCATCAAGGATTCACAAGAAACTGTTGCTTTGGAATGTTCAGCTTTAGGGCCAATCTTCAAAAGGCCACGATAAATTGCAGCGCCACCGGATTTAGAAATGGATTTAGAGTTTACATTACTTGTTGTATATGGTGCATTATGTACCACTTTACAACCTGTATCGAGGAATTGTCCTTCACCTGCGAATGTTACACCTGTAAATTCAGCATGTGCACCTTCACCGTTGAGAATACTCATTGGGTACAAACAAGAAACTTTGGAGCCAAAGGAACCAGATACCCACTCAATTGTACCATTTTTACCTACTACACAACGTTTTGTGTTAAGGTTGTACATGTTTTTAGACCAGTTTTCAATTGTAGAATAACGCAATGTAGCATTATCTTTAACGAACAGTTCAACAGCGCCTGCATGCAGGTTAGACACATCATACTTAGGAGCAGAACAACCTTCGATAAAGTGCAATTTAGCCCCTTCTTCTACGATAATCATCGTATGTTCGAACTGACCAGCACCTGGTGCATTCAAACGGAAGTAAGATTGCAATGGAATCTCTACTTGTACACCTGCAGGAACGTATACGAAGGAACCACCAGACCAAACGGCACCGTGAAGAGCAGCCCATTTATGGTCTGTAGGTGGAATTAATGTCATCCAGTATTTTTTTACGATTTCTTCATGTTCATGTAATGCTGTTTCGATATCAGTATAGATAACACCTTGCTTAACAAGATCTTCTTGAATACTGTGGTAAACAACTTCAGAATCATATTGAGCACCAACACCAGCTAGAGATGTTTTTTCCGCTTCTGGAATACCTAAGCGGTCAAAAGTACTTTTAATTTCTTCTGGAACTTCATCCCAGTTTTCTTTCATATCTACTTTAGGCTTAACATATGTATGAATATTTGCCATATCTAAGCCCGAGATATCAGGAATCCAATTTGGAATGCCCATGCGATTATAGATTTCCAAAGACTTTAAACGGAAATCGAGCATCCATTCTGGTTCATTTTTATTAGACCAAATCTCACGGATAATATCTTCTGTTAAACCGGCATCAGAGATATAAGAATATTCAAATTCGTTCTTTATATCATAGACGCCACGGTCCATATCCGCGACTTGGGTTTTCTTTCTTTCTTCCATTATGCCTCCTATGCTAATGCTTTGTATGCGTCATAACCTTTTTCTTCGATTTCACGTACAAGAGAAGCATCACCAGTTTTAACAATCTTGCCATTGATCAACACATGAACATAGTCTGGTTTTAGTTTTTGTAAAATTTGGTTATGATGAGTAATGATTAATACAGCATTTTCTTCGTTATGGAAACGTTGTACACCTTCAGATACGATACGAACCGCATCTACGTCAAGGCCAGAATCAGTTTCATCAAGAATAGCCAATTTAGGATTCAAAATGGACATTTGAAGAATTTCATTCTTCTTGCGTTCACCACCAGAGAAGCCTTCATTTACATAACGTTGCGCATAAGATAAATCAAAGGATAATTCATCCATTTTTTCTTTCAATTCTTTTTTGAAAGATAATGCACGTACATTTTCACCAGTAATTGTGGATTTAGCTGTACGAATGAAGTTTTCTACAGTAATACCAGGAATAGAAATTGGATTTTGGAAAGACATAAAAATACCCGCTTTTGCACGATCGTTTACTGCATCTTCCGTAATATCCTTACCATCAAAAATGATAGAACCACTATCTACTGTATATGTAGAGTTACCCATGATTGCATTAGCAAGTGTAGATTTACCAGCACCATTTGTCCCCATCACAACATGAATTTCACCTTTATTAATTGTTAAATCAATACCTTTCAAGATTTGTTTCTCTTCAACAGATACCTTTAAATCTTTTATCTGAAGTAATTCAGCCAAAATGTTCACTCCTTTTATTTGTATGTAACCATAAGAAACATACACTCGTTATATATAAAACGTATATACTGACACATATAAAAAGGCGGTACGCACTAACGTGAATACCGCCGTAATTCTCGCCAACTTAGCAAGTATGTGCATAACAATCTACACTCATTATACATTCTTATCTAAATGATAGCAAGATATTCCTACTAAAATATACAGGAATTAAAAGAATATCAATTATTACATATATTGATAGGTTTTTATTAATATTAATTCTCATCCTATTCGATTCTCAATATTAAATTATAGGTTTGAAAAATCAAGAGTTCCAAATAAATCATCATATGTTTCAGCACGGCGAATTTGTGTAACAGAGCCATCTTTATGTAGCAATAACTCTGCAGAACGTAATTTACCATTATAATTGAAACCCATAGAATGTCCATGTGCACCAGCATCGTGAATGATGACACGATCTCCAATATCAATTTTTGGCAGCTCTCGTTGAATAGCAAATTTATCATTATTTTCACATAAGGAGCCTGTTACATCATATACATGATCCTTGGGATCATTTTCTTTCCCCATTACGGTAATGTGATGATAAGAGCCATACAACGCCGGACGCATAAGATTTGCCATACAAGCATCTAAACCGATGTAATGACGATAAATATCTTTTTTATGAATAGCAGTAGAAACAAGATAACCAAATGGACCTGTTACCATACGCCCACATTCATAAGCCAATGCTACATCATTAAGTCCATTAGCTACTAAAATCCGATTATACGCTTCTTCTACACCCTTGCTTAATACGCGGAAGTCTACTGGTGTTTGTTCTGGTTTATAAGCTACACCTACACCTCCACCTAAATCAATAAATTCAACAGTGATACCAAGTTCTTTTTTAATATCTACAGCAAGATTAAAGCAAAGCTCTGCTGTACCAACTAAACCGTCAATATCAAGTTCGTTAGAAACAACCATTGTATGAATACCAAAGTGTTTTACACCTTTAGCTTGTAATTGTTTATACGCTTCAAATATTTGTTCGCGTGTCATACCATATTTAGCTTCTTCAGGAAGGCCAATAATTGTATTGCCCCCTTCCTTTAAAGAACCCGGATTATAACGCACGCAGAATGTATCTGGCAAAGAGCCATGATTTTTTTCTAAATATTCGATATGTGTAATATCATCAAGATTGATGATTGCACCCATTTCAAGTGCCTTTTTATACTCCACATATGGTGTGTCATTAGATGTGAACATAATATCATGGCCCGTAATACCCACTTTTTCACATAAAAGTAGTTCCGCTAAGGAAGAACAGTCTGCGCCAACCCCAAGCTTTTGTAACAAACGCATGATATACGGATTTGGAGTTGCTTTAACTGCAAAATATTGCTTGAATCCCTTATTCCAAGAGAATGCATTGATGAAAGATTTCATATTCTCAATAATTCCTTCTTCATCATAAATATGGAATGGAGTTGGATACTGAGCAATAATATTTTCTAATTGTTCTGACGTGAATGGAACTGTTTTTTTGTTCATGATAACCTTTCTACATAAACAAAAGACTCATCAGCCGATGAGTCTTTTATTCTAATTTCCTAATTATTTAAATAAAGCTTTATCTAAACTAAAGCGACCAGCACCAGCAAAGAATAACATAAGTGCACCAAAGCCTAATTGAGATGGGTAGTCCCAGCTAAAGAAACTACCATTCAAACTCACAATAGTCGCAGTTGCTAAAGTACCTACAACTAGAATAGCACCAATACGTGTAAATAATCCTACTGCAATGAGAATACCACCAATCATTTCTGCAAGTGCTGCCATAGTGCCTAGCATCTCATAACCACCGGATACACCTAAAGGTGCTAACATAGTCCCTACTTTGTAGAGCCCTTCAGCTCCGCTAAGCCATTTTAAATAACCATGATAAAACATGGAAATGCCCAATGCAAGGCGATAAATCAATAAGCCAAAATTTACATAATTAGGTTTACTTTTAAAAATAAAGTTCAACATAGTGATCCTTCTTTCAATTCAAATATAACAAATCGAATAAATTCGATACATTAATTATACTATTAGAGAATAACTATGTCAATAAGACTCACTATTAAATTCTATAGAATTATATCATACATTGTATACAAAATCAATTTTATCGATGTAATCAACATAATCTAGTCACTTTAAATCTGGTCTGCTTGAATATAATAATATAATAATATCTTATTTAAAATATTACACCCTTACAATAGATTAATTTATCAGTAAAAAATAATCCTAATGAATATGAAAAATGTAATTCACAATTCATTAGGATTATTATGTTTCTTATAAAATTAATTCTAAGCAGCTGATTACATCATACCGCCCATACCACCCATTGGAGGCATTGCAGGAACTGCTGCATTTTCATCTACCTTATCAGCTACGATTGTTTCAGTAGTTAATACAAGAGATGCGATAGATGCGGCATTTTGAAGGGCAGAACGAGTAACTTTTGCAGGGTCAACAATACCAGCTTTAACCATATCGATGTATTCTTCAGTCAAAGCATTGAAACCTACACCAGCTTCAGTATTTTTAACTTTTTCTACTACTACAGAACCTTCGAGACCTGCGTTGTATGCGATTTGACGAAGTGGTTCTTCTACAGCGCGTTTTACAAGGTTAATACCAGTTTGAACGTCACCAGTAGCTTCCAATGTATTCAATGCAGGGATGATATCGATGAATGTAGTACCACCACCAGCTACAATACCTTCTTCAACAGCTGCACGAGTTGCATTCAATGCATCTTCAATGCGAAGTTTCTTATCTTTCATTTCAACTTCTGTAGCAGCACCTACTTCGATAACTGCAACACCACCGGACAATTTAGCTAGACGTTCTTGTAATTTTTCACGGTCGAAATCAGAAGATGTTTCTTCAACTTGTGCACGGATTTGGTTAACGCGTTTAGCAATTACATCTTTATCACCTGCGCCATCGATGATTGTAGTTTCATCTTTAGTGATGCGAACTTGACGAGCTGTACCAAGATCTTCAAGCTCTACAGAATCAAGCTTACGACCCATATCTTCAGTAATAACAGTACCGCCTGTTAAGATAGCGATATCTTCAAGCATAGCTTTACGACGATCACCGAAGCCAGGAGCTTTAACAGCTACAGCTTTAAATGTACCACGCAAACGGTTTACTACTAATGTAGCCAATGCTTCCCCTTCTACATCTTCAGCGATAATAAGAAGTTCTTTGCCTACTTTTACTACTTTTTCAAGTGTTGGCAACATATCTGCGATGGCACTGATTTTACGATCAGTGATCAAGATATATGGGTTATCCATAACAGCTTCCATACGATCAGGGTCAGTTACCATATAAGGGGAAATGTAACCACGATCAAATTGCATACCTTCTACTATATTTAATGCAGTTTGCAAACCTTTGGATTCTTCAACAGTAATAACACCGTCATTACCAACCTTTTCCATAGCTTCAGCAATTAAACCACCGATTTCTTCGTCAGCAGCGGATACGCTTGCAACTTGAGCAATTTCAGCTTTACCAGAAACTTTGATAGAGCGTTTTTTAATTTCTTCAACCAAAGTTTTTACTGCTGTTTCAATGCCTTTTTTCAAAATCATTGGGTTTGCACCGGCTGCTACATTGCGCATACCTTCTTGAATCATAGCTTGCGCCAATACTGTTGCGGTGGTAGTACCATCACCTGCTACGTCGTTAGTTTTAGTAGCAACTTCTTTTACTAATTGAGCACCCATGTTTTCAAATGGATCTGGAAGTTCAATATCGCGAGCAATGGTTACACCATCATTTGTAATTGTTGGGGAACCAAATTTTTTATCCAACACAACATTACGACCTTTTGGACCTAATGTAACTTTTACAGCATTTGCTAATTGATCGACGCCACGACCTAAAGCACGACGAGCTTCTTCATTAAACAAGATTTCTTTTGCCATATGTATTACCTCCTAAATAGTAACACTATCCAATGTAACGAAATATATGTGCCCTTAGGCAATATAGAATGTATCATCAGTTTTTATAATCATATAGACTATAAATCAGCGATTATAATACTGCTAAAATATCGCGTTCGCTAATAATCAAATGAGTAGCGCCATCGATTTCTAATTCGCTACCAGCATATTTTGCAAACATAACAGTGTCGCCAACTTTAACTTCTGGAGCTACACGTTGACCATTGTCATATACTTTACCAGCACCTACAGCTACAACTACACCTTCTTGAGGCTTTTCTTTTGCTGTATCAGGAAGGAAGATACCACTTTTAGTTTTTTCTTCTTTTGCTTCTAAACGGATAAGAACGCGGTCAGCTAATGGTTTTAACATATAATGTCACTCCTTTTTACTAGTTAATCTCCATAATTTATTAGCACTCTAACTCATTGAGTGCTAATTACAAGTATTATTATAACCGAAGTTAAAATAATTGCAAGCACTAATTTTGATTTTTTGACTTTTTAGATATTATTTGACTTATTAGACTGTTTAATGATGAGATTACATGTTTCTATAATAGATATTTGTTTATTCATACTTAAGGTGCGGATGCGATTATACGCTTCCACTTCAGATATAGAATATAGTTCCATTAATATACCAGTTCCCTTTTGAATGATTTTACGATCTTCTAATGACTGTTCTAGCTCAGCCATCTTTTCGCGCAACTGAGCATCACTTTTATAGCGGCCTAAAGCCATCTCTAGGGTAGGAACTAACTGTTCCTCCCGTACTGGTTTAATTAAATAGCCATATACACCAGAATCTCGAGCCTTATCGATTAAATCTTGCTGGCTATAACTCGTTAATAATACTACAGGTGCTTCATGGTGAAAGCCAATTTGACGTGCCGCCTCAATACCATCTAATTCTGGCATCTTAACATCCATCAATATAATATCTGGCTTATATTTTTTACAAAGTGCTAAAGCTTCAACACCATTTGTACCTTCTGCAACGACTTCATGACCACAAGACTCAATAATATCTCGTAAATCCATACGTATTAGGGATTCATCATCCACGATTAAAACGCGCATTTATGCCTCCTTTTTCATATATATCGTCACCAATACACCTGTTCCAGTATTTTCTATGGATAAACTTCCTTTTAATTCATGAGTAACTAAATTATTAATAATTGTTAAACCTAACTGTTTATTAGACGAAACAGAGAAATCACTAGGCAATCCTTTTCCGTTATCTGTAAAAGCCAGTTTAATCGTATTACCTGCATCAGTAACTGCTAGATGAACATTTCCACGATTCCCGTCTAACCCATGTTCTAAGCTATTCGTAATCAATTCATTAATTATAAGAGATACATAACTTGCCATATGAGGAGAAATTAGCATATCTTCGCCACTGTAAGTAAAAGTAACCTCTTGGTCTTGTCGCACCATACTCATACGCAACAAACGACATAATTCATCATAAATTGATCGTATACCAATATAATCCTCATCGTAATGAGACACTATATCGTGAACTAGAGCCATGCTCTCGATGCGATTAATCCCCTCTTGGAGTGCTTGCTTTACATCTGGCAAGCTAGAGCGTCTCGCCTCCATACGCAATAACCCTGCTACAGTTTGTAAGTTATTTTTTACACGGTGATGAACCTCTTTGATAATGGAATTTTTAACCAATAATTCTTGTTGCTGTTTACTTTCACGAGTACAATCATGAAGAACTAAAAAGCACCTCGTTTCATTGCGCCCCATAGCAATAGGAATCATGTGCTGACGAATTACCATATCTTGGTAGATTTCTTCATTTGTAAGTATACTTCTATCTGATAATACCTGCTGTATAGCGGACATCTTTAAGGTACTGCTAAAAATTGATGAACCAACCAAGCGACGGTCAAAGCCTAATACATCTACTAACTTCATAGCTGCATCGTTAGCATACAGTATTTTATAAGTGTCGTCGAAAATAATTAAACCATCAAAATAGGACATGGGTTCGTAAGACACTATTTGTTCATCGGTAGCCGTCAGCATAAGACGTTGCATCGTATCAGACAAAAGGTATTCTTGCTCATATTGTTCTGCCTTAATAGATGGTGATAATGTAAAAGATATCCCCCCAATAATACGACCTCCGTTGTCTACGATAGGAAAGACATGTTGACGCTGCTTGTCATCTAACCCGATAAGTGGTTGACCATCTTTCATCATAGCATGCCACGTATGACTGCCTTTTAATTGACGTGTAGTAATCCCTTGATCACTGCGTTCTATACATAGCATATCTGCACATTGTTGTGATCTCTCACCTTGTCCTGTCTCTAGTAGGGGTGTAAAAATCTGTATCCTTTGACGAGTTAAAGACTCGCCAAAGGATATGAGTTTACTAATATGCTCAAGTAATGAGGTTTGTAATGGTCCTAATGGTGTTCTATTTAAAATATCTTGACCAATATCCACGATTACTCCTCTTTCCAAGATACGTATCCAATTTCAACACTGGGCTTTGCATTCAATGTTAAATCACCAAATTTTCCGGCCTGCGCCATATAATAAGCTCGACATCCAATCATGGCTGCATTATCAGTAGACAATATTTTATGTGGTTTGTAATAAGTAAAGCCTTCTTCTACACACATAGCTTCTAAAGCCTTTTGTAATCCTTTATTAGCTGATACACCGCCAGCAATAGTAATACGACTTTCACCTAAAGTATGTGCGGCATCTTTCGTCTTTTCTACTAACACATCTACGATGGCCTTTTGAAACGATGCAGCCACATCAGCTTGATTGATAGGCTCATTCTTTTGTTGCTTACTATTTAAATAGTTTAAAACTGCGGATTTCAAACCACTAAAGCTAAATTCAAAATTACCTGGTTCACTTAAAGCCTTTGGAAATTCAATAGCCTCTGGATTCCCTTCAACGGCAAGGGCATCGATATGAGGGCCCCCTGGATAAGGGAATCCCATAACCCGTGCAATCTTATCAAAAGCCTCGCCAGCTGCGTCATCTCGTGTTTGACCAAGAACATCAAATTCTTCATATCCTTTTACATGTACTAACATGGTATGACCACCAGATACAACGAGACTTAAAAACGGAGGCTCCAGTTCTGGATTAGCTAAAAAGTTAGCAAAAATATGACCTTCCATATGGTGCACTGGCACCAAGGGAATCCCTGTAGCAAAGGATAACCCTTTTGCAGCAGCTACACCAACTAATAAAGCCCCTACAAGACCTGGCCCATACGTAACACCAATATGATTGATATCTTGTAGAGTCACATTCGCATCACGTAATGCTTGGTCTATAACAGGTATAACTTGTTCTATATGATGACGTGATGCAATTTCAGGTACAACGCCACCAAATTTTCTATGTATTGGTACTTGGCTTGAAATAACATTAGACAAAACGGTGCGCCCGTCCTTAAGGACAGAAGCAGAGGTTTCATCACAGCTACTTTCCAAGGCTAATGTGTATATACTCATTCTATTTCCTCTGAAACGAGAGACATAATATAAGCATCTTCCGTAGGCTCTGAATAATAATCTTTACGAATTCCTTTTACAGAAAATCCTAAATTTCTATACATAGCCAATGCTGCTAAATTAGATATGCGCACCTCTAAGAAAATTTCTTTCATACCTCTCGTAAGACATTCATCTATTAATTGCTTGGTAAGTTTTGATCCATATCCCTTACCTCGTGCGGAAGGAATAATAGCGATATTCGTGATTTGACCTTCATCGTATACAAGCCAAGCACCTGCATATCCAACAATTTTGTTCTCCTCACAAATTACCATATATAATTTATTTGATGCCCCTTCTAACTCAACGAGAACAGATTCTAAACTCCAAGGAACAGAAAAAGACTGTTGTTCAATAGCATAGATAGCTTGAGCATCATCTATTGTAGCCAAACGAATCTCCATTATTCGACTCCCGCTGCCTCAGTAACTATAACTGCAGGATTTTGGTTCAACATTTCAGGATTATCCTTATGGCGTTCTTCCCATAACACTTCTGCTTCTGAGCGTCGAATATAATAAGGAACCATATCCATAGGATCAGAACTCTCTTCAGAGTCTACCAATCTACGGCCAGCCAGTAATAGAGAACTAGCTTTTGGAATACGTTGCGAGATATCTAAAATTGTTAAATTTGTATCACTTTCATCTAATAGCTTTTCTATTCGCTTAACGCCATCCCCAAGGAACACTACATGTTCTTCAGATGCTCGGAGTCGATCTAATAAATCATTAGCAGCAATGACAAAAGGTTCCTCTTTACAAACCAATTCATTATCATCATATTTGTAGATACCTGCATAAACATGTTTTTTCTGAGCATCGATAATAGTACAAATCGTGCGGTCTGTATAAGCTACATTACGAGCTAAACTATCCATGGTCATTACACCATATAAAGGAATTTGTAAGGCATAAGCCATAGCTTTAGCGGTCCCCATACCAATCCGTAACCCTGTAAAAGAACCGGGTCCAATGCTAACCATAATCCCTTTTAATTCACTTTTTTCAACTTGACAGGTCCGTAATAACATATCAATATGAGGTACCAACTGCTCAGAATGAGTCAATCCAGCTTGAATGGTCAATTCCCCAATTAGGCAACTTTCATCCATTAAAGCCACACTCGACACAAGTGAGCTCGTCTCAATTCCCAACCACATATGGGCCTCCTATTTCTACTAAATCATCCGGTGTAAGGTAATCACTAACTAATGTAATGGATCGGCTTGTATCATCAATGCGCGTTAAATAAATCCATAGTGTTTCATCAGGCAATTCATGAGGAAATTTATCAGCCCATTCTACAATGGATACGCAATCTTCTGTATACTCATAAAAGCCAATATTTTCCAGTTCACTAATATCTTCCAAGCGATATACGTCAAAATGATATAAATGATTTCGATTCACATCATAGGTATTCATGATGGCAAAGGTAGGACTTGTAATTTCTTCAGTAACCCCAAAGCCCTTTGCAATTCCTTGCGACAAATGTGTTTTTCCTGTCCCCAAGTCACCAACTAGTGCTATACAAAGAGGGTCCCCATTCTGTTTAACCCATGCACCTAATAATTTACCAAATTGTTGTGTATCTTCTACTGTATAAGTCTTTAAATGAACCTGTACCTTATCCTTCATGAAAATGATTATATCCTTTCGCTTCTACAGTCTTAATCGTTTTATCAGATGTTACCATTTGAACCCGTGGTGGGCCAGATAAAACTTCTCCAATCAACGTAATGCCTGATAGCTTTTCCAATTCCGAAAGTAGTGATTTTGGCGCCGTAAAGACTAACTGAAAGTCTTCTCCACCATACAAAGCATAATCTACTGGATTAGTTTGTAAATGCTTAGCTAATTCGTAAGTCTCCTCGTGTAGAGGGATTGCTTGTTCTTCAAATACAATGGAAACATTACTAGCTACAGCGATTTCATTCAATTCACTTCCTAGTCCATCGCTAATATCATTCATACTATGGATACCAAGTCGTCGCAATTTTTGCCCCAATTCAATCTGTGGTTCGGGACGTTGATGCCCCACTTTGGTCATATCATAGCCTACTAAATTATATGATAACGCTCCTAAGCCTGTAGCTGCATAACCTACATAGTTTGTAACACCTACAACATCTCCTACTTTCGCACCACTTCGCATAACCGCAGTGCCTTTAGGAACCTCTCCGATAATTGTTACAGTCCAAACCATGGGCCCTTCTGTACGTACCGTATCTCCACCCAATATATTGAGTTGATATCGCATACATTGATCTTTAATTCCCCTATAAATTTCATCAAGAATGACTGTATCAACATGGTCTGGTACGGCTACAGATAATACAATTTGTCTAGGAATGCCACCCATAGCCGCAACATCACTTAAATTAGCCGTCATAAGGCGATACCCAACATCATAGGGCATCATATAGTGAAAGCTAAAATGAACACCTTCCACCATTGTGTCAGTGCTTATCAATTGCTCTGTATTTTGTTCTGCTTTATAAATAGCACAATCATCACCAATACCATACACTACAGTATTAGGATTATATATTGTGTTATCTTGAATTTGGCGAATGAAATTAAATTCCCCTACATCTTTTAATTGCATCTGATCACCTAGTTTCCGTTTATTACTTATTGTATTGTAACATATATAAAAGACAACAAAAATAGCAGATAGTTGATATAACAACTATCTGCTATAAATGTCTTTAAAAGAATTATTTTTTAATTAGATTCGTCATTCTCTTAACAGGTTCTTTAGTATCAAAGGAACCTACAGTTGGCACCTTTTTACCATTATTGACAAATAGAACACCATTAATATTATCAAAGGATGTCAATGTATTTACAATAGCAGCCATTTGTAATTTAACAGTTAAGTCTCCGCCATTACCCTTTACGAATGCATCATTTACTTCAACAGAAGCAATACCATCTTTTACAGTAACAGATGTAATTTCAATATCCTTAGAGAAGACTGGGTATTTTTGTGCTCTATCGGCATTTAACATTGCTAAAAGAGCTGCTTTAGGCGTAACTTTATTCGCCTCTATCTCAACGGTAGTTTGTTTTACCCCAGAACCATCCTCTGTAGGAACAAAGAAGGCCATCTTAACCTTTTCTTGAGATACTTTACTTGTTTCTGCATCCTTATTGACTTTCGTCTCTTGCGTAGGTTCACTTTTACCTGTTGTAGGAGCTTGTTCATGTGTACAACCCACTACAAATGCCAGCATACCTACACAGAGAATCGATAGAACTTGTTTACGTAATTTCATCGATTAACCTCCAAAGTAATTAGCAATACCATTTGCAATGCGGTTAGCAAAGTCTTCTTGAGTTTGAGGAGATTGTAGCACACGTTCCTCATTAGGGTTAGAAATAAAACCAAGCTCTACAAGAATTGCAGGCATATTAGAATGTCTCAACACGTATAAGTTACCTTCTTGAATGCCACGATCACCATTGAAACCAGGTGTGTTAGCAATTTGAGATTGTACCTTTTGTGCCAATCGAGCATCGTTACCGGTTTTGCTATAGTAATATGTTGCAATACCACCAACGCTAGGATTATTAAATGCGTTGATATGAACGCTTACAAGAGCATCAGAATTACTACGGTTAGCCACGTTAACACGAGCCCCCAATTCATCAACACCGCTTGCATTAGGGCCATATACATCTACATCAGTAGTTCGAGTCATAAGCACTTTAGCACCACGATTTTCTAAAGATTTTTTCAAATACATGGAAATCGGTAGTGTAATGTTTTTCTCTTGTACACCGTGAGGTCCAATAGCACCAGAATCACTACCACCATGTCCTGGGTCAATAGTAATTGTTTTGCCAGATAAACCACCGCTAGTAGAGTATTTGCCAGATCCTGTAGGTACATTTTTTGCTGGATGCGCAGATTGAGATGGCTTTTTACCATAGTAAGCAGGCTTAGCTACAGCACCTTTTTTCTGAACATCAACAACGATACGATACGGTTTCTTATTAACCGTATCCTTTTTCAAGGAAAAAACCTTTACATCACTAGTATCAATAGATGAAGGTGTCTTGATTGTTACTTTAACGTCTCTGCCATCTTGTGAAAGTTTAGCAGAGCTAGCAATAGCTGAGTCCATAGAAATGTTCTCTTTAGCCGTCTTTAGCTTTGTATTCTTTAAAGTAACAGTCGTAGTTTTCCCATCTTTGCTAATTGATGCAGATGCCTTTATAGGTGCCGATAAGTCCATAACAATACGAACATATGGTACAGGTGCATCTGTTCTAGTCACCCATCGAGCATCTTCCAAATTAGCTGCCTTTGCTTGAGTCAATAATAAAGGTATCGCCATCAAGACTGCAAGGCACATTAAAAATAGTTTACGCAATACATTCACTCCAATCTAACTGACATACATAGTGTCCAAACCATAGAGATGAGTCGATGATATTTTTATCTATCAAAATCTCATCGTTCCAATCTATCCATAAACTAATGTTAGATTATAAATAGATTATTTCATACAAACATGAAGATTAGTATGCCGATTACACATATTACTATATAAAGACCTTATACAGAATACACAAAAAACAGTTTCATAAAATTATTTTTTGTATAAGTAATCAAAACTAACGTTCAGTTGTAATTTGCCATTCATTCCCATCCGTACTAATATGAATACGCCCCATCGTATCTGTACGGTAAATAGCAATATTATTTTCCTGTAAACGACGTAATGTCACATCGTGAGGATGACCATACTTATTATACATGCCATTTGAAATTAATGCACTTTCAGGCTTAATAGATTTCAAAAAATCTTCAGAGCTACTTGTACGAGAACCGTGATGACCTACCTTAAGAATACGAGAAAACAATCTGGAATTCTGCTCTTTTATAAGTTTTTTCTCTTCTTGTAATTCAGCATCACCCGTAAAGAGCATAGAAAATTTACCGAAGATTAATTTACCTACAATAGAATTATTATTAAGATCTGTCTCTCCTTTTTTATCAGTCAAAGGTTCAACCCAAGGAGCATATACTACAAAGACAGCACCATGTCCAAAATCAACTACATCTCCACTTCTCAAAGTAGTTCGTTGAATTTTATTTTTCTCAATCCATTTTTCATAGGTTTTGTACATATTATTATCAACGGCAATACCATCATCATATACATGTTCAATAGGCATAGCCTTTGCAATAGCATAAAAACCACCCATATGATCAGCATGAGGATGCGTGATAATAATATTTTTTAACTTCGTTACACCCATAGCTTTAAGTTGGGCCACAATATTTTCACGATGTTCTATATCACCAGTATCAATCATGTTATACTCATCGCCTACCTTAAGCAATATAGCATCCCCCTGACCAATATCTAGCATATATACATCTAGCTTACCTTCAGGGGTAGTCGTTTTAGTATCGATTGAGTAAGTCCCATTAGCGTTAGTAGTTACTTGATTTGCTGCGTTTGCTACATCATTATTTGTGCATCCTGCAATGGCGAAGATAGGAATACATAATACTAGCAAGAAAACTATAAATCGTTGTATTCTATTTGTCATTCATAATCTCCCAACAATTCACTAATAACACAACCTAAAGAAGTACTGACATCACTCGGAGTATAACCCCAACTCTTTGTTTCATTCAGAATATCTGCACTACGACTATGTACATATACACCGAGAACAGCACTATCTTGTAGTGAATAACCCTGACTTATAAAACCAGCAATTACACCAGTCAGCACATCTCCCATACCGCCAGTACCCATGCCCGCATTACCGATAGTATTTACATACACTGTTCCATCAGGTAATGCCACAATTGAAGGAATTCCTTTTAGTACAAGAATAACTTGATGAGCCTTAGCAAATTCTCTAGCCAACGTGATATAATGACGCTCAATCCATTTAATAGGTAAATCAATAAGTCTACTAAATTCACCTAAATGCGGTGTCATGACACAAAATGGAAGTTCTCTTTCCACTGTATATGCAGACTCAATATCACCATCTCGCAAAGCATCTTTATTAACACAACCAACATGTCCCAATGCATACAAAGCATCAGCATCTAGTACTAATGCTCCTTCATAAGCATCTAAAATATGATCCACTAAATCACAGATTTCACGGGTGCGACCTAAACCAGGTCCCATAGCAACAACTTGGCGACAATCAAAAAGTTCTTTATTAGTCTCTGTGGAAGTAACCATCACCTCAGGTATGACACGGCTTTGTACAATCTGTTTAATTATTTTGGGTACAGCTAATGTTACTTTACCAGCACCACTATGAACTGCCGCTTCAGCAGCCAAAATAGGGGCTCCTATCATATCATTTGAACCACCAATAATTAAAGTGTTTCCATTGACACCTTTATGCGCCATTGGGGTACGATAGTTGATAATTTTTTCGGCTAAATCAGAATCAATGGTTATAGTTCTAACACGTTCACCCAGTACCTGCTGCCAAGGAGCACCCAATGGAGCAACCACAGCGGTTCCTCCTATAGCCTTTCCGGAATATAATAACAAACCTTGTTTGATAGCTCCAAAAGTAACAGTATAATCATAGGTCAGTGTGCCTTCTGCTACATGACCAGTAGTAGCATCCAAACCTGCAGGTACATCAATAGCCCACAAATCAAAATTATACTGACTACGCATAGTATCAATATCATTCAATATATCGATGGTCACCTCTCTTAACCTTCCAGTAAAGCCCGTTCCCATGATGCCTTCCACAGCGATGGCTACGTTGGACCAATCATTGAATTCATCATACATATCGATGATACATCCCATAGCTTTGCAGCGCTCAATTTGCACTGCAAAAAGATCACTACATTTGTTTGTATTTCCCACTAGTACAATTTGTACTGGTACGCCTTGCTCCATAAAATGGCGAGCTGCTACAAGGCCATCTGCCCCATTATTACCCGTACCACATATAAATAAAACAAAACTATTTATGGAACGGCCATTATTCAGGGAAAATAAATCGTACTCTCCCCATAAGGCATCTACGATACCACGTCCAGCATTTTCCATGAGGATTTCTAAAGAAATTCCTAATTGCTTAGGAACCTCTCGATCTATAAATCGAGCATCTTCTGTAGTTAAAATATTCATCTTATGCTCCTTCAAGTATAACTGTACTCATTGCATAATCCTTGCAATGACTAATCGATACATGAATATCAGTATAACCTGATGTTTCGTAAATATCTTTGAAAGTATCTTGTAAACGAATTAAGGGTGCGCCCCATTCATCATGATAAATCTCTATATCTTGCCATGATCCATGCCTCATCCCTGTACCTAAAGCTTTAATAAAAGCCTCTTTTGCAGCATATATACCTGCAAAGGATTCGTAGCATCCTTTATTCCGACTTTTACAATATTCAATCTCATGAATCGTATAAACGCGCACTTTAAATGAACTTGATTTCTCTATAGCTTGACGTATACGGTCAATCTCTATAATATCATTCCCTAATTTCATAATAGCTCCTAAAATACTCTAATACTATTATTATACACTCATAAAGGGGATTAAAACATAAGTAGTATCTAGACATTTACCGAAAATGGTAGGCTAGACAAACTATAAATTTCAACTTTACCTTTGCGATTGACCGCCATATACATTTGACCATTTCGACAATCCATGTCTTCTACTTCCATTCCAGAAGCATAAGGGCTAATATTTTTAACAACTCCCTCTTCATCGACGTATACAAAGGTTGTCAACGTTGTAAATAAAGTATTTCCATTAGTTGCGTAAGCACCGTTATTATTTAAGTTTGTATGATTAGCATCAATTTTATAAGAACGAATACGATTAAAATTGGAGTCGTAATAATTAATTGTCCGTTCAGAGTTTGTTAAAGGCACAATTGATACATATTCATTGCGTACTTTATCATATGCAAAATTAAAAACTTTCTCTTTTAGTTTAATCGGTGCTTCAACAATCATGCTATCCGCTTCAATAGGAGTAAGGTTATATCCATTTACAACAGCATTTGTTGTATAGTAACGATTATTGACAGAATTATAAGTTAAGGTATTCATATGACCTAATAAACTTTTATAACTATACTCATATTTTGCAACAACAGTAAAAGTTTTTGGATTAATTTCATAAATAATTTGCTTCGTATTATCTGAATTAATACAAGCTAAAGCAAAAACGTCTTTTTTAGAATTATAACAAAATCCTTGGCACTGATTTACAGATCCATCTAATGGTATTTCTGCCAAGCGAGATAATGGCAATGGCATCTGTACAGAGCTAACCTGTTGAGTAAGTTTAGGAATATCAAAGATATTTGTAATATAATCAATTACACCTTGATCCATACTATCACCTCATGAAATTAATAATGTATATTATAGTATATAAATTCATAAATATAAAAATAGGCGGTAAGACAAAAGTCTTACCGCCTAATGTTGGTGCCGGAGGTGGGACTTGAACCCACACGGTGTTACCCGCTTGATTTTGAGTCAAGTGCGTCTGCCATTCCGCCACTCCGGCGTATCGGAACATTTGTTATTATACAGACATCCCTAAGCAATGTCAACATATTTTTTATATTTCATCTAAAATATTTTGAACCCTTTTCATATCCGTATCACATTGTTGTTTCCATGTGAGTGCGACACCTGTAATATAGCCTTTACGGGCAAATTCTACATCTGTAGGAACACTTTCAGCACCATAGTCTAGCTCACCAGCTAACCAATAATAATCCTGTCCTCTTGAATTAATGCGAGCTTCGATAATATTACTGTAGGTTTGTAAGCCTTGGCTCACCATTTTAAAATGGTCCCAATCACATGTACCACGTAATGGGAAGTTCACATTTAGTAAACCGCTAAACTGGCCCGCCACATAAATTTTCTCAATCAATTCATGTATAAATGGATGCATCTCGTCTCCCCGTTCAACAGAATATCTCTCAACAGATAATGCTAAACCGGGAATACCGTAAAACCCACTTTCCATAGCTGCCGAAACAGTGCCGGAATACAATACATCAGAGCCTAAATTAAATCCATGATTAATTCCAGAAATTACAAGATCTGGCATATCATCAGTCAATAAATAACTGAGACCGAACTTCATGCAATCGGACGGCGTTCCCGTTAGAGCATAAAGGCGAGGATTTTCATCCTCGCCATTGCAAGCATCTAATTTCAATGGAACCTCGGTTGTCAATGCATGGGATTTAGCACTTTGCTCATTAGCAGGTGCTACAACGGTAATTCTATAATATTGACTTAAATACGATGCAAGATGACGTAAACCATCTGCTAAAATGCCATCGTCATTACACATTAAAATATGCATAGTCACTCCTACAGATTCTATTTTTCATTCTTATTCATATTGCCCATACGTGTTAATTTAACATCATCTAAGCCCACAGCTCTCGTATGGACTGTATGAGACCATACCTTATTATGACGGCGGAACCACCCTAAAATATTTACTGGAATCCAAGAGTAAACAAATAATGGATATAGTAAATAGTAGAACCAAATCTTTGGTGGTACCTTGATTTTCAACAATACAATTAATGGGAATAGATATTGACCAACACCTATAATTGTCCATACAGACATAGGCATAATTTGATACAAAATATTTGTATAAATTGGAGTATACGCATTGATGTAGGATAACACCAAGTATACGGTTGTCAACAATAAGAAATAAGGTTGACTCACTTGGAATATACCATCCAAAATCATAATATTCCCTGTTTTGATACCAATAGCAAATAATTTAGGAATATATCGACCCGCACAGTCAAATTGCCCCTGAGCCCATCGTAAACGCTGTCTGCAAGAAGCCATCATAGTCGTAACCTTTTCATCATATACGATAGCATCATGCCCCCAACAAGTACGGATACCATGAGTCAATAGTTTCATGGAAAATTCCATATCTTCGGTTAAGCTATTGCAATCCCAACCGTATTCGCGAATAATAGATGTACGAATACACATGCCTGTACCACCTAAGGCCGTAGATAATCCAAGACGATATTTTGCTAAATGCCACATATGGTTAACCATCCAAAAGGCGATAGAGAACGTACCGGCTACCCAAGAGTCAGTTGGATTTTTAGAGTTCAAGTAACCTTGAATTACAGACTCACCTTTTTCAAGATGATCATTCATTTCTAACATAAATTGAGGATGTACTAAATTATCGGCATCAAAAATCAGAAATGCATCATATTTCCGATCCATTTGTTCTACCCGATCAAACATCCACCCCATGGCATAACCTTTACCTATTTCTTGTTTATTTTCACGTACATGTACATTAGCGCCAGCAGCACTTGCTACTTCCGCAGTCTTATCTGTACAGTTATCGGCAACTACAAAAATATCGTACAGATCATCTGGATAATCTAGGCCACGTAAGTTTTTAACTAACTCACCAACAACAGCTTCCTCATTATGAGCGCATACAACGATGGCAAAGGAATTTTTAGGGGTATAATTTTTATGTACTCGCGATCGCCACATACCTACGACAGCGAGTATAAAATAATAAACCGTATAAATTACGATTATTACCTGCATAGGAATCAGTAATAGATCCAGTAGGTAATTCATACTATTCTCCTCCACACATCTATTTACGCACTATATTTAAAGCCCCGTTAATAAGTCCAAACATTACATAGCCAGCAAAAATCATAACGGCCCATGTATGCCAATCATACACGAGACAAGCTACAACAAATATGGCTGTGAGTACAATAGAAAGTTTATTGATATAAATCTCACTTTTACCTTTAAAATCGGGATATTTAACTTCACTAACCATAAGGAGACCTATACCAATCATACAAACTACCAACACAAATTGAGGTACCGATACGCCACACAATACGTAAGTCGCCGCTAAACATCCAGCGGCTGGAATTGGTAAACCTTCAAAATAGCCATGAACTTCGTCAGTTTTAATATTAAATCGCGCTAAACGAAATGCACCAAGCACTGCAAAAGCTAATAGTGGCACATATGCAATCCATCCTAAACCATTTAATTCTTTCATATAAAGCATATAGGCAGGCGCTACACCAAATCCCACTACATCAGACAGAGAATCAAGTTCCCGGCCCATTGGTCCTGCAACGTTTAAAGCTCTTGCTACACGACCATCTAACCCATCTGCTACTAGAGACAATAATATACATATAGCTGCGCAGAAGGTATTATTTGTAGCAGACAACGTAATACCAAGAACACCAAATGCTAAATTTGCACTAGTAAATAAATTTGGAATAATAGATTTATTCATGTCGTAACCTCCCGATAACAGTATCACCGCCTGTAATATGTTGACCTTTTTCCACGAACAACTCTACATCCTTATCCATATAGAGCTCAGTACAGGAACCGAACTTAATCATCCCGTACAACTGACCGCGTTCAAGTACACTATCTAGGTCTGTCCAAGATACGATACGTCTTGCTAAAAGGCCCGCAATTTGCGTTACTAATACGGAAGTACGATCATTTTCAATACAAATAGTATGACGTTCATTTTCAAAACCTACATCATCTTTGAATGCTGGTAGGAAACTACCCATCGTATAGTGACGGTACGTAATTTTACCATCAATAGGCGCACGATTAGCATGCACGTCAAAAACAGATAAGAAAATAGTTACTTTTTTACACTCTTTATGTAAGTAAATATCTTCGTATACATCAGTAATATCCATGATTTTACCGTCCGCTGGGGATAAAATCAAATCTGGATCTTGAGGGATTACACGTTTAGGATTTCTAAAGAAATTGACGAAAAATAATGCCAGAATAAATGAAATAATCGCAATTACATAATGTCCTAAATATCCTAACACCACAGTGATAATGAGCATAGCTCCTATCAGAGGAAACCCTTCCTTAATTATTGGTCCTGTAGGCACGATTCAACACTCCTCTATTTATTTCTAATAACGGTCCACATAAACTTTGGAATAGCCAACATACGGCCAATCCGTTGAGGTTCTAAATATAATCGATACAACCATTCAAGTCGATTTCGTTGCATCCATTCTGGGGCCCGAGGAATATTACCTGCCAAGACATCAAAGGAACCACCAATTCCAATGGCAACTACGCCATCGAGGTGACTCAACTTTTCTGCAATCCATTGTTCTTGCTTTGGCACACCTAAGGCAACAAATACCAATTTTGCCTTAGATTCAGCTATAGATTTAATGATTTCTTGTTCCTCTGCACTATCAAAGAATCCGTCATGAATTCCTGCTATATTTAATGCACCTACCTGAGCAGATACATTACCAATCGCTCGTTGAGCAACACCAGGTGCCGCCCCCAAGCAGTATACAGGAATTTGATGAGTCGCCGCAACTTTAAACAATTCCATAGTTACGTCTACACCTGTTACGCGTTCAGGCACATGTTCTCCTTGACGCTCTGCAGCCCACAAAATGCCAGCCCCATCGGGAACGACGAGACTAGCATTATTCAATATGGAGTGCAATGTAGGATTTTCATTAGCCAACATAACCATTTCTGCATTAGCCGTTGCTACTAAATGTAGCCCCGGCTGTTCAGTTAATTGTAAAATACGTTGGACTGCCTCATCCATTGTGACACAATCGATAGGCACAGATAAAACAGAAATACGTTTATTCAATGTAATACTCCATTATCAACCACTATAATTTGGTGCTTCAACGGTAATGCTTACATCATGCGGATGACTTTCTTTCAAACCAGCCGCTGTAATTTGAATGAATTGAGTGTTTTCAATCATTTCTTGGATGTTATGACATCCACAATACCCCATACTTGCACGCAAACCACCAACCATTTGGAAAATTGTATCGGCCAGCATACCTTTATATGGTACACGACCTTCTATACCTTCAGGAACTAATTTCTTAGCTTCTGTTTGGAAATATCGATCTTTACTACCGAGTTTCATAGCCCCTAGACTACCCATGCCTCGATATACTTTATAAGAACGGCCTTGATAAATCACTGTTTCTCCAGGGCTTTCATCAGTACCCGCTAAAATATTACCCATCATAACTACATTAGCACCAGCCGCAATAGCTTTAGCAATATCTCCAGAATATTTAATCCCCCCATCAGCAATGATAGGAACTCCATAGCGACGCCCCACTTGAGCAGACTCATAGACTGCTGTGATTTGAGGTACCCCAATGCCAGCAATGACACGAGTTGTACAAATAGAACCAGGTCCTATACCAACCTTAACTGCATCAGCTCCGGCTTCGATAAGAGCCTCAGTGCCTGCTGCAGTTGCCACATTACCTGCAATTACAGGAATGTGAGGATACGCTTGTTTAATGTCCTTCAACGTACGAAGAACACCTGCAGAATGCCCATGGGCAGTATCAACAATAATTACGTCAGCTTTAGCAGATACAAGCGCATCAAGTCTATCATACAAATCTTGAGAAACACCTACTGCAGCACCAACTAATAATCGGCCACTACCATCCTTTGCTGCATTTGGATATTTAGTCGCTTTTTCAATATCTTTAATCGTAATTAAGCCTTTTAAGTTACCGTCGCCATCTACAAGAGGTAATTTTTCAATACGATGTTCGCTTAAGATAGCTTTCGCCGCTTCAAGAGATGTACCTTCCGGTGCAGTAACTAGGGAATCTTTTGTCATACATTCCCCAATTTGTCGGCTTAAATCAGTTTCAAAACGCATATCGCGATTTGTAATGATTCCTACTAGTTTACCATGTTCTGTGATAGGTACACCAGAAATTTTATATTTTTCCATAAGTTCTGCTGCATCGGATAGTAAATTTTGAGGGCTTAAGAAAATAGGATCAACGATAACACCGTGTTCAGAGCGTTTTACCTTGTCAACTTCATGAGCTTGCTCTTCAATAGACATATTTTTGTGGATAACGCCAAGACCTCCTTCACGAGCCATTGCAATCGCCATCCGTGATTCAGTAACCGTATCCATCCCAGAACTAATCATAGGAATATTTAATGTAATATCACGAGTTAATTGAGTTTTTAACTCTACTTGATTAGGCAGTATATCCGAAGCTGCTGGTATTAATAATACATCATCAAAAGTTAGTCCACGCATACCGAATTTATCGTCTCTCATATTTCTTTCCTTTCCGTATAATAAAACAAAACTACGACCCGCCTAGTCCCTATGGACTAGGCGGTCAGTCGTAGCCTTAGCGTTCAGACCGCAAAATGCCGCCTTCCATATAATCGTCTTTTTTCATATCTACGAAGATAACTTTTACTGCATCAGCAGGAACATTTACGATATCAACCGCAGCCTTTGTAATTGCTTCACCTAATTGTTTCTTTTGTTCTTTTGTACGCCCTTCGACGAGCTCTACATGAATAATTGGCATATTAACCTCCATAGATGAAAAAATGAAATAAATTGTTTGTTCTATTATACGGTATGAAGGACATATAAACAAGGAAAAAAAACAGATAAAATCTAATATTATCGATGCTTATATACTTATTAATCCTACCTCTTAATTATACAATATTCTTAGAAATTTTTCACCAAATCTTTTTTCTAATTCTTCTTTCATGATAGATTCTAATTTTTCTATTCCGAATTGATTTGCAAAATCTAGCACATCCTTGCGAGCCTTTACTAAAATCTCAATATCTTTGATGATATTAGCAACGCGCAAATCAGGTAGTCCTGATTGAGCTAATCCAAACAATTGACCAGATCCACGAATCAATAAATCTTGCTCTGCAAGCTCAAATCCATCCTGGATTTGTTCCATCAACTTTAAACGCTCTTGACTTACATCATTTTTAGAATCACTAACAAGAATGCAATAGGACTGATGAGCGCCACGACCTACACGGCCCCGCAGCTGATGTAGCTGAGACAGGCCAAATCGTTCTGCCCCTTCAACGCACATAATGGTCGCATTTGGCACATTAACACCCACTTCTATAACTGTTGTGGAAACAAGTAATAAAATTTCACCCCTATGGAAGGCATTCATCACTTCATCTTTTTCACTCGGCTTCATACGACCGTGAACGAGGCCCACTTCATAGGCCTTATAAAAGTACTCTTTTAATTCTAGATACAATTCCTCAGCAGCTTGCAAGTCTAATTTTTCGGATTCTTCTACAAGAGGGCACACCACGTAGACCTGACGCCCTTCCGCCATTTCCTTACCAAAGAAAGTGCGTAATCTCTCTTTATAAGAACTATCTACAGCATATGTTTTAACAGGTTTTCGCCCTGGTGGCATTTCTTTAATTAAAGATACTGCTAAATCTCCATATACGGATAATGTCATGGTACGAGGGATTGGTGTAGCCGTCATGATAAGTACATGAGGATATGTTCCCTTCTGTTGCAATCTCGCCCGTTGATCTACACCAAAGCGATGTTGCTCATCAATGATAACAAGGCCTAAATTATGGAAATTAACCCCCTCTTGGATAAGAGCATGCGTTCCAATAATCATTTGGATTCTGCCATCTGCTAAGCCCTCATAGATGCATTCTTTCTCTTTTTTCGTAGAGGATCCCGTTAATAATTCTATGGTAATACCTAAATTAGCACATACAGTTCGTATCCCTTCGTAATGTTGAGCCGCTAGAATCTCCGTAGGGGCCATCAATGCCCCCTGATACCCATTTTCAATGGCTTTTAATAAACTCAAGGTAGCCACAATAGTTTTACCAGAGCCTACATCTCCTTGCAACAAACGTTGCATAGGTCGTTCATCTTCCATATCAATACGAATATCCTCTAACGCTCGTTGTTGATCACCTGTTAAAGAAAACGGTAAATTCTCTATACACTGAGCCATTAGTTCCCCATTTGGTCCCATTTTAGACCCTCTATGGCATTGTTCTTTATTTCGCAACAAAGCTAAACCAGCTTGCATGACGAACAACTCTTCATAGGCCAATTGATAACGAGCCTTTTCATAGAGCTCTGAGGAGTCTGGGAAATGCATCATCTTAAAAGCATCATAGCGACTCATATAATGATGATCTTCACGAACCTCCACAGGTAAAATCTCTGGCAATTCATGGTTAGCTGCGAACCAATTACGTACAGTTGAACGAACCACAAACTGAGATACCCCATCAGCAAGCGCGTAAATAGGAACGATACCTCGATCTGGTTCACCACCGTCTCCTAAGTTTTCCATTTGCGGTGTATTCATTTGCATGTAACCATATTGAAACTCAGCCTTACCATATGCATATATACGCTGTCCTTTTTTGTAAAAGTTCTTTTTATATCCTTGATTAAACAAAACAATCTTCAAAGGTCCTGTACCATCTGCAATAACGACCTCTAAAATAGACAATCGAGGGCGAGGGCGTTTTTCTTGTACTGCAATAACAGTACCTACGACACCACCTGTCATACCTGATTTTAAATCACCAATACTATAAATCGTACGGCGGTCTTCATAGGTTCTAGGGAAGTAAGTCAATAAGGATGTAACATTAGTAATTCCCAATTTATGCAATTGTTTCTCGCGACCAGGACCAATTCCTTTTATAGTCGTCAATCGTTCATCCATAAAAACTCCTTTAAATATACGATAAACACATGAGATATATCCAATTTCTGTATATCCTTGTGTAAAAGTCCATTTATATCTTAGAATATGATATATAGTATACCTTATATTGTAGTATATTTCATAAAAAGAGCAATATGTACGACAAAAACACTTGCTTTAAGCTATTCTTTATGATAATATACTTTTGTTATGTTATAGATTAAGCTTGGAGGTGGAAACTATGGCAAACCTTTGCGAAGTATGTGGTAAATCCACATCTAGCGGTATGAACGTGAGTCATTCTCACATTCGCACAAGAAAAACTTGGAAACCGAACATTCAAAGAGTACGGGCGGTTGTAGACGGTGCTACAAAAAAAGTAAACGTATGCACTCGCTGCCTTCGTTCTAATAAAGTTACACGCGCGTAAAATAAAAAGTACATGTACTCTTTGGGGTTCTAGAGCCCCCAAAAAAAG
>NZ_GG770199.1:487052-537577 GCF_000163715.1 Veillonella sp. 3_1_44
CTTTTTTTGTTATTTATAATGTAATATTGGGAATATAATATTGCTTAAATAACTTAATAGCATATTGATCTGTTAAGCCTGCTACATAATCAACTACATCACGTGTAGAGTAAAACGCTTTACCTGTTTCACAGCCTTCCATATCATCAGGGTGTTCCATGAAGTGAGTAAATAGATTTTTCACCACATGGGATGCCTTTTTGCGATCCGGAATTAAAGCTGGTGCCAAATATACATGTTTAAACATAAATTGACGGAATAGATTCATCGTCATTTCCACATCAGCAGACATAGATATAGCTGGCTTATCCAAGGATTCCCGTACCATATCCTCTACCATTGCAGTAATCATACTGGATGGAGTCATGCCAAAATGTTCGCGCACTTCAAAAGGTAACGCCTCTGCCGTCAACATACCTGCTCGCTGTGCATCATCAAAATCGTGACATAAATACGCAATGCGGTCTACAATACGAATAATTTGACCTTCCAAGGTCACAGGAATTGTAGTTCCTGTGTGACCTACGATTCCATCTCGAACAGCGGTGGTTAAATTGAGTCCTTGATGATCACCATGTCTTTCTAATACCTCAACCATGCGTAAACTTTGCTCATTATGATTAAAGTGCCCCACCATATCTCGCAATGCATATTCGCCTACATGACCAAATGGTGTATGTCCCACATCATGACCCATGGCAATAGCTTCCACAAGATCCTCATTTAAACGTAATGCACGAGCTACAGTACGACCGATTTGACCTACCTCAAGGGTATGAGTCATGCGTGTCCGATAATGGTCACCTGGCGCAATATATACCTGTGTCTTATGCTTTAACCGTCTAAAACATTTACTATGAATGATACGATCTCGATCGCGTTGGAACGCGGTTCTAAGTGGATCAGGCTCTTCTTCTATATCACGGATTGCATCGCGGCTTTTAGCTGCATAGGGAGACAGAAGCAAAGCCTCCCTCTCCTCTATTTGTTCACGTATATTCATTTACCCTCCGACGCGCGATTTTTATCAATCAATTGCATAACAAGGGAAGCCGTTTCTTCAATGGATTTATTAGAAACATCTAACACTTGGCAGTGCAAACGACGCATAATAGCCTTTGCATAATCCAATTCAGATTGAATACGCTCAATAGATGCATAATTTGCTTCGTCTTCAAGACCGATAGCGCGTAAACGTTCACTACGAATATTATTTAATTTGTATGGATCTATAATAAGGCCCACGATTTTTTTTGCCGGAATCTTGAACAATTCCTCTGGCAACGGTACCTCTGGAACTAGTGGCAAATTTGCGGCTTTAATCTTTTTGTACGCCAAGAACATGGACAATGGTGTCTTACTAGTTCTAGATACACCAATAATAACTATGTCGGCCTTTTCAAAACCAGATGGATTTTTACCATCGTCATATTTCACGGCAAACTCAATAGCTTCAACCTTTTTAAAATACTCTTGGTCGAGTTTATGAACCATACCTGCTGTCATACGCGGTTTAGTAGTCGCGATAGTACCAACTGCATCGAGAACAGGCCCCATGATATCCACAGCCGGAATATTATATTCAGCCACCTTCTCATGCAAATACTTACGTAAAGACGCAGACACAATGGTATGGCAAATAACATGATTCCCACGTTTTGCGTCGTCTATGACCTCATCAATTTGGCTTTCACTATCAATATAGGGAACACGGACAATTTCAATTTGCTCCTTATCATATTGACTCGCCGTAGCTCTCGCTACAGCCTCAGCAGTTTCCCCCAGGGAATCCGATATTGCATAAATAATTTTTTCTGCCATTCTATCAACCTCAGTGTATGCTACATTCTAAAAATACTTTTGCTACCGTCGTTTTTGATACACGGCCCACAACCTTTAAACGTTTCTTGTTACCTATATCCTCACGAACGACGACAGGTAAACAATCTACTTCATAATCTATCATTTTCTGTGCAGCCTCTACCAAAGTATCGGTAGGCTCCACCGATATAACCTTGCTTACAGGGGTCATAATCATAGATATAGGCATGGTATGCGAATCTGTTTGTCCCATAGAGGCGCGTAATAAATCTTTTCGAGATACCACACCTACTAGGTATGAGCCATCACACACTAATATGGTACCTACATCCTCTGTAAATAATGTGACAATTGTATCATACAAACTCGTATCCCCATTGACCACAACTGCTTGAGATAATACATCACTTACCAGAAATGACTTTAATCGCTCAGCCGTTTGTGTTTCCTTTGAAAGTCCTACATAGTAATAGCCTACGTTTGGACGTGCATCTAACACACCTAACATGGTCAATACTGATAAATCTGAGCGCAACGCAGATCTTGTGACCTCTAAATGTTCAGCAATGGCACTACCTGTTACAGGACCTTCTTCGCGAACGATTTGAGCAATTTGTTCTTGTCGTTTCGACAGTTTCACACGGTAACCCCCTTTCATCTCTGTTTGTATTATATCCTAAGTTACCATTCAGAAAAAGAGGAGACCCACAGGCCTCCTCTTTCACTATAACTATATTATTACCAAATTAGTTCGTCAGATTCTTGACGACCACGACCAGTCATAGCATCGAGCATAATTCGTTGTTCGATTTGAGCCACCATTTTCTTAGTATTAACCACTGCATCTGGGTTAACAGAAATGGAGTCGATACCGCTCTTCACAAGGAATTCGCAAAGTTCAGGGTATACGCTTGGCGCTTGGCCACAGATGGATACAGTTTTACCATCTTTATGGGCCACCTCAATGAGGTGACGAATTGCTCTGCGAACTGCTAAATTACGTTCATCATAGATATGTTGAACTGTTTCGTTATCGCGATCACAACCGAGTACAAGCATAGTCAAATCGTTAGAACCGATAGAATAACCATCTACATATTTATTAAATTGATCAGCTAAGATGATATTGGATGGAATCTCAGCCATGAGCCATACTTTAAAGTCTTTGCTACGTGCAAGACCTTCTTGAGCCATCAAATTAGTTACTAATTCAGCTTCTTCCACAGTACGGCAGAATGGAATCATAACTTGTAGATTTTTGAAACCAAATTCGTTACGTACTTTTTTGATTGCTTCTAATTCTAATTTGAAAGCAGGTGTGTACTTAGGATCATAGTAACGAGATGCGCCACGCCAGCCAAGTAATGCACTAGATTCATGTGGTTCATATTTATCGCCACCTTTAAGGTCACGGTATTCACTAGATTTGAAGTCGCTCAAACGAACTACTACTTGGCGAGGGGCTAATGCTTGGCATACTTTACGCATACCTTCCGCCAATGTATTTACAGCAAAGTCACTGCGCCCTGTTTCGATAAGGTGCAATGGATGTTCATGAATAAAGGTTGTCCAAATGAACTCTTCACGCATGAGGCCGATGCCATCACATGGTAGTACACCATATTTTTGGGCCAAATCAGGGTCGCCTAGATTCATATAAATCTTAGTGCCTGTTACAGGTACATATTCAGCTGCTGCCCCTGTAGAAACTTGAGCTTTAGGCTTTTTAACGATATCTTCTAATACGCCATCATATACGATACCATTTGTAGCATCAACAGTAATCATTTGACCATCTTTAATAGATGTAGTCGCTTCATGGCTACGGCTCTTAGTACCTACGATACAAGGAATACCAAGCTCACGGCTAACGATAGACGCATGACAAGTCATACCGCCAGCATCAGTAACGATAGCTTTTGCCTTTTTCATAGCAGGAACCCAGTCAGGAGCCGTCATAGCTGTGACAAGGATTTCCCCTTCTTTAAACTCGTCAATATCCTCAGGGTTGATGATTACGTGAGCTTTACCTGCTGCATTACCAGGGGAAGCTGGTAAACCTTTTACAATAATTTCACGATTGCCCGCATCTAAAGTGCTAGCTTTTTCAGTTGTTTCTGGTTTTTCTTTACGGGACCAAACTGTTTCTGGACGAGCTTGTAAAATCCAAATTCTACCGTCACGCTCATCTACGCCCCATTCCATATCCATGTAGCAACCATAATGTTTTTCGATTGCTTTAGCGTATTCAGCAAGCTCCAATACTTGAGCATCTGTAATAACTTGCTTTTTTGCTTCGTCGGCTGGAACCACTTCTTCAACGCAGTCACCATCAGCTTTACGAACAAGGCGGACATGTTTATCGTTAATCATACGGTCCGTAATTTCCATCTTTTCTTTATCCACACGGAAATTATCTGGTGTAACCGTACCTTGTACAACATATTCACCAAGACCCCAAGAGCCTTCAATAAGAATATTGTTATCATTGCCTGTTACAAGATCAACAGTAAACATTACGCCAGCTGCTTTAGAGAATACCATCATTTGAACTGCAGCACTCAATGCTACTGTCATATGGTCAAAACCTTGTTTTACACGGTAGTATGTGGCACGATCTGTGAATGTAGATGCGTAGCATTCTTTTACTTTTTCGATAATTACGTCAGCACCGCGTACATTTAAATACGTATCTTGTTGGCCTGCGAAGCTTGCATCTGGCAAATCTTCTGCTGTTGCACTAGAACGAACAGCTACAAACGGATTTTCTTCGTTCACTTTTTTACCAAGTTCTTCATAAGCATGACGGATAGCATCTGCCAAGTCTTTTGGCATTTCTTCCTGACAAATCATGCGGCGAATCTTAGCACACACTTCGCGCAATAATGCAGAATTTTCTACATCATCTAAAGCATCAAGCTCAGCCCGGATTTTATCTTCCAAACCTGTAGCTTTCATAAACTCACGATAACCATGAGCAGTTGTTGCAAAGCCATAAGGTACAGGTACATTAGTGGAGGATGTCAATTCCCCTAAAGAAGAAGACTTGCCACCTACTAAATTAACATCTTCACGTTGTAATTCATCAAACCAAAGTACGTATGCTGTTTCGCGATTCATGTGAGAACCTCCTAGATTAATTAGTGCAACACATTAAACCTTTTACACATAAATAGTATACCTTAATTTGTAATCTGTCAATTTATATAGGCATTAATATACAACAAAAAAATGATTGCCTAATTATAGACAATCATCTCCTATTTTAGTTTGACACATGAACAATAAATCTTAATTGATCGGGCTTCATATCACTGCCATTAACAAATAAAATACCATCCTCTAAAGTAATACGATATAGTAATGTAGCCTCTGAAGTCTCAATTTTTTCTACTTTACTATTAGGAAAAATATAGGTAATAGTTTCTAGAGTTTGTGGCATAACAGTTTTATAATCAGGGCTTACCTTCATATCAAGATACTGGACCCACTCCCCACGGCTATACTGACCATAAGACATTCTAATATCTTCACTATTAGAAACAACAACTAATCTATTCAAAACTGCTTCAGCAGTTTCATGTTTATTATCTTTATCAATCTTGTAATAAATGGAGTAGGTCAATGTGGAAAGTACGAATAACCCTAATAAAATAAATATATATTGCTTTTATTGCTTTTTTATAACATATAATACTCCACAAACATTTAATCTTACATTAAATAATATAGTTATAAATACATATGATTATTCTCTTGTTCTTCCTGGTTGTAGTAAAAATATATACATACCTAAAAAAAGAAACTCAGAAATCTCTTTATTTATAAGTCTACTCGATAAAATTAATATTATAAAAACAGGGTATACCCAATACGGAATCCCGATATCAGAAGCTCGTCTCATACCTGTCATAAAAAAGAAAGTAAAACCATATATACAAAATGAATACCCAAGAATATTATATATTAATCCCTCGCTAAAGGTATTAGCATACAACGCACTATGGCCATACTTTAAAGATATAACTCCTACTACAAAAGAAAATCCACTTCCGAAAAAGAAGAGTAAGCGTCCTAATGGAACTCTAGGATTTACAAACTTAACTTCTTTTATTGTTCCCAATAAAATCAGTAATATTGATATTATTATCCCTATAGGAAGCATAGCAAATCCAAGCCAATTTAATATTTCCAAATTTACACTCCAAATACTACTTTAATTAAAATCATGAACAAAACAAAAAATAAATTGACAAAAAATATTCCAGTTTCACTAAGATTATAGTATATCATAAGAAAATAGCCTCCACATACAAATATTAAACTAATAATAGCAAGTATGATTTCATATTTTTCCAAATGACTATTTTCTTTATATCTCTTATGTAAAACATAAGCCACATAAATAATCCATAACCATGGAACAAATTCAGGTTTCATTTAACATCCCTATATATATCTAAAAAATTCTTCAACACTCGTCCAGTAAGTCCCCATATGGTGTATTGTTTATAAGGATAGAAATAGACGGAATAGTTTTGTCTAATTTTCCAGTCGATATTATATCCTTCTAATAGATGGAATGGAAAATCTTTTAACGGCTTAGTTCCAATGTCTAGGTGACCTACGGTCGGTTCCATATCTAATAGATATTGTAAGGGAACTGTAAATACCTCACCTACTTCATCGGAATTTGGTTTTAAATCACTTGTATGTAGGCGCACGGCGACCGCATATAGTTTTACACCTATTGCGGATACTAAACAGTCTAGATTTCCTAGCAGTTCAATTTGATCTAAGTCTATACCAAGTTCCTCAGAGCATTCACGCATGGCAGCATGGGCACCGCTTTTATCATTAGGCTCACAGTGCCCGCCAGGGAAACTGATTTCACCGGGTTGACGTCGCAATGTATTACTACGCACGGTAAACACCATATGATCTTCTCCATCGATTTCTAATAGAGGCACGGCTACTGCCGCCGTAATAACATCAATATCTGTAAGAACAGTATGTTCTCGTTGTGATAAAAGGTTACTTAATTTCTTGTCCATAAATGGTCCTCTCACAAGTTATAATCTATTTTATACAATATTTGTAAAAATCTTTTATGTATCAAATTTGTATTTTATTTTTATATTGTCTTTGTATATTCATTATACATTAACTTGTAAGTCAATTTCTTGCTTCACAAACAACAGATTCAGTAGATAGATAATCTTATAAACAAAATAGACAGAAAAAACTGTGATGAGATTTCTATCTCATCACAGTTTTATATTAGTTAAATTTAATTTTTACAAATTTACGCTTACCAACTTGAATGATCATGCCATCTTCTAGCTTAAGGTTTTCTTCCGTGTATTTTTCACCGTTTACTTTGAAAGCACCTGCTTTAATGGATCGACGTGCTTCACCATTGGACGCAGTTAAACCAGCATCTGTACAGAATTGTGGGACAAAGATTGGTTCTGTTGGTGCATCCATAGCGTACTCAGGAATATCTGTAGGCATGGCGCGTTGTTGGAACACCCGTTTAAATTCTTCTTCCGCTTCGAGAGCAGCTTCTTCACCATGGTACAAGCGAACAATGGTACGTGCTAATTGCATCTTGGCATCACGCGGATGCAATTCACCGGATTCAAGACGCTTTGTCATGTCCTCTTGCTCTTCAATAGACATATCTGTAACGAGCATGAAATAACGCATCATCAATTCATCAGGAATGGACATTGCTTTACCATACATTTCTTTAGGTTCTTCATCAATACCGATGTAATTGCCCAAAGATTTACTCATTTTTTGAATGCCGTCAAGGCCTTCAAGCAATGGCATTGTAATAACAACTTGTGGCTCTTGACCTTCTAACTCTTGTAAATGACGCCCCATCAACAGGTTAAAAGTTTGGTCTGTGCCACCAAATTCAACGTCTGCATGTAATGCAACAGAATCGTGACCTTGCATCAATGGGTACATGAACTCATGCACGCCAATAGGACGACCTTCTTTAAAGCGTTTGCTGAAATCATCGCGTTCCATCATACGGGCAACTGTATAAGAGCTAGCCAAACGAAGTACGTCAGCAAAATTCATAGATTCTAACCATTCACTATTGTCACGAACGATTGTTTTTTCTGGGTCTAATACCTTGAAGATTTGTGTCTTATAAGTTTCAGCATTTTTCAATACTTCTTCTTTTGTTAATGGTGGACGAGTAACACTTTTACCAGTAGGATCACCAATACGAGCAGTGAAGCCACCGATGACGATCACTACTTGATGACCAAATTCTTGGAATAAACGCAGCTTGCGAAGAGGAACAGTATGTCCCAAATGAATATCTGGAGCCGTTGGATCCAAACCTAGTTTTACAACTAGTGGTTTATTTTCCTTAATGGATTTCTCTATTTTTTTTACAAGATCTTGTTCGTTAATTAAATCCGCTACACCATGTTTAATTTGGCGCACTTGTTCTTGAGCACTAATCATGATAATCCTCCTAGAAATACTATTGTTTAAGTATACCATTATCTAAAAACTTTCACAATTATATATAGTATTGGATTTAAACCATTTATGATATAATATTTATAACTGCGTAATAGAATTTACGTTATATTTACTAAAAGAAAAAAGAGGTGACTCTATGAGTAGTAACTCAAATACGAGAACCAATCGCCGCTCAAATGGCAATGGTTCTACACCGAAGAAAACAAATCCTAAGCGTCTATTTTGGATTTGTACACTTCTCTTTATACTCATCGTAGCCGGTGGTGGCTGTGGTTTCATAAGTGCCACATTATCAAATCTACCGGATGTATCCAATGTACGCCCTTCTGCATCGTCTCAGATTTATGACGTGCATGGCAATCTCATTACTACGGTTCACTCCACAGAAAATAGATTACCAGTACCTCTAAAAGATGTACCAAAAGATTTACAGAATGCCTTTGTAGCTACAGAAGATTCTCGGTTCTATACGCATCATGGTATTGACCCAATTGGTATTTTACGTGCCGTATGGGTAAACATTGTACATAGCGGCGTATCTGAAGGTGGTTCCACAATTACTCAACAGTTAGCTCGTAATGCATTCTTATCTCAAGATAGAACATTAAAACGTAAAATTTCCGAAGCTTTATTAGCCCTTAAAATTGAACAACATTACACCAAGGATGAAATCCTTGAAATGTATATGAACCAAATCTACTTTGGTCAAGGTGCTTACGGTGTACAATCTGCATCTCATGTATATTTTGGTAAGGATGCTAGTGAGTTAACACTTGCACAAGCGGCACTCATTGCTGGTTTACCACAAAGCCCTAACTATTACTCCCCATTTAATGATTTGGAGGCTAGTAAAAAGCGTCAAGCCGTCGTATTGGGCCAAATGGTAAAATATGGTTATATTACACAAGAGCAAGCTGACGAAGCTCGCCAAGCAGATTTAGGTTTGATAGCTAAACAAGAACAAGCTCATGAGAAATCTAATGCATCTTACTTCATTAACTATGTTATTTCTCAAATTTCTGAAAAGTACGGCGATGATGCCATCTATAAAGATGGATTAAAAATCTATACTACTCTCGATATGGATGCACAAAATGCTGCAGTTGCAGCAATGCAAAACTTGCCTAATTACTACACTGATAAAAATGGATTATCTCAACCACAAGGTGCTATAGTAGCTATGAACCCTCACAATGGTTACATTGTAGCCATGGTCGGTGGTCGCGGTGATGACGCTTTCAACCGCGCTACACAAGCAGAACGTCAACCTGGTTCCACTATGAAACCTTTCGTTTACTTAGCAGCTATTCAATCAGGTAAAACTCCTGGTTCTATAGTTGAGGACAGTCCTGTTACTTTCGGTAATTGGAGTCCTAAAAACTATGAAAATGACTACGAAGGTAATATTACATATCGCTACGCATTACAGCATTCTCGCAACGTAGCAGCTGTAAAAGTTGCCGATGAAGTAGGTATGACTAAAGTTATTAATCTTGCTAAAGAAATGGGTATCTCTACTCTAACTGATCAAGATTACAACTTATCGACAGCACTTGGTGGTTTAACTCATGGTGTTACTCCTCTTGATATGGTACAGGCTTACGGTGTACTTGCTAATGGCGGTATCAAGGTTCAACCTACAGCTATCCTTAAAATTGTAGATCGCAACGGCCAAGTTGTAGAAGAAAACTCTATCCAAGAAAAACGCGTTATTGATGAAAAAGATGCGGCCATCATAACTAATATGCTAGAATCTGTTATAAATGGCGGTACTGGCGGTAATGCAGCCATCGGTCGTCCTGCAGCAGGTAAAACAGGTACTACTGATGATTCCAAAGATGCTTGGTTCATAGGTTACACTCCAGATTTAGTAGCTGCCGTTTGGATTGGTGATGACTACGGCACCGAAACATTACACGGTATTACAGGTGGTAGCACACCTGCTGTTATGTGGGGGCAATTCATGGCCAATGCTCTTGCCAATACTCCAGCATCTGACTTCCCTATCCCAGCTAGCGCACAATCAGCAATCTCTGAAGGTTACGTCAATCCTGCAAAGGCACAACCTAAAAAAGAAGATAAAAAGGACGAAAAAGCAGATAAGAAAGACGATACAGGCAAAACAACAGATGAAAAGATAAAAAGTAATGACAAGCCTCAAAAAGAAGAGGTTACAGAACAAAAATCAAATTCATCGAAAAATAAAAAGTCTAAAAAGGAACGCTAATTCAACAGTAGTTTCTAAAAGGGCGGAACTCAGTGTTCCGCCCTTTCTTTTATACTTATTTACTATCCAAATATTATCTATACA
Source organism: Veillonella sp. 3_1_44 (assembly GCF_000163715.1). NCBI lineage: Bacteria > Bacillati > Bacillota > Negativicutes > Veillonellales > Veillonellaceae > Veillonella > Veillonella sp. 3_1_44. Next base: position 497,695 of record NZ_GG770199.1, read on the forward strand.
AAAAGGTAGCAAGCCCTAGGATCTTACTACCTTTTTATTTCCATATACAATATTTTGAAAATTATATTTTTATTTAAGAACTACATTTGTAGCCCCTGCACCACCTTCATCATAACCGGCTATTTCAAAGTGCGCTACATGAGGCAAGGTACGTAAATATTGGTGAACGCCTTCACGTAATGCACCTGTACCCTTACCATGAATAATACGCACTTGATTAACACCACCAAGCAAAGCTTGGTCAATAAATCTACCTACAGAAACGGTCGCTTCATCTACTGTTTGGCCAAGAATATTGATTTCAGTACGAACCTCTTTTTGACGTTGTACGGCGGAGCCACCCATACGTTTTCTAGTCTTAGGCATGGCTGCTTTTTGTTCACGTGCTAGTTTATTGCCTTCTTCACGTGTAGTTGATTGTAATTCGCTAACCTTAACGGTAGCTGTTAGTCCATTAATATCAACATTTACACGGTTACCATTGATAGATAACACAGTACCCAACGAACGCAAGGACGTAACATAAACAGCTTGGCCTACCTTAATAGCATCTGCGGTTAACGACTTACGATCATCATCCACTGCAGCTTCTGGTACATGAACACTAGAAATCCCCTTACGTGCTGCATTAATAGCCGATTGAAGCCTATCCTTATTTGTTTCAGAGAATTGCGCTTTCAATTGCTTGATAATCGCTTCCCCTTCAACGCGTAAACTACGTTTCATGGATTCTGCATCGGCCTGAGCTTTGGCTAAGATTTGTTTACGATTTTCATTAAACTGTTTCTTTTCCTTCTCTAATTGGCCACGCATACGACGTGTTTCATCAAGTTCTTTCTTTAACGCTCTTTCACGTTCAGAGGCTTTACGGAGTTGTTCGTTTAAGTCGGAAAGAACTTCTTCCATTTCATGACTACCAAATTGAGATTTATACTCTGTTGCGCGTTCTACAATGTCCTTTTGTAAGCCTAAACGTGCAGCAATGCTTAACGCATGGCTACTGCCGGCTACGCCGATATGGAGCCGATATGTAGGTTTTAAGGTGCGCTCATCAAACTCTACGTGACCATTTTCAATACCTTCCGTATGGTAAGCATAATTTTTAAGCTCATTATAATGGGTACTTACCATCATAAGGGCACCTTTTTTACGGAAGAACTCAAGAATAGATACAGCTAATGCGCTACCTTCTTCTGGATCAGTACCAGACCCAAGTTCATCCAGTAAAACCAAGTCGTTAGGACCACAATGTTTGATGATGGAAATAACTTGTGTCATATGAGCAGAGAACGTACTAAGGCTGGCCTCAATACTTTGCTCGTCTCCAATGTCGGCAAAGATATTATGGAATACTGGTAACATAGAACCGTGATCAGCAGGGATAAATAGGCCACATTGATTCATCAAGCTCAACAGGCCCAATGTTTTAAGGGAAACTGTTTTACCACCTGTGTTAGAACCAGTAATTAGTAAAATACGGTACGATGTACCTAATTGAATATTTGTAGGCACTACCATATTTGGTGGAATTAATGGGTGACGAGCTCTCATGAGATTAACGGTTCTGTCAGTACTTAAGATTGCCGGTACCCCCTTGTAAGAAATAGCAAGACTTGCCTTACCATATACAAATTCGATATGGGATACCTTTTCACAAGCATCCATCAAATCATTGCTATGTTGTTTTACAAGAGCCGATAACTCGCGGTAAATACGCAAGACCTCTTGCTCTTCACCAATCAAAGCCTCTTGTAATTCATTATTTAGATTCACCAAACGCATCGGTTCAATGTAAAGTGTTTGACCCGTTGCAGAACGGTCGTGAATAAGGCCATCAAAGTATTGGCGATACTCTTGTTTTACAGGAATTACGTAACGATTATTACGCTGCGTAATGATGGTTTCTTGGAAATACTTTTGATTATCTTTATCATGCAGGATAGCTTGAATATCATTTTTAATCTTTTCACGAGTTTTAATAATCGTATTTCTAAGGCTCGCCAATTTAGGAGACGCTGTATCAAGCAATTCCCCCTTTTCATCAAAGACGCGTTTAAAACGGTTTTCAATGCGATCTGTATTCGGCATATCCTGTACCCATAGGGATAGCAATGGATAATCCATATATTTCGTTCTAAAGAACTTTGTCATGCGCTTATAAGCACCAATGGTCAAATAAATATCCCACAATGCTTCACGAGTAAGGACAAAGTCTTTTCGACTCTTTTTACAGGATTCACGAATATCTCGTGTACCACCTAACGGTTGTTCTACCTCTGTTTGTAGTGAACGCATAGCCTCTGCTGTTTCATCAAGATTCTCTTGAATTTGTTTTGCATCGATCATTGGCTCAATATTCATAGCCAATTCTTTAGCAATGGTAGAACTACAATGCTGTTGTAATTGTTCTTTTATATGGTGAAAGTCTAATACATCTTCGTTAAACAATGTACTACCTCTTTTATAAAATACCTCTAAAATAGTGGCCCCTTGTAATAGGCGTATCATCCTTGCCTACGCTTTTAGGAGGAGCCTCTTTTGTTCCATTTTGAATAGATACATAATCTGCTACAATGTTACGCAATCGATGTGGATCCATATGACGCCCATCGATGCGCAAGATATGTAGACCTTTACGATATAACTCGGGCACGTAAGCACGCATATCCATTTCATGACTATTCATGATGTGCATGCGGCAATAAGGATCGGTACGCAATGGGAACACTTCCCCTTTACGGTCCTTCAATGCATAGTCCTCTGTTACACATGGCATAGGACAGTTTTCCTTTTTGCCAGTGCCCACAAAACTAGCGATGGCACAATACTCAGAAATCATCATTTCTGTATAACCGTGTACCATTACCTCTAATGGCAAATGAGCAGATTTTTGTAAGTTTACTAATTGTGCCAAGGTCAACTCTAAGGATGGAGCTATACTACTCATATTAAAATCTTGCCATACTTGTAGTGCAGAGCCATTGAATATGTTAAGACCTGTATCAGCTTCAATAGCACCTGAATATCCTAACTCACGAAGCCATAATAGAGCTTGTGGCATATGAATAGAAATGCTATCTGGTTTAGACTCAACTATGGCCTTAAGCGTATTCATGTACGCGTCTACCTCATCATCTTTAACGACGCGAGGCGTAGCAAATACACAAAGCACATTATGCTCTTTACAAAGTTTGGCTACCTGCTCGTAGATGCTAATTTCATAAGGCTTACGTTGCAAACGGTCACCACCAAAGATAATCTTCTTAGCACCCCCTTCGATTGCTGCTTTTACACCATCGAGTTCATCAACGCGAGCACTCACCATAGGCTCTGTGTATTGAACCTTACTTTTAGCTACTAATGATGACATATTTCGGGGTTCTACAGCACGTTCTGCCCAAGCTGCTTCATGGTCTGTAAGCAACAAGTTTTCTAGCGCCTCTACAGCATCGCGACGCAATGCATTTAAAACACTAGCGGGCCACATGTACGGTCCATCAGGAATAGACATAGAGCCTAGTGTAAATAATGTATTCCCTAATCTACCTACTTGATCTCTAACCTTCTCTAATGTAGTCGGTTTATTGTTAGCATAAACAGGTTCAAACTCGTTAGATATAGTCACAGTACGACCATCATTCAATACAAAGGTTAGTTCTGTATAAGGTATTTCTCGTTCAGTATTAATAGATAGATAACCATGTACCTCTAATTTAGCGGTAAAGTCTTGTAGTCCCCGTTGCTTTTGAGCTTTAGGGCCTGATGCAAGGAATACTTGCCCCGCAGCAAAGCCTTCATCCGGTTTACCTACAATATGCTTTTCATCCACTAGAGACCAGTTCTGATCGATTTGATAGTACGTAATACTACCAGAACGTTGCATGACCTTTAAGAGTGATCCTTTTTCAATTGGTTCTGTTAGGAATAAATGAACTTGACCCTTTTTGACCTCTGCTTTGCCAATCAATTTCCCTTGATTATTTGGGGCCACCACGGTCATCATTGATTTTCCTACATGGTCTGTTAAATAATCCGTAGAAAATCCACGATTAAATCCAGAAGCTAATGCATCGGCATCAGTAGAATCTATATGAGCCGTATCTAAAATATGACGATAGGTTCCAATAACTTGACGCACGTAGGAAACCTTTTTCATACGCCCTTCTACCTTAAAGGACGTAACACCGGCCGCCACAAGTTCATTCATATATTCACTATAGTTAAGATCCTTTGGACTTAATAGATAGGCTTCGTGTTTTGGCAACAAGCTAGCACCTAAAGAATCCAATAGCTCATAAGGCAACCGACAAGGCTGTGCACAAGCACCACGGTTACCACTGCGACCACCGATGAAAGAACTCATTAAGCATTGACCAGAATAACATACACACAACGCACCGTGTACAAAGACTTCGATTTCAGCTGTACAGTTCTTGCAAATATGTTCAATTTCAGCGAGGCTCAATTCACGAGCTAAAACGACACGTGTAAAACCGAGACTTTCATAAAAACGAACCGCATCGAGCGTAGCTGCAGTCATTTGTGTACTGCCATGTAAGTGTAATTTAGGAGCCACTCGCTGCGCCAATTTAGCCACTGCTAAATCTTGAACGATGATAGCATCCACGCCGATGCGCTCTAAGTCCTTTAAATATGCCTCAAGAGCAGATAATTCGGAGTCACCTATGAGGATATTTACCGTTACATATACAGACACATCTAGAATATGGGCCAAGCGAATAGCCTCGGTTAATTCCTCAATTCCAAAGTTTGCTGCATGAGCTCGGGCATTAAAACCTTTGCCACCAAGATAAATGGCATCTGCTCCAGATTCTAAAGCGGCTATAAAGTTTTCCATCGTACCGGCAGGAGCCAATAATTCCATGGACAGTCCTTTCTACCTAACTAAAGGCATAACTATAGTACTAAAAGGGTTTACCATATGGTAAACCCTTTCAATATACTGCTTAAAATTAACGTAATTTGCAGTTAATTTCTGCTAATGCATCAATAATAGCTTGAATATTACCGTCAATATCCTCATCATTCAACGTACCTTCCATAGAGCGGAATTGTAAGTTGTATGCGAGACTGCGGTAACCTGCTTCGATATGTTCACCTTCATAAACATCAAAGATAGACGCACTTTCTAAATATTCTCCACCATGTTCTTTAATGATGGATAAAATTTCACCACTAGATACGGACACAGGTGCAACGATGGCAAGGTCACGGCTAGTGCCTGGGAATTTACTGAAGGATGTATAACGGAACGGTGGAATCGTTAAGGATAATACGGCTTCCAAATCGATTTCAAACATATATACTTTGCCAGGTAAGTCAAAGTTTTTGCTCACTTGTGGATGTAATTCACCATATTGAGCAATCATTTTACCATCAACTACGTATTGAGCACTCACACCTGGGTGAAAGTATGGCTCAGTGCCACGATTAACTTCATAGCTTGTAACGCCTAGTTCAGCTAACAACGCATCTACAATACCCTTTACATCATAGAAATCTGTAGTGCGTTCTGCTTGATTCCAACCAGCTTGGTTTGCTTTCCCCATCAAAATACCACAAGCCATAGGGCGTTCATGAGGTACTTCTGTTAAAGGTAAATCTTTTGGTTCATACACATTAGCCGTTTCAAATAACCAAAGATCCTTATTTTGTTGTGCAATATTGCGTTTTGCTGCTTCGATAACAGCCGGCACCAATGTAGTACGCATATAAGGGAATTCTTCGGAAATAGGGTTCAAGATTGGAATGGCTGTATAACGGCTATCCCCTTCAGGAAGCATCATATTGGAAAGACCATCTTTATGCATGAAGCTAAATGTAATGATTTGAGTCATACCCAATTTAGCCAAAGCATGTGTATCCTCTTTAATAAGAGCTTTCTTAGGTGTCATACCACCAGAGGACAATACGGCTACAGGAATTGTCGGAGTAATATTATCGTAGTTGTAAATACGAGCTATTTCTTCAGCGATATCAGGCATCACTGTTACATCACCGCGCCATGTTGGAACAAGGGCAGACAACTTGTCGCCGTCTTCGGTTACAACGAACTCAAGGGCTGTCAAAATACGAACCATTTCGTCTTTTTCAATGTTTGTACCCAAGTAATCATTGATTTGTGCTGCTGTGAAAGTAACTGTATGTTGTTCTACAGGATTTTTATATACATCGATAACGCCTACATCAACTTTACAAGTAGGGCAAATTTGTTGCAATAATTGCGCCGCTCTGTCGATAGCATAGGCGGTGTATTTATGATTTACACCACGTTCAAAACGGCCAGATGCTTCAGAGCGCATGCCAAGAGCTTTAGCAGTGCGTCGAATAGATGGACCATTAAATACAGCAGCTTCAAACATAACTGTGGTCGTTTCGTTTGTCACTTCACTATCAAAGCCACCCATGATACCTGCTACACCTACTGGACGTTCAGCATCAGCAATGATAAGCATGGAGTCATTCAATTCGCGTTCAGAACCATCAAGTGTAACAAGCACTTCACCATTTTTAGCACGTCTCGCCACTAATTTATGACCTTTTACATGATCATAATCATAGGCATGCATAGGTTGACCAAGTTCTAACATAACATAATTTGTTACGTCTACTACATTATTAATAGGACGAATGCCGCTATTACGTAAACGGTTTTGCATCCACAATGGGGATGGCTCAACCTTAACATCAGTTACTACGCGAGCTGTAAAACGCGTACAAAGGTCATCAGCTTCGATAGATACAGATGCTTTGCCTTCAATGGATTCTCCATTCTCGTTAACCATAATAACAGGGAATAAAGCTTTTTGATTTGTCATGACTCCAAATTCACGGGACAAACCAACCATTGAGAAGCAATCAGCTCTGTTAGCGGTGAGTTCAAATTCATATACTGTATCATTTAAGCCTAAAACATCTTTTACATCAAGACCAATTGGTGTTCCTTCAGGGAAAATGTAAATTCCTTGAGCTTCTTCTGGCAATACTAAGTCGCTAGAGATACCAAATTCTGCAACGGAACAGAACATGCCTTCAGAAACAACGCCACGCAATTTACCTTTTTTAATTTCTGTACCATCTGCTAAGCGAGATTTATGATACGCTACAGGCACGATTTGACCTACTGCAACATTTGTAGCAGCCGTTACGATTTGTTTTGTAACAGGTTCACCTTCTTCTGTAAGGCATTCAACTTGGCATACTTGTAATTTATCTGCATCTGGATGTTTTGTAATCTCAACAATTTTACCAGTATAAATTTTCTTAATGCCATTATCCATAGCAATGACATCTTCTACAGGAATACCAGCTTGTGTTAATTCATCGGCCAATTCTTGAGCAGGACGATTCATATCCACAGGCACGTATTCATTCATCCACTGTAAACTTGCTTTCATGAGTTCCTCCTAAAATTGTTCCAAGAATCGTACATCATCTTCAAAGAATAGACGTAAATCGTTAATGCCATATAAAAGCATAGCAATACGTTCTACGCCCATGCCAAAGGCGAAGCCTTTAACCTTTTCAGGATCGTACCCATTAATACGCAATACATCGGGATGAACCATACCGCAGCCCAAAATTTCAAGCCAACCTGTATGAGAACATACACGGCAACCTTCGCCACCACACATTACACAGGAAATATCTACCTCTGCAGATGGTTCTGTGAATGGGAAGAAGCTTGTACGGAAACGTACCTTTGTTTCATCACCGTACATGTGACGTAAGAAGGACTCTAATGTGCCTTTTAAGTCAGCAAATGTAATATGCTCATCGATGATGAGGCCTTCCACTTGATGGAATACAGGGGAATGAGTCGCATCATAGTCCCAACGGTAAACCTTACCAGGCGCAATCATACGGATTGGGCTATTAGGTTCATGACGTTGCATTGTACGAGCTTGTACTGGAGATGTATGCGTGCGCAATAAGAAGTTTTCTGTAATATAGAAGGAATCTTGCATATCACGTGCAGGATGATCTTTAGGCAAGTTTAAGCATTCAAAGTTATAGTAATCTTGCTCTACTTCTGGACCTTCTTCAACGGTATACCCCATTTTCATGAAGAAGTCTTCAATCATTTCATTAACCTTTGTTAATGGATGGATATGACCAGCTTTTTGTGCACGGCCAGGCAATGTAATATCGATGCGCTCTTTTTCTAAACGAGCATTTAACTCTGCAGTTTCCATACGAGCTTTAACTGTATCAATTTCAGCCTCTAACGCTTCACGAACAGCATTAACGAGGGCGCCAGCCTTCGGACGTTCTTCTGGAGATAATTTACCAAGACCTTTTAGTAAAGCCGTTACCTCGCCTTTTTTACCTAAATATTTAACACGTATATCTTGCAACGCTTGTTGATCAGCAGCGTCTTTGATGGCATCAAGGGCTTCTGCCTTAATACGTTGTAATTCTTGTTCCATTCAAGCATCCTCCTATTTGTAAAAGTCTAACTTATATTATACCAAATCAGGGTTGTCTTCTTCAATAAAACGCCATGGTAAATCAGGTAATGGCTTCTCTTCTAGTACAAAAAATGTACCCCGTGCCAAGTGAACAAGTTCACCTAATTCATTATAAATACGAGCGGTAGCAACCATAGTAGTTTTACCATTGTGCTCTACATTGGCTACACCACGCAATACAGCACCGCCTTTAACAGCTTTCACATAGTTACCATTAAGATCAATGGTGCTAACAGATTTTCCCAATGTAAAACAAGCAGTCCCCATCACACTATCTGCTAAGCCAATACATACGGCACCATGCAAATCCCCTCTAAAATTGCAGTAATCTGTTTCATTTGTTTGCAATGTCATTTCCGCATGACCTGGTTCCACTGCTGTAATCTCAGAATCTTTCACCCAAGAAAATGGGTTTTGATCTCGTAATTCGTTGAAATATTCTAACAATGTTGTAGCCATAAGGTTCTCCATTCTATATACATACCCATAGATTAACTAATCTAAATACTAAGTCTATTACATTACCTGTATGAAAATCTTTATAGTTATATGTCAAAATTCAATACAAACATATAAAAATGGTGCGTTACATCATACATATTGTATCATGCAACGCACCATATGCGAATAACTCTATCTAATTATATGGTATGTTCTTAAGAAAACACATTTATAAATTCAAAACTATTCATAATGCAATGCATCGATTGGATTGAGCTTAGCCGCTTTACGGGCTGGGTATATACCAAAAATCAAACCAATAGCCATGGAAAAGGCAAAGGACATTATGATTGTTGGAACAGATACAATTGTACTCATTCCAGATACCATTCCGATTACTTTTGAGGCTCCTATACCGAAAGCAATACCAATAAAGCCCCCCATCAAACTTATTACAACAGCTTCTATTAAGAATTGTGTAACAATTACGCTATACGTAGCCCCCAAAGCTTTACGCACGCCAATTTCTCGAGTCCGTTCCGTTACAGATACAAGCATGATGTTCATAATACCAATACCACCTACAACGAGTGAAATCGCAGCTACAGCCCCTAGGAATAACGTAAATGTTCCCGTCGTCTGAGCCACTGTTTCCATAATAGATTTCATATTTTGAATATTAAAATCATCCAAATTTGTATCTTTTATATTATGACGAACACGCAACAAATTCTCTATATCTGCCTGCAAACGGTCAATGCCCTCATCATCCTTAGCCACAACATAGACCATGCGAAGATAATCAATCCCCTCTACGCGCTCCATCGATGTAGTATATGGAATTAACACCGTATCATCTTGGTCATTGCCCATGGTTCCGTTCCCTTTACTTTTGAGAACACCAATTACACGAAACGGTATATTCTTAACGCGAATTTCCTTGCCTACAGGATCTTCATCGGCAAACAAATTTTTTACTACCGTTTGGCCTACAACCGCTACACGTTCTCGGTTCTGAACATTTTTATCGGAGAAAAAACGACCAGATGTCATAGTCCAATTATTTACGTCCTGAAAGTTAGCATTAACCCCCGCAACAGATGTAGTCCAGTTTTTATTTTGATAAATCACCACATAAGAGCCATTTGTCATAGGACTGGCAGCTTTTACACCTTCTAACTTGGCAATAGCTTCATAGTCAGATATTTTCAACGATTTCATGGACCCCTGCGAAGGTCTAACACCTGGCGTCCGCGGCGCCCCTGGCATAACTACAAGTAAATTGGAGCCTAGGCTAGAAATAGAATCCTCAATATCTTGCTTAACCCCATTACCGATAGATACCAAGGCAATAACAGCTGCTACACCGATAATGATACCTAACATGGTCAAAAGGGATCGTAATTTATTTGCAACCAAGGAAGCCCATGCCATTAGAAAACTTTCTTTATACATTAGGCACCTCCTTTATAGGAGTCATATTAGAATTGATCGAATCCTCTACGATTATCCCATCTTTCAAGACTACATTACGACTCGCGTACGTAGCAATATCCGGTTCATGTGTAACTAGAAGAATCGTACGGCCTTCATTATGAAGGCCTCGAAAGATGTTCATAACGTCAACGGTTGACTTGGAGTCAAGATTCCCTGTCGGTTCATCAGCCATGATAATAGCAGGATTATTTGCCAATGCACGAGCAATCGCCACACGTTGACGTTGCCCACCAGACAACTCGGATGGCAAATGGTCCATACGCTCGCCCAAGCCGACAGACTGTAATAATTGAGTGGCCCGTTCAATGCGCATCTTTTTATTTACACCGGCATAAATCATAGGAAGCGCTACATTTTCTAGGGCTGTCAATTTTGTCAACAAATTAAAGCTTTGAAATACAAAACCGATCTGTTTGTTACGTACATACGCAAGCTCATCATCAGATAAGGTAGCAACCTCGTCTCCATTGAGTCGATAAGAACCAGTTGTAGGTCGGTCCAAACATCCGAGAATATTCATAAAGGTTGATTTACCTGAGCCAGATGGTCCCATAATGGATACAAATTCACCCTTATTGACAACTAAATCAATGCCATGCAGAACAGGTACTGATAATTTGCCATTCACATAGGTTTTTGTAATTCCTTGTATGTCAATTACTGTTTGGTTCATAAGCACCTACCCTTAGAATGGTCCAGCTACATTATTTTTTGGTGCATTCACATCACCGCTTACGATAATTTCATCACCTTCAGATAAACCTTTTAAGATTTGAACATTAGTATCCCCAGTTACACCTGTAGAGACAGCGGTTCGTACTGGTTGACCATCTTTTATAACATATACATACTCACCTTGTTTGTCCGTACGTACAGCAGTAAGAGGAACTACCAATGTATTTTTAATATCTTCACCAAAGATTGTGGCACGAGCCGTCATAGTTGGTAAGAAATTACCTGCAATATTTTCAGGAATTTGAACCTTAACAGTATAGTACACAACGCTACTACTTGTTGTGCCCATATTACCTTTTGTACCTTTTGCAATTTCAGAAACGTAACCGGTGAAAGTTTCACCTGGCTTAGAATCTACAGTAAACTCTACCTTAGCACCTTGTTTGATATTGCCAATATCGGTTTCGTCTACAGTAAGATAAATCTCTAAATTTTTTAAATCTGCAATGGTAGCAATGATCATTTGTGTGGAAATACCAGTACTAATAGTTTGACCGGCTTTTAGCGGTGTACCAACAACAGTCCCAGACATTGGAGCTGTAATAGTAGCATCACTTAAATCTGCGGCAGCACGTTCATAAGTAGATTTAGCACGTTCATAAGATGTTACAGAATCATCATATGTTTGTTGTGCAATAGCATCTTGAGCCGCCAAGGATTTATAACGATTCATATCAAGTTCTGCTTTGGCTAACGCTGCACGAGCATCATCAACAGATGCTTGTAATTGACGTGTATCAATATAAGCGATAACTTGACCGGCCGTAACTTGATCATTCTCTTTAACTAAAACTTTTTCAAGTTTACCAGCAACATTTGTAGAAACATCTACATAATTTACAGGATTAATAGTACCTGTGGCACTGATACTAGTTTTTACATCACCCTTTTCAACCTTGCCAGTAGTATATAACGTTTGTGCTTGATTTGCATTTAGACTATCCATGTAGTAATATGTGCCGCCACCAAGAACACAAAGAACAACAGCACCAGTCACTATGCGTTTACGATGCTTTTGTAAGAATTCTTTCATTATGATCTCCTTTTTTAAGATGAAGATATATTAAAAAGACATTTATTCTATATCAACACATATAGTATTTTTAAATTATACAGCACCAATTGCTTTTACGCAATATAATTTCATTAATGAATAAATTATGATATATAAAAAATGGCCCTTACGGGCCATTAACTACTCAATATTGACAATAATCTATAATCCTTCTCATCAATTGGAAATTCAAGACGTTCTGCCTCTTCATAAGATAGTGCACGGATATGACCATCTATATAACCTACTAATCGGTTAGCGACACCACTCATCAATAAATTAATACAGACTTCACTCATGCGAGCCGCTAAAATAGCATCAAATGCCGATGGACCACCGCCACGTTGTAAGTAGCCTAACACAGTTAGGCTAGGATCAAATTCTGTATGCTCCTTGATAAAAGCTTTCACCTCACCGCTGTTATAGGCACCTTCTGCAACGAGGATAACACTATATTCTTTACCCCGAATTTGTGTTTCCTTTAAATGACGACAAACCGCATGTAAAGGCATGGGATTTTCAGGAACCAAAACTATTTCTGCCCCACAAGCTAGGCCTGCCTTTAATGCAATATGTCCAGCTTTGCGCCCCATAACCTCCACAATAGCTACACGTTCATGGGAGTTTGATGTATCACGAATACGCCCAACCGCATCAACTACCGTATTGAGAGCCGTATCATAGCCTATCGTATATTGTGTGCCACCCATGTCATTATCAATCGTACATGGAATGGTCATAGTAGACATACCAAGTTTAGATAAACTTGTAGCACCACGCATGGAGCCATCACCACCGATAACGACTAGATGGTCAATGTCATAAGCTTTCAAAATATTATAAGCTTTGCGTTGAATTTCTTCATTTTGAAATTCTGGAAAACGTGCTGTTTTCAGCATCGTACCACCTTGTGTTATGATGCCACCAACGTCTCGATTCGATAAGGGAAATATCTTTTCCTCAATAATACCTAAATAGCCACGTTCAATGCCAAATACTTCAAAACCTTCATGTATAGCTTTTCTAGTTAGCGCTCTTATGGCGGCGTTCATTCCAGGTGCGTCTCCGCCGCTTGTTAGTATTGCGATTCTTCTCATATCCATTACCCCCTTGTGGTGTACGTTGTTTGGATATACTATGTGCCTTACCTTTTTTATTCGTTTGATTAGAAGTCTTTTGTTTATACCTTTTATCATAACGAATTTTATTAGACATTGCTCTTTTTGATACTGCTTCAGAAATCTCTTTTTTCCTACTTTGGTGATTATTAAATTGTATATCTTCAGATGCTTCTTTAGCATCTACATCGTTTGTATCATTGGGTTGACGTCTTGCTTTAAATTGCACATCTGAGGCATCTAATTCATCCTCAATACGCTGTATAAAATCATAGGTCCGGCCATTTGTTGTATCTAGTACAAAATCGCACTGCTTATACACGGGCTTCCACGATTGTATCATAGCATGTACAAAGGCATTCACATTACTATAGTCCATGGTGGGCCGTTTCCCAACACGGCGATTCACGCGACTGACAATACGGAATTGTGCAGCTCGGATACCAATAATATAGGAATATTTTTTTAATACCTTTAAGGTGCGATGTTCAATAGGAAAATTCCCCCCCACAGAAATCACTGCTTCATGGTATAAGCAAACCTTTTTTAGTACATCCATTTCGGCGCGGCGGAATGCTTTTTCTCCTATCTTTTTAAAAATCTCAGCAATGGGCAACCCAAAACGACTTTCTAATACGCGATCGGTATCTACAAATTGCCAACCCTTGCGTTCTGCAAGGTTCCGTCCAAAGTGACTTTTGCCACTTCCCATAGAACCGATGAGCATAATATTCCGTTTTATTATCATCTATTATGTGCCCCTTATCATTACATATCCTTCATTGTACTATAAAATGGTCCAAAAACAAAGACAGACTATAGACATAAAATCTATAATCTGTCTCTATACAGTACACCCGATTTTCATTAAGGTTTTATAATCGATTTAATTGCACAATGCACATAAACTACATTACCTTTACGTTCTATATCTTCTATTTCTATACGGCGTGAAGGATCCTTTTCTTCAACAGTATTTATCCAGTTAATCATACGCTCTGTACTACCTAATACTGTTAATTCTAGTATACCTTCATGCTCATCAGTACTGACAATCATTAATGGTTCTCCTTGCAAGGAATCAAAAATATTTGTATTAGAACTCGTATTAGATGTCTTGTTCCGTGTAAAAGATTCTAATAGTTTTGCTTCATTAGACACTATATAATCTGACTCAGCATTCATTTGTATATTATAATTTTCTTGTTGATTTTTTAAGCTATTATTTTTGTCTTCGAAATAGATAAGCCCATACATAGAAAGGCTAATGAGCATCCCCCACAACACTAGGCCCGTTAATATTCTCTCGACCTGATACGTTGTGCTCTCTTTTAGATCCGTCCATATGGAATGTATAAACACCTTTATCTGCTTTAACTGTTCCATGACACTCCATCCCTAGTAATTTTTGTTGGAGAATAGCAATAAATTTACGACACATTTCGTCACTCGTGCCTATACCATCTATACTGATACGCCCATCCTTAATGCTAAGATGCTGTAGACTAATATGTTCTGACATAGCGGCATCAAGAATATATACGACCATTGTATTGGGTAATATATCTGTTTGATTCTTAAGGATTTTATTCTTTATTATTTTATTTCTTATTTCCATTAATTCACCATATTGTTGATGTATTTCTTGATACTGAGCATTTGCTTGCAATCGCACAAAGTCTATCTTTCGATTTTCATAGCTACGATAGCTTGACCAACAACTATATATAGTAACAAGCCCTACTATAATGTATATAAGACTTATCCCATAAAGAAGGTATCGATAGGTATGCCATAAACTATGCCATCGTAACGAGCGAGGCATTAAATTAATACATCTGTCCTTACCAGCCCAATCCAATCCATTTAAGCCCCCTTGCCGCCATACCGATAGCCATGTCCCAATCTAATTGCCCTTGCTTGCAACGATTACGGCCACGACCTAAGAATAATAATGGAATATATTCAGTTTCTCCATACATGGAAATTATACCTTCCATATCTGTCCGTTCTTCATTTGTTATAGATTCTAACCCATACATCCGAATTCCCTGTATCTCATCTATACCAAAGTCTTGTAATCTCACTCCTAACTTATCCATAGCTTCAGCTACATCGCTACTAGTAATAGGTACAATACACTCTTGAATACATATATCATTCCACCAAAGCCATAAATGCATGGCGCCTTCTTCCACAACACCTGTTACAGTACCGCTGCGCCGCATCAAGCAATAACAAATAGGAATAGGCCAAAAATCAATAACATCAACAGGTGCATAAGTATCTCGTATACCTTGCTTCAAAAGCTCTAGTGAATGCCGATCTACAGCCACCATAAACATATGATAATTGTGTCGTGGATATTCCCGGCGACAAGCATCCATTTGGAAACTATCCCCCTCAAAACTAAAGTAGTCCTCTATATTCCACTTTATAAACTCCTTCATATCAAAATCATGAGGATCATAAGGTGCTACATGCATTTGTGTATCAATATTAGCAACAATACTATAGGCCCCTTCATCTAAATCATACGTTTCTATAAATTTTGTAACGTCTTCATCAATAGGTCCTGTACGCTTCATTTCTAACGCATCAGTAATGACCATTGTTTTATTTTCTATATGAGCGGTAACACATACAATATGTTCGTCAGTTATACATACTCCAGAATGTATTCTCTTTTTTCGTTTCATAGAATCACCTCAATAAGGTTTTACCTTTATAACATGCATATGTTTTTCTTTATCTACGGTCACATACATATGTACACGACTCACGATTTCACTATTTTTCAATTTTCCATAACTCATAATATGTCGCGGATTATCTGTTGATTGGTCTGCTTCAATAGTAATCTCTACATTTTCATCATCTATCACAACAAGTTTATTTTGAAAGTCCCATACATTTCCTAATTTACAATAGCCCACAAACCAATGAACACCTTTCTGTGCCGCATAATGAGCCTCTTCCAAATGCAATTCGTCTACCACATTACTTTCACATATTTGTCCTATACGCAGCCCCATAAAAGCTAATAATAATAAAAAGGACATTGTAAGTATCGCTATATATGTAATAAAGCCCGCGTTATGGGCTCCTACGTTCATAACCTGTCTCCTCTTTACTTGTATACCAATCATAAATAGCACTCTGTCCAATAGAGACCTCATATATGGATAATCCTCCATAACCACTTGTGTATTTTCTATCATTAACAAAACGATTATTAATATACCAACGTAAATACACGGTCCCATTAGTATCTACACTAAAAGGGTATTCTTGGGTATAGCCCACATTTCTTTTATCTGTAGTTCCTACAATTCGACTACCACTGACAGGTTGCAAGCTACCATCCGTTAATTTTCTGTATAATGCATGACGTTGTACAGTTAAGGTTGTGCGCTTCGTATCGTGAATATATAAACTTGTATTACGATCTTCTACAGTAACCTTCACAGGATTCCATATCATATGAGCCACAACCATACGCCGTGTATATCGACCATCCTCCATCATAGCTACACTATCAAGTAATTTAGCATCCCACATAACTGCATAGAATACGATACCTAACAATAAGGTAAGGACTATGATAGAAATCATCATACTAATAAGCGTAGAATACAAAATAAAACCCATATCATTTCTATTTTTATTCTTATTTTTATTTCTATCTGTTATGGAATTCTGCTTGTATTCTTTATTCTTCCCAATTACCGTTTCTATATCCTCGCCCTTCAATGTATCCCCTCCAAATCAACTGATAGAGAATAGACAACAGATTGATTGTCGATGGCATCTACTGTTAATCGTTGTAAAGATACACCTTCTATCACTACAGGCTTTATATGTGTTTTATAGGTAATTTTTTCACTGGGACTCATTGTAAATTGAGAATTATATACACCGGCTTCTATTGTTCCATTCTTATAATAAGAAGCTTTAGCCACTTCTAAATACGTTATGGTATCTTGCAATATATGATCCCAATAATACGCCTTATATACCGTAAGAGTAGCCATCCAAAATATAGATAATATAATCGGTAAAATGAACATGATTATAGCGGCTGATATTAAAGCGTCACCATACATAAATCCTTCAGTGCACTTCTTCCCATCTAATTCGCCCCGTTTGTACAGATATCCATATACGATTTTTCTCACCACTTTCACGATCTTTCAAAATAATTTCTGTCCCATCATAAGGTAAGCCTAAGGCTGAAAAAGAAATAATTGTCATAGACCGTTCGTTCTCAATATTTTGCGGTAATGATATGTTTACAGTATGATGATTAACATCTTCCTCTAAGGTGTAACTGTCCTTATTTAAAATAAAAAGCATTCTCCCTTTACCATTAGATTTATGCCCTAACATAGACCACAATTGAACTTTCTTGAGCATATACGCCACCTCTTGCGTAGCACCATTTAAAGTATAACGACTAGGTGTTGTCACAATAGGTAAGGCAATGGAGATGAGCAATAAGATTAAACCAATAGTAATAATCCATTCCGCCAATAAAGATCCACTCTGACGATTTATAAGTTGCACCTTAACCATTGATAAAGCACCTCCATATAGGAACCACCATGTAAGGCACACCATCCGCCAAAGCATAGAAAGGGACCAAATGGGATATATCGATTACGATAACCGGTGAGTAAGAGATAGAGAGAACCAACACAAAAAGTTACGTAAAAGAAACATATAATTTCCCATGGAGTGAGCCATATTGCAATAGCAGAAAACCATTTAATATCGCCTATACCAAAGCCTTTACGGCTAATCAAACGAAGTCCATATGTAATAGTACCTACGCTGATAACACTTAATAAGGTTACTAACATAGATTGATCATTTATATAGCTATATATCATGCCACCTATTACAAGAGCCAATGCCCCTTCATCAGGCAATATATAGTAATGCATATCGATGGTAGCACCTGCTATGATGATGAGTGAAAACACAGCATACAAAGCAATGTGAGTATAAGATATTGCTTTTGATGAAACTATAATAGGTAACAATATAGATGCTATATATACAAAAAGTCCTATTACATAATTAGTCCCTTTCATACCTTGTCCTTTCATATAACTAACGTATATAATTCATAATCTATACAAGTTAATTAAGGCTCATTAGGTGCTTTAACAACAACAGATTTTGAAGTCCCACCACTGACAACTTCATAAGTAATAGTGTATTCTTTTCCTTTTGCAGTCTTAACATGTTCAGTAAGATATCCTTCCTTATATAGATTTTCTACTGTTGGAGGTGTGTCGACATTCTTATCAATCATATACAATTGAGTGGCATTTTTAATAATTTGAATATCTGCTGTTTCTTTAGCGTTTCGAGCTTTATCCGCTGCAGATAAGAATTGTGGCATCGCAATAGCCGCTAATATAGCGATAACCGCTACTACAACCATTAACTCAACGAGAGTAAATCCGCCTTTTCTCGATTTTTTAAACCCTTCTCGAACACGAGAAATATGTAGTCGATCTACGACCCATTGCCCGCACATTTCTAATCGATGATTCACTCCATGAATCATATGCATAACAGACTTCATAATATTCTCCTTTTAATAGTTAAGTAATAACAATGTCTATTGCCCTCCTAAGTTGGCAATGGACGTAAATAAGGGGTACATAACAGATACAACTAATACGGCTACACCGATTCCCATTATGGTTAGTAAAATTGGTTCCAATAATCGTTCTAAACGAGCAATATATTTTGAAAGTATAGATTCATAGTAGTAGCCACAGTGGTTTAACATTTTTACTAATTCACCACTCTCTTCTCCAATGGACACCATTTGCCATATAAAAGCATTTCCTATCTGACCACTACGTAAACTTTCTTCCAGTGAGTGTCCTGATAATAATCTTGCTTCCACTTGTTTACTACATTCAACACCATATATATTCCCCCACAAAGGGCGAGTAATATTCATGGTTTGAATGATAGAAATACCAGAATCTAGTAAGAGAGCCCAAACTTTTAAAATACTTGTATAATACACACAAGTACTCCATTGGTATCGGTGAGCCAACAGCCAAAGCCAACGATGTACTTTACACTTTATACTATGCTGTTTATAAGCAAATGCTAAGGAACCTATTACAACACAATGTATAGCTATTACCATTAGAGGATGCGATTTTAACCCTTGTCCTAATGCAAAAAGAGCTCGCGTCATCAAAGGTAATGTAATATGCATAGTGGTAAATACCTGTTCAAACGAAGGAATAATAAACAAAATGGTAACTAGAAAAAATATATTCATCATTAAAAGAAGAAATAAAGGGTAGGAAATAGCACTCATAACCTTTTGTTTCAGCTGCCTCTCCCAATCATAGTGACGGGATATATATTGTAAACTCTCACCCAAGGTGCCCGCTGCTTCACCACTTTCTAGTAAAGCCAAAGCAATAGGAGGACATCCTTCACTTCGTAAAGCCTGTGATAAAGTCTGACCACGCTCTATGGATTCATATAAAGCTGTATAGAGTAGTCCTCGTTTCCCCTGGCAGAGCAACTGTAAGGCTCGCCGTAACGGAACACCAGATTCGATGAGTAGACCTAATTGATAAGTCACATCTACCACCATAGTATGATTCCATTTATGTTTCTTTCTTTCATCCTGCAACGATATCCTATAAATTCTATAACCATCTCGTTTTAACCGTATTGCAATTTCTTGTTCTGAATCCCCCCACATCAAACCTTTTTCTGTTTCATTTTGATTATTTTTTACGACATATTCATAAGCCTCCATATATTCACCTACGATAATTGTTGATCGAGCAAGGTATGCAATTGTTGTTGGGCTCCATATTGTGCCTTTACATCTCGCACAGCCATTTCTAATGTTTTCATCGGTAGTTGCGTTTCTTGAATAGATATGATTTGTGGTTCCTTACGGGTCCGTATCAAATTTGCTACTGCATGGGTATTTAGCAAAATATCACGAATAGTAATGAACTTTTTGTTCCATCGAAGTAAACGCTGACATATAACGGCCCGTA
The DNA here is from genome assembly GCF_000163715.1 of Veillonella sp. 3_1_44. Taxonomy (NCBI): domain Bacteria; kingdom Bacillati; phylum Bacillota; class Negativicutes; order Veillonellales; family Veillonellaceae; genus Veillonella; species Veillonella sp. 3_1_44. Next base: position 518,090 of record NZ_GG770199.1, read on the forward strand.
ACACTTGAGATATTTGATTACGTATCTCTTCTTGCTGCTCCCCAGGAAATAGAGAAATCATGCGATGAACCGCCATCACTGCACGCTGTGTATGCATAGTCGCCATTACAAGGTGACCAGTCTCTGCCGCATGAAGTGCCGCTTCAAGGGTTTCACGATCTCGAAGTTCGCCTACCATAATGACATCCGGATCCTCTCGTAAAGCATCTCGAATACCATCTGACATAGTATTAATATCAGCACCTAATTGTCGTTGATGTATTAAAGACTTTTTAGATACAAACTCAAATTCGATAGGGTCTTCTAAGGTAATAATGTGACGCTCCATAGTCTGATTTATATAATCAATACAACAAGCTAAGGTAAAACTTTTACCACTGCCTGTAGGGCCACAAACAAGCAATAGACCATCATGTGCTTCACATAGCTTTTGTAATAACTGACCTTCACTATTATCATCTAACTTAAGTTGCTGATGACAAAGTAATCGCAATGTACCACATATGGTCTGATTAGCTCGATATAGATGAACACGGATACGCACACCACAACAGGAACAAGCTTCATCAAGAGACTGCCACTCATAGGATGCTATACCGCAACGACGCAATATATCCTCGATTAATTCTGTAGTACACATAAAGGAAGTAGCCCTTAATCCATCACCATGTCGCAAATAGATAGGCTGACCACATTGTAGATGAATATCTGTTGATGATAGTTGTATTGCATTTTCTACAATAGTTTCTAAACTTTCACTCTTACAGCATGAGTCCACAACGATGCACCTCCTCTATAGATGTAACATGCTGAGATACGGCCTTACGAGCAGACTCTTCTAATGACAATAATAAATGTGTTTCTAATTCGTCCCAATGAGCTGAATTAGCTGGTATTTCTAAGTATTCAAATAGAGCAGTCCGTCCCTGATATGATGTACCATCGAATTTTCGTACTAGCCGTTGTGCAATAGCCCCCATTAAAGTAGCCCGTATTAAGTACGGCTCTACGCCCATATCCATGAGTCGCGTTACAACGCCTATAGCTGTATTGGTATGTATAGTAGATAATACGCGATGCCCCGTTAAAGCAGACTTAACGGCTAACTCTGCGGTCTCCTTATCCCTAATTTCACCAATCATAATCGTATCTGGATCTTGCCGTAATACAGAGCGAAGACCTTTGGCAAAGGTAAATCCAATCTTTTCATTAATACCAATTTGTATAGCCCCTTTGATTTCGGCTTCTACAGGATCTTCAAGACAGATAAGCTTAGTTTCGTCTAAATTTAACATGCGAAGCATGGCATATAAAGTAGCTGTCTTACCACTGCCTGTAGGTCCACAGATAAGTAATAATCCATAAGGACGTTTTAATAATTGTTCAATGTGCTCAAAGATATCCGGCTGCATGCCTAATTCTTTTAAGTCTTTATGACTCCCTTCATTTCCCATAAGGCGACATACTAAGGTTTCTCCGTATAAGCTGGGCAATGTAGATACACGCATCGTTACAGACTTATTTTTATGACTCCAAGACCAACGCCCATCTTGTGGTAAACGCTTCTCGCTAATATCTAGAGAGCTACAAACCTTAATACGGTTGATAATGAGTTCAGCTTCTTCAAATGATACAGTCATGTAATGTTGCAGCAGTCCATCTTGTCGCAACCGAACATGAGCACCACTTTCAACGGGATCAAAGTGGATATCGCTTACATGGTGTTCTAAGGCATACAAGATAATATCGTCTAATGTTACGTCTACATACATGGTCACCTCCAATACCTTGCGGTATGTTTTTACCTCACACTAGCGTATGGCGTTATAGGTTTCGACATCAGCCTCTAAATCCCTCTTTTATTTTTAAAAATCCACGAAGCGAAAATTTTTCTATTTTTAGACATACAAAAAAGGCGCCCCAAAGGGCGCCCTTATTGGACTATTAGATATAACGTATCTTATTTTAAATTATAAAAAACGTCATTACCTTTATATTGAGCTGTTTCGTATAACATTTCTTCAATGCGAAGTAATTGATTATATTTTGCTACACGTTCAGAACGAGCCGGTGCACCAGTCTTAATTTGACCAGCATTTACAGCTACAGCAATATCAGCAATGAATGTATCTTCAGTTTCACCAGAGCGGTGAGATACTACGCAAGTGTAACCAGCACGTTTAGCAAGTTCCATAGCATCGAAAGCTTCAGTGAGAGTACCGATTTGGTTAACTTTTACAAGAATAGAATTACCTACACCAAGCTCAATACCACGAGCCAAACGTTTTGTGTTAGTCACAAATAAATCATCACCAACAAGTTGTACGCGGTCACCAAGGCGGTCTGTCAACAATTTCCAGCCTTCCCAATCTTCTTCAGCAAGACCATCTTCGATGGATACAATTGGGTATTTACCTACTAGGTATTCGTAAAAGTCTACCATTTCAGCAGCTGTTTTAACTTTGCCTTCGCCAGCTAGATCGTATTTACCATCTTCGTAGAATTCAGAAGATGCAGAATCAAGTGCCAATTTGAAATCTTTTCCTGGTTCATAACCAGCAGCTTTAATAGCTTCACAAATTACTTCTAATGCTTCTTCATTAGATGACAAGTTAGGTGCGAAACCACCTTCATCACCTACTGCAGTACTAAGACCTTTATTGTGAAGTACGGATTTCAAAGTATGGTATACTTCTGCACAGCTACGAAGAGCTTCTGCAAAAGATTTAGCGCCTACAGGCATGATCATGAATTCTTGAATATCTACGTTGTTATCTGCATGTGCGCCACCATTCAAGATATTCATCATAGGAACTGGCAACTCTTTAGCATTGAAGCCACCAAGATATACAAATAATGGCAAGTCCAAAGATTCAGCCGCCGCACGAGCTACTGCCATGGATACGCCAAGAATTGCATTTGCACCAAGGTTAGATTTATTGTCTGTACCGTCAAGTTGCAACATCAAGTTATCGATTGCCACTTGTTCTGTAGCGTCATAACCGATAAGTGCAGGACCAATTTTAGCATTTACATTATCGATAGCTTTTAAAACACCTTTACCGGAGTAACGAGATTTATCTCCATCCCGTAATTCTACGGCTTCAAACATACCTGTGGAAGCACCAGATGGAACTGCTGCTGTCGCAATAGTACCATCTTCTAAACATACTTCAACTTCAACTGTTGGATTACCGCGGGAATCTAAAATCTCTCTTGCAATGACTTGTTCAATTACTGCCATTTTTTCACCTCATATAATCTAATGGAATAACTGCCATCTGACAGCCATTATATATATTGAGCTAAACCTTATAGGCTTATAACTCTAATTAACTACTAATATAGTGAAAGCTCCATATTATGCTTTATGTACCAAGCTGTGACCTGTCATAGCTTTTGGTTGTTGTATCCCAGCTAAATCTAATAATGTAGGAGCAATGTCACATAATTTACCAGCTTCTAATGTAGCTGTTTTTAAACTGTCGCTCATTAAAATTAAAGGAACCAAGTTCGTTGTATGTGCCGTATGTACCTTACCTGTTTCATGGTTAACCATAAGCTCTGCATTACCATGATCTGCTGTAACTAACAGATGACCTTTCTTGCTGCGAATAGCCTCCACGATACGACCTAAACAAGTATCTACTGCTTGAACCGCTTTAACGGCAGCTTCAAAGCTACCAGTATGACCAACCATATCTGGATTTGCAAAGTTCAAGATGATCATGTCATATGTTTCATCTTGTATCGCTTGTACAACCTTATCGGTCACTTCATAAGCGCTCATTTCTGGCTGTAAATCATAGGTCGCCACTTGAGGGGATTTTACGAGAATGCGATCCTCCCCTTCAAAGGGTTCCTCTTCACCGCCATTGAAGAAATATGTAACATGAGCATACTTTTCTGTTTCTGCGATGCGCAATTGGCGATAACCGCCTGCACTTAGAACTTCACCTAATGTTTCAGATAATGTATCCTTTTCATACACAATATGTACGGGCAAACCATCCTCGTATTTTGTCATAGTTGCCATATATATAGATAGTGGCTTCCGTTTAAAACCATCAAAATCAGGTAACACTAGTGCCTTTGTAAGTTCACGACCACGGTCTGGGCGGAAGTTACAGAATATAACCGCATCTCCATCTTTGATAGTCCCTGCAGCATCAATCACCGTAGGAAGTACAAACTCATCTGCCGCATCTTTATCATAAGACTGTTGCACCGCTTCACATGCAGATGTAGCTATTTCACCTTGACCATGTACGATGGCATTATATGCCAATTCAACGCGGTCCCAACGATTATCGCGGTCCATTGCATAATAGCGACCACTAACTGTAGCAATTTTACCACAATTGAGATCAGCCATATACGTTTCTAAGTCCTTTAAATAGCCTTGTGCACATTGTGGAGCTACATCACGACCATCGAGCAAAGCATGGACATACACATGCTCGATTCCATTATCATGAGCCCCCTTGATGACTGCCTTAATATGATCTAAGGAGCAATGCACATTGCCATCTGAAACTAGGCCTATAAGATGTAAGCTTTGCTTCTTAGCTACTTCGTATAGTTCCTTCATAACAGGGTGATTATAAAACTCACCGGACTCGACATCTTTAGTAATACGAGTCAAATCTTGATACACTATGCGACCAGAGCCAAGATTTAAATGGCCAACTTCAGAATTTCCCATTTGACCTTCTGGAAGGCCTACCGCAAGCCCTGATGCTTCTAATGTTGTATGTGGATACGTATCCCATAATCGATTAAAACAGAGCGGCTTCGCCTGTACTACAGCATTGGTTGTGTCTGATTTATCCCCCAAGCCAAAGCCATCTAGGATGACTAGCATTACGGGAGCCTCTAATTTAGCCATTTGTAACCTCATATTAAGCGCTTACTTGGTTTGCAGCTTTAATAATATCAATAAATTCATCGACCACAAGTGATGCACCACCTACGAGAGCACCGTCAATATTAGGCTCTCCAAGGATTTCTAGTGCATTTTCTGATTTAACGCTACCACCATACTGGATGCGTACTGCATCGGCAGTTTCATTATCATATAAAGATCGAATGTAATTGCGGATTTCTTTGCATACCTCTTCAGCTTGATCAGCCGTTGCTGTCTTGCCCGTACCGATAGCCCAAATTGGTTCGTACGCAATGATTAATTGACTGACTTGTTCTTTCGGAATATCAGCCAAAGCCCCTTTTAGTTGAGACGTAATCCAATCAAGTGTATGACCCGTTTCACGATGTTCTAAACTTTCACCAACACAGACAATAGGATTCAAATTATGATGAAATGCACTTTTAATTTTTGCATTAACGGTCTCATCTGTTTCGCCATAATATTCACGGCGCTCAGAGTGACCGATGATTACATAATTAACGCCTACTTCTGTAAGCATAAGTGGTGAAATCTCACCAGTAAACGCACCAGCATCATGATAATCCATAGTTTGTGCACCTACTTCAATAGCTGTATTTTTCGTCAATACTACAGCACGTTCGATAGCTGTAAAAGGCGGACATACAACTACATCACAGGACAATTCCATATCTTGTAACACGCTGTTAAACGCTTCGATCAGAATTGATCCAGATGCAATGGTGCCATTCATTTTCCAATTCCCTGCAATAATGGGTTTTCTCATATTATGCCTCGGACAATGCAGCAATACCCGGTAGGATTTTGCCTTCTAAGAATTCTAAAGATGCACCGCCACCTGTGGAGATGTGGCTAATTTTATCTGCTAAACCACTTTTTTCAATGGCTGCTACAGAGTCGCCACCACCAACGATAGTCATCGCATCAGATTCAGCTACAGCTTTCGCTACTGCATTTGTACCAGCTGCAAAGTTTTCCATTTCAAATACGCCCATAGGACCATTCCAAATAATAGTCTTCATTGGCGCCAATGCTTCTACATAAAGTTCGCGGGTTTTAGGCCCAATATCTAATATCATCCAGCCATCTTCGATTTGATCAACATCAACGATTTTAGTATTAGCATCGTTGCTGAAAGCATCTGCTACTACAGCATCAATAGGTGTTAGTAATTTAGCACCTGCTACACGAGCTTCCATAACAAGGTCTGTAGCGATAACTTCTTGACCTTCTTCAAATAAGGAGCTACCAATATTGCAACCTTGCGCTTTAATGAACGCATTAGCCATACCACCGCCGATGATCATTACATCAACTTTAGGCAATAAGTTAGAAATAACGGAGATTTTATCTGTAACTTTCGCGCCACCAATAATAGCTGCCATAGGTGTTTTTGGATGTACTATAGCTGCACTTAATGCGTCAATTTCTTTTTTGAGCAAGAAACCTGCTGCCATAGGGATATAATCAGCAATACCGACTACAGATGCCGCATTACGGTGAGATACACCAAACGCATCATTGATAGCAACATCTGCAAGAGATGCCAATTGCTTAGCAAACTCAGGGTCATTTTTAGTTTCTTCATTGTGGTAACGCAAATTTTCAAGCATCAATACATCACCAGATTGTAATGCTTTTACAGCTTCTTCAACTTTAGGACCAATACAGTCATCTACGAATGCTACAGGCTTGTTGATAAGGTCAGATAAATGCTTAGCACATGGTGCCAAAGACATTTCTGGTTTGCGTTCTCCCTTAGGACGACCAAAGTGAGAAGCAAGGATAACCTTTGCCCCTTTTTCGATTAAGTAATTGATAGTAGGTAATGCACTACGAATACGAGTGTCATCAGTGATGACACCGTCTTTCATAGGAACATTAAAATCAACACGAACAAATACTGTTTTATTAGCTACTTGTAAACCTTCAATTGTTTGTTTCATCAAAGCCTCCTGATTATAAGCCTTTGCTTGCTACAAATGCGGCCATGTCAATAAGACGTTCGGAGTAACCCCATTCGTTGTCATACCAAGAAACAACTTTTACCATGTTGCCATCCATAACCATTGTCAAATCAGCATCAACAATGGAGCTACGAGAATCAGAGCTGAAATCACAGGATACCAATGGTACATCAGATACACCAAGAATACCTTTTAATTCACCAGCTGCTGCTTTGCGAAATGCTTCGTTGATTTCTTCTTTAGTAGCCGGTTTTTCAAGTTCGCAAACAAGATCTGTAGCAGATACGTCTGGAGTAGGAACGCGCAATGCAAAACCATCTAATTTACCTTTTAATTGAGGCAATACTTTAGCAACAGCTTTCGCTGCCCCAGTTGTTGTAGGAATGATGGACATTGCTGCAGCACGAGCACGGCGAGGATCTTTATGACGTGCATCAAGAATTTTTTGGTCATTTGTGTAGGAATGAATTGTAGTCATCATACCGCGTTTGATACCGAATTCATCATATAATACTTTAGCAAATGGAGCCAAGCAATTTGTTGTACAAGATGCATTAGAGATAATGTGATGTTTTGCAGGATCATACATATCTTGGTTAACGCCCATAACCATAGTTAAGTCTTCGTTTTTACCAGGTGCAGAGATTAATACTTTTTTTACAGTAGGTTGATTCAAATGAACCTTTGCTTCCTCTGCATCACGGTATTTACCAGTACATTCCATAACAATTTCTACGCCTTCTTCAGACCAAGGTAATTTAGAAGCGTCGCGGTCATGGAATACACGGATTTTTTTACCATCAACGTAGATATTTTCTTCATCAAATGTTACTTCATTAGGAATTGTACCGTGTACGGAATCGTATTTTAACAATAATGCAGTACCTTCATTATCACCAGTTGCATTAATTGCCACTACATCCACATCAGGATTATTAATCGCTGCGCGAACTACACATTTACCGATACGACCAAAACCGTTAATACCAACTTTTACTGCCATTGTTAGATCCTCCTAATAACAAAAATTCTAACCAAATTCAAACTAAAATTTATAACTACTAATTCGCCTATAAGGCAGAAATTTGTAACAATTGACGCATACCTTCGGCTGCTTGCTCATCAATAATAAGTATACCTTTCTGGCAAGCTCGCATCACACCTATAATAGCGCTCGCTTTTTCTTGTCCGCCAGCTACAGCAATAACATTGGGAACCTTTACTACATCGGGAAGTGATAAACCAATATTATTAGTAGAATAAATTAACTTACCCTCAATGTCACAATATTGGCCAAGTGCTTCACCTACCGCATGATTATCTACCAACTGCTTACGCACATCATCGGCAATATGGCGCTGATCCGCCATGCGCATTGCAGTACCAATACCAAATAATAGTACGTCAGTCCTACTAATGAGGTCTCCAATTTCTTTAATTTGTGGTTCACAAGTCATGAGCATATGTAATGAGTCTTGTGAAAGTCCATCAGGTAAATGGAGCATCTTATAGGAACCACTTAGTCGTTCAGCAAGCACCGAAGCAATTACATTAGCTTGGTATTCCACTACTTCACCAACGCCACCACGGGCTGGTACCACAGTAGGATTGAAAGGTAAGATAGGCATTTCTTCAGCTATTGCTGCCATGGTGCTACCGCCACTGATGGCTACTACTGCATTAGGTTTCAATAGGTCTTGCAATAACTTTGCCGCTGTAAAGCCTAACTTTTTAACCATCAAGGTTCCTTCTGTAGGTGTAATAACAACTCTATCGATATGAAGTGCTTCAGTCAATCGATGTTCTAGCTCGTTAATACGATCTAGCTCATTTAAAAAATTTCGTAACTTCGGAACAATTGCATGTCCCTCATCAGTGAGAAAAATCCCTGGTTTATAAATGTCTACAAGACCATTAGCACGCATTAACTCAATATGACTTCGTACGGTTCGCTCTGGAAGATCCGTTGCTGTAGCTAATGTTCTACGGCCTATAGGCTCTTCATAAACAAGGTGGTTTAGTATTTTGTATCGCTCCTTCAATACGCTAACAATTTCAGGAACAATACGTTCACATATCATTAGAAATTCGTTCATCGGGTCCCTCCTTTACCCGTTGGGATTACATGAATCGTTTTTCGTCCCATGTGAACAAAATCCGTCCCACCTAAAATAAAAAAATACTTTTACACTTGTATTGTATACCTTATGTAATTTTTATTCAACCCTAAATAAGAGAAAACGACATACGCCTTAGATAATTTGTTATTATTTCAAATCTAATAATATGTCGTCATGTCCCCTTATTATATTCTAATATGTCGTTTTATTGTATTTTATTTTGTACCGAAGATACGGTCACCAGCATCCCCTAAGCCAGGTAAGATGTAACCATGATCATTAAGTTTTTCGTCGAGGGCCGCTACATAAATAGGAACATCAGGATGTTCTTTATTTACTGCTTCTACCCCTTCAGGAGCAGCCACTAAGCACATTAATTTAATATGTTTAGCACCTTTTTCTTTTAGCAATGTAATCGCTGCGGCGGCACTACCACCAGTAGCAAGCATTGGATCAGTTACGATGAAGTCGCGTTCCCCTACGTCAGATGGTAGTTTACAGTAGTATTCTACTGGTTTCAAAGTTTCAGGATCACGGTACAAACCAATATGACCAACTTTTGCAGTTGGAATTAAACTAAGCATACCATTTACCATACCTAGACCGGCGCGAAGAATTGGAATAATACCCAATTTTTTACCTGCAATTCGTTTGCCAGTCATTTTAGTTAGTGGTGTTTCTACCTCCACATCCTCAAGTGGTAAGTTGCGTGTAATTTCATACCCCATCAACATAGTAATTTCATCAAGTAGTTCTCTGAAATCTTTAGAGCCGGTTTGTACGTCACGCATCAATGTAACTTTGTGTTGAATCAATGGATGTGTCATAACATTAACTTTCATGACTGTCCTCCTATAAAACAATATACATATCCCATTCTAGCGATTAACTATCATATTTACTCTATCACAGATTAGAAAATCATGCCATAAAAATATTGAAAGGGATGTGCCAATGGCACACCCCTTTTACACTACCTATAAACTTATAGGACTATAAATATATATTTAATATTAATACAATCGATTAGTACAATGGATACGCTTCACAAAGTGCAGCAACACGTTTACTAGCTTCTTCATGGACCGATTTATCCTCAGGATTTTTAAGAACCACTGCAATAATATCGGCAATTTCTTCCATATCTTTCACTTGCAAACCACGTGTTGTAAGAGCTGGCGTACCAAGGCGAATACCACTTGTTACAAATGGGCTGGCTGGATCAAATGGAATTGTATTTTTATTACATGTAATACCTACTTCATCGAGTAAGTGTTCAGCTTCTTTACCAGTTAAACCAGTATTACGAACATCTACAAGCATAACATGAGTATCTGTACCGCCAGAAACAATTGTTAAGCCCTTTTCTTGTAATGCTGCAGCCAACGCTTTTGCATTATCGATAACTTGTTGTGCATATACTTTGAACTCAGGTTGTAAAGCTTCACCAAATGCTACAGCTTTAGCAGCGATAACATGCATCAAAGGACCACCTTGGATGCCAGGGAAGATGGCTTTATCGATTGCTTTAGCATACTTTTCTTTGCAAAGAATCATACCACCACGAGGGCCACGCAATGTTTTATGAGTTGTTGTAGTAACGATATCTGCATATTCCACAGGGTTTGGATGTAAACCAGCTGCTACAAGTCCAGCAAAGTGAGCCATATCTACCATGAAAATAGCATCTACTTCGTGTGCCACTTCAGCCATTTTCTTAAAGTCGATTTGACGACTATAAGCACTACCACCAGCGATAATCAACTTAGGTTTTGCTTCTAATACAATTTTACGGAACTCATCGTAGTCGATTTGTTGTGTTTCAGCATCTACACCATAAGGTACTACATTGAAATATGTACCAGATACGTTAACTGGAGAACCATGAGTCAAATGACCGCCGTGGGACAAGTTCATACCCACAATAGTATCACCTGGTTGTAATAATGCGAAATACACGCCAAAGTTTGCTTGAGAACCAGAGTGAGGTTGTACATTAGCATGTTCTGCACCGAACAGGCGTTTTGCACGTTCGATAGCCAATGTTTCAATAACATCAACATTTTCACAACCGCCATAATAGCGTTTGCCAGGATACCCTTCTGCATATTTGTTAGTCAATACGCTACCTTGAGCTTCCATTACAGCTTGAGAAACAAAGTTTTCGGAAGCAATCATTTCTAATTTATCGCGTTGGCGTGCTAACTCTTGGTTGATAACAGCTTGAATATTAGGGTCTTGTTTTTCTAAGAAACTCATGAGTATCCTCCTCATATAGAACAACTATCTATAAAGTAATGATGTATTATTTCTCTAATGCTTTTATTTTCTCTACACGGCGTGCGTGACGTCCACCTTCAAATTCTGTTTCCATAAAAATGGTTACAATATCGTTTGCAAGGCCTGGTCCAATAACGCGTTCACCCATAGTAAGGATATTCGCATCATTATGTTCACGACATGCGTGAGCGGAAAATGTATCATGACAAAGAGCAGCGCGAATACCCGCTATCTTATTTGCTGCAATACCAATACCGATACCAGTACCACAAATCAAAATACCGCGATCAGCTTGACCAGATACAACTGCATTTGCTACAGGTACTGCAATATCAGGATAGTCGCAAGACTCAGCTGAATAACAACCAAAATCCTCTACTTCATGTCCCAATGCACTCAATACTTCTTTAACAGATTCCTTCAGATTTAATCCGCCATGATCACAACCGATTGCAACTTTCATAATTTCATCTCCTACGCCTTCTGAGGCACTGATGTAAGACCAGCCTCTACTAAGTGATAAATTTGTTCCGCACATTGATTATATACGGTTTGGTCAGATCCATATGGGTCCGTAACATCACCATCTAGACCACCCCACTCGGAAATTGTTTTAATTTTACCTTCCTCAAAGGGGAATTGGCGAAGTAGGACAGATTTGTGATCCTTTGTCATACCAATAATTAGATCTGCAGCATTCACAAGTTCCATTGTCAATGGTCTCGATTCATGATCAGAAATATCTGCAATGGATTGAACCGCCACAACAGCTTGTTCAGTTGGTTTTGCTCCATAGGCAGCAAATAAACCAGCTGATACAGTTGTAACGTCCTTATGTTGCTCCGCTGCAAGGGCCCGTGTAATACCTTCAGCCATAGGACTACGGCATGTATTACCGGTACACACAAATAAAATATTCATAATAACATCCTTACTTAATCACGTTTTGTGATTACTTTATACATTATAGCAAATTTATCCAATATGTAAAGACATTTTTCTATTATCAGTGGACATCTTTATGCTAGTAAATTTACTTATAAATGATATGATGACTCGATGCTTTTTCCATTCGATTCATAATGGCAACACCGAAACCATCATCATCAACACCTTCTGCTAGGATTAGCGTAACATGATTTTCATTAAAATGTAATAGACTTTTATAAAAGTCGTGCCCCAATGCTAACGCATCTCCATGATGGCCAAAACAATGGCACATAAATCGTCCATCCTCTTTAATCAAGTTATACGTTTCATGACTTACCAAACACCCTATGGGACCTTCTATGCCTTCTGAAAGCGCCTTAAACATAGATGCTATGTCCTCTGGATTACCTACAACAACTGTCATAGGTGCATCAGGTGCATAATGCGTATATTTCATCCCGGGAGCCTTTGGCTTAGTGGTAGCATTAACTAGAGCAGTATCATACTCAACTGTAGACACAACACCTTCAAGTTGAGCTTTTGTAATTCCACCAGGTCTCAATATAATGACCTTATCATCATGGACTTCTACTACAGTTGACTCTACACCAATCGTACATGGACCAGCATCTAAAATATAGGAAATACGGCCCTTCATATCATGGTAAACATCTTGTGCTGTTGTAGGACTTGGACGTCCAGATATATTGGCACTAGGAGCCGCTACAGGTACACCGGCACGTTCTAATAATGCGCGGCATACCTTATGATCAGGGCAACGCAACGCCACACGAGGTAAGCCACCTGTAGCACGATCTGGCACCAAATCAGATTTAGGCAATGTAATCGTCAAAGGCCCTGGCCAGAATGCATCCATTAAGGCTTGCGCCGTAGCAGAAATTTCTGTTACTAAAGGTTTTATGCTTTCACTATTAGGAACATGCAAAATAAGTGGATTATCAGAAGGCCGTCCTTTGGCAGCATAGATTTTATCCATCGCCTCTGGATCTAGACCATTAGCACCTAAACCGTATACAGTTTCGGTTGGTATAGATACCAATTCACCATTGCGCAAAGCACGGGCTAAAGTATCTATATCTTGTTCTGATGGATTTGTAATGATTTTAGTATCCATATTAGCCCTCATATACAGCTGTCACTACGCGGTTATGACCACCGAGGTCAGCTATAAATTGAATATTCGAATATTGACCTGTTTCTTGCAATAAAGCACCTACCTCTTCTGCTTGGTCAAAGCCTACTTCAAACACCACACGGCCATTAGCGTTTAAATAATTTCTACATTCTTTAGCTAAAATACGATAGAATTCTAAACCATCTTCACCACCAAACAAGGCAATATGCGGCTCATTTAACACGTCTTGAGACAATAATTTAGCATCTCCCGTACGAATATATGGTGGATTCGATACGATGAGGTCAAACTTTTCAGCGTTACCAGCCAAGGCAGAAAACATATCGGACTCTAAAAATTGAACACGATCATTTAAGTTGAATCTTTCACCGTTCTCCTCAGCCACTAACAAAGCATCGGTAGATATTTCAAGACCTACACCACACGCATTCGGCAAATAGTGTAGTAAACTTAACAATATCGTACCAGGGCCTGTGCATACATCAAGAATACGCACATTACTATCTTTTGGATAAGTACCTAGTACATGCTCAATCAAGGTTTCCGTATCAGGTCGTGGAATCAATACCTTATCATTCACCTTAAAGGTCAACCCCATAAAGTCCTTTTCCCCAATGATAGCCGCTACACAATGTCCCTTAGCTCGTTGTTGAACGAGAGGTCTAAAGGCATCGAGTTCATCTTGAATAAGCGGTTGGTCATAATGGGTATATAGATAAATCCGATCTTTACCTAAAACATGAGAAAGCAGTACTTCCCCATCAAGTCGAGGTGTATCCATCTCCTTGCTTTGAAAGTACTGCTCTGTCCACTGGAGAATACGACCGATTGTCCAAATCTCCTTATGCATTTGTATTGGCCTCCTGCATTTTTGCCGCTTGATCTGCAGCATTTAAGGCTTGAATAATTTCATCAAGATCGCCATTTAAAATAGCATCTAATTTATATAATGTTAAATTAATACGATGATCTGTGACGCGTCCTTGTGGGTAATTATAGGTGCGAATACGTTCACTGCGATCACCTGTGCCGACTTGACTCTTACGATCTGCAGCCATACTAGAAATGGCCTCTTGTTCAGCTTGATCCTGTAACTTAGCACGCAATACACGCATAGCTTTTTCACGGTTTTGTAATTGAGATCGTTGATCTTGACACGCTACAACGATACCAGATGGTAAGTGTGTAATACGAACAGCAGACTCAGTTTTATTGATATGCTGACCACCGGCACCACTCGCACGATATGTATCAATTTTTAAATCTTTTTCATTAACTTCAATATCAACATCTTCCATCTCTGGCAATACGGCTACTGTAACGGTAGATGTATGTACACGGCCTTGTGTTTCTGTAGCCGGTACACGTTGTACACGATGTACACCAGATTCAAATTTCATCTTAGAGTATACATTTTCACCATCCACAGAGAAAATAACCTCTTTAAAGCCACCAAGCTCTGGTTCATTAGCATCGATAATCTCACAACGCCAGCCTTGGCTTTCCGCATATTTTGTGTACATGCGGAACAAGTCGCCTGCAAATAATGCAGCTTCATCACCGCCAGCGCCCCCGCGAATTTCGATGATAATATTTTTATCATCATTAGGATCCTTAGGCAATAATAGAACTTGCAACTTTTCTTCCAATTCCTCTTTTTGAGGTTTTAAGTCTTTCAATTCCTCTTGAGCCATTTCTCGGAATTCTTCGTCCATGGATTTATCTTCAATAACTTCCATAGCTTCATCAATACCAGATAAAACTTTTTTGTAGGTACGGAACGTTTCAACGGTTTCAGATAATTGAGCATGTTGACGGGTCAATTTACGCCATTCATCTTGGCGAGCAATGACCTCTGGGTCACTAATACGCTGCTCAAGATCCATAAATTTATCTTCAATAACTTGTAATTTATCAACTAACATGTTTATTCCTCTTCATATGCGTCACTCTCAGGCGGACGGACCTCTTCTAAAGCTCGTATAGCAACTTCAATTTGATCATCTTCTGGTTCACGCGTTGTCATATATTGTAACGCAAGACCTGGTTTAATAAGAGCTTTCACAAAAGAATGATCGCTACGTCCAGCAAGACGAATTACCTCGTACGCAATACCAGCTACTACAGGCATAAGGAGTACGCGGCTCACGATACGTTCCAACAAATTGGGCCAACCCAAGAAAGCAAATACAAAGATACTAACTACCATAACAATAAGTAAGAAATTTGTACCACATCGCGCATGCAAGCGACTTTGTTGGCGAACGTTTTCTACAGTTAAAGGCAAATCTAATTCATAAGTATGAATCGTTTTATGCTCTGCCCCATGATATTGGAAAACTCGTTGAATATCCTTCGTAAGACCAATCCCCCAAATATAAAGTAAGAAAAGTACTAAACGAATGACACCTTCAATGAGATTTAATACTATATGATTATCCTGTACACCAGGAATGAATTTTACGATAAATGTAGGCAATGCCAAAAACACAGCTATCGCAAACAGTGTAGAAATGACCATGGTAATGGCGATTTCACTATTAGACATTTCTTCCTCTTCATCGCCAGCAGCCTTAGCAGAGAAGGATAAAGCCTTCATGCCTATCACTAGAGATTCATAGAGAGCTACACAGCCACGAAGAAATGGTTTTTTCAATATTGGATATGTGTCAGCAATGGACTTTGTAGCCTCTTTTTGAACTACAATAGTTCCCGCAGGCTCACGTACGGCAGTTGCCGTATAGCCAGGGCCTCTCATCATGACACCTTCGATCACAGCCTGTCCTCCGACAAACTTTTTTATACGTTCTCTGTTCACAAGATCTCCTCTCATAAACAAATATAGGCAGAGCCAACAGCCCTGCCAATACATGTTACATTACAATACAAATTATTTGCCGTAACGTTTGTTAAATTGTTCAATACGACCACGAGCTTGAGCCGCACGTTGTTGACCAGTGAAGAACGGATGGCATTTGGAGCAAACGTCTACACGAAGGTCTTCTTTTACAGAGCCAGTTTTGAATGTGTTGCCACAACCGCAAGTTACTGTAGCTTCTTTATAGTCTGGATGAATACCTTGTTTCATTCTATACACCTCTTTCCAGCAATCAATATTATTCTTATAGATTATAGCATGACACCTGCACAAATGCAAGTAACCAATACTATTCCTTGGATGCTTGCTTTTCTTCAATAGCCTCAGCTAAAATAGCTTCCAAGTCGCTTTCGTTGAGGATGTCACGCAATGCAATAAGCTCCTCTAAAGAAAGGGTAATACCTTTTTTCATGCTTGTATATTCACTATCCCAAGCACGAAGATCAAACTTAGGATTGTATTTTCCCCAACTAGTACATGTTAATTGTTTTTTCCAACCATCTTTATCTTCAGATAAAGTACCAATAACCTTGAAGATTTCAAAATTAATAACTGCCATAGATCCTCCTTTCTTACATATTCATATGCTATGTTTCGTATCTACTATATTTAGTAGTTTATATTTTTTAGGATACAATATATTTTAAACCAAAATTATATGATTTACAATTCTTTTTTATAGTCACTATAATCTTCAATATCAATAGAAGCTGTAGGTGGCATAACTTGTGCACCTAATGAATCTACGGTCTCTTTCCAACTCGTTGTAGCCTCCGTAACAGCCTTAATATATGCCTCGTCAGCAGCCTGTACAGATTCAATTAATTGGGTCTCATCCTTTACATCTAATACGCGACGACGTACGCTACTAAGCATATAGCCAAAGGATTCATCTGTTTGAACGAGCATGGAGATTTCTTGAATCAATGTTTGACCCGTAGTGCTGCAGAAATAGGCATACCACATATATGCTAATTCAGCATCTGGGAACATCCAGTACATATCATCTACAGGCGCTTCTGTCGTAATATCTACATCAATATGATCAGTATGACGTTTAAAAGTAAGAAAATAAGCTCCACTTTCAATAAGAGCAGTGCGACCTAATTCAGATACACGGCTATCAATGCAATAAATACCATCTTGACCTAAGGCTACGTCCGTTTGACTGCCGGGCAACAAAATAGAACGCAAGGACAAGCCATAATTTAATACCGTAAATACTGGCAATTGCGCAAATACGCCATGAGGTAATGGAATATAATTAATTGTTTTCCACTCATCCCCTACACGTTCACGAAGACCAACACGCATTTTTTTTACATCGTATTTACCATATACGATTTCATAAGCCCCTAATGGAGTCCATTCCCGTATAACTTCTACTCGTTTTTGGTTCAAGAAAAATTGCAACGCCATATTATTTAAGCCCAATTGATTTTGTGCCATTGTAGCAGGTAAGAATAATTGAGCAGTCCCTTCTGGAACCAAGTTATGTAATCCGTTAGCGACCTCTTCTACAATATCTTCAGAGGATTGGAACATACCAACTGTGCCTGTAAAGATATGGTCAAAATAGCTACGATGAGGCCATTGATTAATGATTTGAGCCATCGGATATAAACGTGTCAAAATGCTATAACACACGGGAGATGCCGTATACAGAACGACTTTTTTATCTTCATAAGATTGAAGAATCTCTTCAACCATGCCTGCATATTCTTCTACATAAGCATACAGAACCAATTCTCCCGTTTTACTATGAGCTTCGATACTTTCACGAACAGGAATTTCCCAAATAGTGCCTACATCTAGACCTTCTAAAATACCTGTGTCACTAATAAAATCAAACAATTCCACTCTAAAGGATGGTCCATAAAGAGCTTGGAATGTATTCAAATCATATGGTACAGGACCAAAGGATTCTACTGTGGATTTTTCTGCTAACGCATATAAATCATCTGCCGTTACACCCCACTCACGGGAGCTAGCATTACTAGAAATCAATTGATCTAGCACTTTAAAACGCATTAACTCATTTACAATATCAATTCCCTCAATACCATGATTAGCACAAAGGGCAATAAATTCTTCGTTATTTACTTTCATATTAAACCTTTCCGGCTGAAGGACATAGATGATTTAAAAAACATTCATTACACAAAGGCTTACGAGCCTTACACAATCTACGGCCATGATAGATTAACCAGTGGTGTGCGGCAGCCCAGTCCTTTTTTGGAATTGCCTTTTGTAACTTTTGTTCCATCTCTTCTGGCGTCTTAGCAATACCTAATTTTAATCGGTTAGACACGCGAAATACATGTGTATCTACCGCAATGGCTGGTGTACCAAATAAAACGGATACCACAACATTTGCTGTTTTACGCCCCACACCAGGCAATTCAACGAGTTGATCAAACTCACGAGGCACCTCTCCATGATATCGGTCAACTAAAATTTGACAAGTAGCAATTAAGTTTTTTGCCTTGGACTTATAAAGGCCACAATCTTTAATAAGAGTCTCTAACTTAGCAACTCCAATTTCAAGCATCTTTGCAGGATGATTAAGTTCAGGAAATAATCGTTTAGTAACAATATTAACTCGTTCATCCGTACATTGTGCTGACAAAACTACAGCAACTAATAATTCAAATTCATTTGTATACTCAAGGGCAGGTTTTGCATCAAAATAATGCTCTTGTAACAATTTCAACTGCGCTGCCTTTATCGCTTTTGTTACACGCATACAGTTCTCCTTTCTCACCTGTGAAAGTACAGACGCGTACAACTTATATCTTACCATACGTATTCATTAAGTTCTATGTTATAATAAAACATACTATTCTAATATAGAATACAGGAGGCGCATATGAGTAATATTAACGATACCTTAAAACGAATAAATGAACTAGCTGCAAAGAAAAAATCTGGTCAAGAATTAACGCCAGAAGAGTTAGCAGAAAAAAAAGAACTATACGAAATCTACTTAAGCTTCATTCGTGGTCAAATTACAAGCACCTTGGACCGCGTTGAATTTATAGACCCAGAAACAGGTGAAAGAACCGCTCCTAAACGAGCGCTTGAAAACTTGGCAAAAGAAGTTGATCAAGACATTAAAGAGCATAAGGATATTCACTAATGTAACAAATAAACAAAATTGATTACATTACTAATATCCTTTTATATTTATTCAATCAAATTTATATCTACATATTAAAAACCACTTGATACATGTATCAAGTGGTTTTTAA
>NZ_GG770199.1:537873-849932 GCF_000163715.1 Veillonella sp. 3_1_44
ATACATGTATCAAGTGGTTTTTAATATGATTTCACTTATCTATTATAATTTGCCAAGATGTTTCATAGCGGTATAAATTTTTCCTGCAAGTCCTGTCATTTGCTTTTTAGGAATACCACAGGCAGCTATACGAATACCATTTGCTAATGCAATTACATAGATATGATCTTTCTTCAACTCTTCACAGATAGCATTCGCAGAGTCTGTAGGAATTGTAATAAAGAAGCCACCGCGGTAAGGTAACATAGGAAGTCCTACTTGTGCTGCTTCTTGTTTAAAGATATCAGCACGATCGCGAATTAATTGATAATAGCAATTGCGTTCAGCTTCATATTCCTTAAACTTAGCTGGATCAGCCACAATATTAGCCATTGTACGCATTGCGGGACGACAAATATTGGACCATGTGGCACGACTTGTAGATTTGTTAACTTCGAAAAACTCATCAGCTATTTCTTCATCATCAGAGATCCCAATCATCGCACCAACGCGCTGACCATACATAGTAAATCCTTTAGATAAGCTATAACACACACAGGTGAGAATTTCTTTTGGTAAATGACTAAATTTATTGAAGAACGCACGTACCTCATCTTTTTCACCAGAGTAATCAAGATATGCTACATCAATACCAATAATCACATTATTTCGACCAATAGCAACTAAATCCTTCAGGAAATTAAGGATAGAATCCCAATCTTTATCCTCAATAGAGTAGCCGGTTGGGTTATTACCTGGTGTGTTAAAGATAACAACCACATTTGTTTGTTTAGCCGCCAATTCGTTTACACGATTTTGGAATGCTTCATGATTAAAGTTATTATGTTCATCAAATAAGGAATACGTAACTAGTGTACGTCCAGTATCACTACAAATAACACGGTATGCACCCCAGTACCAATCCGCTGTTAATACTTCATCACCAGGCTCTGTATAGTTATGAATCAAATGATGAATGCCACCAGTGCCACCTGCGGTAGCAATGCTACGAATATGACCTTCTGGACGGAAATTACCAAAACATTCTTTTTCAGCAGCACACAAAAAATCTGGAATACCCGCAATTGGTGCATAACCAACATGTTCAGAATCCGAAAGACTCAAATATTCTTCTTTAACGGTCTTAAGAAAAACTAAGTTTCCCTCTTCATCATGAATAGCACCCAACGTACCATTCACAACATTCTCACGGCCATTTTCTTTAGCATCAGCTTGAGCTTGACCAGCAGTTACGAAGATTACGTCTTTTAATTTTTTTCCTTTTGCATGCTTTGCAGCAACACTTGTCATAACTTGCACCATCCTATCTGAAATGAATATTACACATTTATCATACCTAAACTGATTTAAATATACAACGTATATTCAGTAAATATATTGTATACATAGAAGATTTAACTAACTATTAGTAACTCAACACTTATTAAATATATATAGAATATATTAAGTACCTTATTTAGGAAAAATAGTTAACAAATATACAATAAAACAGTAAATATATAAAAAAAGACCACTCAAAAGAGTGGTCCTTATCATCCTTAGAAGGAGTAGCCTACACCAGCGTGTAAACCTTTTGCAGTTTTATCATTGCTATCTACGCTATATTTATCATAGCCATAGTATACATTCAAATCTACATCAGGGCGTACTTCATATTGAGCACCTACTTGATAAGTTTGCTTAATATCATTACCCCAACCAGCCTTAGCAAAGCCGTTTACTTTATTAGTCAAAGGTACATGACCGATAACACCGGCTTGGAAACCAAGTTCAGTATCATTTGTACGAATCGCAGTACCTGCACCATATAGATTTACATTTGGATGTACCTTATAAACCAATGCTAATTGATGATCTTTAATATCGCCATTTTTTGCATTTAATTTATCGTAAGAGTATTGTAATGCAGCTTTATTGGAAAGGTCGTGTTGTAAAGAAACACCGAAACCATCATTGCTATTGCCACCACCGTTAGATACGTGTTGTTTAAAAGCATAATCAGCTTGTACCTTAGTGGATCCATCACTAATTTTTGTTACAGGAGCTGCAGCAAATGCACTGCCGGCTACAACTGTAGCTGCTAAAGTTAATAATACTAATTTCTTCATTTTTACCTCCTATACACATACCAATGGTATGTCTTAATAAGTTACTAATTGATAGGTATAATAATTATACAATCTATAAATTAGCGTTTCATGAATACAGGGATATCAGGGATACCACTGTTAGTATTTGTAGTGGATGCCGGACGGGATGTAGTTGTTGTTTTACCGAATTCAGGTACATTCTTAGTATTTGAATTAAAACCAGTTGCCACAACAGTAATTTGAACTGTATCGCCTAAGCTTTCATCGATAACAGAACCAAAGATAATATTTGCATCAGGATCCGCCGCTTCAGAAATAATTTCGGCAGCTTCATTAATTTCAAACAAGCTTAAGTTAGCACTACCGGAAATATTGAGTAAGATGCCTTTTGCACCATCGATAGATGTTTCCAACAATGGGCTATTAATAGCCATTTTAGCTGCGTCAGCAGCGCGGTTTTCACCTTCGCCAACGCCAATCCCCATCAATGCTTCGCCTTGTTCAGTCATGATAGTTTTAACATCTGCAAAGTCAAGATTGATCAAGCCAGGAACTTGAATCAAGTCTGAAATGCCCTTGATACCTTGGCGAAGTACATCATCAGCTGTACGGAATGCATCGCTTAAGGAACATTTTTTATCTACAACTTGCAACAATTTATCATTAGGAATAACGATAATAGTATCTACTTTTTGAGTCAAGAATTCAATGCCTTTTTCCGCTTGTGCACGACGGCGTTTACCTTCAAAAGCGAACGGTTTAGTAACGACGCCTACTGTCAAGGCACCGATTTCTTTAGCACATTCTGCAACGATAGGAGCAGCACCTGTACCAGTACCACCACCCATACCAGCAGTTACGAATACCATATCAGCACCTTCAAGAGCTTTTATAATTTCTTCACGGCTTTCTTGAGCAGCCTCTTCACCGATTTGTGGATTTGCGCCTGCACCAAGACCTTTTGTAACCTTCTCGCCAATTTGAATCGTTACATCCGCTTTAGATAATTCAAGCACTTGGCTTTCAGTATTAGCGGATAAAAATTGAACACCTTTAAGATCGCTATCTACCATGCGATTAACAGCGTTATTACCGCCGCCACCAACACCGATAACTTTAATATTTGCAAAATCAGACATTGAACTTCCTCCTCTTATCGTTATCTATCGTATCAATATACGTCCCAATGTATCGATTTATATACTGACAATCTTATAACAATTACATTTATTTTACACTAAAATTTAAAAACTTTCCACTATATAGAATGTGATTTATTAGAATCGCTTAGTCATAATAATCTTTCGTATAGCGCCTACATTAATAAATACATGCAATCCAAAGCCAATAAGAGCTACGTAATATAGGTTAATTCCTATGAGGTCACCTACATATACAAGAATAACAGCTAACACAACATTTGAAAAGAACCCAAGTACAAAATTACTAAGATCAAAGGTTCGTTCCAATGCAGCCCGGCTACCACCAAATACAGCATCTAGTGCAGCCAGAACAGCGACTGATGTGTAATTTGCATAACTTATAGGTATATGAAATGGTGAAAGCCACCCTAATGTAGTACCTACAATTAAACCAACAATGGCAAAGATATAAATATTCATTCTTTACCTCCTGTTTCATTAGGCTTTATATGCTCTTCTCTGAAGGTTCCTGTAAAAGCTGGAATAGCTATTTCATTTTCTTCCTTTATGGTTACCTTTATGCCCCAGTGTTTCAAGGAATCTACCACACCGCCTCGCATGGTGAGCGCAGAATTTAATGTTTTTGGATCACCAATTGCTTTAACTGTAAAAGGCGCCCCAAAAACCTTACCATTCACAGTAATAGTCGGGCCAGAGCATCGTATTTCAGAAGTCCCTATGAGACGTTGATCATTGATAGCTATCGCCTCAGCCCCACCAGCTCGCAATTCATTAACAATACGTAAAATATCTTCATCATGAATTACATATAAATTAGGATTTTCACCACTTTGAATTGGCTTTAAGCTATCCTCAATTAATACACTAACACCCGTACCTTTAACATTAGTTAAAGCCGCTTTCATCATCAACTGTTCATCTGCTTTAACATTGCTACTAGCACCAGACTGTTTAAGTTCTTCTATTTGTTTTAATAATGCATCACGTTCACTTTGGGCCTCTCGTAATTGTACGGCTAAATCACCAGCCCGTTGTAAACGGATATTTTCTTCTATATTATCTTGAGTCATCTTATATTGAGTAACAACCATGAAACCCAATATACAACTGACTAAGGCTATTGCCCACCGTTCGTGTCTCACGACAATCATCTACCTTTTATCTTCAACATGACCTTGTTTATCTTGTTTTTTATCATCCTTCTTAGTAGATGAATTTTCTGTTGTCTTTGTTCCAGTCTGATGCTTTTTAACTTCCGGTATTACATCAGTTTTTATATATGGTGATGAAACATTAACATCTATATATTGTACATTGCTATGTGTTGTCTTAATATCTTGTAACATAGACTGAGTTAACTCGGCTTTTTTAGGTAAGTCTTTACTATCTCCTAATCTAATTTGCACCCCCGATACGGTATAAGCCATTATTGCATCAGGATCTCCTATATTGACTTCTGCAATAGTCTTGAAGGTGCTCTCATCAAGAGAGTTTAAGTATTCAAGAGCCGCTAAAATGGGCTTATCAACAACGGTATCACCTAACAAAATATTTCCCGCCTTAACACCTGATATCATTGGTACCGACGTATCTTGTATTGCAGGCTCTGATGCAATCACTTGACCTTTACTGTCAAGTGTTAAATAACCAAACTGAGCTGGTACAACTGCAACAGCTTTGCGCTCTATGACACGTACAACCATTGTAAATGGCAATTGATAACTAATTTGGGCCTCTTCAACCCGTAAGTCTTTCGCCAATCTAGTTTTTAATTTCTCTGTACTAATTTGCAATATATTTACAGGTTCATGAATATCCCCTGCTACCATTACATCTTGTACAGTTACCTTATCCGATCCTATAATTTTTAAGGATCCAAAAGGAATAGGTAGTGTAAACAATCCCACCAACACGAGAGTAACTGCACCACCGATTTTTAACACTCGTTTTCTAAATACAGCCCGTTCATCATGAACAGGTGTAGAAGACTGCATCTCCCCAGAGTTGGATGGATGGTATTGCTTGTCATCCATAGATAACTCCTTATGTTCTATTCAGCCCTTAAAATTTCCCTATACTAGCTGTTAATAGAATCTTTTCACATAATGTTGGAAAGTCAATTCCCATTTCTTTAGCTGCCTTTGGTACTAAAGACGTTGCCGTCATACCTGGCACAGTATTGTATTCTAGAACATACATATTATCTGCATGATCTGTCATAATATCAACACGAATAACCCCACTGCCTTGTACTTCGCGATACACAAGTTCCCCTATGCGTTGCATCTCAGCAGTCATTTCTTCACTAATAGGCGCAGGTACTAAATATTCTGTAGCACCTACAGTATATTTACTGGTATAGTCATACTCCCCAGAATGTGGACGTATTTCAATTACTGACAATGCCTTTCCGTCAAGAACGGATACTGTAAATTCGCGACCATCAAGAAATTGCTCTACTACAAGAATCGGATCATATTTTAGCGCTTCTGTAACAGCAGCCTCCAATTGTGCCTCATCACGAACGATGGTAACGCCAATACTAGAGCCTTGAGTGGCAGATTTCACCACTACAGGAATCGTAAACTGTTTACGAATATGTCCTATAATAGCTTCTGCAGATTCTAAATTACCATTAAAGGATTCAGAAGTAGCTGTTGGAATATTAGCCCCTTTGAAAACATCTTTGCTTACTTTTTTATTCATTCCTACCGCATGAGCCATGATGCCCGATCCAGTATATGGAATTTCTGCCATTTCAAGTAAGCCTTGTAATGCACCATCTTCACCATAACGACCGTGAATTGCATTAAATACAATCTCTCCACCTAAGGATTCAATGTCTTTTAAAACAGTACGAGGATTAAGTTCTAATGTTTGGGCATTATACCCTTTACTTTCGAGTGCTTCCGCAATAGCAGCGCCAGTACGGCGAGATACTTCAGCCTCTTTGGAAGGACCACCCATCAATACGATTATTTTTCTATCTTTCATTGCAAGCCTTCCTCCAATATAGCTAATAATTTAGGTCCATATTGATTAATAGAGCCGGCACCCATTGTGATAACTAGATCATTAGGTCGCACAATTTTTGCCAATACAGCTGGTATATCATCAACAGAAGGTACATAATGTACAACCTTATGTGTAGCAGCTTCAACAGCGTCAGGAATAGTACGTCCATCGATACCTGCAATCGGATCTTCACCAGAACTGTAAATATCTGTCATATATATTTCATCAGCACTTGTAAAAGCAGTGGCAAATTCATCTTTCAACAAGCTTGTACGTGTATACCGATGCGGTTGAAACACACAAATAACGCGATGTTTTTCAAGCTCTTTTGCTGCTCTTAAGGTCGCTTTAATTTCTGTTGGATGATGTGCATAATCATCGACAACCCAGACGCCAGCAACATGACCTTTTGTTTCAAAGCGTCGTTTTGCACCGATAAATTTACCTAACGCTTTTGTAATAAAGCGATTCTCTACACCGCAACATTCATGAGCCACAATAAAGGCTGCCAATGAGTTTAATACATTATGTTCTCCAGGCACGCACAAGCTGATGCGGCCTATATTAATGCCTTTATGATATACATCATATACCAAGGAAGAGTCCACATAATGAATATTTTTTGCTACATAATCATTATTATCCTCTAACCCATACGTAATAAAAGTACGTTTTACGCGGCTCATAACATAACGAATATTTTCATTATCACCACATACGATAGCTTTGCCTGCTTCTGGTAACGTTTCGACGAACTCACAGAAAGCGTTTAACAAGTTATCCATAGTTTTATAATGATCCATATGATCATCTTCAATATTAGTTATAACGATAGTATGTGGATGCAATTTTAAAAATGAACCATCGCTCTCATCCGCTTCCACAACGGAAAAATGGCCTTTCCCAAGGCAACTGCTACCTTTGAGATAATCTACTTCGCCACCGATAATTACTGTAGGATCCGCATTAGCCTCCACTAAAATTTGTCCAATCATTGAGGTTGTAGATGTTTTACCATGCGCACCAGCTACTGCGATACCATCTGTTACATCTAATACAGCCTTTACAATATCAGAACGATGTAAAATGGTAATCCCTTGCTCTTTAGCAGCAACAATTTCAGGATTGTCTTCACGAATCGCTGTAGAACGAACTATGGCATCAACACCATTTACATATTCTTTATTATGACCGATATGCACCGTGGCACCCATATCTCTAAACTTAGAAATCACTGCAGATTCAGCAATATCTGAACCAGATACATCATAACCTTTTTGAATCAAAATATTCGCTATCGCACGCATACCAGATCCACCAATACCGATAAGGTGAATTTTGTGAATACCGTCTAACATAAAACCTCTCCTTGTTACTTTGCAATAGATAAAGCTAATTTTGCAATATCATGAGCCGCATTCGGTTTCCCCAATTGCAATGCTCGGTCTCCCATTTGTGCCAACAAATCACGGTTGGCCATAAACATCTCGATTTCCCCTATCAAATCGTGAGCACTCAACATTTTATCTACAATCATATGAGCCGCCCCTTCTTGTACAAAGATACGTGCATTATAGGTTTGATGATCTTCCGCTGCGTATGGATACGGTATCAATACGGATGGAATACCGCGAACTGCTAATTCTGCAAGACCTATAGCACCAGATCTAAATACTGCTAAATCGGCTGCTGCTAGTGCTTTTGGCATATCATGTAAATACGGCAAAATCAAAGATGAACTACCTAAACCATCCCCATCGGTAATGCCCAATTGGGATAAAACAGATTCATATTCTCCGTTTCCCGTAATATGGATTAATTTAATACCTTTCACACCTTGAAAGTGTTTATGTACATCTATCATAGCATTGTTAATAGTTCTCGCCCCTCGAGAACCTCCAGCTATGAGTACTGTAAAGGTATCATCACTTAAGTTGAAATAGTTACGTCCCGATGTTCTCGAATCAACTAGCACATCTGGACGAACAGGATTCCCTGTATAGACTACGCGCTTTGCTTTAGAAAACGATGCTTCTGCATCCTTATAGCCTAGGGCTACCACATCAACAAAACGACTCAGAATTTTATTAGTAATGCCTGCTATGACATTCTGTTCTTGAATTATAGTAGGAATATTATGTAATGCTGCAGCCAAGAGAACAGGACCACATACATAACCCCCAGTACCAATAACCACATCAGGTTTAAACTTACAAACTATAGCATTAGCTTTTACAATGCCTAAAGCAGTTTTACCTAATGTGACTAATGTACCTAACGATAATTGACGCTGCAAGCCTTGCACAGGAATTGTAGTAAACTCTATCCCCTCTTTAGGAACTAATGTAGCCTCGAGACCTTGCTTGGTACCAACATATAACACCTTTGCATCAGGATTCTGTTTCATAATTTCCTTATATATAGTTATTGCTGGATATATATGTCCACCAGTGCCACCACCTGAAATAATAACACGTTTCATTAATGGTGTCCTCCCTCTTGCAACATATGAACACAACGTTTAAAGTCATCTCCACGCTCTTCAAAACAGCTGTACCAATCAAAGCTTGAGCAAGCCGGAGATAATAGCACAATATCGCCAGTCTCTGCCAATTTATAGCCTTGTTCTACGGCTTCTTTCATAGATAAAGCACGATAAATCGGCTTCACACCAGCCTCTTTTGCAGCCATCTCAAAACGATCTGCCGCTTCCCCCATAAATATAACAGCTTTAGTATGCTCTTTAACTAGCTGCATAAAATCTTCTAAAGGCGTCATTTTATCATGACCACCAGCTAATAGAATAACTTGTTGATCAAAGGATTCTAATGCTTTAACCACAGAATCTACATTAGTCGCTTTAGAATCATTATAAAATGTAATACCATCAATCGTCTTAACGCGTTCTAAACGATGTTCAACGCCATGGAACTCACTAATAATACGATGAATTGTTTCTACAGGTACGCCCAATGCATGAGATAAAGCAATAACGGTCAATATGTTTTCAATATTATGACTGCCTGGAATATGAATATCTTCATCTGCAATAACAAATTTTGCTACCCCATCTTTAGCAATATAACATTGCCCATCAGCATAATAAGCGCCATTCTCTACGGCTTTTTTTTGACTAATTTTTAGAATATGACTAGGCGCACGATGTTCCATATCAGCTACAACGGGATCATCTATATTCAACACTAAATAATCTGTACTTAATTGATTTTCAAAGATGCGTTCCTTCGCAGCAATATAGTTTTCCATCGTCTTATGACGAGCTAAGTGATCTGGAGTAATATTGAGAATAATAGCCCCAATAGGCCTAAAATGCTTGATTGTCTCTAATTGATAACTAGATAATTCGGCTACCAAAAAACCGTCTGCAGGCATAGAATACGCCACTTCACTAAGGGAATCACCAATATTTCCACCGACGTGAACTGGTTTTCCAGAGCCTTCTAGTACTTTAGTTAATAAGGTTGTTGTCGTAGTCTTACCATTTGTACCTGTAACAGCTACGATAGGTGATTTAGATACTTCATAAGCTAATTCTACTTCGCTGACCACGTCAATACCACGGGCCTGTGCTGCTTTTACAATTGGAATGTCTAAAGAAATACCTGGAGAAATAACGATACGATCCACGCCATCTAGCAAGGATTCATCTTGACGTCCTGTAATAATATTTACCCCTGCAGCAACAAGTCGTTTCTCCTCAGCCGTAGGCAGTGTCATAGGCTTATAATCATTTAACACAACATGCGCACCTACTTGGGCTAATACCCAAGATGCACCTATACCGCTAGCTCCAGCGCCAAGAACAAGTATATGTTTATCTCCATATTCCATCTATATCACCTAAATTATTTATAAAATTAATGTATCCTATCTAATAAGCATACCATTATTTACAACTTCCGTTAAGTATTATCTTATAAAGTTATAGTCGCTAAAAGTACACCAATAACGGCTAAAACAGCTCCACCAAACCAGAAACGATTAACAACTGTTTGTTCTGCCCATCCGGAAAGTTCAAAATGGTGATGAATAGGACTCATCTTAAATACACGCACACCCCGTGTTTTGAAAGAAATAACTTGAATAATAACAGATAGTGCTTCCATAACAAAAATGCCACCAATCACCACAAGTAGCAATTCTGTTTTAGTCAAAATAGCCATTGCTGCAAAGGCACCACCTAATGCCAAAGAGCCTGTATCCCCCATGAATACTTTTGCAGGGTTCACATTATATACCAAAAAGCCAAGACATACAGCTGCTATTATAGCGCCAAAGTACGCAACACTTTCAGCACCGATAGAATTTGTCATCGATGCAGCCATCAGACCAATAACAGAGAATGCTATCGCCGCCACTGCTGATGTACCACCAGCAAGACCATCAAGACCATCTGTTAAATTTACTGCATTTGTAGCTCCTACAATAATCAAAAATGCCAATACATAATAACCCCATCCCAATTGTAATTGTATATCTACAACAGGAATCCATAATGTGGTAGGAACAACCATAATCTCAGTAATGCAATAACAGAATACGGCAGCCAATATAAATTGTCCAAGTAATTTTTGCTTCGCTGTTAAACCAAGATTTCGTTTCTTTACTGCTTTTACAAAATCATCAAAAAAACCTAATAAACAATGACCCAGTGTTAAAAATAATAACATACCTGTACCCACATTCCATGGTGCAAACAATGCCACGCCAATAACAAGGGCAACCATCATGAAAGCACCGCCCATTGTTGGCGTACCTGCTTTCGCTTGATGACTTTCAGGGCCTTCTTCACGAATACTTTGTTGTGCGTGCAAAGAACGCAACATAGGAATAGCAATTTTACCTAGCACTACCGTAATGATGAAAGTCGCTACGAAGGCTAACAGAATGTGATTTATCATATGAATCCTCTACTTATTAATAAATAGGACGGCTAGATATAACTAGCCGTTACCTATTATTCTCGATCCTTTAATTCTTCAACAACGCGCTCCATTCGTAAACCACGGGAACCTTTCACAAGGATAACATCCCCTTTTTCACGAATATCACTGTATGCATTTGCCATTTCTAAATGACTCTTACAACGGAATGTAGTTAAACCCGCTTTTTTCGCTTCCTTTGCAATAAAGGCAGCAGCATCACCAAAGGTAAATACAACACTATATCCTTCTTCAGCAAGTAATTGACCAATTTCGCGATGTGCTTCTTCAGAGAAGTCGCCGAGCTCGAGCATATCACCGAGCATTGCAATTTTACGTTTACCTTCCAATTGACCAAGAGCTTTAATCGCTTCAGCCATGGATGATGGATTTGCATTATAAGCATCATTTAAGATAACAATATCTTCAAACGGAACGATTTCTTGACGCATTGGAGTTCCAGTAAACTCGCTCAAACCTTTACGAATTGTATTGGATTTTATACCTAACACACGACCTGCGACGATAGCCGCCAATGCATCATATACATTGTGTTCACCAATCATAGGCAAGAAGATATCAAAAACTTCATCATAACACTTACAGGTAAACTTAATACCATCTTTTTTATAGCGCAAATGACTACCAATACATGTAGCATTACGTTCAATACCATACGTAATAGTTTTACCTTTAGCTAAGCTATCCATTGCTTTTACATATGGATCGTCCTCATTAAGGATAGCCACACTATTTTCAGGCAAGCAACGAATCAACTCACCTTTTGCTTCAGCAATGGCTTCGCGAGAGCCTAAAAGCTCGATATGACTAGTACCAACATTGGTAATAATCCCCATCGTTGGTTCTGCAATCAACGCCAGTTCTTCAATTTGGCCGAGGCCACGCATACCCATTTCAACAACACAGGCTTCATGCTCAGCGGTCAAACGTAACAAGGTTTTTGGTAAGCCAATTTCATTATTATAGTTTTTCTCAGTTTTTAATACATTAAATTCTGTACCAAGTACGGCTGCCACCATTTCCTTTGTTGTAGTCTTACCAGATGAACCGGTAATAGCAACTACAGGAATATCAAAACGGCGACGATGATAACGTGCCAAATTTTGATATGCTACCAAAGTATTGTCTACCTCGATACAAGCAATGCCTTCTACAGCACGTCCTTTTTCAACGATAGCTCCTGTGGCACCTTTTTCAATAGCCGTATTGATAAAATCATGACCATCAAAAGTGTCGCCTTTTAATGCTACAAATAAAAATCCCGATTCAATAGTTCTCGTATCAGTAGATATATCTAAAAACTTAATATTGTCGGTATGTGCATTTGCCCCCTGTGTGGCTTCCACTACTTGAGACAATGTAAATTCTGCCATATTAAATCTCCTTGAGAGCTGCTCGCGCCTCTTCACGATCATCGAAATGAATCGTTTTATCCTTTAAGATTTGGTAATCCTCATGCCCCTTACCTGCAATCAGTACAATATCCCCAGGTTGTGCATTTTGTATAGCATGTTGAATCGCTTCTCGACGATCAACGATAACTTCATAGTGAGTTCCTTCTCGAAGACCGTCTTTAACGCCTACTTCCACATCTTTAACAATTTGTACAGGATCCTCTGTACGCGGATTATCAGATGTAACATACACAACATCACCGTATTGTGCCGCAATGCGTCCCATAATAGGACGTTTGGTTGCATCTCGGTCACCGCCACAACCAAAGACTACAATAATACGATTTTCTTGAATAGCCTTTGCTGTTTGTAAAATATTTTCTAACCCATCTGGTGTATGTGCATAGTCTACAACAACAGCAAATGGTTGACCTTCTTCAATCAATTCAAAACGACCAGGTACAGCACTAAATGTTTTCAACGCTTTATCGATGTCTTCCATGGAAATACCTTCTAATAGGCAGGCACCAATAGCTGCTAATGTATTATACACATTAAACAAGCCAGTCGTATTCATTGCAACTGTATAGTCATGACCATCATAAGATACCGTGTAACGGCTAGACTTTGGCGTCATATCAACGTCATGAGCATTCAATGTGCCGCTACCATCAATACTATAGGTAATGATAGGGGCTGTAGTTTTTTCAACAACCCGATGTCCATAGGCATCATCGATGTTAATGACAGCACCCTTACCAGATTTTACTTGGTTTGGTTTGCTAACCTGTTCAAATAGTTTACATTTAGCTGCCAAGTAATTTTCAAATGTTTTGTGAAAGTCTAGATGATCTTGTGTAAGATTTGTAAATACTGCCGTATCATACTCAACACCAGATACGCGTCCTAAAGCCAATGCATGGGAAGATACTTCCATTACACAATATGTAACACCCTCTTCTACCATTTGATGCAAGATATGTTGTAAATCTACTACGTCAGGTGTCGTATTATGAATCGGATATGATGTATCACCAATCATAATATGAACGGTACCAATTACACCAACCTTATGACCTTGAGCTTTCAAAATATGACGAATCATATGACTCGTAGTCGTTTTACCATTAGTACCAGTAACGCCAATCATGCGCATAGAGTTGGCTGGATAATCAAAAAAGTACGGTACACAGACCATCATAGCCGCACGTGTATCTTCAACAGTGATAACACAAACATCACCACTTACGTCCACCGGTTTAGATACTAGTACAGCTACTGCACCAGCCTCAATAGCTTTATTTACATAGTTATGACCATCTACAGTGGCACCATCTAAAGCAATAAATAAACTACCTGCTTTTACAGCACGAGAATCAGCAGTAACATCTAAAATTTCAACAGCTGTATTACCTTCTACATGCGGTGCATGTAAGGTTTTTACTATATCTTGTAAGTGTTTCATATACAATCTCCTTTACACGCAAAGGAAAGCAGCCCAATACGAGCTGCTTCGCCTGCTAGTCTATAATTTGCTGTTTCTCTTGTACATTACGTTCAGTAACAGCGCTTTTTGTGCTATAAACAAAAGAATCAGGCAAAACCATTCCTAGTTGTTCTTCTGCGATTTGTTGGATACGTACAGGAGACTTCAAGGAAGCCACTTCAACGTCCAATGCATCGTTATCTTTTGTTAATTGTACTACAGCTTGCTGTGTTTTAACTACCTCATAGCCC
Source organism: Veillonella sp. 3_1_44 (assembly GCF_000163715.1). Taxonomy (NCBI): domain Bacteria; kingdom Bacillati; phylum Bacillota; class Negativicutes; order Veillonellales; family Veillonellaceae; genus Veillonella; species Veillonella sp. 3_1_44. The sequence goes on from NZ_GG770199.1 coordinate 552,237, forward strand.
AACTTTGTACTGTATGCATTCATAACCATCATAATAAGCAAACATGCAACTAATGCAGCAATACCATATACAACTTGCCACATCATAGGGCTTAAATCTAAAGCTACGTTTGCACTACGTCTTCTCCCTTGTGCAATGACCAACATATCACCTTTTACTTGGCCCACAACAGCCTTTCTCGCTAACATAACACTTAACCCCTTCCAAATCTACAACTTTACTGCTACGCGCAATTTAGCGCTTCTAGCTCTCGGATTAACTTCAATCTCCCCTATACTTGGCTCTATAGCCTTATTCTTTGCCTTTACAACTGCCTTGTGATTACAAACACACACAGGCAATTGTGGAGGACATATACATGCAGTACTTAACTCTTTAAAAGTTTGCTTTGTAATTCGATCTTCCAAGGAGTGGAATGTAATAACTCCAATCTTTCCCTTTGGTTTTAACATCGATACAGCATCTACAAAACTATCATGCAAAATTGCTAACTCTCTATTTACTTCAATACGTATGGCCTGAAACGTCCGTTTTGCCGGATGAGGTCCATCTTGTCGCGCCTTTGCAGGTATTGCATTCTTAATAATTCTAACTAACTCGCCAGTAGTAGTAATTCTTTTTTCTTGACGTGCTTCAACAATAAACTCGACAATTCTTTTAGCCCATCGTTCTTCCCCATAATCGCGGATAATTTGTAGTAATTGTTCACTGTCATATTCATTGACAATTTCCTCTGCCGTGAGAGGTGCATCTTTATCCATTCGCATATCAAGAGGTCCATCATTCATATATGAAAAACCTCGTTCAGGAGTATCTAGTTGATAGCTGGATACACCAAGATCAAATATAAAACCATCGACTTCATAAATGCCCGCATTTTGGAGGGCTTCTTTTAAGTTAGAAAAGTTTGTAGGTATCGTTAACACCTGACATTTCAAATCAGATAAACGCTGTCGAGCTACACTCAAAGCATCTTCATCCTGATCTAAACCGATAATCATGCCTTCTGGATCTAGCATCTCACCCACTGCGTGAGCATGTCCTGCCCCACCGAGGGTACAGTCCACATAAATGCCTTTTGGATTAGTTACGACGGAGTCCACTGTTTCACGTAAGAGTACGCTAGTATGATTAAATTCCATCATAGCCTCCTATAACATAATCCCTTCAAGCCCTTCAACTAATTCTTCCATACTTTCAGCTACTTGCTCATCATAGAAATCGTATTTTTCACGGCTCCAAATTTCAACGTGGTCTCCAGCACCTACAATAACAGCCTGTTTATCAAGGCTTGCATATTCACGTAATGGTACAGGAATTAGGACACGACCTTGTTTATCATATTCAAGTTCAGCGGCACTACCAAAAACAAAACGTTTTAAAGCACGCACGCTAGCTTTAGTGGAGGATTGTGATTGTAAAGCTGTAGAAATTTTTTTCCATGCCTCTTCGGTGTAAATAGCCAAGCAGTTATCTAGGCCTTTTGTAACGATGCACAAATCGCCTAGTTGTTCACGTATTTTAGCAGGTATAATCATCCGCCCTTTTGTATCAATGGTGTGATTATATTCGCCCATGAACATATGTATCACCGCCCTTTACTATTTCTTATCCACCACTATATGGTAAATTCTACCACAATTCCCCACCTTTCACAACAAAAAATCTATTTTTATCCCACTTTTTTATATTTTTCTTGTTTAATCTCTATTTTTCTCCTCTTTTCTACAATACATATGTTCGATTAAATATTCAAAAATAAACAATTTAAACCACTCTCCACCACAATTGCATAATACCAATCCTTAAATGGACATAAACCCCACTTTTAGATGTATTATGTTTAGGAACTCAATGTATTATGTTTAGTAACGCATAAACGTTAAATATATTTAGGTCTATATTAAAAAAGCAAAAAAACCTCATCAATGTACAACACATACATTGATGAGGTTTTCCTCTATTTATATGATTTTAATTATAGTATTAGAATTTAGATTCGATAGCCGCTTGAAGATCGCCTTTAGGCAAGAAACCAATTTTACGGTCTACTACTTCACCATCTTTTAGAATAACGAATGTAGGCAATACTTCAACTTGTAAGTTACGTGCTAATTCTGGTTCTTCATCAGCGTTTACTTTTACAAAGTTAGCTTTACCTTCAAGCTCACCTGCAATTTCTTCAATGATTGGCATCATACGTACGCAATAACCGCACCATGGAGCCCAGAAGTCAACAACAGTAACACCACCTTGGTTTACTAAATCTTGATATTCAGCAGTTTTTAAATCTTTTAATTCGCTCATTGTACCCTCCTACGGTAATTGAACTAATACACAATCTTGAATGACATGCAGATCTAAAGCATGTGCTTTTTCAACAACAGATGGTTTATCCGCCCCCGGTTGCAACCACACAACAGAAATGCCAAGTTCTTTGCATTCATCAAGTGCAGCTAACCCCGCTGCTTCTGGTACAACAAAATCTACCACAGCAGGCACAACGGGAAGTGCAGAAAGACTAGAGTAACAAATGTCTCCATCTATTTCTGCAATATTAGGATTGACTGGATATACTTCATATCCGTGATCTTTAAGACATTTATAAATCTTATAACCGAACTTCTCGGTTTTATGGGTAGCTCCAATAACGGCCCATACTTTTTGATCTAAAGCTTGTTGAATTGTCATTTCGACCACCTCTTATATACTATTATAAATAAATATCGAATATTGTCAATATATTATATCGAATTATATAGTTAAAGAATTATTCTCTTTTAGCAAACATCCTATAACATAAATCAATACTATTTTATTACTCTATTCTTTAATTTGTATCTCAATCGCTTTCTGACTAAGACTAGGTACATTTAAATCAATCTCAATTAATTCAGATAAACTGATTTCTCTACGACTTAATGTATGAGCTTCAACTAAGCCCCCTACAATAGCCAGCTCACCTAAAATCCTATTAGGAGACCATTGATTTTCACGTAATTCACGAATAGTAATACTCTTTTGTCGCTTAGATAATCTATGCCCTTCAGAATCAATTAATAATGGAGCATGCCCATAAGAAGGTAGTTGTATATTTTTAGATTTGAAACTGGTTTGTAATGTTCTATATAAATATATTTGCTGCCCTGTAGTCTCTAGTAAATCGTCTCCACGAATGACCTCCGTTATCCCCATAGAAATATCATCCAGTACAACAGCTAAATTATAGGCATACATACCGTCACCACGACGCAATACATAATCATCTAATTCACCTTCCAAATGAATATGTTGAAAGCCTTGCCAACGATCTACAAAATCTATATCACAGAAATTAACGGCTAAACGCAAAGATGGCTCCTTAGACATCATAAACTCTTTTATCAATTTATCCTCTAGATGACGGCAATGACCATCATATCGATGTACTACCTCTCCTACATGGGGCGCCGAAGCAATAGAATGCAATCTTGTGCGATTACAAAAGCAAGGATAAATTAGTTTTTCTGATGCAAGATGTTCTAATACGTCTCCATAATATGTTTGTCGTTCACTTTGCCAATATGTTGATTCTGGTCCACCAACGCGAGGTCCTTCATCCCATTCAAATCCTAGCCACTCTAAATCATCTAATAGAGCTTCCCCTAACTCACGTTTAGAGCGTTGGATGTCTATATCCTCCATTCGCACAACATACTGCCCTTTTTGTTGCTTCGTAGAAATATAAGATAAGAGGGCTATCCATACATTTCCGAGATGAATATATCCTGTGGGGCTTGGAGCAAATCGACCTTTCATGATGCCCTCCTACAGTACAAAACAAGTGGCATATCCCGTAAACTTACACAGAATATGCCACTATACATGATATAAAACGATTATCCTAGAGAAATAATGTTATCGAATACCTTACCAGCGTCTTTAATTTTTTGTTCGTTCCCCATTGTACAAATATGATTGTCCTTCAACACTGGTTCAACCACATCTGCTAAAGCAACGATATTCTCTGGCTTACAAGCGATAACTTGTTTACGAAACTCTACCTTATCCTCTAGTTTAGCACCGCTAAAATACATCCCCATCGCACGTGGACCACGCAACGCAGGAGTCATTGGTAAATCTAAAGAGCTCATAGTACCGATAATATATTTACGCATCTCACGATCAGTCAACGTAAACTCACGAAGGTATTGAGGTAATTCTTTATATACATTTAATGTTTCTACCAAGTTTGGATCGCGATAGCTACAGAAAATCATATTACCATCGTCATAGAAGTTTGCGAAGGCACCGTAAGCACCGCCTTGTACACGAATACGAATCCAAAGATACTCATAACGTAAAATCGTTTCCAATACACTCATTGGGCCTACGTGTTTATACCCATGGTCTATAAAGTTACCACCTTGAGCTACGTATTGAACCTTACCAGCTGTAACGATACCATCATTACCAGACAAACGTGTAATTTTTAATGTATCATTACTTAAGTCAGTAGTATCCCAAGTTTCAATCAATGGTTTCATGAGATGTTCAAAGGCTTCTAATTCGCCTTCTTCACCAACGAACATGATATCCACATTATTAGCACGGAAAATCTTACGAGCCACATCAGCTAATTTTTCCGGCAATAATGGTAATGCCGCAGGATTAGAAGCCAATTCGCTAATCTTTTGATAGTAACCAAAGTTACCATTATCTCTGAATTTACCAACTGCAGATACTTGTGCCATAACACGTTGACTTACAATGGAGTTGCCACGACGAAACGCTTCATTATCCCAAATAGCTTTGCTTTCTTGAACAAGTTCGGTCAAGCGTCTATGGTCACTATAATCTGCTTTTTGTACTACTTCGTTAATCAAACGGCATAAGTCAGGTAATTTAGAATGCAAGGCTTTAGCTCGAACAATCATGAGAGGCGTAAATTCATCACGCTTACCATCTTTGCTAATAGCCGTAATATCTGAGCTTAAACCACCAAGATTCATATTGATATCTTTCGCCAATGCTTCATAGCCACGTTCAGATGTGTTGATACGACCGATAATATCACTTAGAATATCGGCATAGAACAACTCATCTTCTGTAAGACAACTTAAATTAAAGTAAAGACCTACATAGTTGATGCCTTTTGTGAAAGTAGGTACAAAATGTACTGTAGTATTGCCAATTTTACTTTCACGACGTTCTACTTCTTCAATATTAGGATTTAAATCTGATAATTCAAGCAATGGAATCGACGCTAATGCTTCGTCGCTATCTGGAGCCTCTTGACGAAGTTTAAGTCGTTTTGTTTGCTCTACAATCGCTTCGATTTCTTCTGGAGTCATCTTAGCTTTTACAGAAGCTAAATATTCTTTAACCTCTGCATCCTTGCGCTCTTGAAGACCACGTTCAGGATAAATAGAAACAAGCACTTTATGATTGTTATTTAAGATAGATTGACGAATTAAATCTTCAAAGTACGTACCGGATAAGCCCTTGCGAATATTCACTAATGCTTCTTCGTAGTGTAATAACTCAAGTGGGTCATTGTCATATAGCCAATTATCCATCATACGGATAACATAAGCAAGACCAATTGGGCGACCACCAAAGTCGCTTTCACGAAGAGCAAACTCAATGCTATTCAAGGAAGCTTCTAATAATTCTTTATCTAAACCATTATCACAAAGTTCTTGTAATGTAGATTCCACAATACGCTGCAAGTCAGCTTGTTTATCGAGATTAGAACCAGTTGCTTGCACGGTCCACAAAGGTTGACGAATGCTATCAAGATAATAACCACTCACATCAGAACCGATACCGGCTTTCACCAAAGCCTGTTTAAGAGGAGCCGCAGGAGATGTCAACAATGCATGTGTTAATACCTCAAAAGCCAAGCTATGCTCAGGTGTTACATCAGGTAAAACATAGGCAAAGGAATGTAAAGTTCGGTTGTCGGTTGGCTCTTCAGAACCTACGCTATATGGATAACTTACCACTTTACCTTCCGTAAATGGCGTTTGTATACCAACCTCTGTATTAACCTCAATAGCATCAAAATGACTTAAGTACTCATCATTCAAGAATGCCAATTGCTCTTCAATATTCATATCACCATAAAGGAAGATATAGCTATTGGACGGGTGATAATGAACTCGATAGAACTCTTGGAACTCTTCATAAGTTAAGTCTGTAATATGGTCAGGATCTCCACCAGAATCAACACCATAAGTGGTATCTGGGAAAAGTTCACGCATCATTTGGCGTTCTAGAACGGAATCCGGAGAGGAATAAACACCCTTCATCTCATTAAATACAACACCTTTATAGGTAAGTTCATCGTCCGCACTATCTAATTCATAATGCCAACCTTCTTGCATTACGATTTCCGCATCTTCACGAACGCGTGGATACAATACAGCATCAAGATATACGTCCATCAAGTTGTGGAAGTCTTTATCATTCTTGCTGGCTACAGGATACATTGTTTTATCAGGGTAAGTCATAGCGTTTAAGAACGTGTTTAAAGATCCCTTAACAAGCTCAACAAATGGCTCTTTTAAAGGAAACTTACGAGAACCACATAAAACGGAGTGTTCCATAATATGTGCAACACCAGTACTATTATGTGGTGTTGTTCTAAAAGCGATATTGAATACTTTATTAGAATCTGGTGAATCAATATAAATTAAACGAGCACCAGACTTTTCATGTTTCATTTCATAAGCGGTACCATTAATCTCATCAATGCGCTCAATGCGGTCAAGGCGAAAGCCAGAATAAACCTTATTTATTTCCATGCTGTCCCTTCTTTCTATACTAATATAATGATTTCTCTCTGAATAATTTATTATATCATATCGATGACTCTATATATAGATGTTAAGAATAATTATCGAATTATAAAACCCCATAGGCAAGTATTCCCATGGGGTTCATATTATTTATTATGTTGCATCTGCCACTTTTGATTGCGACGCAAGGTTAATAAGCCTTCTAACACGGCTTCGAATTGTATAAAACTCAATGTATATGGTTGATACATATCTGGTACAACCTTGTAAGTAATAGTAACCTCAGATTTATCGTAATCATAGAAGATACCATGTAAATTACTCATTGTTGTGTAACCAGTTTGAGCTTGTTCCAATGTTGGAATAGGCTGATTTTTTAGATTTCCTAGTAGATCGCTAATGAAACCTTCCTTACGACCTTGGTCATTGAGCATTTCATCCATAAAACTACGTAGACTATCCATGCAATGATTAACCTCGTTGATCTAACAATAAGCCATTATGAATTACACGAACAGCATCTTTTACGCGATCTTCAGCAACAAGACAAGAAATACTAATTTCAGAAGTAGAAATGATTTCAATATTGATACCTTCTTGGCTCAAAATATCAAACATTTGCGCAGCTACACCAGGCTGTCCTAACATACCTGCACCAATAATGGAAACTTTCGCCATTTTTTCGTCAATATTAACAGCTTCAATATCTACTGCTTTTTGTAATTCTTCTAATACTTCTCGAGCTAATACCACATCATCCATAGCTACTGTAAAGATAAGATCAGTTTTTGGTTCTCCCACGGAACGAATAGATTGAACAATCATATCTACGTCAACGTTTCTAGCAGCTAATGCTTTGAATACAGTCGCTGCAACGCCTGGTTTATTTTCAACGCCTACAAGGGCTACTTTTGCTGTATTTGTATCATCAGCTACGCCAGTAATTACGTGTTTATTTGCTTCCACAGTATAATCCTCCCGAATAATAGTACCTGGTTTATCACTAAATGTAGAACGTACATGAATAGGTACACCATAACGGAAACCCATTTCTACAGCACGCGGTTGCATTACACCTGCACCAAGGCGTGCCATTTCAAGCATTTCACCATACGTTACTTCTTCTAATTTGAAAGCTTCCTTCGCCACGCGAGGATCTGTAGAATATACGCCGTCTACATCCGTAAAAATCTCACATACATCCGCTTTCATAGCACCTGCCAATGCAACAGCTGTTGTATCAGAGCCACCACGGCCTAATGTCACCATATCACCATATTCAGTTATACCTTGGAAACCAGCAACTACTACAATTTTACCTTCATCCAAAGCTTCAAACACACGATTAGGATCAACGCCCAAAATGCGACCTTTATTAAACGTATCACTACTTGTAATACCTGCTTGATCACCTGTTAAGGATACAGATTCCTGACCACGTTCGTTAAAAGCCATTGCCATCAATGCAATTGTTACTTGTTCACCGGTAGACAACAAGCGGTCCATTTCGCGACCATACGGCTTGGATGTAACTTGTTTAGCTAAGGCCACCAAGTCATCAGTTGTATCACCCATAGCAGATACAACAAGAACGATTTTATCGTCAGCTTGCTTCTCACGAAGAACGCGATCAACAATATTAAATATTTTTTCTGGTGTAGCTACGGAACTACCACCAAATTTTTTAACGATTAAGGCCACAATAATCCCTCATTTAACTATGTTTACTAAATATCAATATGCATATACTTTACCACAAACAAATAGCACTGTAAAGGGATGTACAGCAATTAATCCACTGGAGTGATACAAAACTCCTTTTTATGCGGACATTAAAAATCAAATAATATGTCTATAATATTATGAATATGCATTAAACAATCCTAACATGTATTAGCCATAATGCCATTAAATATCTACTATTAAAAGTTTAACTTTGCCTCATTATTAAACTATGTAAACACATAGATATACAAAAAGACCAGCCCTAGGACTGGTCTTTATTAGTTGTAATAGTTAATTAAGCAACTACGATATCTTTTTCGGATTCCCACAAGCCATGGATATTGCAGTAGGAAACAGCGATCAATTTACCGGATTTTTTCAAAGCTACTGCTAAAGTACCTTCAGAAACTGCTGCTACAGGACCTTCGTTTGCAGTTGCACCGTCACCATGAACGTTGAACTCGATAGCGCCAACTTCGAATGGTAATTGAGTGCCTTCAGCTACGAAGTACAATTTAATCCAATCAATGTGATGTTCTACAGTGTTTGGATGTGCAATGTCTTTACCTACGGATAAAGTAACGTGGAATGTTTCACCTGCTTTTACAGTGTCAACTGTTTCGATAACAGGAACGTGTTTTTCAGTAGCGAAATCGCCAGATTTAATGTAATCATGTACAGCCATAGTTAACCTCCTGGTTAGTCTTATATACATACTTAATGTCAAGAATATTGAGCACCTCTGTGCTTATGACTATATTATACATTTTCGATATAGTTTTAGCAAGTTCTTTTTCGATTTTTTTCGATTTTTTTGAATTAAATTAAAATTCTATACCTTTAGCCGCTTTTATGCCCTTTTCATAAGCATGCTTTACTACCTTCATTTCTGTTACAGTATCCGCCATATCAATGATTTCAGGTTTAGCATAACGGCCTGTCAAAACAACATGAAGTCTTTTTGGCTTATTGTTAAGCATTTCCACTACAGAGTGCACATCGATAAGCTCATAATTAATGGCATTATTTATTTCATCCATAACAATTAGATCCCATTTGTCGGAGTTTACTTCCTCTACTAATGTACGCCAAGCGGCTTGTGCTGCTTCTTTGTGGCGAGCAAGCTCAGCTTCTCCTACTTCATCACGTTTATAGTAAATAAAACCTTTTCCCATAGAGCGAATTTCAACTTGATCACCTAGTTTAGCGAGACCTGCCAATTCACCATAACCATTACCGCTCTTAATAAATTGTAATATAAGAACCTTGAAACCTTGTCCGACAGCACGTAAAACAACGCCTAATGCCGCTGTTGTTTTACCTTTACCATTCCCTGTATTAACTAGAATTAATCCACGTTCTTCCATAATAGCTCCTTTAATACGACCTGTCCCGCAGAATGTAATTGTGATAACACATAGTCATATAAATCTATTAAATACATCTACACATCTATAACTTTTGGGATTTGTAAGCAGCACATGTATCAACAAAATGTTGTGCCCCTTCATCAGAGCCAGCAAAGTTCAAATGTAAGTAAGAAGCTAATACATTTTTTGTTGCATAGCCGCCGTCATACGATTGAAGTTTACGGCCTCCTTCTAAATGAAAAGCCCATGGGAAGTCATCTATAGTTGGCTCCATTGTAGAGAAATGGAACTCATGACCACGAATAGCTGTATTCATAGCGCCTAATAAAGTATCTCTCTTTGCAGTTGCTGTAACATACCCCACCTTTTGAAGCTTTTGTTGCATCACACAATTGGCAGGTACAATACCTACAGTTTTATATACAGAGCCTTCAAAGTCATGAATGCTTTCACAAAGATACATAAGGCCACCACATTCGGCATAAATAGGCATACCTTGTGCATTAGCTTGGCGGATAGATTCCTTCATAGACTCATTGCTAGATAACTGGAATAAAAACATTTCTGGAAAGCCACCCCCAAATACAAGTCCGTCTACATCGGGAATTACCGAATCATTAAGCGGACTAAAGTAAACAAGCTCAGCCCCTTTTTCCTCTAACGCAGCAAGACTAGCTGGATAATAAAAAGAGAATGCCTCATCATAAGCTACACCGATTTTCACACGTTTTTCAATGGATTTAACATCTATAGAATCTGGTAGTTCGATAGTTGGTGCATTGGTAGCAATTTCCAATAGTGCATCGAGATTTACCATCTTCTCAACAGCTTCTCGAATCGTATTAATCGCCTCTGTTGGATCGATTTCAGTAACTGGTGTAAGTCCTAAATGACGCTCTGGAGAATGCATACGATCATCACGATAAATGGCACCAATAACAGGTACGCCGATTTTATCCATCCCTTCACGAACCATACGCTCATGATTGGCTGAGCCTAAGCGGTTCAAAATGACACCGCCAAAGTTTACCTCTGGGTCATAGTCACGGAACCCTTTAGCAATAGCTGCCGCACTTTCACCCATAGCCTTACAATCAATAACAAGCACCACCGGTGCATTTAACTGTTTAGCAATTTGAGCCGTAGAACTAACGCCTTCTCGACCACCATCGTAAAGGCCCATAACACCTTCAATAATGGCAAGGTCTACATCGTGCGCCATAGTAGCAAAGAAAGGAGTTAACTTGTGAGGTGGCACGAGCCACGTATCTAAATTATAGCTGTCACGGCCGGATGCAATTTTATGAAAGCCCGGATCAATATAATCCGGGCCCACTTTAAAAGATTGCACCGTACGTCCACCATTTGCATAAGCGGCCAATAAGCCCGCTACGATAGTTGTTTTACCAACACCAGAGTTGGTACCAGCAATGACAACACGTGGAATCTGTACTGTGTTCATAGATATTACCTCGTAATACGACGTGTTTGTTAACGATCCTTGCGTTTTGCAAGAATTGTTGATAAGTAGTTGAGTTTAGTATCTTTTGGTATATTATCTAAACCTACGAATACTTGCTCATCAGGCAAACCTACACGGCTAATCATAACCGCATCATCTGCCATATTATGTTTAATCAAGGTTTCTTGTACTTCATCAAAGTTTTTATATACCTTCATGATAACTGCATCATCTGCAACAGCCAATACAGCATCGATTTTTTCTTTAGGCGCTGTAGCTGGAACGATGGCCAATACTTCTTCCTTCTCTACGATTGGGTAGCCAAGGTGAGATCCGATTGCACAGAATGCAGTAACGCCAGGAATTGTTTCAATTTCATGACCTGTATTTTCAATCAAACGGTATACATACATATATGTGCTGTAGAACATAGGATCACCTAGTGTTAAAAATACAACACTTTTACCTTCATCTAAGTAAGACAAGATAACGCGTTTAGCCTCTTGCCAGCCTTCCTCTTGCGTAGAATCATCCAACACCATTGGGAATACTACGGGAACGATTTCTGTATGTTCTTGGATATATGGGGATGCGATATCAAGGGCTACGGAACCATCTTTTTTTTCTGTTTTAGGTGTGATGATAATATCTGCTTCACCTACGATGCGAGCAGCTTTCACAGTCATTAATTCAGAATCGCCAGGGCCTACGCCAATACCATATAATTTACCTTTCATGGGTATCTCCTATTCTTATAGTCTCACTTCTATTTATAATTGCAATATCTTTTATTATAACCAATTTATACAATATATACAAAGATACTATTTAATATTTGGAATTGCAGGACGATGTGGGCTACGTTTGCCATACAAATCATCAATACAATCTTGCACATGTTGACGGAAAATATCATGAATCGCTTCATATTCACCTAGAGCACTATGAATTGGTTTAACCGCATATCCTGCTCCAGAAAGTTCATTAACAACACTATCCTCTTCGTCACCAAAGAGATCATTTTGTGCATGATCCCCGAGTACCAATAATAAAGGATGTACATAAATTGTTTTTGGACGTTTACCATCAAGCCATTCCCAAGGCATTGCTACATCTGACACATATGGTGCGTTTTCAAGTACAGCAATACGCACATTCGTAAGTCCATTACGGATTAGCTTAAACTGTAAATTACCATATGAAGAATTGCCAGAACCAAGACCTCCATGACCGACCAATAACAAACCATCATCTTTGGAAATATTAAGAGATTTAATGAAACGGTCAATCAAGATTTGGTAATCATCTGGGTGCTCTTCTTGTCCCATATAGTATACGAGAGGTCTACCTACACGCAATACTTCGAGTTGACCTTCACCTTCATGAGCAAGGACATTATTTTTTAATTTATCGAACTCTTCACCACCGGTGAAATGAAGTGGCTGCACATATACATGTGTATAACCTTCTTGAATCAGTTTTTCTAACGCCCCTTGTTCAGTAGGAATCTCAATACCACGCTCACGTAAGCGCTTAACGATGATACGAGAGGAAAAAGCTAATTCTACAGTATAATCCGGATACGATTTACGAATATGTTCTACTACGGAATCGATATTATGTTCACGAGCACTGTCCACAGTGGATCCAAAGGCAACAACTAAGATAGCTTGTTTCATGAATGTCTCCTTATATTAACTAATAATGTATCTTAATCATACCATAGACCATTCTATAGGGGCATACCGTGGTACGTATAAAATAGAAATTATTCTTATCTTTCATGGTAAATGTAAAAATCCTCCTCATTGGATGTCCAACAAGGAGGATTTTTATTAATGTGAAAGAGTGGAGTGTTGTATGTCTAATTATGTAATAACAAATATCATCAAGAAATCAAACCTTGCGCTTCTAAGCGAGAATTTGTCATGACAGGTTTGACGGATTCTCTAGGCATGGGCCGTTTACGATCAGACATGCGGATAGCTTGACCTAAATGTTTCAAGAATAAATCTTGTACATATGGATTTTCCCCAAGCCCTTCATTCCAGATATCAACATTGTAGCCTTCCTCAGCGAGTAAAGCATAAATGGAATCGGAGCGTTCACCGCCAAGATAGTCCATTAAATGTGTAGAACCTATGAGAGCCAATGGTACAACTAATAAATCTTTATGCCCCATACGATCCAAGAAAGTAAGAGCTTGTTTAAAAGTAGGGAAACCATTTGTAGTAAATACTACTACGTTTGGCGCTGCTCCATACATAGCTTTTAATTGCAATGTACTGAACTCTAATTGATTTTGACCATTCGCCATGAGCACAACAGATTTATTAAGTGCTTTTGTATTAACGTGACGAACAATGCTTTCTAATGTTGCTTCATAATCATCGGCATAATTTTTTACACCTAAAGAGGTAAGCAATGGTTTACCAATATTTACCTGGCTAAAACCATATTCATTGCTATGTAAAAATTTTAATGCTTGTTTGCGCATTTGTTGGTAACACTGATCTGCCACCAAGGTAATAGGTTGAATGTACACCTCATCGATACCCATACGAGCGAAATCTTGCATAGCCTCTGTGAAAGAAGAAATCTTATCTTCGTACTTCTCATTCCACTTCTCTACTAATGCATCAGATAAGAATACACGGCGTACCTCCATATCGCTATACATGGAACGTACTTTTTTCTCTATACTGCCAATGGATTTCTCCACAGCATCTTGGTAAATTGATCCAAAGGATGCAATAATTATGCCTTTCATATGTGACCTCCATATTACTCATACATGAAACAACTTTCACAATTGAAAATTGTTATCAACTACTATGTAATAATAGTACAAGATTAATCTATAGAAGTCAATGAGAAAAAATATCAAAATTAATATTTATAACGATTAATTTAGTTGTAGTAATATTATGGGGCCCCATCAAAATATATTTAAAATAAAATTACTCATATATTCACATATTCATATCCTTATAACCAACAAGAATATAATTATAAAATGTACTATCATACTTTATTCATCACATTAATTTATTAATAATCTCTCAAATTCCTTATACTTCTAGGGGTATAGGGTTTATTGACACCTGTTTTCCGCTTTGTTACGATTGAAATAAGGTTATATATATGCGATGAATCCATAGTTTTCATATAATAGAACTATGTAAATGATTGCATATTAGTGTAGTTATAGTTATAGATAGGAGTATAGAAATGAAAAAACAATTAGCTTTAGCATCCGCTATTCTAGGTCTTGCAGTATCCTTTGGTGCACCAGTTGTATCTAATGCTGCATATCAATTAAATGAGGAAGTAAAAGATCCTACACCAGCATTGAAAGAAGCCGCTGCAATTGGTGTTCGTACACATAATACAGAAGCTTTACAAAACTTGCCAAACAAAGATGCTATGGTTGTTATGAGCTTTGGTACAACTTATAAAGATACTCGTGTGAAAACAATCGATGCTACTGTAGATGCTATTAAGGCAGCACACCCAAATACTAAAGTGATAACTGCTTTCACAAGCCATATTATTCGTGATCGTATCCAACAAAAAGAAGGTATAACATACCCTACACCTGAAGAAGCTTTAGCTGAACTTAAAAAAGATGGTTACACTCGCGTTGCATTGGCATCTCTAGATGTAATTCCTGGTATGGAATATAACTACGATGCAGCAGTATATAATTTATACAAAAATGATTTCAAAAAAATGACACTCGGTACTTCTCTTATGTACTGGATGGGTCAAGAAAACCAAACTGACCAAGTTATTGAAACATTAAAAGCTGTTCAATCCCAATTCCCTAAATTAGGTAAAGAAGATGGTCTTCTTATCATGGCTCATGGTACTCCAGATCCTTCCAATGCATACTATTCTGTAATTCAAGACCGTATCCATACTCTTGGCATGAAAAATGTATTCATCTACACAGTAGAAGGTACACCAAATCTTGAACAAGTTATCCCTCAATTGAAATTACATGGTATTAAACATGTTACATTGATGCCTTTCATGATGGTTGCTGGTGACCATGCAAACAACGACATGGCTGGTAACGAACCAGATTCCCACAAATCCATTCTTGAAAAAGAAGGCTTCAAAGTTGACACTTACATCCATGGTTTAGGTGAAAACCAAAACATCCGTAACTTATTTGTTGAACGTGCTAACGAAGCTTGGGATGCATTAGAAAAATAATCAATATAACTAAGATCGTTATTGCATATATAACATTCATAGGAGTACATCATGAAAAAACTACTACTCGGTAGTATCGCTTTGGTTATGATTGTACTAGCACTAGCTGGGTGTGGTAAAACCACATCCAGCTCTTCTGCTACTACGAAGGAATTGACCTTTAATGGCCAAACCTATACTGTACCAAAGGATCCACAAAAAATTGCTGTATTATCTAATTCTGTTTTATCTATGCTTTATGCTGTCGATGGTAAGGCTATTAGCCGTGCCAATACAACGGATAAACTAGCACCAGAGTTAGAAGCTCTACCAGCTCTTGGTCAAACTGCAAATATCAACATGGAACAATTATTAGGCTTGAAGCCAGATGTAGTATTGGGTTTAGTAAATCAACATAAAAAATATGAATCCCAATTACAAGCTAATAATATTCCAACCGTACTTTTTGATTACGATGGTATTAAAGATAATGTACCAATGTTAACATTTCTTGGTGAATTAACTAATCATCAAGATAAGGCTAAGTCTGTTATTACTACCTATGAAAACAATATTACCAAGGTAAAAGATGCAGTTAAGAATCAACAACCTGCACGTGTTGCCGTGTTACGTGCCACAGGAAAGGGTGTAACTGCCGAAACTGATGAAGCAGTTACTGCATCAATGGTAAAAGAACTAGGTATGACAAATGTTGTCTCCTCTCACCTAGATGGCACAACCAAGGACAAAACGGTCCCTTACTCTCTTGAAACATTGACAGCAGATAACCCTGATATTATCTTTGTTGTTACAATGGGTAAAGAAGAAGAAATTACCAAAGCTATGAAACAAGCTATGACAGATAATCCTGCATGGGCTAATTTAAAAGCCGTACAAAATAACCGCGTAATATACTTACCATCTAAACTATTCCTATTAAACCCAGGTCTACAAACACCTGAAGCTATGGCACGTTTAGTTAAAGAAGCATACGGTATTAATGTTACATTCTAATATATTACGTCATGCGAAAGAGGGCATCCCCCAAATAGGGAATGCCCTCTTTTTTATTAGTATCAAGCTACTCAACTAATCCTTTTACGCGTACATATTTTTTATTATCAAATGTATCAAGTTGTACATCTACAGAGAATACATCTCTAAACAATTCATCCGATATAATTTTACTTGTCTCTCCTGACGTTACTAAATGACCCTCTTTTATAATAGCCATATAATGTGAATATTGAACCGCCTGTGTTAGTTCATGAAGTACCATGAGAACGGTTAAATCTTGTTCCTTATTTAATCGTTTCAATAACTCCATAATTTCTAATTGGTGATTAATATCTAAATATGTTGTTGGTTCGTCTAAGACTAATAATTTTGGTTGCTGTGCTAGCGCCATAGCAATCCAAACGCGTTGCCGTTCACCACCAGATAGGGATGGGATTAATTGTTCTCGCAAATGATTCGTTTTTGTGATATCTAATGCATAATCAACGATTTCACGATCTTCTTTAGCCGTGTTTTTCCACCATGTTTGGTATGGATACCGTCCGCAATATACCAATTCTTCTACAGTCATATCCTTTGGCATATTCGGTACTTGTGGCAAAAATGCCATTTGCCGTGCCAGATGATTTTGAGAATATGATTGTAACGGTTTATCAAATATGGTAATACATTCATGAGGACTATGGATATAACCAATCATAGATCGTAAAAGCGTACTTTTACCACAACCATTAGGCCCTATTAATGTCGTAATTTTACCAATAGGTACCGATACATTAATATCATGTAGAATATGACGATTACCAAGAGTTACGGATAACTGTTTTACATCAATAGCAGTATTCATTAGTTATCCCTCCTCAAGAGATACAAGAAGAACGGCGCTCCAAAGAATGCCATAATAATACCCACTGGTACCTCTATAGGGCTCCACATAACACGTCCTATTGTATCACTGACAACAAGAACTAGGGCGCCTAATAATGCGGATCCAGGCAGTAAATATGCATAGTCGTTACCGATTATAAGACGTAACATATGGGGAATAACCAAACCTACAAATCCGATAAGCCCAGCTATACTTACAGCACCAGCCGCTAAAAGAGCCGCCACTGCAGTCATAATAAACCGTGTTTGTTCTACTTTAAGGCCTAATCCCTTTGCAGTTTCATCACCTAAACTTAAAATGGTAAGTCGTTTAGCTCCTAAACAGGCAAACATAAGGCCAACTATGGCATATGGAAACAGCACTTCTACTTGAGGCCAACTGCGTGCAGCGAGTCCTCCTACCATCCAAAGCAATGCCCCTTGTACACGATCACCGTAGAATACAAGTAGTGCTGAAATACCTGAGCCTAAAAAGGCTGCGACCGCAACACCAGCTAAGATAATACGACTAGGTCGCACTCCATTTTTCCATGCTAATGCATACACCATGAGTGCTGCAGCCATAGCACCTAAAAAGGCCACTAAAGGAACTATATAATCATATCCAGGAAATAAAATAAATATGATAACACCAGCTAGTCCTGCACCAGAGGATACCCCTACAATCTGTGGATCTGCTAGGGGATTTTTCATAACTGCTTGCAAAATTGCACCAGATACAGCTAGACAAGCCCCCACTAACGCGGCTACAATATTGCGAGGCAATCGAATATTCCAAATAATTTGTGAAGATGTGTCAGTTAGCTCACTAGACCATAATGTATGCCAAATCTCAGCTAATGATACGGGTGTTGATCCCCAAATAAGAGATATAATCATGCTCATAATAACGGCGATGATTAAGATACAAATCACTGATACACGAAATAATTTTCGTTCATTACTAGATGCCATATGAACCCCCTCTCAAAATTAACTATATTATAAGAAATTTAATATAGTATAATTATCGTGTTTAGCTAATTTATGTTTAGCTAATTATTGTGAAAAATATATACAGTAAAACCCGAATCGCAAAACTACTAAAACACGATTCGGGTTTTGTATTATTTAGATTCTTTACCTTCTACAAAAAGCATGTCATTGCGTTTTACGTCTGTGTAAAGCAATGCATTACATACGGAGGCAGCTATTGGGCTACCACCTTTGTTGCCTTTTACAGTGATGTAAGGAACTGGGGATACTTCCATCAAATAATCTTTGGATTCTGCAGCACCTACAAAGCCTACAGGGATACCAATAATAAGAGCTGGTTTAATGCCTTCTTCAAGAGCAAGGCGCAACACTTCATACAATGCAGTTGGTGCATTACCGATAGCAACGATTTGTCCTTCTAGTTGTTTACCAAAGGTACGCATAGCCGCAATGGAACGAGTTACACCTAATTCTTTAGCCATTTTAGCTACATTTTCGTCTTTAATTAAGCAGTGCACTTCATTGCCGCGAATTTTAAGAGCTGGCTTAGAAATACCTGTGCGAACCATTTCTACATCTGTATAAATGTCTGCACCATTATCCAATGCTTCAATACCTTTTTGAACAGCATCAGGGCTCATTTTTACGAGTTGAGCATATTCGACATCACCAGACGCATGTACTGTACGAGATACAACGCGCACTTCATCATCTGTTAAGCCTAAATCCTTTACATAATCATAAATGATTTCCATGCTTTTATCTTCAATAGCTTTAGGATTTTTAACGTAATCCATTAGTGTCCTCCCATAATTTAAAGAATTCATCATTTGATGATACCACGTGACTTTCAAGTTTAACACGTGGACGATCGATAACAATAACATGGATACCAAGATCCATAGCAGCTTGTAATTTTGTATCAGCACCACCTACAAGGCCAGAGTTTTTCATAACTACAACGCTTGCCTGTGTATCGTGGAACATGATGCGGTTCATATCATAAGAAAATGGACCTTGAACAGCAACAATGCGCTTAGGACTCACGTTGAGGTCTTCCATCATTTGTAACACCTCTGCAGTCGGCAAAATACGTGTCCATACTTCACAATCTTGTAAAGCCTCAGATTTAGCAAAGATATGCATTGTCTTACTACCTGTGGTCAAATACACATGTTTATTGTTTTCCTTTGCCAATTTGCCAGCTAAATTAGCGGCTTCTACCTCATCCACTACAATATGTAATTTATCATAGTCTGGCAATGGCACCTCTTTACGTTCAAAGCGAACAAAAGGAATACCTTCAGCTTTTGCTGCATCTTGGGCCGTAGCTGTAACAATAGCCGCATACGGATGGCTTGCATCGATTAATAAACGTACGTTGTGTTTCTTAATCAAATTTTGCATAGCCTCTTGATCAAGACGGCCCGTATGAACAGTAATGCCTTTATGGGCAGCAAGCTCTGCCCCATATTGACTCACAACAGTAACGAGAACCTCTTCACCTGTCCGTTCTTGGATGTCTACCGCTAAGGTACGACCATCTAAGGTACCAGCGATGACCCAAATCATAATTTGTAGCCTCGAGGTGTAATCATGCGACCATTTTCAACATAGGTTTGACTATTGCCGATAATAACAAGTGTTTGCATATCCACTTCTTCGTTTGTGAAATTCTCAAGGTCAGAAATTACCATGTGTTGCCCTGGACGACCTGCTTTTTGCACGATGCCAACAGGTGTTTTAGGATCGCGGTATTTAAGAACGATTTCACGAACTTCATCTAAATGAGTAACGCGTTTTTTACTGCGCGGGTTATACAAGGAGATAACCATGTCACCTTGTGCACAAAGGTCAGCACGTTTTTTAATTAAATCCCATGGAGTCATCAAGTCACTAAGAGAAATAACTGCAAAGTCATGCATCAACGGAGCGCCTAAAACAGAAGCCGCTACGTTTACAGCACTAAGGCCAGGTACGATATCTACGGAAGGACGTTTTTCTGCTGGTACTTTATTAGCAAGTTCCAACACAAGACCTGCCATGCCGTATACGCCAGAGTCACCAGATGATACAACTACGACTTGATGGCCTTCTACCGCTAAATCAACAGCTTGTTGGCAACGATCTACTTCTTGCATCATTGCAGTACCTACAGTTTCTTTGCCTTCAATGAGGTCTTTAATCAAGTCAAGATAAGTCAAATAACCTACAACACGGTCAGCCGCTAAGATAGCTTCGCGTGCTTGAGGCGTCATAAACTCTTCATCGCCAGGGCCTATGCCAATTACTTTGATGTTACCTGTGCAATGGCTACCGTTGTTTTGGGATAAATTGTTTTGTGCTGTATTAGTGTTCGGCTCTTGGCCGCTAGTAATGCCGTTGTCTCGCATACGTTTCCTACTCCTATAGTTCCTTTTACAAAATTAGATTCTTTTAATTCTTCTTCTTCAATGAGTGGTGCCATCTCCTCCTGTGTATAGAACACGATAGGCCACCCCATTATTTGCATAGCCTCTAAGAGGCCTACTTCGTCTTGTTTAACGATGACCGATGCGGCCGTTACAAGGCTCTTTGGTGAAAGCTGATGTGCAGTCAAAGATTGTTGTATAGCATCAAGGATTAATTCCTTTGGCGTATCACGACGACAGCCAATCCCCATCGTATAGGTACGAGGGCGTAAAATCAATTGATGACCATACTCGGTCATTACTTTGTCCGTAATGACAACGCGAGAAGCACCCTCTTCAGCGCTTTCATTTTTACATGGAATAGAATCTAGTTGTTCCAAAGAAACAACGTGAACTATGCCATGTTCACCAATATAAGCTTTTGTAGCTTCCTCTAAATGATCAGCATTCTCTAAGCTTGCATCGATATAATAATCAACGCGCTCTCCCCCAACGATGGCAGAGTTCACATTAATTAAGGTTTGAAAATCATCTACTAACAGATGCTCATGGCGCGCCAAGACGTCAGGCGCTGGCAATCCGTTTACATCCGTTGCCGTTGTAATGACCGGGTCCGCATCGATGGCCAGCGAAATGGACTGCGTCCATTCGTTAGCGCCCCCAAGGTGACCAGATAATAAGCTAATCACATGGTGTCCTACTTCGTCCATTACGACTACCGCAGGATCCTTGGATTTATGTTCAATATATGGTGCAATCATACGCACTACGATGCCAAGCGCCATAATACATAGTACTTGGTCATAATCCTTAAAAATCTGTCCAATATGATTTTTGAGGGAATCAAAATAAATAGCCTCTCCACCAGAGGAACGGTTTTCCTTTTCAAAGCAATCCGCATGAGGTGCCACCAAAGACTTGATGCGTTGACCTAGCTTCGCACCTCGTTCAGAAACGGAGAGAATAGCCGTTCTATTCTTCTTTGCTCCCGTCATAGGCGCACCAGTTTCTAGTTCTTTCATCATACTAGTCCTTAGCACTGCGGTACATGTGAGCGAAGCCTTTGTCATAGAGTTTAGATAATTCGTATTCACTATCTAATACATGACTTACTACAATCATAGCTTGGCGCAATACGCCTTCTTTAGCTACAATATCCGCAATGGTTTCCAATGTGCCACGGATAATGCGTTGGTCTGGCCAGGACGCTTTTACCACGATAGCCACTGGAGTTGTTTTGTCATAACCACCCTCGATGAGTTCAGCTACAACCTTATCTAACATTTGAACGCTAAGGAAAATACACATTGTCGCTTCATGAGATGCTAACATGCGCAATTTTTCCTTTGGAGGCATCGGTGTACGACCTTCCATACGCGTAATAATAACTGTTTGAGATACATTTGGTAATGTATACTCTTGTTTCAAAGCCGCTGCTGTAGCAAGGAAAGAGCTTACACCCGGCACGACTTCATAAGAAATGCCCATGCCAGCCAATGCATCCATTTGCTCTTGAATAGCACCGTAAATAGCAGGATCACCTGTGTGAAGGCGAACTACACGTTTACCAGCCTCAACGGCAGCTTTCATAACAGCTAAAACCTCATCAAGGTTCATCGTAGCACTGTTATGAATTTCACAACCTGGTTTACAAGCCTCTAAAATGGCAGGGTTTACCAAGGAACCCGCATAAATTACAACATCTGCCTCTTGCACTAAACGATACCCTTTGCGAGTAATTAACTCAGGATCCCCAGGGCCTGCACCTACGATATGTACGTCAACCATATTACTCTCCTTCTGCGATACGCGTTGCAGATACAATGAAAATTGGACTCAATGGGTCTAACAAATGATAGGGACCAGCCTTGCGGTAACGGCTGATGGACATTTGGTAACCTTCATACGTGAAAGGACGACCTTTCAACTCTTTCAAGATTGTATAACCAGTCTCCATCGTTACAGCAGTTACTACTAGACGGCCACCTACTTTTAAAAGACGTTGCGCTTCGTCCATGATGCCTGTCATGCCACCAGCGCTACCACCGATGATAACCGCATCAAGCTCTGGCAATTCTTCCATGCCTTCAGGAGCTTTGGATTTGATTACGGTCATATTATTTACATTGAATTTCTTTATATTCTCATTGATAAGGTCGATACCTTTATCAAAGCGCTCAATTGCATATACATGCCCTTTAGGAGCTGCCAAGGCTGCTTCAATAGAAATAGAGCCCGTACCAGCACCTACGTCAAGGACTATGCTATCCTCCTCGATGCGTGCCTCATTCATAACGGCTTTGCGAATTTCGCACTTCGTCATCGGCACATCGCCGCGGATAAACTCCTCATCAGGAATTCCGAAAAAATGTCTCATCCTAGTACCACCATTACAGAATGACCAAAGCCTTCAAGCTCAGTTAACACCTCTAGCGTAGAGTCTACGATTTTTTCATCATCATAACTCAAGCGCTCAAGGGCTGCCGCTCTCGTTTCTTTTGGCCAACCTGCATCTATTAAAATACGCGCAATATGCGCTGGATTATATTCAGGATCCGTCAAGAATCCCATCTTTTTACCTACTTCATATACGAGTTTCTCTGGTGCCGGTTGGCGACCGTGAAAGCTCATTAAATCCGCATCATGCCATACCTCATTGAGTCGGGCAAAGGCAAAGGTCATAGAACTAATACCTGGTACCACCTCAATAGGATTAGCAGTAAATTTCTTCTTTAAATAGGGCAACAAGCTATAGTAGCCTGTATCACCACTAACCATGACCACCACGTCATGGCTCTTGAGCTCCTGCTCAATTTGTTCGGCTAATAAACTAAGTTTACCCGTTACAGGATATGTAATTTGTCCAGGCTCTTGAAAGTCCTCTAAGGACCGTTCACTGCCTACCAATACTGTAGCATGTTTAATTAAATTAAGGCCTCTAGGCACCACATAATCAGGATTACCCGGACCAATGCCTACGATATACAAGGTATGTGCCAATGTTCAAGTTCTCCTATCTCTTTTGCATGCTTATCCATTGCCAAAATCTCACCTTTTAAGGTCGTAATAATGATCCCCACCTCTGCTTCGTTAGCTATATAACGCTCACTACGTAGAGATGCACGATCTACAACACGTTGGTACACACCAGTCAGGCCTTCTCGCTCCAATATAGGGAATGTAGACTCTGTAGTTTGGCAATTAAATAACTCTTCACAAACCGCTTGCGATGCCCCTTCTAAGGCTGCATAGGCCACGATGCTTTCCATACGGCCATCACTCATGCGATTATGAGTATGGAAGCTACCACTAGCTAGTTTGATTAACTTACCGATATGACCGATAATTAGGATTCGCTTAAATCCAATCTGTACAGCCTTTTCTAGCATAAATCCGATAAAGTTACTCGTTTCTGCCATTTGGTTCTTATGGATACCTAATACTTGCTCTGCAAGATCTTGACCAATACGCCCCGGTACGAGAACAGCTGTTTCACATCCGTTAGCCTTCATAACTTTCAGCTGTGGTACTAACGAGTTCTTAAACCCTTCTTCACTCATAGGCTTAACAATACCTGTAGTACCAATAATAGAAATGCCACCTTCGATACCAAGTGTATGATTTAATGTTTTCTTAGCTAATACCTTACCATTAGGAACACTAACGGTTACCGTCACACCTTGACCATGGACACAATGTTCTTCAAAAACTATTTTCATCATTGCCCGGGGCCCTGGATTGATAGCCGGTTCTCCTGGTGGCATAGCAAGGCCTGGTTTCGTTACAGTACCTACACCAAAGCCAGCTCGAAATCGAAGTTCACCAGTATTGTCAAGGGACACTGTCGTTTCTACATCATTTCCATGAGTTACATCAGGATCGTCGCCGCCGTCTTTCATGACGGTCACCTTCGCCTCTGTATCGGATATAATCTCTACCGCTTTAATAGGAACCTCAATGTACTGCCCTTGAGGGTTCTCAATGACCACTTGGTCCACAATATTCTTATCTAAGAGGGCCAATAAACCAGCTTTCATACCTGCCGTAGCACATGAACCTGTGGTATATCCACCCTTCATGTCCTCCACTTTCATAAGGCCTCCTACACTGATAGTATTAGCGACACAAACGAGTCTAACTAACCTATCCTATGGACATATAGTATTAAGAACGGAAGTTAACGAATTGCAATTCTACAGGGATATCCAATTGTTTTAACATTTGGATTACTGCTTGCAAATCATCTTTATCCTTACCAGATACGCGCACTTGATCCTCTTGGATAGAGGCTTGCACCTTAATTTTCATGTTTTTAATTGCTTTTACTACTTCTTTAGCATTTTCTTTAGTAATGCCTTTTTTAATCGTAATGATTTGACGAACTGTTGCACCTGCTGCTGGTTCAACTTTGCCGTAGTCAAGATTTTTAATCGCTACATTACGTTTAACCATCTTGCCTTTTAATACATCGATAATGGCATTCAATTTGTATTCATCATCACCGATGATTTTGATAGTGTCGCCTTCAAGACTAATTTCCGCTTTAGAGCCACGGAAATCATAACGCGTACCAATTTCTTTTTTTGCTTGGTTTACCGCATTATCCACTTCCTGCATATCCACTTCAGACACAACGTCAAAGGAACAATCTTTAGCCATTTTATACCTCCTACACCTGAACCTGTTGGGCATAAGGTTCATAGCATTACTTTCATCATCCTCATATTCCAAGTGAAAGTGTAAAACTACACCAAATCAGAATACATCTCTATAATTATACCTTAAAATACGCTTATTTTCTAGGTAAATCGATTTTCTTAATTATAATTGTTAGCTATGTATTAATAAGGTTTTTATAAGTATAGTGAAAGTTCTCTAATACGGTTATGCAATACACAAGACAAATAATAAAAAAACTAGCAACATACATAATATATGTACATTGCTAGTTTCTGTATAACGATATTACGTTGTATTTAGTTTATAGCTAAGAACTATAACTAAAATACTAATTAAGCCAAAACTAAAGACAATACAAATTCAAAGGAATTCTACAACCAATTATATTATAAAACGTTTACCGCATCATATGTAGGTTGTACAAGCCATTCGCCTTTGGAGTTCATGATTCCCCATTTACCTTTAGACTTAACAGAGCTGAAACCATGGTTAAAGGACTTAGCGTCTTCAATAAGTTTGTTTGTATCTCTAAATAAAATATGACCATTATTATCTATGATTGTATAGCCCTCTTTACCAGTATGAACCCATGTTACAGTATCGTTGTTGAACGGTTCAATAGTTGCTTCTGTTTGAGCAGAATACAAGGATTTACCACTATTCATATCGATAAGGTTTTTAACATGATCTTTCACAACTACTAAACGATCAGTCCCTGCAAAGGAAATAGAATCATATTTAAAGGTTACTACTTGCTTACCTGTTGATACATCGAAAATGCCCCATTTCTCAGTCTTATTGTCTCTTAACGCTAATAGACCATTTAATTTATCCATTTCACCTGCATCGTAATCGCCTGGTTGAATAACAACTTCACCTTTACGGTTCACAAAATATAAGTTACCAGCATCTTTAATTACTGTGCCATAAGCTGTGATAGGCCATACTTTATCTTTTTTGCTGTCAATAACAATATTACCAGAGCGATCGATATAGCCACGTTTTGCACCATCATAGGCAAAACCACCTACGTGATAATGTTGACCACCTAAAAGCGCACCTCCAAGGATACCGCCCACGATGAAGCCACCTACAAGGCCACCTAAATTAAAGCCACTCACGGAGCGGCGGTATTCAGCCAGACCATTACGGTATCTATATACCTCTTTCGATGGAGCATTAAATAATTCTTTACCAGTACCATCAATAGCTACAATTTTACCTTTAGCATTTTTAACAAAAGCACGGTCTTCGCTAAATCCAGTCACGATTTGACGGAATTGTGGAGCAATCACTACTTTGTCGTCAGTAGTTTTAAAGCCATATTTACCTTTTTCTTTAAACTCTACATAAGAATCACTTGCATACTCTTGAGTTGCTTCTTGTTTAACACGTTCTTTTAAAGCTTCCTCTTCAGAGATTTCTACACCCTTAGGGGTAACCCAAGTGTCTGTTTTCTTATCTACTTGAGCTAACACATTGCCCGTTTTATAATCAACATCTTTAATTTCTTTATATTTAGGCTCAATAGCAACGGTACCATCTGGACGGATAACACCCCATTTACCACCTTGTTTCATAGCTGCCAATACACCATGTTCAAGCACTTCGTCATTTTTGAAAGTAGTGCCTTTACCAGATTTTAAAGATTTAGGAGCATTGCGATAAGGGTTTAATGCGCTCGCCACATCAGCTGCGATATAGCCAGAAAGTGCACTACGTTCTTCAAGTTTTTGAGGAGTCATTACGCCTACACTAGCTTTAGTGCTTTTAGAAGAGCTAGAGCTCTCTGTACGAACAGTAGAAGTTGATGTAGTCGTTGTATGTTCCTCACGAGTTACACGTGTACTAGTAGATGTTGGTGTGTCTTGGTTTGTTACCGTTGTGCTACTAGTAGATGTCGTAGTGGACGCCGCAAAAGTTGTTGTAGACATAGCCGCTAACACACATGCGACTAATACAGATTTCTTGTTAATATTCATAAACCTCTCCTTTTATAGAATAAGCTATAACCATACAGTCCTTAACATACATATATAGTTCATAAAATATACTGTTATAACTAAACACACAGTTTTACAGTAAAAAAAGTTCACACATAAATAATGTATAAAATTTAATAATTCAAATTATACTATATGGACCTTCATAAAAACAACGAATTATGAAAAATTCTTCATTTATATTTTATTTGTTATAATAATACGTATGAAAACAGCAACAATAATCGACTTAATTGTAGATTCTGGTGTACACACACAATCTATAAATCATGTTATAAAACAACAGCATATCTCCCAGCGCATGAGACGCCGTTTACGAAATGAAGGCATCATAACAGTTAATGGTAAATTTGCTACTTGGAATACGCTCATTCACGGTGGCGATCATCTCGTTATGAAGTTAACACCAGAGCAAGAGTTTAGCCTAAGCCCTATGAGTTTAGATATCATATATGAGGATGAGTATATCTTAGTCATTAATAAGGCGGCAGGGATTCTCATGCATCCCACTTCTACTGTACGGAATCATACACTGGCAAATGGTGTACTTCATTACTACCAAGAAACAAATCAGCATTATGATTTCCATCCCGTACATCGATTAGATAAGAATACTTCTGGTATTGTCATCATTGCTAAGACATCCGTAGTACAACATGCTTTTGATAAAAAACACACCCATTTTTACAAAATCTACGACGCCATTGTAGAAGGGCATCTCCCTTCTGTGCGTATAAGCATTAACTGGCCTATAGGTCGTAAACCAGACAGTATCATTGAGCGTTGTTGTACAGACCAAGGAAAGCCGGCTCGCACGGATATAACAGTGGTTAGTAAAAATACAAGCAAATTTAACTATAGTAAAAACAACTCTGATGATATGATTAATAATAGTAATATATGTCCAGCTGACAACTCTATAATAGTTTATAATCACTTTACTCATGTGCAATGCTTATTACACACAGGGCGCACTCATCAGATTCGAGTTCATTTATCTCAACTAGGGTATCCACTAGCTGGTGATGACTTATACGGTGGTCATCTAGAATTTATTCAACGCCAAGCACTGCATGCATCGCACGTAAGCTTTTACCATCCCATAACAAATGAATGGCTCGAACTGCATGCAGAGATGCCAGAGGATATGAATGTATTGCTGAACGATTGAGCTGATATAACACCACTAAATAAATGCTAACACACAGAAATACCCCACATGGGTCACAAAATAAGACGAAATTTATGCATAAGTTATACAAAAAATATTGGCCCTTTATAGTGTTTCTTGATATACTTAACTTGAATTGATATATGATTGCAATAACAGAAATTCATCTAGTTCTTACAAGCTAGAAATATTAGCAGTCACAGTATTAATAACATGATATAACAGGCCCTATGGCCAAGGAGGACAACATGCCATTAGTTACTACTACAGAAATGTTCAAAAAAGCCTATGAAGGCGGCTATGCTGTTGGCGCTTTCAATGTAAACAACATGGAAATCGTACAAGGTATTGTAGATGCAGCAAAAGAGGAACAATCTCCTCTTATCTTGCAAGTATCTGCAGGCGCACGTAAATATGCTAAACATATTTACCTTGTAAAACTTGTGGAAGCCGCTCTTGAAGACAGCAATCTACCAATCGCTCTTCACCTTGACCACGGCGATTCCTTCGAAATTTGTAAAGACTGTGTAGATGGTGGTTTTACATCCGTTATGATTGATGCATCGCATCATGATTTCGATGAAAACGTAAAAATCACAAAACAAGTTGTTGAATATGCTCACGCTCACGGCGTTGTAGTAGAAGCAGAATTGGGCCGTTTAGCAGGCGTTGAAGATGATGTAAACGTATCTGATGCAGATGCTCGCTTCACTGATCCTGAACAAGCTGCTGAGTTTGTCCATCTCACAGGTGTAGACTCCTTAGCAATCGCTATTGGTACTAGCCATGGTGCATACAAATTCAAAGGCAACCCTTACCTCGATTTTGATCGTTTAAAAAAAGTTGGCGAATTATTGCCTAACTTCCCAATCGTATTGCATGGGGCATCCTCCGTATTGCCTGAATTCGTAGCAAAATGTAATGAATTTGGTGGCAACATCCCTGGTGCACAAGGCGTACCTGAAAAAATGCTTCGCAAAGCAGCTCAAATGGCGGTTTGCAAAATCAATATTGATACAGACCTTCGCCTTGCTATGACTGCATCTGTACGCGAATACTTGGCTCAAAACCCATCTGAGTTTGACCCACGCAAATATTTAGGACCTGCTCGTGATGCTATTAAAGGCATGGTAGCTCACAAAATCAAAAATGTATTAGGTTCTTCTAACAAACTATAATCAATGACTAGTGGATTTTTAAAAGGAACCTTAATTTTAACAATTGCCGGTTTCGTAGTGAAAGCCATCGGTAGTATCAACTGGATTCTTCTATCCCGTATCTTGGGTGGTGAAGGCATCGGTATCTACCAGATGGCCTTTCCTATCTATTTGTTACTATTACAAATTTCGAGCGCAGGTGTGCCGATTGCCATCTCTATTTTGACGGCAGAACGATTAGCCTTACACGACTTTGGTGGTGCTAAGAGAGTATTCAATATTTCTTTTACAATGTTGACTATAACAGGTTTTATCGCCAGTCTTGCCATGTACTTTGGTGCAGATTGGTTAATCTCTAGTGGTCTCATTGCTGAAAGCCGTGCCTACTACTCTATCATCGCGCTCGCTCCGGCAGTATTCTTTGTAACATGGATTTCCTGTTTCCGCGGGTATATCCAAGGCTATGAAATGATGACGCCCACAGCGATTAGCCAAATTGTAGAACAATTGCTACGGGTTATCGTTATGCTAGGTGCTGCTGCTATTTTATTGCCTTACGGTTTACCAGCCGCAGCAGGTGGTGCTAGCTTGGGTGCAGGTGTAGGTGCTTTTGGAGCCTTCCTGGTGCTGTTGTATTATTACTACAAATTACCTAAGGCTAGTAGTACTGGTGAAAGCTATGATGGCCCTCGTGAATCAGCTAAAGAAATTTTGTCACGACTCTTAACATTGTCCATACCAATTTCCTTAGCAAGTATCATGTTACCGTTGACGGCGAATCTCGATTTACTTATCGTACCACGTCGCTTATTAGATGCGGGGTTCCCGATGAACGAAGTAACAGAACTCTTCGGTTACCTTACCGGGATGGCAGTACCACTCATCAACTTAGCTACCATTATTACCGCAGCCCTTGCGACAAGCATTGTACCAGCTATCTCTCATGCCTTTGCCAAACGAGATCATCAAGGTATATATGATCGCACTGCAGGCTCTATGCGACTAACATTTATGGCAACCGTACCATTTACAGTGCTATTGTATGTACTGGCTGCCCCCACCGTTACACTGATTTACAATGCGCCTAAGGCAGAACTAGCAACGCAAATCACGGCGTTCTCTATATTCTTCCTAGGTGTACATCAAGTAACAACAGGTATCTTACAAGGGCTCAACAGGCCACGTATTCCAGTCATAAATATGGGAATTTCCCTCATAATCAAGGTTATCCTTAACTGGACACTGACTGCTATTCCTTGGCTAGGCATCGGCGGTGCCGCCTGGGCAACCGTTGCTGATATAGGCTTTGCCGCATTACTCAACTTGATTTATATCAAAAAATACACAGGCTACTTCCTCGATATTTCCCTTCTTTGGAAAAACGTGGTCAGTGCCGGTGTTATGGGTATACTCATCTTCTTGAGTTACCACTATTTAACAGATATCTTACCAATGTGGGCTAACTTTATACTCACTGGTATCGAAGGCTTATTGCTCTACGTTATTATCATGGTCCTTTTAAAAGGCCTCAATAAAAACGATGGTGCTAGCATGCCACTCGTTGGTAGATTCTTTAGATAAGCTATATATACTTACATAAAAATAGGTTCCTAATAGTCACCTATATGACCATTAGGAACCTATTTTTTATTTACTTATTTTAATCTTCTTCTTATTTTAAGCCTGTATACCTATCATTGTTAAAATTTCCATTATAATTGGAATTACTACAACAAATAGTATGGTACTAATCATAACTAAACCTGTAGCAAATGGTAAATCAGCTTTTGATTCATTAGCTACAATTGGCAATACTGCAATAACAGGTCCTGCTGATTGTACAACAAAGGTAATGATTGCAATTGGTTCTAGAACAATGCCTGCTCCATATTGTAAAGCCGTAATCAAACAGAACATGATAATCGGGGATATGACAAATCGTCCTACAATCCCACCGATGGAGTCTTTATTTAAACGCATACTTTTTAAGCCAGCATCATGAAGCACAATACCAATATAGATTAACGACAATGGGGTTACCATATCGCCTAAGTAATTCAAGGTAGTATGCAAAATTGGAAGTAAAGGAATTTCAAAGAACAAGAAGATTAATGCCACAAAAAAACCTATCAAAGGTGGTGGTAATAACTTCTTCCAATCAAATTTAGGCTTCTTACTTTTACCTTTAGTAGATACTAACCTATTATTTATACTATCAATCTTATGGGAACCATTATTAAAATCTACTTCAGAATTTGGTAGTGGATCTAGTTCTATAAGGAATACCCCTACCATCCATACGGAAATAGTGTTACCGATGTAATATAAAAGGAAATACGGCAGCGCATCTTGCCCAAAGAGTGCAATTTGCACTGGTAACCCAATAAATAAGCAGTTATCATTTACTACCATATTGATAAAAATACCACGTCGTCCTTTAGGAACTTTCAGCATTTTCATCATAATGAAAGCTACGATATATGCAATAACATATGTTAAGACAACCACTAACATGCCATATCGTAAATTCCATATATCTGAAGTATGTAGGTGATGTAATACAGATACAAATACTCCCGCTGGTAATGCAACCGACATGATAAATCGCGATAAATTACCACTAAATGTGGGATTAAACATGCCCCGCCCTTTTAATATATATCCTAACAAAATAAGTAGCACAATAGGTATGATACTTTGCAAAGATGTTAGAAAAACCATAGTAAACCTCCCGTACAGTTCATTCGTAGTTTATCATATCATGTTTCGCAATAAACTTATACAACTATATCTTGAAAGAAAATATAGTAAAATGTATCAACTTTAACATATTTTCTCAATTATAAGGCTTATAATTATATCTATTAGTAGTGTTTTTATCCATAAAAATCTGATACACTAACATCAGGTTGTACAGATTTTTACACATATGAGGTGATATTATGACGAAACCATTTATTGGCATATCTGGCAATATCTTACGAGATAATGGTGGTCCTTACGTAGATTTATTGCGTTCTTACGTAAACCAAGACTATCCTCGTTCTATTGAGGAAACTGGTGGCATTCCTGTTATAATTCCATTTACCCAAAATCTTGATGTAGCTCGCGAAACGGTAGCAAAGCTTGACGGCTTGTTATTATCCGGCGGTCATGATGTATACCCTCTTCACTATGGAGAAGAACCTTTGCAAGGTCTTGGCGATGTATTTCCAGAGCGCGATCAATTCGACTTTGCTTTAATCAAAGCAGCAGAAGAAAAACAAATTCCCATCTTTTGTATCTGTCGTGGCTTACAAATCTTAAACGTATATCGTGGGGGCTCTTTATTCCAAGATTTAAAATATGATCAAAACTGTACAATAAAACACTCTCAGAATCAAACACCGTCTCTAGGTACCCATACGGTAGATATTGAATCCAAATCAAAACTGGCTGGTGCTATAGGTTGTAACACTTGGATTACGAACTCCCATCATCACCAAACAGTTAAAAGCGTCGGTAAAGGATTACATGTTGTAGCTAAAGCTAAGGATGGTACTGTAGAGGGTTTAGAGGATCCATCTTATCCTTGGTTAGTAGCCTGTCAGTTCCACCCAGAAATGATGTCTACAAATGACGAAAATGCAAAGCGTGTATTTACTGCATTCGTAAAAGCAACTCAAGAAAATGTAACTAAATAGTAGGAAGATTGTATCATGAAAGAAACAGGAAAATTTGGTTTTTGGAGTATTGTACTCCTTGGCATCAATGGTATTGTAGGAACAGGTATTTTCCTACTGCCTAATAAAGCATATTCCATAATTGGTTCCGCTAGCCTAGGTGTACTCTTATTTGACGCCGTTATCGCAGGTTGTATCGCCCTTTGCTTTGCTGAAGCAGCCAGTTTATTTACACGCAATGGTGGTCCTTACCTTTATGCAAAACATGCATTAGGTGATTTCTGGGCCTTTGAAGTAGGCGTTCTAAAATGGATCGTCACCGTTATTGCCTGGGCGGCTATGGCCGTTGGCTTTGCTACAGCATTAGGTGCTGCAGTACCAGCTTTAAGTGGTGATTTTGCAAAGGATGTCATTTCATTTATCTTAATTGTAGGACTTACCATTGTAAATATATTTGGTGTTAACGTATCCAAATTCGTTAACAACTTAATCACTATTTCTAAGCTAGTCCCTCTTGCCCTATTTATTGCAATTGGTATTTTCTTTATAAATGGAGCTAACTTTACACCAGTCTTCCCTCAAGACATCTATGTAGATGGATCATTTGCTCAAGCTGCGGTTCTTCTATTCTTTGCCTATACAGGGTTTGAAGTTATTGCCATTGCTGCAGAGGATATGAAAAATCCTAAAAAGAATTTACCACGTGCTATTATCATGTGTATGCTACTTGTATCCATCCTGTATATGGCAATCCTCGCCGTATCTATTGGCGTACTTGGTACTGACTTGGCAAATACCAAGGCTCCAGTACAAGATGCATTCAACGTGATCGTTGGTCCTATTGGTATGTATATCGTATTAGTAGGTACCTTAATCTCTATGGGTGGTATCAACTTTGCTGAAGCTTACTATGCGCCTCGTGTGGCAACATCCATGGCGGAAGATGGTATGCTACCAAGTGCTTTGGTAAAACGTAATCGTTATAATGCACCATATATAGCAGCTATCGTTACTGCCATTGCCAGTGTATTACTTGCCTGGTCTGGTTCCTTTACAACACTAGCAGCCATTAGTGCGGTATCTCGTTTTACACAATACCTACCAACGTGTTTGGCTGTTATTATCTTCCGTCGTAAATGGGCAGACAAAGCTCGTTCCTACACAATCCCTGGTGGCTACTTAATCCCAGTCATCGCTATCGGCACATCCCTATGGATGTTAGCACAAGCTCAAACTAACCAATTATTATGGGGTCTAGGTGGCTGTATCGTAATCTTGCCATTCTACTACTCCTATTGGAAAAAGAAAAAAGCTGGTCTCATTAAAGACCATGATGAAATGTAAATAATACAAAAAACTACCAGTTATTCATAATATCTAGTGGCTTATCCTTCCATAGCAGAAGATCTGTTTAAAAGATATATGTTTAACTGGTAGTTTTTATTTTATCTATTAATCCTAATTAGATTAGATATATCAAATGAGTAGTATCGACTAATATAGAGCCTCTTCAATAATAGTTTCCTTCGTTAAGTCCTCTTCGATATAACCAACCTCATCAGTCGCTTCATCTTCATCGCGTGTATCGATATAAATACTGATAAGTACTAGTGCACCTTCTTCATTGAGGGTAGCAATGGCACTCATAGGGCCGTAGGTTAAGATTAATCCATCTTCTTCATCGCGAATAATATGAGGCACTGCATCAAAGTGTTGGTTCATTAATTGATCAAAGTAATCCTCTACATCAAGACCGCTTTCAAGGGTAATAGATTCAGCATCACCCTTTTGGAATACAACGCGCGTATCTTCATCGATATATTGATAGAAATCATCAATATCTACATTCGCCGTTTCTAACCACATGCTAAGGGCTGTAATCCAGTCTTTCACAGTAGCTGGTGCAGAAATAAAAGCATATTCGCTTTCATCAGCGCCAAAACGAAGATCATCATACTCAATACTATAATTTTCTTGGCTTGAAACGATACGATCTACAAGGCCTTTATCATTTACATCTACAAAAATCATATACACGTAATTATCGTTGTTTTCATAGGAAACGGTTAAACCATGACGACCCTCGTGAAATAGCGCATCCTCCTCATACACATCGGTAATATGCATGACCTTGCACGTAACAGACACATTATCAGCCTTGATGGACTCAGTCATAGAGGACAAAAACTCAACAGTTTCATTGCGGTTTCGTCCAATGATGCCACGGCCTGTAGACAGATACTCACAATCTTCACTTAACATATGTTCAATACCGTGAATATCTGCGGATTCAAGAATAGATTTTATCAATAAAAGAGCTTGTATTTCAGTCATACTACGCCTCCTATACACTGTACTTATACTCCTTATTATTGTAACACAATTATAGTAACTAATAGGTCTATTCTCTTGATTTTCTACATATTTATCATATACTTAAAAAGTACATATTGATTTAATATCGGAGGCTCCTATGAAATATACGACTATCGTTTTTGACTGCGACGGCACATTGCTCAATACGGCTACAGATTTAGCTAACGCCGTAAATCATGTTCTACGTACACATAACTTCCCGGAAAAATCTCTAGCAGAGATAAAAGCAGCACTCGGTAATGCAGTAACATATTTAATGCGTCAGTGTCTCCCAAGTACAGTAGCTGATCATGAATTAGAGCCATACATTGAGGAATTCAAAGCTTACTATGGTAAGCATTTAAAAGACACAACAGCGCCCTACCCAGACATCCTAGATATGCTAGATGTATTACGTGAAAAGGGCTATAAATTAGCTATCGTATCCAACAAAATCCAAGAAGGTGTAACACCACTCAATAAAGAGTACTTTGGCGACCGCTTACCTGTTGCCATTGGTGAAAGACCTGGCTTACAACGTAAACCAGCACCAGACATGGTACTTCAAGCGTTAAAAGAACTAAGGTCTACACCAGAAGAATCTATTTATGTAGGTGACTCTGAAGTTGACGTAGCTACTGCGAAAAACTCTGGTCTACTCTGTATCGGTGTTACATGGGGCTTTAGAGAAGAATCCCTCCACCAAGAACTAGGCGTAACACATATTGCCCGAAAAGCAGATGATATTCTAAGCATTATTGAAACCTTAAATAAATAATATATACACCGTTTCATAGAATTTATAATAAGATTAGTCATATTCAAGGCACTACTCATATATTGAGTATAGTCATTGATATATTCTAAATTCTTATCAATAATCTATAGCAAATTCATATACATAAGAGTTCATATACATAAGAGATTTATAAATTAAAATCGTACAAAAATAGGAGTTAAAATTTTAAACTTCTCATTTTGTACGGTTTTTCTTTTATTTACTCAATTTTATTTCATTTTTCACATTATATATTTTACGCATAGCTCCTATACCAGATCTATTGTCTTAAAAATGTGATGTATGTTACATTTGTAGGGCAGTGCTTTCACATAGATACGCCGTCAATTCAATAGCTAGTGTATTGAACAGAAGATAACCGCACAATATCATGTGAATATTTTACTGTATGGTTGTAGTTAGTTGACAGAGAAATGAGGAACAAATGGAAAATGAAGTAAGAAAAGTTGAAATGAGCGAAAATGTAGCAGATCCTACTGGTCTTGGTCTACTTGGTCTCGCTGTAGTATGTTTTGTGGTATCCACGTCCCGCGTAGGCTGGTCTGGCCCAACAACATCCGTTTTTATCCCTTGGGCAGTTTTATTAGGTTCTTTGGCCCAATTAATGGCAAGTTATTTTGATTTCAAGAGGAACAATGCTTTCGGCTCCGTTGTATTCGGTGCATACGGTTTATTCTGGTCCGCTATGACTGGTATTTGGTTGATTCAAATGGGTGCCTTCGGTCCTGAAATTCAAAAAGGTTTCGATGTAACACAATTAGCATTCGCTTTTGTGGGCTTTTTAATCTTCTCTATCTTTGGTACTATTGCATCTTTGAAAACAAATAAAGTTGTATTCGCTATTATGCTACTAATCTGTTTCCTATTCTTTGGTCTTTCAACAGATCTATTCTTGGGTGGTCGCACAGGATTCTTTGCTCTTGTAGCATGGTCTGAACTATTCATCTCCCTATTGGGCTTCTACGGTTCCGGTGCTGTATTAGTTAATAAAGTATTTGGCAAAACTGTATTTCCTATGGGTAAAAGTATTTTGTAATAGTTTTATAACTATATAAATTACTTGCACGACAAAAGAGGTTCCTGATGGTCACAAGTTGAATTTCAGTCATAAGTTACCTCGCATAATACAACAGCCAACCACATTACATTATTGTAACATAGTCGGCTGTGTATAAATACAGAAAGCTATATTAAAGATCTAATTTAGCCATCATTTTATTAATTTGTTCTTGCATGGTATTGATTTTTTCGTCTTGTTGTTTAAGCTTTTCATCTTGGTCGTTAATAACCTTAATAAGCCCTGCCTTGGAATACTCCGCATAAGGATTACCTTTGCCAAATTTCAAACTAACACCTAGATTAAGGAGATCTTCGCCTCCACCGAAGCTTCCGCCAACAGAGAATAAAGCTTTACTATTAGGGCGATAGAAAATACCAAGCGCCATGGCATTAGCGCCACGATAATTGCCATACCCGGCAGCAATATTCCATTTATCATATGGATCAAACTCCTGTGGATGTAGTGCAGCTAGTGCTGCCGCGCCTGCCCCTACACGCTTAACTCGACTATCCACCTGATTAATATGAGTATCCACTTGACTGAATCGGTGTTCCATAGTAGATGCAGATTCTGTGGCAATCCGTTTTAATTGAGCTACATTGACCGCATCTGTATCTTCACTACCGGCTGCAACATTCGTAATTTGGCGTGTCAAAACCGTATTCCCTGTTGAATCTCCTACCGAAAGGGCTGCTGCTGTGGACTTCCAAGTTGGGGAACCTTCTGTAGAGGTAGCATTTCTAGAAGGATCATAGCCAGCAATCCCTTTATCTCTAGAGGCTACTGAATCACTACCTAACGCTACACCACCATTATTTTTAACATCCGTATTATATCCGAGCATAACAGCATTTTCAATATTAGCCGTATTGCGTCTCGTAGGAACTATTTCCTTAACCGTATATTTAGTTTCACTACCATCCCAAGAATTTTTAAGGGTCTTTGTTACTTCTTTTTCCTCTGAAGCCATAGAGCCTAGTACGACATTATGTTTGCCACCATCAAGCTTATGAAAATCACCGATAACCACATTGTCTTCGCCATTTTTTAGACTATTACCTGTCCCAACTATTGTAGTTCGGCTAATGTTACTACCTTCATTGCCATATCCACTCATGTTATTATAAACATTCATGTGCCCTTCTTGGCCTTTTAACGCATTATTAGTACCCGATATTTGGGAACGCATCGTATAATCAACGCTATTACTATTGCCTAAAATAGATACGGCTCCGGCATGACCCGCCATATAGGCCTTCATGTTTTTACGACCAGCCTCTACGGTTCCTTCATGATTTCCATTTATCTTATCCATACCGGCTATTTCAGCGCTTTCAAGATAAAAGTTCCCCAAAGTAGTCCCTAATTCAGGAAGAGGTATCACAGAGGCCTTAGAATTTGTTACTTCATTCCCGGAACCTACAATCATGGTTCCTGTTGATCCAGAGGCTCTATTCAAACTACCGGTTATCGTATTACCGATACTATCGGCTTCATCATTTTCAGTTGAAGTACTTTCAATACTATTAAAACTACCATAGGATGACGAAAATGCTCCCGATGAACGACTCATTTCCGTTCCGCCCTCTATAACGGAACCATGACCGGTTAGGGTTTGGAAAATACTATTTGCCTTTGAGTGATTACCAATGACTACACTGCCTCCTGAAGAATTGGCTGAGTGATATCCAATGATAGTACTACTTCTACCGACTGTATATTTTTTATCCCTCGGATCACTTTCTGATTTTTCGGCCTGTTCCGCCGGAGACATACTGCCTATAACAACAGAATCTCTTATGGTATCAAGATTTTGATTGTCCCCGATAACAATACCTGCAGCAGGACCGCCAGCAGACTCTACACTATATTCAGCTTTGTTATTGTTCCCAATAACGGTCAATGAATCCCATTCATTTCGATAGGTATCATTACCACGAAGGAAATTGCCTCTACCGATTGTCAAATCAGACGTATTCGACTCCCGCCCTGTTTTATGCTTATAATCCGTAACAGTTCCCTTATCACGAGCAATTAATGTGTTATTGTCACCAATAACATGCTGTCTACGACTACCTTGAACGGTATTGTTTGAACCTACAATTCGCACATCTTCACTGCCCATGGAGTTAACTGGTTTCCCCTTCTCGTTTGGAAAGGTTTTACTGATTGTGTTATTATCCCCTACGATAGTAGCATTTTTACCACTAGTTACCGTATTCTTTTTACCGGTAATATTGGTATTATCACTAGCTAAATACTCATTACCATTACCATCAGTAACAGGAGTTTCGCCATAAACAGGACTACCCCATAAACAACCGCACGTACTTGTTACTAAAACAGCAGTCAAGAGAGCTTTATACCTGCTTGGCTGTTGCCCCATTTTCTTTTCCATGTTCTACGCCCCTTTTACATAACAACACAAAAAATACATCACATAATAACAAATGTTTCTAATTAAAGGGTACGCCTATTACATAGGGCTTGTCAAAATGTTAAAAATTATGCGCTAAGCCTTTTGATTTTCTCAACGTACATCATATATCAACACATCATTTATCACTAATTCTAATAAATGATTATGTGAATATAATTTCATAATTGAACTCAATTAGGAAATACCTAGGTCCTATGCACCAAATACATCGACAAGAGTTAAATAATATCCTAGATAGCATTGTACTCCTTAATCTATAACAAATTTATATACATTAAATACTAATTCTGATAAAAGCGTAGAAATATATAAGGTTAAAATCTTATTCCTCATTATTTCTTCGCTTTTTATATGTTTTTAACGTATTTCTTTATATGCGTTTTAGGCATACATCTATGACTCACTCTATTGCCCTAAAACTGTGATATATGTTACATTTATGAGGCAGTACTTTCACAATGGTTATCTGTCAATTCAGTACACACAGTATTTAATAGGAGATAACAATAGTTGTAATCATGTGAAGATTTGACTGTGTAGTTGTAGTTAGTTGACGGAGAAATGAGAAACAAATGGAAAGGAAGTAAGAAAAGTTGAAATGAGTGAAAATGTAGCGGATCCTACTGGTCTTGGTCTACTTGGTCTCGCTGTTGTATGTTTTGTGGTATCCACGTCCCGCGTAGGCTGGTCTGGCCCAACAACATCCGTTTTTATCCCTTGGGCAGTTTTATTAGGTTCTTTGGGCCAAATAATTGCAAGTTATTTTGATTTCAAGAAGAACAATGCTTTCGGTTCCGTTGTATTCGGTGCATACGGCTTATTCTGGTCCACTATGGCAGGTGTATGGCTCATTCAAATGGGCGCCTTTGGTGCAGAACTACAAAAAGGTTTTGATGTAACACAATTAGCATTCGCATTTTTAGGCTTTTTGATTTTCTCCATCTTTGGTACAATCGCATCTTTGAAAACAAACAAAGTTGTATTTACTATCATGGTTCTTATCTGCTTCCTATTCTTCGGACTTTCAACAGACTTATTTTTAGGTGGTCGCACAGGCTTCTTCGCTCTTACAGCATGGTCTGAATTATTCATCTCCCTCTTGGGCTTCTACGGTTCCGGTGCGGTACTTGTAAACAAAGTATTCGGTAAAACTATATTCCCTATGGGTAAAAGTATTTTGTAATAGTTTTATAACTATATAATACAAACACAATAAAAGAGGTTTCCAATGGTCACTAGTTGACTATTGGGAACCTCTTTACTATTTGCTTTTACTATACCTATTTAGCTAAATATTGTAGGCCCACTGAATATAATAGGCTGAACAAATATTGGGATCTGAAGGATTATAGCTTATTTATGACTGAACTGCGCATCCATAATCATTTGGCGCAACTGTTCAATACGAATACCTTTAGGTAACTTATGTCGATAAAACTGTAAATTATAGTAGTATCTAGTATCTCCATAATCTGTAACTAATACCATATCCGTTCGATACTCTAATGGCCACCCATACATAAATTCCATAAATAAACTACGCACGCCATCATTGTTGACCTCTATTACATCATGCTTAACAGGTAATACCATCTTAACTGTAGGTTCTGGAATCGTTCTATCTTTAATAATTTTCTTAACCTCTTTATCTAAGGATGTACTGCCATTATCAACGGATCTAGCCTTTACATGCATAAATACCCCATCAGAGGTTCTAAACACCCTACCATTAATGTCCTTTGTTTCGCCCTGCGTTTCAATAGCATCCTTTAATACTCGAAATTGATAAGGGCCATAAATCTTTGTGTCTGTAATAGCATCTAATGCCTCATCATATTGGCCATTATGTACATTCGTAACATGTATCAGAGGCTTTATATCGCTAGCTTGTGAAAGCAATGGTGACACTAAACATAACCCAAGACTTAGTAATGTAATACAATGTTTCATAAATACGTCCCCCCTATTGAACAGTAGTATTAACTGTATTTTAACATATTTTATGAAAACGATTACAAAACGAAAGAGGTTCCTATTGGTCACCTAAGTGACTATTAGGAACCTCTTATCTATTTACTTTAATTATTAACACCACTATATTGAACTTGAGGCCTCTAAATATGTCCAGCCTTTGCTAATCAACTCGAGGATTGGCGGTGTGTGAACGCATGAAAAAAGGCCCGACTGTGAAGTCAGCCCGTTTCTTCAAATACATTTTCGAGAAGCGAGAGCTGGCGTCCAAACCATTTATGCCTCACTTTGATATAAATTATATCATATCTAAACAAGGAAAGAAATCCAAGGATTTTTTTCCTTGTTTCAATTATAAATCTTCATAGTGCATACGATAGTGACTTAGATCACCGACAAAACATATTATCAATTGCTATATTTATGATATATTCCTACTGGGCTGACGGATGCGTAGAATTGACTACATGCACAGTAGCACACACATCGTGTGATAGCCGACCGTCTGGGCAAGCTTTTGTTCAGATGGTCTTTTTTATTGACTTCTCGTAACAAAGGCTTCTTTATCTATATTTGAGTATCTCATTTATACGAAAGGAGTTTTCTTATGAGAAATCGTTGGTTTATTGCATTAGCAGCCATTGGTCTACACATATCCATTGGTAGCGTATACGCATGGAGCGTACTTACACGTCCAATCATGGTAGATATGGGTTTTACCTTATCGCAAACAACATGGACATTCTCATTAGCCATTTTAATGCTCGGACTATCTGCGGGTTTTCTTGGATCCTTTGCAGAAAAAATAGGTCCTAAAAAAAGTGGCCTTCTCGCTATGTTATTCTGGGTAACCGGATTATTCGGTACGGCCTATGCACTTAGCATACATAATCTTACCTTACTCTACCTCTTCTACGGCATCATTGGTGGTATTGGACTAGGCATTGGTTATATAACACCAGTGTCTACGCTCGTAAAGTACTTTCCAAATCGCCCAGGATTTGCTACCGGCTTAGCCATTATGGGTTTTGGATTTGCTTCACTCATTGCGGGGCCTCTTATGCAATACCTCGTAGCTCAGGTTGGATTGGTAGATAATTTCATTATCCTCGGTATAATCTATCTCGTAGTTATGGGCGCCTCTTCTCTCTATTTGAAAGCACCTCAACAAAAACACCTAACTCGAACTACTAAAGATAAATCCACCATGTACGTTCATAACCATGGCATGCTAGCCAATGATGCCATGAAAACTTGGCAATTCAGTGCCCTTTGGTGGATCTTCTTTGTTAATATTACCTGTGGTATAGGCCTATTATCCTTAGCGTCCCCTATGGCACAAGAAACCATTGGTATGA
Source organism: Veillonella sp. 3_1_44 (assembly GCF_000163715.1). Lineage (NCBI taxonomy): Bacteria > Bacillati > Bacillota > Negativicutes > Veillonellales > Veillonellaceae > Veillonella > Veillonella sp. 3_1_44. The sequence goes on from NZ_GG770199.1 coordinate 595,723, forward strand.
CACCTGCAGCAGCTGCATCGCTAGTTGGTATCATCGGTATCTTTAATGGCGGGGGGCGTATCGCATGGTCTACTATTTCCGATTACCTTGGACGAGCACAAACTTACATACTATTCTTTATTATAGAAATCGTCGCATTCCATTTACTCGCCCAAACAAATAGCGCACTAACATTTCAAATTTTAATCCTTCTCATTATCACATGCTATGGCGGTGGATTTTCCTGTATGCCAGCATATCTTGCGGATCTCTACGGTATACGACAACTTTCTACCATTCATGGCCGTATTCTAACTGCTTGGGGATTGGCTGGCATCGTTGGCCCTATGCTCGTATCATACTTTCACGAAGCAGGATATGGATATACTACAGCCTTAGTATGCTTTGCTCTTCTATTCGTATTAAATACAATTATTGCTATAATCTTAAAAATATACGGCAAACGAGGGCTGCATAACTGATACTTGATTCTAGTAATATAAAAATTGTAACTGCATTATCACGACCAAACCATTTAGGCTTCACTTCGATATAAAGTATCTCATATATAAATCAGGAAAAAATCTAAAGATTTCTTTCCTTGTTTTCTTTATAAAAGATAATGTTAAATCCCCCCGAACTCATTACAAAATGAAAGAGGTTCCTATTGGTCACCTAGGTGACTATTAGGAACCCCTAATCTATTTACTTTTATAATTGACGGCACTATATTGAACTTGAGGCCTCTAAATGGGTCCAGCCTTTGCTAATCTTCTAGAGATTGGCGGTGATCAATATGAGTACATTCAAAGTGTTATCGTTAATTATTTCCTTTGGCATACTTGTAGCGACCATTATCATGGCAGCAAAGTGATTGACCTCTAGCTGAAAGCTAGCTTTCTAATCGTAGCATGAAAAAAGGCCCGACATAGAAGTCAGACCGTTTCTTCAATTTTAAACACTAGAAGCGAAGTCTGGCGTCGAAACCATTTATGCCTCACTTTGATATAAATTATATCATATCTAAACAGGGAAAGAAATCAAAGGATTTCTTTCCCTGTTTTATTGTTATAACCTTTAATATATTCGTCATTTATAAGTATCGTCTTCAGCTAATATTTTTTAGATATCCTCTAAAGTATAAACAGGTAAATATCTTTGAGCAAATGCTAGATTTTTATTGAGTTCTGCCCATTTAGTAGCATCACCAATAACATATACATATTCTTTTGCTCTTGTAAAAGCTACATTTACATTATTTGCATTAACCCATTTAATTGCGCCATTAGCAGAACCATCACTTTGGCAGCCCAGCATATAAATAACTATTTTAGCTTCTTTTCCTTGGAAAGTATGAACAGTTCCGATATTATCCTTTAACCAACCGCTCTTATTATCTTTATCTGTCCAGTTGACGATATCATCACTAATGAATTCCATATACTTTTTAAAACCATACGCAACAGTAGTAAATGGTGTAATAATAAAGATATCTTTAAATTTCACATTTCCTGCTCGTAACTTTTGGATTAATTCAAAAGCGATTTGACCTTGTACTTGTATATATCGATCTTTACCCGTAGTAGATTCAATATTACTTGCATCATAAGTTATCCAACAGCTTTCTTTACATGGATCAATAGGTTCTTTAGGACTCATGGTCTTATTAATCATAAAACCACCATAAGATAACTCATTAGCAACTGTAAACATTGGATCTTTACAGCGTCTATGAATAACGAGCGGGCAACCGACCCAAGATTCAGAACTATCAAGATTTTTGATAATACCTCCAAACGGATTTTGTGCATCAGCTAAACTTTGTACAGATAGCTCTTTACTCCGATATTTTCCAATACCTTCGCCACCAATTTTTCGACAAACAAATCCTGTACAGTTTGTACTGGTTCAATCTGTTTAGGATCACCAACTACTATTGCCTTTTGCGCACGGAATAATGCCCCTACAAGCATATGAGGTGACGCTTGTCCTGCTTCATCGATAATAATTGTACCTAACGAACTTTCAGATTTACAATTAATCAAAAATCTCTCCACAGCAGCAAAGGTGGAGGAAATAACTGGTACTGCAATCATCAAGGAATTAAGTAATGCAGGGAATATAGCATCAAGGTCAAAATTTTTCTGTAAATTTTTCCTATCATTTAATGAGCCCCAATACTGACTAAGTAATTGCATATTTTTTCTGAAAGCATCACTCACAACAACAGCCTTTTGCAATTGTAAAGCATCATATAATAAACGTTCTCTACATTCATTTAAGTAGTTGCACATATATAAGAACGCTGTATGGGACTCTGCTCGGTCCTCATGAAGTGACATTAAATTTGATACTATATCATCAAAACAATGTATAGTGTCTTTATTATCAGTTTTTAATATACCTAAAATATCTTGCTGTGTTTCTTCTATTTTTTGAAGAGTATTATCAAGCCCTTTAATATCAGCTAATAAACCATCTTTCGTATTGATTATAGATTCACGCTCATTAACCAACTGGTGTAATGCATCTAATTCACCTTTAACATTTTGAAGCTTTGTAGTCTCGTCTTCAATAACTGATAACAATGCAGCATTACTCATGGCTTCTAAAATAGACCAGTTGGTAGCACTCCAAATCTTATCAATAATAGAACGTTTGCTGTTCAACCCTATTAATTTAGACTCAATACTATTTTTACGCTCTATCAACTTCAACAAGTTATCATCTAAATCATCATACTTACTTAATTGTTCATTGATTACAAGAACTTCCTCTTTTAATTTATCGATTTTACCCTTTAATTCTTGAATCAAATGAATATTCTCTTCATAGGCTGTTACATAAGTAAATAATGCTTTTACAAGATTATGTTGAGCCTGAAACTGTTTCTTGGCACTTTCAAAAGCATCTTGAGCACTAGGCATACGCATAATAGAGGACATATCTGAGGATAATGCATCTAATACTGGCATAAATGTGTTTATATTAGACTTCTTACCAAGTCTCGCAGAAATTAGGCCCCATTGTTCATTACTTTCCGCTAAACGATCTGCTAAAAAGGTAAAATATACCTCATTAGATTTAACAAATTGATACTTCTTATCCTTAACAAAATAAGATAAATCAACCTGTTGATTAGAGGAATCTGGATGAAATAATGTAGACCCATTAGTCCCCTCTTCCACAGAGGAAATATTTGGCAATTCTAATGTAATATTTTCAACGGCCTTATTATTTGATGAAAGCACTAGCATGCCATATAATGCAATATCACTAGGTATATCATAGTAAAAAGATGTCCCATCCCGGCCCATAACTTTCTTAAAGATATCGTTTACATTATTACTTTCACAAAACTTAGCAGCACGTTCAACAATATTACTAGCAATAATATCCTTCAATAATGTGGTTTTGCCTGTACCGGGAGGTCCATTAACCGAAAAAATATCTTTAGGGTTCCCCTTAGCAATATTAACAGCAATTTGCTGCATAAAGGATAAATTAAACTTTGAAGGCCATCTACCATATGGTAAAACCTTAGGATTATACCATTTGCGCATCTGATCAGTATCCTTTAACAAATCATAATGCTCAATATCCTGATTAAGACTATTGATATAAGACAATAACTTATCTTTATCCTTTAATGTATCAATGTGTTGTAACACCAACTGTAAATCATCGAGGAAAAAGCTAGATTTTAAATCATTAATAGGCATTGTCTCAGCTTTAACTAGCTGAATCTCCTCTGCCTGAAAACCACAGTAGCCATAAATATCACCAGCACGGAACATGGTAATACCCATAGGTTCTAAGATATGCTCTCGTAAATATGTATTAATTACACGTGCAGCATTATCAAGAGATACTTTTTCCTCAGGAAGATTAAAACTATCTTCAATTGATTTAACAATCTCATGCCAACCATCTAGCTTAATATCTTTAAACTCCACATCAGGCTGAGACATCATTTGATAAATCACCCAAATAAAAGGAGCAATTTGAAGACTCCCCTCTTTATAGTATCCCTCTGCATCAACAACAAACGATGCACTATACACATTCCCTAAATATGGTTTTTCAGGATATTCAATTTCTAGTTTATCAATGAAGGCCTCTAATACTTCAGTCCCTTTAACTACACATAATAGAACAGCATGTTCATCATCTAAAACATAGTCCTTTTCATCCTTAAAATATTTAATCTCATCAGTAATAGAGTAATTATAAGAATCATTTGGTAACGGGACTACATACGTAGAAACACGCGAATTTGTTCTTTTCCAATAAGGTTTTATTACAGACTGTTGATAAATAGTAGTTGTATCATTCTCAGTAGTAAATACAAGCTCATTAACATACTTCTTAGGAATTGCTTTATACTTAGGAACCTCTTTCGGTTGCAAACATTCAAGTGAATACCAATACTTTATAATTTGCTTTGCAGTATCTTTCATCTATACCTACCCTCTCATTAGACTAATGAAAATATTATACAGGTAGAAGAAAGAGATTTCATGAAAATCAAATAAAAACAGTTTAACCGTATAGTCAGACTGTTTCTTAAAGATATTACTCAAATAAGAACATCTTATGTTTCTCATTTATTTCATAGTAATTTAATAACTAGTTATAACATAAAATATCAAAAATCCACCAACAAGAAAAGCGATTCCACTAACAACAACAGTTATAATTGTAGTATTACGCCAGATAGTACCATTCTTAATCATTTTATCATTACCATTAGCTTCGTTATAATATGTTTGTGATATATAGGCAAATAACCAAGAAATAGTTGAAAAAAAGGCACCTATCGAAAAGAAAACTAATCCCCATGCAATTCCTCTAATCCAACGTTCAAATTCAGTTCCCAAAATATTTCCTAGAAAAGCTAAGATAGCTATACCAGCTGCACCATTTAATAAAAGTAGTGCCTTTAAGCCGCCACTAGCATATTCTTTAATTAAAGATAATCCAATTTCAGACAATTTCACCTCTAATTCACTTACCTTTAATCGAAACTCAGTTCCACTCATTTTTCATATTTTTCATAATTATAATTATCAAAATTCTGCATATTTATCTCCTTAAAATTACTTGGGAACAGCGTAAGTTAGGAGATATAGCTACATTCTCAAAAGGTAATGGCTATTCTAAATCAGATTTAGCACCGTCTGGAGATCCAATTATCCTATATGGTCGTCTTTATACAAATTATGAAACCACTATTAGGAATGTAGATACATTTGTTGAATTAAAAGATAAATCAGTTATTAGTCAAGGCGATGAAGTAATAGTTCCAGCATCAGGTGAAACTGTAGAAGATATTTCTCGTGCTTCAGTTGTTAAAGATCAAGGAGTTATTATTGGTGGTGATTTGAATGTAATTAAAGTAAATCATTTATTGGATCCAACATTTTTAGCTCTGACTATCTCAAATGGAGAACAACAAAAAGAGTTGAGTAAACGAGCTCAAGGAAAGTCAGTAGTTCATTTACATAATTCCGATTTACAAGAAGTTAATTTAACATTTCCTCTGCTTAATGAACAAAAAGAGATTTCGACTCTTTTTGAGAAGATGGATAGTATTATTACCCTTCATCAGTAAAAGCCATTTCTATATAATAATTCTCATGCTAATCCAGCCATAGACCGCATCACTAGATCAATATCTCTATTTTCCATTTCTTGAATAATATGGATATATGTTTTTTGTGTCGTCGTCATACTTGCATGCCCTAGTCTTCTTGCAACACTTGCAATCGATACCCCTGCGAAAAGTAACAACGAGGCATGAGTATGTCGTAAACCATGAATTGATATGACTGGTATTCCCAACTTTTTACAATACCGTTCTAATACACCATTTATTGTCGAATTGAATACACGACCTTTCACAAATATAGGCTTATCTTCAGGTAAGCCTTTAATTAGTTCTGAGAACTTTATGATTGTTTGCCAATCAAGCTGTATTTTTCTCACTGATGAGCGATTCTTCGTTGGCAGGAATCCACCATTTCCTTTATAATCCCACGTTTTATCCACAATCAATGATTGATGTGAAAAATCAAAATCCTTTGGCGTTAATGCTAAAGCTTCTGAAAATCGCATCCCAGTTTTTGCTATTATCAATATCAACCAATCCCAGTTAATCTCGGATGTCAACTTCAAGTTAACTAACAAGGTATGTAATTCAAACTGATTTAGATATTTGATTTTCTTTATTCTCGGTGACCGACCTTTTATAATAGCCTTCCGCGTCGGATCCCTATCAATAAATCCTTCATCTACTGCATCCAATATAGCTGCTTTAATTTGATGATGAAAGTCCATTGTTGTTTGTCGTTCATGAAACTCTGCATAATCATTTAATAATTGTTGATACGATATTCTGTTTAATTGTGAAAGCTTAAGTTCAGGAACTAATTTTTTTAACCATAATAGAGTTATCTCATATTTTCGCATTGTTACATTACGAATAGCCCCTTCTTTATAAATTCGTATCCACTTTTCGTAATAAATATAAAATAGTTCGGATTTTTCCTCTATTGTCAACATAATTCTACCCCACCATTTACGCTGTTCCCACATAGAAATGGCTCTTGCTGATGAAGGGTAATATTTTTACTCAATAGGCTTAATAGGGTTCCTATTTTCTTCTGTTCCTCAATATTAGGAACTAAAAGTTCCTTATTTAAGAAATGATTATGATCTAATTTATTTGATGAATTTCCTGATGATGTAATAGATTTTGCCAATATAGGAGCCATCACTCGTTCAAGTTGAATCGCATATTTCCAAAAATCTAAATCATATTCGGTAATAGGTCTATAAATGGGAAATAGCTCTGAAATGATACCAGTACCTATATCATTTAATACAAATCGACCAAATTTAAATTCATTATTTGGATGTCCCTCAAAAGCTATATCTCCTTTTTTCATCACATAGGTACGTGTATCTAAATTATTTGATTGTACTTTATCAGGATCCTGAAAATACATCTTTGCAACAGAAATCCATTTATCCCGCCCTAAAGTTCCATCATTACGTTCATTTACACGTTTATATAAATCCCCTAACTTACGCTGTTCCCAAGAAAATAAAAAGCCGTATTAAACACCATATAATGTCTAATACGACCAAATCTAAACGTTTCTGACCATATACGGACAAAACTTCGGATATTCTATTATTAACAAATATACTTTAGGATTTTATGTTGCTACTTCAATTCATCTCTTAACGGTATAACTTCATCAGACAAACATACTTCCCATGCTTCTATCATGTGTTGAGGGTATGAAAATGGATCAGAATCGGGGTGTTGTTGTACATATACAGGATAGTTAGCACTGCCTACTATTCTATTTTTATTGTATATATCTTCACCTAGTGTAGATTGATTTACAGAAACCATAAGTTCATCCTGATTAACACACCATGTTGATGCAAAGGATTCAACAATAGAGTCATAAGCTTTAGTAAAATATTCTCTTTTTATTTTCAATAGATTACTATCTTTATCTATCACCTGTGTATCAATATCATCAAGAATATGTTTATAAATAGTACGGACTGATTCACTCTTATTCAACTTTGTTAAAGCATCTTCAATTTTTGCACGAGTATCTTGACTGTTCGCCTCATATTCACTTAATAAAGCATCTATATAGCTTTTATCAACAGTATATGTCTGTACTGTACTAGAATCAAAGAAATCAATTAATTCAATACCAGGTTCATTCTTATCATCAGGTTTTAAGGATGCTTTTATCGTATTATATAAGCCAATATTGTCTTCTATAATTGCAATCTTTTTAGAAAAGGTACCATGTTTGTCATTATCAAGTTCTATGTTAAAGTCATCATATGAGGCAATAGCACGATAAGCTTTATTTAAATCCTGGAAGCACTTCACAAAGTTAATTCGATCTGAAACGGGAGCATATTCAGTAATAGGATTATTTGAATTTATAGCCTCTAATTTTACTAAAGCTGTATATGCAGCATTAAACTTCTTTTTAGATTCTTCATATGTTGGGTAGATCAAACTACTATTATTATTCGTTTGAGAATACAACCGAGTTGCTGCATATACATGTTCCTTCATCGTCGCAGGTTTTCTAAAGGTTGTAATCAAACCTTTATCTTTTCCTTTATATGTTCGATTAGTTCTAGAAAACGCTTGTATGAGTCCAGCATATTGTAAGTTCCGATCTACAAACAAGGTTTGACATCTAGGAGCATCAAATCCTGTTAATAATCGATCTACAACAATAACTAAATCTAAATGTTTACCAAATTCTTTAAACTCACCCTTTTTACGCGCTAGCCTATTGTTAATGTCACCATTATAACGATTAATACTTTCAATAGACCAAGAGGTCCCAAACATCTGATTATACTCATCAATAATCTCAGCCATTTCAGTTTCTTTTAATGCTGAATCCTTTGTATTTTCCTCTAAAGAGTATGTAATTGCCACACGTGGAAAATCTGGATCATTCATAACCGCACCCTGGCGCAAAGGATTATTGGGAAACTGTGTTTCTAACCAGTTCTTATGGGCTGTAAATTTCTTAATTGCCTTATAATAACGCTTCGCCATATCAATAGAACTAGTTGTCAAAATAGCAGACATTGTTGGCTTACCATCTTTGAATACAAATTTACTATATGCATTGTTAGGGCTTAAAATTTTGCGAATTACAGATTGAATATGGTCATCTGACTCATAATGTGTACTCTGTAAATATTGCTCTTTATCAATATCCTTCATAGATTCAATAGTGGACACTAGCTCCTCATCGGTATAATTGATATTTTTTTCTTCCGAACGCATTGCTCGGTACACTACATTCGCCAGTTCATCCTGATGTATAGTAGATTCATGTTCTACCTGAAATCCCAATACAGATCCATCTTCAAGCGCATTTTTTATAGTATATCGATGTAAAACTTCTCCATATTGATCATGTGTAGTGCGGGCATATTGACCATCAGAACTCTTTTTATTCTCCTCAAAAATAGGTGTACCTGTAAATCCAAACCATGTCGATTTTGGAAATACTTTTTTAATATCATCCATATTTTGAGCACTAATAGCTCTATGACATTCATCAACAATAAATACAATATGTTTTCCTCGAAGGTTAGCAAGTCTTCCTGGTTCTTTTTCTTGCAAGTATTCAACAGCCTTATTTAGTTTTTGGCGTGTAGTCACAATTACTACATTAGAACTTGAATCCTGTTTAAGAGCATTTGAAAGCTCCTTGGTATTCCCCGTACCGACTATAAGTGTATTTTTGTTAGTATTTACACCTGTTGAGTAAGCAGAGGCAAATTTAGTAAACTCTGATGTCGTTTGATTATCTAAATCTTTTCTATCTAACAGCATAATAGTTCTATCTATCCCACTCTTTTGGGCAAGTAGTTTTGTAGATACAAAACTAGTTATAGTCTTACCTGAACCAGTTGCATGCCAAATATAACCAGATTGATGTTTACTTGCAGCCTCAAAAATTGCTTCTATAGCATGAATTTGGTATGGGTGTAAGACCATTAATATCTTACTGCTTACTTCTTCACTAAGAATCATATATTCAGATACTAATTCATGAGCTCTTGGAATATTTAATACCTGCTTTGCAAACTCATTAATATTCTCAACCCTTGTATTATCTCGAGTTCGCCAACCAAACATAAATTTTTCTTGTAACTCACCTTTTGGAGCAGCAGCCATATATCGAGTCGTTTGTTCATTAGACATAACATATAGCTGTAGCGTTTGGAATATAGTATTTGAAAATGTCCCTTCATCAATATATTTTTCTATTTGATAATAGGCTTGCTTAACCCCATCCTTTGCTATGGCTGTTTTTAATTCTATTTGAATAATCGGCAGACCACCTATCAATAAAGTAATATCAAATCGACGACTTCGTTCTTCTAAGTTAGATTTATTTTTTGCAATTTGATGTACTATTTCATAAGAAGAAAAGCCACCATTTTTTTCAATACTAGAATAAATAATTAACTCTATACGCCCTAAACCATTATCTCTTTCCAGAACAACTGAACACTTTCCCTTTTCACCACGCAGCCATTTTGCGGCTTCAAAAGGCGTTTTAGTATTTGCCAATATTTCTGATCGAATTCGCTTAAACTCACTATCAGTTAACATATTATCATTAAGTTCACTTTTATTTCGAATCTCAATAATATTACGTAAATTGTTCCATAAATCTTCTTCTGTTTTTAAATCCGAACGAAAAGTCCATTGTCCATGTTGTGCACAAAGTAAATCAATTAGATTTTGTTCGAGCTGAGCTTCTTTTGTATTATTTAATTTCCCCATATAGTTATCCCTGTAATTCTATACAAACATTTTTTGAAGCAAGCCTTTTTTTACTTCTTGTAACCTTTCTAACTTACGCTGATGAAGGGTAATAGACTCATCTATTTGATTTATAAAATTGCTTATCTTATTTTGTTCTTCAAGTGATGGAATGGTAACATCCCACTTTTTTAACTCATCCATTGGAACCAGATTTGTCATGGCAGATCCAGGATTTGCTTGTGTCAGCTGTTTTTGCATCATATCTGACTGCATAAATTTGAGAAAGTATAGTGGATTAACAGAGTTCTTATCCACTTTAAATCTAATTAGCGCTTGATTAAAGACACCCTTCTTTATGCCATCTGGCACCATTGAGATTCTACCTATAGTACCTGCACCACTCATAATAAAATCGCCTGGTTGTATATTAAACCGAATTAACTCATTATATTTCTCTTTTGAAATAAAATAACGAGTTACATAATTATCATATATGGCATTTTGTTGTTCATATACTACATAGTCAGACTTCTTTACAAAAGAATCTTTTTTTAATGAACTACCAAATGGACCTCTTCTGATTCCATTTTGTGTATCTAATAAATCAAGAAACTTACGCTGTTCCCAAGCATCAGTAAATCCTTTAAATCTAACCCCTGGAATTTGACTTCCATTTCTTGGAAATAATTTTTGTAACAATGATTTTTTAGCTAAATTGAGCTTTTTAAGCTTACACTGATGAAGGGTAATAATATGATCAATGTTATTTAAAAAACTACTAATTATATTTTGCTCTTGAATACTTGGAACTAAAAGTTCATATTTTAACATATCGGAAACTTTTAATACTTTATTTCGACCCGCGCCACCTGGCGATGATAATTCTAGATGATGTTTAAGTCTTTTATCCATTAAAGTATGTTTAAAGAAGTCGATTACCAAATCACTATTAGGTTTGAACTGAGGGAATCTATGAGAAACTAGTTTATCTTGATCTTCATCATCTGTTACTGCGAGTGCACGTTCCCAAGCAAATGTAATATTTAGTATAAAGTTACCTGCTTTTACCCTATACATTTCTGTAGTTTCAAGCTCATGACCAGCATCTACATAAGTGTGAAATGTTCCTTTACAATGACTTCTTAATCCTAATCGCCAATATCCAGAGTCAGGTGTATTTACTTTGTCCTCATATTTTGTAAATAAAGACTCTAACTTACGCTGTTCCCAATCTTCAGTAAATCCCCTAAATCGTATTCTTGGTTTATTTGCCATAATTAAATACCTCAAGTACACCATTTAACCAATCTTTATCTTCATCAGTACAATCTAACTGAAGAAGCATATCATAAATCTCTTTTTCTAATTTTGCTTCTTCTTCCTTAATAGCTTTCATCTCTTTGCCAAGTACAACCATGTCAATAGGAGCTTCTTCTTCAAAGGTATCAACATAGCGTGGAATATTTAGGTTAAAATCATTTTCTTTAATTTCTTTAAATGGTGCTAAATAAGAGTACTTTTCAATACTTTCACGATTTTTATAAGTATCAACAATGCGTTTTATGTGCTCTGGTTCTAATTTATTCTGATTTTTGAATTTTGTGAAATTATTGCTTGCATCAATGAATAACACATCACGTCCTGGGCGATTCTTTTTAAGAATAATTACAGTAGTCGGTATAGATGTTCCAAAAAATAGATTTGCAGGCATCCCAATCACCGCATAAATACTTCCATCTTCTAATAATTTTTTTCGAATTATACCTTCTGCTGCCCCTCTAAACAAAACCCCATGTGGCAAAACAATTGCCATAGTACCAGATGTTTTTAAATGATAAAACCCATGTAAGAGAAAAGCAAAATCAGCTTTAGATTTAGGTGCTAACTTTCCATAACGGTTAAAACGTGCATCATCCATAAATGTAGGATCTGCAGACCACTTTGCAGAGTATGGAGGATTCATAACTACAGAATCAAACATATACGGCTCATCTGTCGGCCAGTCTTTATTTAGTGTATCCCCATTATGTAGACGTTGATCTTCAGCATTTACTTCATGAAGAATAAGATTCATACGTGCAAGATTATATGTAGTTACGTTAAGTTCTTGTCCATGGTATTGTACACGATCTGGATTATTTAAATACTTACGTACATTTAGCATCAATGAACCAGAACCCATTGTAGGGTCGTATACAGTAAACGATGGTGTATCCTCTTGTCCAATTGTTACAATTTGAGCCATCATATTAGATACTTGTTGGGGGGTGTAAAACTCACCTGCTTTTTTACCTGAGCCAGCAGCAAATTCACCAATCAGATATTCATATGCATCGCCAATCACATCACCATCATGACCTAACACATCAACTTCATCTAGTTTTTTAATAACTTCACTAATGGTAATATTTCGTTGATTCGCATCTACACCAAGTTGTTTTGAATCTAAATCAATATCATCAAATAGCCCCTCAAACTGTTTGTATGCCGTTTCCAATCGTACAAAAGCATTTCTCAAATGAACCAATTCAAAAGAGTTATCCTTAACAGAATTAGCAAGTTCACTAAAAAGATATTGCGGTTCTATATGATACCCTAACGTATCTGACATAGTCGCAATAAAAAACGCCTTGCTTTTATCATTTAAAATATAAGATTTATACAATTCTGTTTGCTTTGCTACTGTATCATATTCATCAAGGGATTTATAAGCTTTTACAACTGTAGACTCTAATAATTTATCAGATAAATATTTATAAAAGATTAGCCCTAAAAGATAATCTTTATATTGATCAGCACTCATTTTGCCACGCAAACTATCTGCAGCACTAAATAATTTTTGATTTAATTCCGCCCCCATAATATCTCCTGTATTTTCATAATTTATTCATAGTAATTATCTTAATTTTACTATAAAAAATACCACATATAAACACTTTACTATAGTAATAGTGAATACATGTGGTAAAACTTACATATATATTTTTATGAACTAAATTGGAAATCAAGTCAAGATTATATCATAGATTGACTATTTTCCCCTTATTTTACAGATGAGTTTTCATATATACCTTTAGGTATAGCTCCCATCCCAGCTTGGCTTTTAGCATATTTATCTTTGTCATTTGCATTGTCTACATATTGAACTATATCGCGTAAGTCTTTTGATGGTGTTTTATAATCTAAATCGGCCATTATAAAGTGAGTATATAAATATTTATCATCATATAGTGATTGAATGTACATTCTAGATTTAGATCGTTCTACTTCCATATAGATAGCAGGAGTGGCATCATTCCAAACCGTTGCGTATTGAATTGGCTTGAAATCAGAATATGGCTTATACATAATGAAGAATCGTATCAATTTATAATTAATTTGATGACGATTAGCCAACTCTTCCGGTTTTAATTCTCTCACCATGATACCTTCACGATATTTTTTACCATCATAGATATAAATTGAATCATTATCAGGGCCATGATACACTAAATCACTTGATTTTAAAGTTTGGAACGTGAATCCATTAATAGTTATTGGTTTTGTTTTTGAAAGTATTTGTTTTGCAGGCTCAATCGAAGGTAGTACATAATTAACTAATGGTGACATTAGCTCTTTATACACGTATTGCTGATCATGTGTCTTTAATAGCTCTAATTCCTTTTTCTTAATTAAATCATAACTAATATGATAAGACAGCGAAGGATCGGACTTTACGCCAAAGTTAATAGCCCCTTCTAAAGCTCCACTTTTAGTCTGCCCAATCTCCCATGTAGCATTTCTAACAGTAGGATACGAGAACGAATTTTCTTTAACTTGACTTTCACCACTCTTACGAATAGTATAATGTATATTGCCTTCAATTAAGCGGAAATTTCCTTTTTGAACCTCTGTAGTTAATGGGTCCCCTTTTATAGTTTTACCAAATTGACTACTCTCTGGTACAGTAAATTTAATATTTGCCCCATTATCCTTAAGAATAAAAACAGAAGAAGACTGTTTTGTAGAATGATACAATTCTTTTGTAAAGTATAGTAACTCATCTAGTGTCCATTTTTTAGAGCCATTATTGTTATATTCATCTCGTATCTGATTAGCTATAATATTTTCAGTCTTTTGGACTTCATTACCAGTCTTACGATAGTTCTGATAGGCATCTTTTGCTACTGTAGGATCTGCACCTGGTATATTAATATCAATCGCATGACTTCCCAACGTAACACAGCTTAAACATAGTGCAGCCATCAATACACGTTTCATAATAGACTCTCATCCTTTCACATAATGCCTCTCAAATAGTATATATGTATAGAATATCATATTTTATTTGACTCATAGTAGTATAATATAAATATATGAACAAGGAGGTAATTACTATGAAATTTACAAAACGTATACTCATCATGACTGCTTTAGCCGTAACCGCTGTTGTATCTACTGGATTTGCTTACGATTATGTATGCAATAACTCTCAGTACAATTGCAACACTAACACACAATACAACTCCGATAACAATACGAACAATACTAACTATGCACCAGGCACCAATAACAACCAAAATTATTGCGGTCCAAACTCTAATACTAGAGGATGCGGCGGATTTAGAAGATAATATGGTAAATACGATAAAGGCCTATAGTACTAAAAATGTACTATAGGCTTTTGTCGTATATTACAAGAATACTATTTAATTCATCAAAATACAGTTAGGATCAATATAGCAACATACTTTTATCAGGAGTTCATTCTGTTAAAGTATTCAATGGCTTTTGGTGTAAAACCAATATAGGTATTACCAGCTGCGTACGGTCCTAGTTCATATGGTTGGTAAACTAGATCAATGTTCCCCTTACCACGTAAGCAATAGTTATCGGTTACATATTTTACACTCCATCCACTTGGAATATAGCTCTTTATATGATTACCTGTATAATAACTTAATACATGGGATCGTAAACCGTTATCCAATTGTGCTGCATTCGCAATTTTTATATAGTTATATAATGGAATGCGTTGACCTGTTACTTTATTATATACAAGACCTCTTGTATTATACATACCATGAGCAGCTCCGGCGTAGTAATAATAGGTAGTTAGTAGGATTGAAACAACTTGACTATCCTCATAGGTAACCTTATAGTTTTGAGAAACTTGATAAATATGTTGGTTGTAATACATATCCTTTGCTTCGAGTACATAATTTGCAATATCTGTATTAATAACTCTTTGAGCATAAGCATGTTCTGTATAAACTAAAGGATACTTTAAATCTAAATTTACATCTGATTGACTGCCTGTAACAACAGTTGCATACGTTGGTACAGTTAACATAACACCTAACATAGAGGTCATACATAGCTTTTTAAAGATTCCCATAATAATGCCTCCTTTTACAAGCACCTTAAATAGGTTTATTACTATGTTAGTTCTACAAGCTATAATAAAACTCCTCTTTTATATTTTACTTTTTTGATAGTTTATTTCACTTTATAAAACAGCCAAAACGATTTAGTATTTTACACTAAAATATAAATGTAGCTATATCATACTTTCACCATACAAAAAGGGCCCTCCAAAGAGAGTCCTTAATCTGTATTATTATGCTATTAAGCGTTTTTAGCTACTTCCATAAACTCATTTATCTTATTTCTTATGAAGAGTCATATTTTCAAAAGCTGTACCATAAGCTTCTTTAAAGATATAATTACCTACAACATATTTAGGATCACGCAATGCTACATCAACGTATTGTTCTGGAATATTGCTAAAGTTACCCAAGGCTACACCTTCATAATTAAAATCTTCCACACTATTTATCGTTAATTTCATACCAGAGCTAGCTTGTTTAGCATATATGAGGAGTGAATAATCTTGTGCATACTGTGGAGTACGTAATACGCTGGCTACAGAATGGTTTATATCATAACGATAAGTAACTAAAACCTTGTGAATATATGAGTTAGTTCTACGACTATTATTATTTTCAACCTCATATACAACTGCCTGTGCTTTATAAATAAACTGGTTCTCTTCTATTCTTTTAATGGAACTCTTATCTACAAAATACGTAATAGCATTTTTTCCTGTAATAATAGGAACATTATTCTTATCATTTTTAATAGCTTCCATCGATATAGCTTGGATTTGTAATGGTATTACTATACATGCTAACAATAACATAGAAAATAACTTTTTCATTAATTTAAATCCTCTCTTTTAATATTATCACACACATTATATGTATAGGATATCATATTATAAAAGTATTGATAATCTATTACTTTCACCACATAAAAAAGGACCCTCCAAAGAGAGTCCTCAATGTATATTGTTATGTTATTAAGCGTTTTTAGCTACTTCAACAAGTTTAGCGAATGCTGCTGCATCGTTAACTGCAAGGTCAGCCAACATTTTACGGTTCACTTCAACGCCTGCTTTAGTCAAACCGGCGATGAAACGGCTGTAAGTTGTGCCGTTAATGCGAGCCGCTGCGTTGATACGAGCGATCCACAATTGACGGAATTCGCGTTTTTTCGCACGACGGTCACGACGAGCGTAGTACAACGCTTTCATTACTGTTTCGTTTGCTTTTTTGAACAAACGGGAACGTGTACCGCGGTAACCTTTCGCTAATTTTAAAATCTTCTTATGACGTGCATGAGCTGTAACGCCCTTTTTCACTCTTGCCATTGTATATTCCTCCTAAATTACGATATGATCGATTAACTGTTAACGATTAAGCGTATGGTAAACATTTAACTACGCGTTTGTGGTCAGCCTTTGCGACCAATGTAGCTTTGCGTAAATTGCGTTTACGAGCTGGAGATTTCTTTTCAAGAATGTGGCTTTTGAAAGCTTTTGCACGCTTGAATTCACCAGTACCTGTTACTGCGAAACGTTTAGCCGCTGCGCGACGAGTTTTAATCTTTGGCATAATAATCCTCCCAATACATTACTTACTTACTAAAATCATGGTCATGTTACGACCTTCTAACTTAGCTGCTTTTTCAATAGACGCCGTTTCTTTGAGTTCTTCAGCAAAACGTGTCAATACCGCCATGCCTAGTTCTGGATGTGAAAGTTCACGACCGCGGAACATGATGGTTACTTTTACTTTGTTACCTTCAGCCAAGAATTTGGATGCGTTTTTCATTTTTACGTAAAAGTCATGGTTTTCAATATGTGGACGTAATTTGACTTCTTTCAAAGTTACGATTTTTTGTTTCTTTTTCGCTTCTTTCTCGCGTTTTTGTTGTTCATAACGATATTTACCGTAGTTCATAATGCGAGCTACTGGTGGTTTAGCGTTAGGTGCAATTTCCACAAGATCAAGATGCTGTTCTTCAGCCAATGCCAAAGCCTCACGGCCAGACATAATACCGATTTGTTCGTTTTCAGGACCTACGACACGAAGTTCACGAGCACGAATTTCTTCATTAATGCGTGGTGTATCCTTGCTAATAGCGTTCACCTCCAAGAGAATAAAAAAAACGGACGGCAAACACCATCCGAATAGAATTCTCTATATTAACCTCATACTTCTTGGTATTAGGTGAGTGGCGGATGGCCTCTGCTTCATAAATTACTTAATTATAATAACAAATTAGATAGTGAAAGTCAACAACAATCTTAGGTTGCTCTCAGCAATTTATTATTACAACTCTTACAGTATAACAGAGATTATAAGTTCTGTATATAGGTATACTTACTGACACCTATCCCCCTTTATGTATACAATATTTCTATAATATAATTATTAATTCTATAGAAAAATACGATACAATAATATATATAACATATTCTACCTGACTAGGTATTATCTAACTGAGTATTATCTAACTGGGTATTGTCTAACTAGATATTATATAGTAATAGGTATTACACAAATTGAAAGGGGTTTTATTATGAGTGTAACAACTAGTTCGCCTCCTCAAAAGGCGCGTACAACAATTCAAAATATAGGTCTTATTCTTGCCTTTATTGTTCTCGGTGGCATTTTATTATTACCAACACCAGAAACATTATCTACAGGTGGTCATCGTATGATTGGTGTCCTCGCCTTTGCTATCATCTTATGGATGACATCGGCTGTATCCTATCCGGTAAGTGCGACCATGATTACGGCGCTCACAGCCTTGTTACTAGGTTTCTCTCCGAACCCAGAGGCGCCAGCGAAAGCTATGGGCACAGCTAATGCCTTAAAACTAATTATTTCAGGTTATTCTTCGCCAGCCATGATTCTCGTCGGTGCCGCTATGTTTATTTCCGTAGCCATGCGTAAAACGGGACTAGATCGTCGCATTGCCATGCTCGTATTATCTAGCGTAGGTACAAAGGTAAGCCGTATCTATTTAGGTGTTATTATTACAGGTCTTATTCTAGCCTTCTTTGTACCAAGTGCAACGGCTCGTATCGCTTGTCTTGCTCCAATTATTATCGGTATCGTTGAAAACTTAGGTATTGAACGTAAAAGCCGTGTAGCCGCGCTACTCATGGTAGGTGCCGTACAAGCAGATACGTTTTGGAATATTATGATTCAAACAGCAGCCGCTCAAAACCTCGTAGCTGTTGGGTTTATGCAAACACAGATGAACACATCGGTAAGTTGGATTGATTGGCTCACAGCAGCTGCACCGTTCTCCATAATTATGGCTATCATTACCTACTTTGTAACGCAAGCTTTTATTAAACCAGAGATTAAAGAGCTCGTTGGCGGTGATGTACAACTTGCTAAAATGCGTAAAGAAATCGGTCCCATGTCATTTGATGAAAAGAAACTATTATGTATCTCCATTGGTTTATTAGCATTGTGGGCAACAGGGGGTAAACTACACTCCATCGATACTACGACAACTACAATCATAGCAATTGCCTTATTCTTCTTCCCTAAAATTGGCATTATGGACTGGAAGTTTGCGCAGCCAAATATCGACTGGGGATCGATTGTTATGTTTGGAGCTGGTATAGGACTTGGTTCCGTATTACTTAAAACAAAAGCTGCTACTTGGCTCGCACAAGTATTCGTAAATGCTTTCTCCCTTGAAACGGCAAGCGTGTTCCTTTTAATTGCTATTATGGCCGCCTTCCTGATTTTAATCCATCTAGGATTTGCATCAGCTACAGCTCTATCGTCTGCCATGATTCCTATCGTAATATCCATCGTTATGGGACATTCCGCAGAAGGGCTTAATCCACTTGGCGTAACAATGCTCATGCAATATGCAATCTGCTTTGGTCTGGTATTGCCAGTAAACTCACCACAAGGCATGGTAGCGTACGGTACAGATACATTCGACGTAAAAACATTTATGACTACAGGCATTCCATTAACCATCATCGGCTATGTAATGATGCTCGTATTTGCACTTACATACTGGCACTGGATGGGAATTGCGTAAAATTAATTAACTATCAGAATCCTACAATTTCTTACTACTGGAAATTGTAGGATTCTTAATTTTAGCAGTTTAATTCTTATACTTATATATTAATATTTTAATACAATGCTTATTATCTAACCTCTTTAAACATTAAGCTACCATATTTAATCTGAACGATTAGTATATTTCTTCCTGACTGAAATGTCTAAGTACATATGATAAGTTTGATTTCATTTCTCCCTTTTTATTCATACACATAACAGAAAATGTATTTCCTAAAACTTTATCATGTATGACTTGTACCTCTTCAAATAAAATCTTACCTTCATAGGTCAAAGCTAAACATTTAGATCGTTTATCATTTGGGCAAACATCAGAATTAACTAAGCCTTTTTTCACTAGATTCTTTACGACTTCAAATAGATTACCATATGATATGCGTAATTCGTCTACAATAAAGCCTAATGTTGGATTGCAAGATGATACATAGACAAACTCCAAAACATTGTACTGCATGGGTGTTAAGCCAAACCGTTTTAGTACGGCTACCTCCCTATCATGAATTACCGTATATATACGCTCAAATAAAAACCATAACTGCTTATCCTCTGGTAAAAATACATCTCTAGGCACTCTTTTTGCCAACTTTAACCGTTTTCCGTATCGCACAGCCCGCTCTAATCGATTAAAACGTTCCTCACTCTCACTAACCTCACGCAAACGTAATCGCGCCACTTCGCTCACCCCTTCTCCATATATATACATACAAACAAAAATATTCTTATAAAAATAATTAGAGATGTAAATTGAGATATTCATATTCTTATAGATTCATATTCTAATAGATATAAATATAAACAGAGGCATAAACAGATATATAAGTAAGTATATAAGTAGAGATATTCTTATATATATTGCTATTTAAAAATTAGCGGTTAAACTTATTTACTATTTCTACCGACATAGCCTATTTTCCAGATACTACCAGTTAAAAATAAATATTTTTAACTGGTAGTATCTTTAAAAAGACATATATCATTCCTTAGTAAAATTAGTTTTAACTAATAGTTTCTCTAAAACAATAGCTTTCTTCCCTTAGCAAAATTAGTTTTAATTGGTAGTATTTCAAAAATGACATATATCTCCACTTGACGAAATTAGTTTTAACTGGTAGTACCTCTAAAAAGACATATATCATTCCTTGGTAAATTAGTTTTAACTGGTGGTATATTCAATAATTATATAAAAAGTAAATCTTGCGTTATACTTTACATCAAAAACTAAATATCCCAGAATATTATTCGACACTTTTTGTTAAATTCCTGCAAGTAACTTCATGATTTATAAAATAATAATTCCATGAATATAAAAAGCACCGTCTAAAGTGATATGTACCCCCTTTACGGGACAATCAGTAAAGGGGATACATATCAAAGACAGCGCTTAATTAATTATTAAAGCTTAATTCAATAGATATCTCTATTTTATTAAACTCATTTACCTATTCTATTTTATTAAGTTAATTTGCCTAGTCTAGTTCCTTACCTTTAAGTTCCGGAATCAAGAATACGGTTGCTAATATATCGATTACATAGATAATCGCCAAGAATGCAATTGCCACTTGGTACGAGTACATTGAGATAATCATACCTACTACCATTGGGCTAAAGCCACCTACGGCGCGACCGATGTTAAATAACACGTTTTGAGCCGTTGCGCGAGCACTTGTTGGATAGGCTTCTGCCATTAAGGCACCATACCCACCCATCATACCATTTACAGAGGCCCCTAGAATAGCGCCGGCAAATAGCATAGCGGTTGGATCAGATAGTTGAGAGTAAATCAAAATAGATGCTACAGCACATACTTGGAACAAGATAAATGTTGGTTTACGACCAATTTTATCAGCCAATCGTCCGAATAACCAAATGCCGACCATCATACCACATACAGTTACAGCAGTCCACAACCCCGATTTTGTAAGAGAAAATCCTAATTGCTTACTCAAGAAGTTAGGCAACCAAATCATAATACCGTAGTAACCAAAGTTTTGAACAGATGTTAAAATAGCAACACCTATAGAGGTCTTTGTAGTTCTTACATCTTTTACTAATAACTTGAATGAGTTCGTATGGGAGTGTTCTTTAATTTCTTTACTTTGAACAAAGATTTCTGGTTCATGTAATTTCGCACGGAAGAACCAGGCTACAAAGGCAGGAATAATACCAACCATGAACATACCACGCCAGCCAATATAAGGGAGTAATACGGGTGTTAACAGTGCTGCGGCCAATACGCCTAACTGCCAACCGATGGCAACATAGCTCGTCGCTTTTGCACGGTGTTGTGCAGGCCATGCTTCGGCTGCTAAGGCCATACCAATACCGAATTCACCGCCTAAGCCGATACCGGCAATTGTACGATATATGAGAAGATCCCAATAACCTTGTGCAAAAGCACATAGACCAGTGAATACAGCAAATAACACAATAGTCCATGTCAACACACGAACACGACCAAACTTATCTGACAAGGTACCAAAGATAAAACCACCAATAACAGCCCCTACCAAGGTCCACGTCACAAGGGAACCTGCTTGACCTGTGGTCAAACCTAAGTCCCCTGAAATTAAGGTCAGCATAAAGCCGAGAATCAAGAGATCAAAACCATCCATGGCATAGCCAATAGAGGAACCAATAACAGCTTTCCAGCCGTATGAATTTACTTCTTTCATAGTCATTTCCTTTCGCTACTCACAGGTAACAATTAAAGCGAATATAATACAAAATCCCCCTCTTATAATCTCATCACTATTAAATTATACAGACTAATTTAAATTGTGCAAGATGTGAGGGGGATTTATAACATTATAATTACTAGGATAGTAAATAATTAGTTGCGTTCTTTAATTTCAGTTTTAATAGAATTGAAGAATTCTTCGAATGGTACGGAACCCAATTCATCGCCACCGTGTTTACGAACGTTAACTGTGCCTTCTTCGACCTCTTTATCACCCACAACAAGCATGTATGGAACCTTTGCCATTTGTGCTTGGCGGATTTTATAACCGATTTTTTCGCTGCGATCGTCTACTTCCACGCGTACATAATCGCGATGCATTTGTTTTGCCAAGTCCTTAGCATATTCAACGTGTTTTTCAGAGATAGGCAAGATTTTAACTTGTACAGGAGCCATCCATGTTGGGAATGCACCTGCATAGTGTTCAGTTAAGATACCGATAAAACGTTCCATGGAGCCGAAGCATGCACGGTGAATCATAATAGGGCGATGTTTTTGACCATCTTCGCCAACATATTCAATTTGGAAACGTTCTGGCAAGTTCATATCCAATTGGATAGTACCACATTGCCATGTACGGCCCAAGGAGTCTTCAATATGGTAGTCAAGTTTAGGACCGTAGAATGCACCATCACCAGGGTTAATTACGTATGGAATGCCTTTTGCTTCGATAGCATTACGCAATGCTTCTGTCGCTGCTTCCCAAATCGCATCATCACCCATTGCATTGTCTGGTTTAGTGGATAATTCCACATGGTATTTCAAGCCAAATTGGCTATAAATGCGGTCGAATAATTCGATAACTTTCATCAACTCAGATTGCATTTGGGATGGCAACATAAATACGTGAGCATCGTCTTGTGTGAAAGCACGTACCCGGAACAAGCCGTGTAATGCACCAGATAATTCATGACGGTGAACTAGACCAAGTTCAGCGTAACGCAATGGGAAGTCACGGTAAGAATGCATTTCGTTTTGATAAACCAAGATACCGCCTGGGCAGTTCATAGGTTTAATTGCATATTCTTCTTCGTCGATAATTGTAGTGTACATATTTTCGCGGTAATGGAACCAGTGACCAGATGTTTCCCACAATTGTTTATTCAAGATGATTGGTGTACGAATTTCTTCGTATTCAAATTCATGGTGAACTTCGCGCCAGAAATTTTCTAATTCGTTGCGAAGAGCCATGCCTTTTGGCAAGAAAAATGGGAAACCAGGACCTTCTTCTTTGATAACAAACAAGCCAAGTTCTTTACCAAGCTTACGGTGATCCCGTTTAGCCGCTTCTTCAAGCATGTGAAGGTATGCATCCAGTTCTTCTTTTTTCTCGAATGCTGTACCGTAAATACGTTGTAACATTTTATTTTTTTCATCGCCACGCCAGTATGCACCTGCAATGCTTTGTAATTTGAAAGCTTTCACCTTACCAGTAGATGCCACGTGAGGTCCTGCACAAAGATCGATGAAATCGCCTTGTGAGTAGCAAGAGATTACAGCATCTTCAGGAAGATCTTGAATCAATTCTACCTTGTAATCTTCATTTTTAGCTTTAAAGAATTCGATAGCTTCTTGACGAGGCATAACGGATTTAGTAATCGGTAAATTTTCTTTTACAATACGGCTCATTTCCTTTTCGATTTTACCCAAATCTTCAGGAGTCAAAATATGTTCCATATCGATATCATAGTAGAAACCCTTATCGATAGCAGGACCGATTGCCAATTTAGCTTCAGGCCATAAACGTTTAACAGCTTGTGCCAAGATATGAGAAGCTGAGTGGCGCAAAGTATGTTTGCCCCCTTCATCTTCGAATGTTAAGAACGCAACTTCAGAACCATCTACAAGTTCTTCGCGAAGGTCTGTTAATTCGCCATTTACGTTTGCAGCTAGTACTTTTTTAGCCAAGCTGTTAGATAGTTGTTTTACTGCTTCCCCAAGAGTAGTGCCAGCAGCGTATTCCTTTGCACTACCATCAGGTAAAATGATTTTTACATCTGCCATTTTTCTTTCCTCCAATTTATAAACTAGGATAGCTTTGATTTTCTACTTTCACCAATATACCTACTTACCACACAATACATAAACATTGAGTAATTAGCTTGTAGAAATTGGGTAATAAAAAAAGACCTTCTATCCCTACAAACAAGGGACGAAGATCATTCGCGGTTCCACCCTAGTTAACTACCTATACCAATATATGTGTATAGTTAATTCACTTCATTAAGCCCGATAACGGTGGCGGCCGTACTTGCCTACTTAGGTTCGACAAATCAGTTTAAAGGGGGTAACTCTAATATATGTGTAAGGCATTTCCAGCATCTGCCTCTCTCTGGTACACAGGGATAAAAGAATCATGTCCTTTGCATCACTTTTACTAGATTATAGTATCATAGAGAGTTAAAAAATTCAATACAGTTTAACTGTAAATTTCTTGAAAACTATAAATTGTAATTTTTTAAATCCATAAATTGTAAATCTTCTCTTCATTTATATTGATACATTTATATTTTAAAGAAAACGGCCCGCGAATGATATGCTCCCCTTTACTAGACAACCAGTAAAGGCAGAACATATCAGAATCTCGAGCCATTTTATATGCATTATTTATAAATTAACGTTTGAAGTTTGTAGACAGCATAGCACCAATTACTTTTTCCAATTTGCTAGTAGAAAGGTCTGGACCTTTGTAGAGTGTTAAGAGCACGTCATTAGAGCTATCTTGTTTAGATACCATCATAACACCACTACCACGAGCACCGTTATCATCATAATCTTTCGCTACAATAACAAGGTTCAAATAATGGTCCTTCATGTATGTATACACCTTACTTGTACGCGCAGAGGAACCAATCATTTTTGCCATGTTCATACCACGGTTGAAAACGATAGTATTCGCATTATGTGAATTTGCCGCTAATTGTTGCTTCTCTTCCTCATTTAGAGGCATAAGGTTTACCATGAGGGAGTCCCCC
Organism: Veillonella sp. 3_1_44; assembly: GCF_000163715.1. NCBI lineage: Bacteria > Bacillati > Bacillota > Negativicutes > Veillonellales > Veillonellaceae > Veillonella > Veillonella sp. 3_1_44. The sequence goes on from NZ_GG770199.1 coordinate 621,205, forward strand.
ATTTTGCCCCGGAACATGGCTGGCATCGTTTCACGTACATCATCAGGAATACCTGTGTCAGCAGACAATTTCAATTCCTTAGGCACGGTCATATATAAAACGCCCTTGCTATTGCGGCCCACCTCAGTAGTACTGAGGTCTACAGCGCTAAGCATAATGGAATCTTTAATGGTCGCCACTTGGTTAGCCAATGGTTTTTCAGGCACGCCACGGCTCGCCAATTGTACATCGCCAGATTTAGTTTTTTTCAATGTTTCCACATTCCAACTTGCGCCTTTTTTGTCTGCATCGCTAGCTTCTGTGAAAGCATTCGCCCCGTCTTTTGTGCCTACATATACATACGTTTGAGCTGGGATGATAGTATCTGGTGCGCCAGACTTATTGAAAGCCGCACCGTATACCACATTAGGAATCACAGTAGAGCCAATTTGTAAATTGTTGTTAGTTTGGCTTTCCACATCAAAATTGATATTCCCTGTGAAAGTCATATCAGGACCGTGGTTGATAACAACCACATCTCCTGCTTGAGGAATGATTACAGGACCAACAGGACCCGCCATAGCTACACCTGCCATCGATACTCCAAGGCAAGCTGTTAATAATGCGCGTTTCAAAATAGATTGTTTCATAGATATACTCTCATTTCTCTATAATTTGTATACATTTGATGTAATTGTAAATCTAGTATAGTCATAAAATTCCCTCATACGATTTACAATCAAAATTATACTTAAACTTCTATAGTGACATAGTCGGATAAGCTACTTAATACTTCAAGCGCCAAGGGCCTTGTAGATGGTGTGCAACGCAACATGCAGCGCCCACTCGCATCTACAGAGGTCATAACACCTAAATATTCATAGCCTTCAATGATGCGATTGATGAAATTCGTATGCTTAGGATCAATGTGAAAGTACACATACGCTTCTTCTCCAGAGGTTGCTAAATCGGGTACATCTGGAAATGCACCGATTGATTTACTCGGCTCTAAAGCTGCACCACTCATAAACTATTCATCCTCTTTAGATTTGCACTCACGGCGCATCATGGAATACGGTTCAAGTGGTGTATCCATGTAAATGCGAACTTTCATTTGTGCATGCGGTGCTACATCGATAGGATTGCCATCTTCATCTGTCATTTTTTCGATTACCGTTTCAACGAGTTCCCCTTTTGGCTGGCAGAATTCTACCTTATCGCCTACCTTGAAGTTATTACGTTGTTCAAGATCAACGTATTTTTCTTCTTCGTTGTAGCCCATAACTAAACCGATGAAGTCATGACTTTGAGTATTCGTAGATTTACCATAGTTTTGAGCTGTTTCATCAGGACGACCTTCAGCAAAGCCGTCTGTATAAGGGCGATGGGAAATCTTTTCTAATTCTGCAATCCATTCTGGACGAACGTACCAATCTTTACCTTCTTTAAGGTATGTATCAATCGCTGTGCGATATACTTTTGCCACTGTGGCACAGTAGTGAACGGATTTCATGCGACCTTCGATTTTAAGGCTATCAATACCAGCTTCATATAGATCTGGAATGCGGTGAATTAAACACAAGTCTTTAGAGTTAAAGATATACGTGCCATGTTCATCTTCTTCGATTGGGTAATATTCACCAGGTCGATTAGATTCCACAAGAGAATATTTCCATCGACAAGATTGAGAACATTGACCACGGTTAGCATCGCGATTACCTGTCATATAGTTAGACAATAAGCAGCGACCAGAGTAAGAAATACACATAGAACCATGTACGAAGGACTCAATTTCAATATCTACATGATCCTTCATTTCTTTAAGGTCTGCTAAGGACACTTCGCGAGCCGCTACAACACGTGTAGCACCAAGTTCTTTCCACATTTGAACTGTATGCCAGTTTGTAGTAGAAGCTTGTGTACTTACGTGAAGCTCTAAACCTGGAGCTACGCGCTTAGCAAGGCTAAAAATCCCCATGTCTGCAACGATGATTGCATCAACACCGATGCTTTCAAGGAATTTCAAATAATCCTCTAAACCTTCGAAGTCCTCGTTGTGAGGAATGATATTACATGTAACATGAATCTTTTTGCCATGCGCATGTACAAATTCTACAGCTTCCTTTAATTCCTCATCGGAGAAATTAGAGTTACCTGCGCGCAAGCCAAAGCGTTTACCTGCGCAATATACAGCATCCGCACCATAGCGGATAGCCATTTTAAGCTTGTCCATATTACCTGCAGGACAAAGCAATTCCATAAAATGTTCTGCCATTATTTGTTGTGCCCTTTCCACACACTCACACTCATACCATCACCCATGGGATAAATGGTGGTGTTAAACAATTCTTTATTTTCAACATATGTTAAGTATTCTTGTAACCGTTTTACGATAGTTTTGAACCGTTTTGGCGGTTCCTTATCGCCCCTTACATAGCCTCTAAAGAGTACATTATCTGCAAGAATGACGCCCCCTTCTTTCACATGTGGCAGAATAAGTTCAAGTTGTTTTAAATATTGCCCCTTTGGTCCATCTAAAAACACTAGATCGTATTCGCCTGTGAGTTCCGTTAAGACTTGAGACGCATCGCCTTTTAGCAATGTAATATTATCGGCATAATCGGATTGGTTAATATAGTATTTCGCCATTTCATAGCGCACATCATCCAATTCAATGGAGGTAATATGCCCTTCCTCTTCGTCGAGTAATGGTGCCATCAACAAAGCGGAGTAACCAATGGCTGTGCCCACCTCTAACACAGAGGTGGGCCGGTATAAACCTATTAATTCTTCAAATAGATGAACCTCAGATTCTCGTAAAATCGGCACATCATTAATTATCGCGTAAATACGCTGTTCATTTAAAATATCATTTAATATCATGAAAGTAGATTAAATCTCCTACATTATCTATTGTTAGTACCACTAGGAACTACCAACGTAGAGCGTTCAGCAGGATTTGCAGGTTCTACCTGAATTTGTGGTACTTGTTGTGCATTAGGAATAACATTCTGCATCGATTCAGGTACAGGTGTCGTCGTTGGTACATACGTATTGTTATTTGCATTATTTCCATAGGATGGAGCAGACGGCGTGACTTGCGTCGATGATTGATTTTGTGTTGAACCTGGTACAGGATCTGGAATCTCAGCTGCTGGAACTGTAGTTGGTGTGTATTTATAACTAGGTTCTACGTCAACATATTGAGAATCTGCTTCCACCGCTTCTGCAGAACTATAATTATAATTAGGCTCTGTAGTCGCTACTGCTACGTCATAGTTAGGACCAGCTTGTGCAGCTACTTCAGTATTAGCAGAAGAATTTTTTACTGTGTCAGCACCATAAATTTTATTAACCGCTGCTAAATGTTCTTCGTATGATTTAGAGAAGTGATTATGCCCCTCTTTATCTGCTACGAAGTATAAATAATCTGTATTTTCAGAATGTAAAACTGCATCTAGAGCTTTTTTACCAGGATTTGAAATTGGACCTGGTGGTAAACCTTTAGATACATATGTATTATATGGGCTTTGCAATTGTGTATCCCCAATCGTTACATTTTCCTTTGCATAACCAAGTACATAGGAAATAGTCGCATCAGATTGCAATGGAATACCATGAGCTAGACGCTTTTTGAATACCCCTGCAATAGTTGGGCGGTCTGCATCAAATAAAGACTCTCGTTCAACGATAGACGCCAAGGTTACAAAATCATGGATACTCATATGTTGAGCTTGAATTTGTTTCTTCACAGCTGGGGTAAGGTAACGATTCATTTCGTCAGCCATCATTTGAATAACATCACGAGGCGTAGCACCTACGGGGATTTCATACGTACTTGGGAACAAGAAGCCTTCTACAGGATATGTAGCAGGTTTTGTGCCTTTCATGTATGGGTATGGTACATAGGTCTTAGCTTCAGCTAAGAAGTCCTTCGCCTTCATAATTTGATTCTTTTCAAGAACGATAGCAATATCACCAACTGTATATCCTTCTGGAATTGTAACACGAATAGATTCTACATGACCTTCTTGTAACAAAGAAATGAGTTCGCGCACAGTTACTTTATTAGGTATTTGATAATGTCCAGTTTGAAGCTTATCATTGGTACCGCTCAAGTATAACCAGAGCTTAAAGCCTTGAGTTGAGCGAATAAGTCCTCTTTCAAAAAGCATATCTGCAATTTCAGTACCCGTTTGACCTTTTTCAATAACGACTACTTGTGTTCCATCATCTTGAGCAAAGGTATTCGGTACAAAGTACAATGCACCAAGGCCTCCACCAATAATTAATATACCTACAATAACTAGGATCAAAATATATCTTAAGGCTTTTCTCACGTTGTTGAGTTCCTTTCTGTAACATAACAGTATATCAATTCATTATACCATAAACTCTATATTTCCCCTATATAAAAGGGCAATGATTCCGCTTATTCCATTTTATGCAATATATTAATTTTATTTATTATGCTCTTAGCATGAATGAAGTCTCTGCTTTTTACAATAATGATAATATATAACAAAATAAAAATAGCGCATTGTCCACTGACAACACGCTAAATTTATGCTAAAGACGATTATTCGTCTTCATCCATGTCTTCATACAGTTTTACTAGAGTTTCAAAGTTTTCATCTTCTTCATCCAAAGGTACGTATTCTTCTACGCCTTCTTCGTTTGTTTCGATGCGAGCCAAGATCATGTATGTGTCATCTTGACCTTCATGATCAGCATCTTCATCTTGTACATGCACAAGAACGGCATACTCTTGACCTTCATGACTCAAGATAACATCTTCTGTGAAGTATTGTTTATTACCATGTTCGTCTTCGAATTCCAAATAATACACTTCACCTTCAAAATTTTGGTCAACCATTGGAAACCCTCCTTAAAGAAAATACTTATTTATTAAACTGCAAGCGATCTAAATATCCTTGCAAAATTACAACCGCTGCCATTTTATCGATAACGGATTTACGCTTTTTACGGCTCACGTCAGCCGCAATGAGTTGACGTTCAGCCATAACAGTAGATAACCGCTCATCCCAATATGTAACAGGTAAATCGATGACTTCCTTCATCTTTGCAACGAATTCTTCAGTCTTTTCAGCCCGTTCACCTTTTGTACCATTCATATTTTTCGGCATACCTACCACAAGTTCATGTACTTCATATTCAGAAATGAGTTCTTGTAAGCGATTAAAGTCTTTTTCTAGAGATGTTCTACGAATGGTTTCAATACCTTGTGCTGTCATGAGCAGTGCATCGCTACAGGCAATACCAATAGTACGGCTGCCTACATCTAATGACATAATTCTCATTATAGTTGTTTAGCCTTTGCGTATTCTTTCAACAATTCTTCAATCAAGTCATCACGCTCTAAACGACGGATATCGGAACGCGCATTATTATAACTTGTTATGTACGCAGGGTCTCCAGAGATTAGATACCCTAAGATTTGATTAATTGGATTGTAACCTTTTTCTTGAATAGATTGATAAACACGCGTAAGCACCTCTTCAGCAGTCATCGGTTCATCGTCTACTTTACGGAATAACATGGTTTCATCTGAAACGTTCATCGTATCCCTCCTTTTTATTACATCGGCAGATTTCACCATAAAAGTGGAATCTCACCTACTATTATACTTGAATTAAAGCTACAAAGTCAGTAACTTTTTATGCATTATGAAAAATTTCTATAACAGATACAAGTATAATTATAAAATTATATGCCTATTGTAACATAGATTTTAAGGCTTCACCACCAGCTTTTAATGCTTCCATTAATTTAGCTGGCTCTTTACCACCTGCTTGTGCCATATCTGGACGGCCACCGCCATTACCTCCAGCTACTTGAGCTGCTGCTTTAACAATATTACCTGCTTTTGCACCTTTAGCAACGACATCTTTAGATACTTTACATACAAAGTTTACCTTATCATCGCCCATAGCAGCGCCTACAAGAACCACACCAGAGCCATTTAATTTATCAAGGCCCATATCAGCTAAGTCGCGTAATTCATCAATGGAGGATGCTTTTACAGCTGCGCCAACAAACTCTACATCACCTACCATGACTTTACCAGCAATGATATCAGCTGCACCAGCAGCAGAAACTTCTTTACGAATTTGTTCTAATTCTTTCACTGTTTCTTTAGCTTCCGTCAATACTTGGTGTAAGCGTTCTTCTATTTGAGGGGATTTAGTTTTAAGCTCGCTTGCCATGCGTTCAATAGTCAAACGATCTTGTTTTGCTGCCTCAAGAGCTGCACGACCAGTAATCGCTTCGATACGACGTACACCAGAACCGATACCGGCTTCTGAAGTTAAGCGGAAAGAGCCAATGAATGCGGTATTTCCTACGTGGGACCCACCACACAATTCAACGGAGAATCCTGGGACCTCAACAACGCGAACCACATCGCCATATTTATCTCCAAAGAGTGCCATAGCACCTTTTGCTTTTGCTTCATCCATGGACATTTCAGCAATAGCTAGGTCCGTAGCTTTTAAAATTTCTTCGTTTACAAGAGCTTCGATTTGATCAAGTTCCTCTTGCGTTACAGGAGAGAAATGGGTGAAGTCGAAACGCAAGTAATCAGGAGTTACTAGAGAACCAGCTTGATTAACATGCTCGCCAAGAACCTTTTTCAATGCTGCATGTAACAAGTGGGTTGCTGTATGGTTGCGGGCCATTGCTGCGCGACGATTTGTATCCACTTCAAGAGTGACATCATCACCTTCAGAGATAGAACCTTCTATAACAGTACCGATATGATATACAGTGCCTTCAGGTAAACGTTTTGTATTATGAACCTCTACCTTACCCATTGGGCCCACGATAAAACCTGTATCACCTAATTGACCGCCCCCTTCAGCATGGAATGGAGTAGTGCGTACGATAACAGTAATTTCATCGCCATCAGCTGCTGTTTGCAAGCGTTCAGAACCTTTACCAAGCATTAATACGGAGGATGCAGTTTCTGCTTCATCTTCAACAAGTTCTTCATCTTTCAAGAATGTAATGTCTGGTGTTGCTACCTTTGCATCTTCTTTTACACGAGCTTCACGAGCGCGTTCGCGTTGTTCTTTCATAGCAGCTTCAAAGCCTTCATGGTCGATTGTAAAACCACGTTCAGAAGCGATTTCCTCTGTTAATTCCCAAGGGAATCCATAGGTATCATATAGTTTGAATACTTCAGAACCAGGAACTACAGTTGCCTTTTCAGCGGCTAATGTATCGATTAAGGAGTTTAATAACTCAAGACCTTGTTCCAAGGTTTGGTTAAAGCGTTCTTCTTCGTTTTGAACCACGCGTTTAACGAAGTCTTGTTTCTCAGCAATAGATGTAATACCAGGGCCAAGAATGTCTACGACTACATCAATAAGTGGTGTTAAGAAGATACCTTCAATACCAAGTAAACGGCCATGACGTACAGCACGGCGTAAAATACGACGCAATACGTAGCCGCGACCTTCGTTGGATGGCAATACGCCATCGGAGATCAATGCAGTGACAGCACGAGCGTGGTCAGCGATAACTTTTAAAGAAACATCTGTATTTGGATCTTCGTTATATGTAACACCAGCGCGTTTTGCAGTGGCTTCGATGATTGGGAAAATCAAATCGGTTTCAAAGTTTGTTTTACAGCCTTGTAATACGGAAGCCAATCGTTCAAGACCGGCGCCTGTATCGATGTTTTTATGTTGTAATGGTTCATAAGATCCATCTGGCATTTTATTGAATTGAGTAAACACTAAGTTCCAAATTTCAAGATAGCGATCGCAATCACAGCCTGGCGCACAATTAGGGTCATCACAACCATGTTCAGGACCTTGATCAAAAAAGATTTCGCTATCTGGACCACATGGGCCTTCGCCAATTTCCCAGAAGTTATCTTCGAGACGCGTGATATGGCTCTCTTCTACACCACAATCATTATGCCATGTATCATATGCCTCTTGGTCATCTGGATATACAGTAACATATAATCTATTTTTATCGAGTTTAATAACCTCAGTTAAAAACTCCCACGCCCAATGAATAGCTTCTTTTTTAAAGTAGTCCCCGAAAGAGAAATTCCCCAACATTTCAAAGAATGTATGATGCCGTGCTGTGCGCCCTACGTTTTCAAGGTCACCGGTACGCATACTTTTTTGGCATGTTGTAATACGACGACAAGGAGGTACCAATTTACCTGTAAAGAAAGGCTTCAATGGCGCCATACCTGCCCCGATCAATAACAAAGACGGATCATTTTCTGGTATAAGAGAAAAACTATCTAATTTTAAATGTCCTTTACTTTCAAAAAACTGCAAGTATGCTTGACGCAGTTCATTACCCTTCATGTGTATATTCCTCCTAAAATTATTTACTCTTCATTATAACTCAAAAACGATATAAAATCTATCAAAAACATTGAGATTATGCGGAATTCACGCACTTTCACACCAATCCAATCAGACCGTGAAAGATATAAATTTTAATCCATATTTTTTACAATAAAAGTAAAGGTCAAATTTAGTCAATGCTAGTTAAATCGTAAATAATAAACATAAAAAGAGGTTATACAAATCAACAAAACAAAATTGATTCGTATAGCCTCTTTTATAGCTAGTTATTAAATTAGCGTACAACGCGTTTTGCGCCGATGTAACGTTCACCCCAATAGCCAGTATCAAGATCTGCTACTGCAACACCACGACTGGAAGTGGCGCTAATGAACTTGCCATCGCCAATATAAATACCGGAGTGAGATGGACCTGGTTCATATGTTTCGAAGAATACCAAATCCCCTGCTTTCAAGTTCGCACGAGAAACTTCAACACCTACGTTATACTGTTCATCTGCCAAACGTGGTAAGGAAATACCTTGTTTTTCAAATACATATTTAACATAACCAGAGCAGTCAAAGCCACTTGGAGTAGTACCGCCAAATACATATGGTACACCGCGGTATTTGTCAGCTTCTGCCAAGATTGCGTGAATACTGCTAGGTGTTTCATTTTTCGTAATATTGTTTAATTTAACGTTCTTGCCATTAATGGATTGACCAGCGATACGACGGGATGTCGCGTTGCTGTTTGTAAAAGCGGATTTCGTTGCTACTGCTTTAGTCGCTGCATTTTGAGTCAATACTGCCTTCGTAGAACGAGGAGCACCCATCAATGCGTTATACGTAGCAGGGCCTACGATACCATCCACTGGAAGGCCACGATCTTGTTGGAACAAACGAACTGCCCACTTCGTTTCCTTACCATATACACCATTTTTATCTGTAGCATTATAGCCGTGTTTAATTAGTTGTTGTTGAACCGCTGTAACACTTTTGCCCTTATCACCATATTGTAATGTTGTTGCGCCAACCATGGCTGTTGTGGCACACACAAAAGTTAATGTTAATGCCGTTATTTTAACCTTACTATATTTTGACTTCATATGCTTCCTTTCCAAAAAACTTTTAAAGTAAGTTATTTATTCAAAATATACTAACCGTCTATTTATTTGCATTCACAAATACAGCTAGTCTTCTTTGCTCTTGTTGGTATAAGCCTCTGGTGCCATAAAAACATCTGCACTACTTGGTCCGAGTAACGGAGCCTCTTCATGCTCTTCAAAATTTATAGCTGACTTAACCCAATACAAAGGCCGTTGCTTCACCTCTTCAAAAATACGACCTACATACTCGCCAATAATTCCCAGTCCGACGAGTTGAATTCCACCAATAAACAAGATTGATACGCCCAAGGTTGTCCACCCATTCAAAGCTTGTCCTGTAAGATATACATACAAAAGATGTAAAATGAGCAAAAAGCTCATTCCACCACAAAGTACACCTACATACAAGGCGGCCCGTAAAGGCACCCTTGAAAAAGCGGTTACACCATCCAGAGCAAATCGAATCATTTTACGCACACTAAACTTTGAGACACCTGCAAATCGAGGTGGTGCCACAAAGTGCAACTCTGCTTGTCTGTACCCTAAGGCGCCGACAATACCACGTAAAAATCGACCATGTTCTCTGAATCGTTTCAACGTGCCCAATGCTTTACTATTCATGAGGCGGAAATCGGACCCGCCTTCAACAATAGGAACATCGGCCATTTTGTTCATTAGTTTGTAATAATACTTAGACGTGAAAGATTTAGCCCAACTAGCGTCATCAGTTGAATCGCGTATGGTACGCACCACATCATACCCTGATTCCCATAATCGAACTAGTTCAGGAATCAATGCTGGTGGATGCTGCATATCACCGTCCATTGTAATGACTGCATCGCCATGAGCATAATCAAGCCCACATGTAAGTGCCGTTTGATGCCCAAAGTTACGAGCCAGCAATAACACTTTAACATGTTTGTCATTGAATGCAATTTCACGCAGTATCATAGCTGACGAATCACTAGATCCATCATCCACGAAGATTAGTTCATAATCATATGTGAGACCTGACATAACATCAGTTACAGCTTTATAAAAGTTCGCTATATTTTCCTCTTCGTTATATACAGGCACTACAATAGAAAGTAACATAAATCCTCCAAAGTATTTTACTCACATATTTTATGTTAATTAGTAAATTAAGGCAAATGCTAAAGGTTAACAATAAGCCTAATAATGTTTATAAAGCCAGTAAATAAGCCATTTCTCTATAAAACACCAACAAAACACTTCATTTATCTTTTATATAACTATAGCAAATTAATATAATATCAATTCATTTGTAAAACTAATTAATAAAACGATTTATAAAAAATATTTATTTTAATAATATGGAAATAAATATGATTATTTCTTACTTTATTAACTATTAATCAAAAATTTGTATGTATTTTTATCACAAATTTACCGGAAATATCTATTTTCATCTATTTTTCATAAAAAAGGAGACCCGTTAAGGGTCTCCTTTACTATAATCCAGCAGCATCAATCCAAGATTGTAAATCTTCCTCCGCCAGTTCCATATCCTCTATATAAGCACCAGCTACAACTGGATACTTAGCGACCTCTACGGTATGTAAAATTGAGTCATCACGACCATTTTTATAAGTCCCAATCCAGATTCCAGAAAATTGTGATTCATACCATTCTACAGGTTGATCAGTTTCATTAAAGTTAATCGTAATATGACCGCGTCCAAGTGTTTCTAATACTTCAACTTGTTCTTCCTCTGTTAAACCCGTTTTTTCAATATAAATCGAATATGTCTCACCAGTTTCACGCAAATTCTTTAGAGCCAAACGCAACTCATTTAAAACGGCGCGAACATTACCATAATTTTCAATCATAAATACTCCTATACAGAGACTATCTTTACATTCTATAAGCTATCTATATACTATATGAAATTTTCACTTTGTGCTTTAGGCTCAGCTACTACGCCCCATTCTCGTAGTACATTCAAAACACGCTTCTTAACCTCAGGCAAGGCGCATTGTACCGGCTCGCTAGGTTCAAAACCAATTTCCAATGATTCCGGCTCTACACCGATAACCACTGCATCTTCTAATGGATCCTCTTGAATAGCACGGATACGTAAAATATCTTGCATTCCTACTTCATGTACAGAAATATGTTCCGTAAAATATTGTTCTAATTCCTTATGAGGAAATTCATATATAGTTCCTGGAGCATCTCCGCCATTAATAGCGTCTACAAGAAGGATTTTCTTCATACCACGCATATACGTAAGTAATTCCATTCCCATAGTGCCACCGTCAATAATGGAAATCGCAGGCGTAAATGTGAAAGATTCTTTCAATTCTTTTACTACATGAACACCTAATCCCTCATCGGTAAGCAAAATATTGCCGACTCCAAGTAGGATAATTTCATTGTCTCCATCATCATAAAGGCTGTTTAAATCAATACGCGGACCCTTTGAGTCCGCGTATTGTTCCAAGCCACTAATAATATCAGTACTTGTTTTAGTCATTTTCTTGTAATTCTCTTTCTCTAGGATCATTAGGATCACTTGGACGATATGTAGTACCAGATGGTTTATCAATACGTTCCCCACGACGACGTTTACCATTGAGGTCTTCAATATCAATTGGATCATGAGCGTAATATTTCATACCGGAAACCATAGCCGATACTTCGCCGGATTCCTCCATAACATCTTCTCGGAATGCCATATACACGTGAACAATAGTAAAGAACAAGAATCCCCACGCAATGTAGTGATGGATAACATGAACTTTATATTCACCACCAAATAATGTGACTACTGGTGCAAATAAAGTTCCTAAAACACCATTAGGGTCAATCATAGAATACATTGCAAAACCCGTTAAGATTTCAAAGAAAAACATAATGTATACCATCATATACGCAGTTCTAGCTAAAGAATTACGAAGCCAATGATGTTCATGTTTTTGAGGAATCATTAAATAGTGCAATGTTGTTTCTTTAAGACCGTACCAATACCGTTTTTGGCGGAATTTAGGTAATAATCTATCTCCTCGATTCCAAAGAGCTCCTGCAAATCGGAAAATAAAGGAGAATGTTAAGATAACCCCTGCAGTGAAATGGATACGACGCATAGTTTCCATAGAGAACCAGCCATCAATAGCAAAAGTTGGCTCTGGATTACCTGTGATAGCTGCAAATCCGGGATCACCGATATATAGACCTGTCCAAAATAATGCAGTTACGCTTAGCACCATAGTCCAGTGGAATATGCGCAGCCATAGACTAAATACGACATACGCCTTTTTGTCAGTATGTATTAACATAAGTCCACCACCCTTTATTTACACAATGCATCTGTATTGACGGAAACAATTTTTTCGCCTTTTTTATTGTATAAATGGGTTGCACATGCCAGGCATGGATCAAAGGAGTGAATTACCTTCAAAATTTCAAGTGGTTTATCCGCAATTTTTACATGTGTATCAATCATGGAATCTTCATAGGCACCATGTTCATTAGCTGCAGTTTTAGGGCATGCATTCCATGTAGATGGTACGATACATTGATAGTTTGCAGAGCGTCCATCTTTAATATGTATCCAGTGCCCCAAACCACCACGAGGCGCATCTACAAGACCAACACCTTTAGCATCTTTATCCCATGTATTTGGTTCAAACTTAGTCATATCCGCTACTGTAGTATCACCATTTTTAATATTAGATACAAGTTTGTTAAAGAAGTATTGGCTAATATTTGCCGCTACTTGTGCATCAAGGCCACGACATGCCGTACGTCCTACCATAGTAGTCATCCATACATGAGCTGGTACACCCAATACTTGTGATACTGTATCAATTTGACGAACAATCATAGATTCAGCCCAAGTTGGGTCTTTGATTATGCCTTGTTTTACCTTTGTATACACAACAATATATTTTGCTAATGGACCAACCTCTGCAGTTTTCCCTTTGAAAGTTGGAGATTTAATCCAAGAATATTTTTTATCTTCATCAAGGAATTCCCATTTTTCTTTTGTACCAGATTTAGGACCTGTAAATTTAGGATCAGTAACACCTTCAATAGGATGAAGTGTTTTTGTTCCATCTGGATATGTAAACCAGGAATGATCAACCTCTTCACTAAGGTATTGAGGATCCATGAAATCTTTACCTTCTAATGGGATGAATGTTGCTTTATCTACACCTAATGCAAAGTTCTCAACAACACCATTGGAACGAACAATACATTTCTTATGATAGTCACCATTAGAAATACCGGTGTACGTATCATCAGGATAATCGCCATAGGACATAACGCGTTTCTTCGCAAGGCCACCACCATCGATCATACCTTTTTCTACATATATTTTACCGATAGCTAATAGATCTGGCACGTAGAAATTATCAACTAAGTCTTTAGTCAATGCAATAGATTGCTCTACAGCAGCAAGGCGTTGCGTATTAATAGGGGCATTCATATCATTCATAGAAATAGAGCATGGCATGCCACCTACGATGTAATGAGGATGAGGGTTTTTGCCACCAAATACAACATGAGGAATTACAATATCCCGTTGACGATCAAGAATGTTCAAATAATGAGATACGGCCATCAAATGAACTTCTGGAGGTAACAAGTTATAATCAGGATGATCCCACCATTGAGCGGAGAAAATCCCCAATTGGCCTGATTCAACTATTTTCTTAACCTTTTGTTGTACAGCCGTAAAGTATGCTGTAGTAGCCTTAGGAAACTCTTTAGGATAGGCAGAGTCTTTTGATGCCGTTTCCGCAGGTGCTAAACCGCTCACATTATATGTAGCTAATACATCATTTTGTAATTGAGCGGTTTTAGCAGGATCTGCACTAAGAGCTGCTACCGGACTAACCCAATCAAGCGCATGTAAGTGATAGAAATGCACGATATGATCATGCACATCTAGACTACTATGCATGATATTACGTATATAGTTTGCATTTTTAGGAATTGTAATTCCAATTGCATCCTCTACCGCACGTAATGCTGCCAACGCATGTGTTGTAGTACATACACCACAAATCCGTTGTACGAACGCCCAAAGGTCACGAGGATCGCGATCTTTAGCAACAAGTTCGATACCGCGCCAAGCAGTACCAGAAGACAATGCGTCCTCTACTTTACCACTCGCTTCATCAACTTTTATTTCAACCCGTAAATGACCTTCAATACGGGAAATCGGATCTACTACTACGCGTTTCATTAGTGACCTCCTCCATTATTATGTTTCTTTTCATCCCATAAGCCTTGTTCTTTTAAGCGTTTTTCTTCTTTCATATCAAGAATTTTATTACGCGTAAGAGTTGCTGCACCATGAACGATAACCGCTGCAGTGGCACCAACGGCAACTACTGTACCGATTGTATCAGCAGTTGTGATGGTATTAGCCAATGGAATATCTGGTAATCGTTTGTAGAACACATCATTATCCCAAAAGCCCTTTTCAGAGCAACCAATACAGCCGTGACCGGATTGAATTGGATAGGATAAACCATTCCACCAACGCAGATTACCGCAAGAATTATATGTTTGAGGCCCACGACAACCTACCTTATACAAGCACCAACCAGATTTGGATGCATCATCGTCGAATTTTTCAACAAAGAGTCCAGAGTCAAAGAAGGCACGACGGTAGCATGTGTCGTGAATGCGATTGCCATAAAATTGTTTAGGACGGCCTTGAGAATCAAGAGGTGGAATTTGACCGAATAATGCATAGTGCATGATTACGCCAGTCATAACCTCTGGAATTGGAGGACAACCAGGGACCTTAATAATTGGCTTGCCAGATACAACGGAAGATACAGAAACTGTATTTGTTGGATTTGGTTTTGCCGCCTGTATACCGCCCCAAGAAGCACAAGAACCATATTCTATGATTGCTGCAGCTCCTTTAGCAGCTTCTAATAGGGATTCTTTAAATGTACGTCCACCTACTGTGCAATAAACACCATCTTCATCAAGTGGTACGCCACCTTCAACAGCCAAGATATATTTACCGGCTTTTTCTTTGATGATTTTTTCTAAATGTTCCTCTAATGGTGCACCAGACGCTGCCGCCAAAGTATCATCATATTCTAAAGAGATCATATTTAAAATAACATCAGAAGTAAAGGGAGAAGATGAACGGATAAAAGATTCACTACAACCAGTACATTCATGACCATGCAACCAAATCACTGTAGGTAATTCAGTTGTTTCGGCAGCCTTAACAACGGTGTCTAACATCGTTGGAGGTAGTCCTAAAATAGCAGTGAGTGCTACACAGGATTTCATAAATGTTCGTCGACTCAAACGGCGTTCTTGGAAGAGTGTCCACAAACTATTTATACGATTCTTCATGGAATATAGCCTCCTTACAACAACTTTGCGCAATATAATTATATTACTTAATAAACTACAACGTTTATGACGGAAATCATTTTATTAGCGTCCTCTATCACTTTGAAGAAGTTCAACCAACATGATGACAATCATATTTTTACTATTTTATTATATCACTTAACATTTTTGAAAACTATGAAATTTAACAAAAAAGCTGTATATAAGAAATTAACTTTCCTTATATACAGCCTCATGTTATTCATTTCCTAAGAATTCCTAGTTATTAATTAATCAGATAACTTCCTTTATTAGAGACTCAAGCATATCTGCTTTTTTATAGCCCACAAGGGAATCGAGCATTTTGCCATCGCGGAAGAATACTAAGGATGGAATACCATCAACATCTTCTTTTAACAAAATACCGCGAAGATTTTTATCTTCTGCATTAACACTAAAGAATTCTACTTGACCTTTTAAACGCTCTGCTACGTCTTCAATCTCTGGGCGCATAACAGTGCATGGTTCGCACCAACCAGCCCAAAAATCAACAATAGCTAAACCTTTAGCGCCAAGCACTTTCTCATCAAATTCTTGTACACTAGTAATTGCTGTAATTGCCATGAAGTTCTCCTAACAAAGATCTACAATCTTATATACTATCAATTATATGTTAAATATAGAAGCAAGCAATCAATAAGCCGAGTTCTGTTCCGCTTGCGCGGTGACGATTATCTTTCTAGGCGTACAGTCGCCTGCACGCTCGAGCGACACAACCCGGAAGGTAGGCGGGACCACCCTTAACCCTTCCCTATTCGGTCTTGCTCCGGATGGGGTTTACCGAGCCAGCCTGTTACCAGACTGCTGGTGAGCTCTTACCTCACCTTTCCACCCTTACCACTTACGTGGCGGTTTCCTTTTCTATGGCACTTTCCCTAAGGTTACCCTCGCCAGACGTTATCTGGCATCCTGCCCTATGGAGCTCGGACTTTCCTCGAGTCTTATAGACTCGCAACCGTCTTTCATACTTGCTTCAATTCAGTTTATCATAGCTAACAATTTGTTGCAAGAAAATGCATCATTACACAAAGAAGAAATCATTTTGTTCTGTGAAAGCTTTCACAGGAACAGCAAGCCCTGCAGAGATTAAATAGTCACGTAAACCATGTGCCACTATAGACTCAGTTCCAAAATGCCCCGCATCAACTACGAGTAAGCCCAACTCCTTAGCCATTTGCGCCTCATGATACTTCACATCGCCTGTAATATAGGCATCTATATGTAATCGGGCAGCATCCTTAATAAATTCTGCACCTGCTCCGGAGCATAGAGCAATGGATTGAATCGCTTTCGGCACAATACCAGCAAAACGAATGTTAGCATCAGGCAACGCCTCTTGTACCCATTCACGGAAAGAATCTAAGTTTAATGCATTAGGCAAGCGACCTACCCGGCCTAGATATTGAGTTGAACTAGTAGGCTCAACTATATTTAAAACCTCATAAGCCACCTCTTCATACGGATGAGCTGATTTCATAGCCGCTACGACTTCGCTTAAATGCGTACCATCGACTATAGCATTTACTTGTACCTCAGGAGCCACTGTCAAAGCACCAGCTGACCCAATGACAGGATGAGAATCTTCATTACCAACAAAGCGCCCTTCACCATGGATACTGAAACTACAATACTCATAATTACCAATTCGGCCTGCCCCTGCATCACCCATCGCCATACGAACCGCATCAGCCGAGCTTTCAGGTACAAAGGTGGTCACCTTATAGAGCACCTCTTCACCAGTTTTAATAAAGCCCTTAATATCTGTGAGGCCCAATTGTTTCGCCAACATATCATTGAGACCGCCTGGTGCAATATCAAGATTTGTATGTGCACTGTATACGGCAATTTTATGTTGAATCAGCTTATTGATCGTACGCCCTTGAGCAGTATCACATGATATCTGTTTTAATCCTTTAAAGATCAATGGGTGATGACTAATAATTAGATTACAATTCTGTTCAATAGCATATTCTAGTGTCTCTTCTGTTACGTCTAACGTAGTCACAACACCTGTAACAACTGCATTCCGATCGCCCACCATGAGTCCTACATTATCCCAAGACTCTGCATAAGAACGCGGTGCTAATTGTTCCATCAAGGTAATAACTTGTTGAACTGTTATCATACAACTCACTTCTTTCTATTTATTCTCTAAAAGATTACGAAGAAAATTAACTTCCTGCTCTAAATCCTGATATTTATCAGTATAACTTAATTTCTCTGTCATATCATCTAATGCACATTGTCGTTGATATATTAAATACTCTATATATTTCATCCAAAGTGGTGGTCTATCTTGTTCCAATAAAGCCCCTACAGACCACAACAAGGAATCTTCCGGTAACGCTTGATAAACATCTATATATTCAGTCATACCTGTATAAGCTTCTACACAATCATTGCGTACTGCTAAAAACGCTGTATAGAGCTTACCAGCATCTTCTACAATGATTTCTAAAACGATAACATATCTCTTCTGAACCATGTATTGACGCAATTCTTTTTGTCCATTCTGTGGTTGTAGTACATAGAACTCTAATGGTTCTGGGCCTGCATCTACAATATCTCGCATTAAGAAGCCACCCATACCACAACAAATAGCACCGTTCAACTCGCCCTTTTCTGTCACCTTAAGACCATCGCCTAAACGACAATCTACTTTAGCGGCTAATCCACAAGACTCAACATATGCTCTTGCAGATTCTAATGGGCCTTTATGCACATCACCGGCAATGACATATTCAGCGCGTTGACGATTGATGAGCTCTACCGCTAAATAGCCGTGATCGGTACCGATATCGGCAATGGCATGAGCCTTAGGTACGATTGAGAATACCGCTTCTAGGCGGTCCATCATAGGTCTAGGTTCCATAACTTCCTCTACTATTACTAATCATTTATTCTTAATTACTAATTCTTGATTATTTTCTTACTTATTTGTTCTCGTTTATATAGCTCTAAACACAATACTATTCTGAAATAATCTCTATTATGTTACCTCAAAATGAGCTACATATAAAAATAACCGTCCTTGAAATCTCAAGGACGGTAGATATCAACATAATGGTGGGCCCACCTGGGTTCGAACCAGGGACCGACCGGTTATGAGCCGGTTGCTCTACCCCTGAGCTATAGGCCCTCAGTTAGTTTCTAGCTTATTAATTATACCGAATAGACTATCATTTAGTCAAGGCAACTCAAATCTTAAGACTGTTTCATTAGCATAAAACGGTGAATCATATGATCTTCGTTAAATACGCCTTTAGTAGTTAGTGTAGTCGTTTGGCTATCTGTAGATTTAATACCTCGTGCACTCATGCAGCTGTGAGACGATGTAATGTGCACAATAACATCATCAGACCCTGTCGCTAAGGAAATTACTTCCGCAATATCTTCACCAATTTTTTCTTGTAGTTGTAAACGCTTGCAGCACATTTCAGCTATGCGGGGAATCTTAGATAAACCTATGACACGACCTTTTGGAATGTACCCAATACTGATACTCATATCATACATCAATGCCATATGATGTTCACAATGAGAGAAGCAAGTAATATCCTTTACTACTACCATTTGATTTGTATCTACAGCGAAGGTCTTACCATACATGTCTGCAATCTCAGCATTTGTATACTGAATACCTTCATATACCTCTTCCATCATTTGAGCCACCCGTTTCGGTGTTTCTAACAAACCGTCCCGATTAGGATCCTCACCTAATGCTTCTAACAACTGATATATAAGCGATTCTATTTTTTTTGTATCCATATTTACCCCTTTATATCAAGATTTCATCAGACCTCATATCATACCATAGAAAAGATACTGATACTACACAGCCTAATAATACTATACACCCTTTGCATCTGGATCCCAGACAAATTTATGGATTTGTAGTTGAAATCGTACATTCTGCAAATTATATGTTTTCATATAATTGATAATCGATGCCGCCTCAATCTGTCCCCATACAGGCGATACATATATTTGAGCCACTGTAGGATATTTACTAATTATGCGACGCATACAATCCAAATCTTCTGGAGAACCAACGACAAACTTAATCAAATCACGTTCTGTAGCCACCTTGAATATATCTATATTCATAGACTCTTCGGCTAAAGAGGACGGTGTTTTATAATCGTAGGTAAACCACACATTTTCTCTCTGAAAGCTCGGTACAATCGTTCCATTTGTTTCAATATTGAAATCATAAGGACTATTATTAGGCCTCTCTCGTTTATCAAATGTATCTAAATCTTTATCTACATCATTAATACAAGTTAACTCACTTTGATTTGATGGACTATTTTGTATCTTTAAAGCCTTCCGACAATTTAATTCATCAATTAACTTTACAACAGCGCCTTCTTGTAATAGAGGCTCCCCACCAGTAATAGTAATGCGATGATTACCTAAGCTTTCAATAACATCAGCCACCTCAGCTACAGTCATCTCTGTGAAAACACTATCAATGCCGTAACTATAAGTCGTGTCGCAATAGGAACAGCGAATATTGCAATCATGAAGGCGTAAAAATGTAGTCAGCAAACCTTGCCGACTACCTTCCCCATCAATAGAGGCAAAAATCTCAATCACGTTCATAAATAGCTGTGTTCCCTTCAGATTCTTGAACCTCTACTTTAAAGCATTTTGAGCCCAATTCATCAGCGATCCATTTTGCCATATTCTCCGCAGTAGGATTTATATCGCCTAGTACATCGTTGATATGGCGATGGTCCAATCGACCATGAATTTTTTCTTTAACAATCGTAAAGTCGATGACCATCCCATTATGATCTAACTCTTTAGAACGTGCATGAACTGTAATAATCCAATTATGCCCATGAAGATTTTGACATTTACTCGGATAATCTAGTTTTAATTGATGAGATGCACTCACCTCTAACCGTTTAGTAACTGTAAACATTATATCTCCTATCTATTACATAAAACTTATCGCTATTACATGAAAACCTTGTCTAACACGTAAGTCTTATCATAAAATGCTTTTTATTGTAAGATATTACCATTTTTCATTATAACACAAAAGGGTTGTAATACAGTGCTATACGACACTGCATTACAACCCTTAAGAGATTCAAACTCTTATAAGAAGTCTTTGATTTTATCACGTTTACCGCGGTTGCGCAATTTAGTAAGCGCTTTACCTTCAATCTGACGAATACGTTCTCTTGTAACATTGAAATGTTGACCAACTTCTTCCAATGTGCGAGGCTTACCATCCTTCAAACCAAAACGTAAAATCAATACTTGTTGCTCACGATCAGTCAAGCATGTAAATACATCTTCAATCTGCTCTTGCAATAAAATGTAGCTAGCTGCATCGTCTGGAGCAATTGCATCTTGGTCCTCGATGAAGTCCCCTAAATGGGAATCTTCCTCTTCACCAATCGGAGTTTCCAAGGATACTGGCTCTTGGGCGATTTTCTGAATTTCACGCACCCGCTCTACAGTAATTCCCATACCTTCAGCAATTTCTTCTGGCAAAGGCTCACGACCCTTGTCTTGCAACAATTGTCTAGAAATACGAATCAATTTATTAATTGTTTCTACCATATGTACAGGAATACGAATCGTACGAGCTTGGTCTGCAATAGCACGCGTAATTGCTTGACGAATCCACCATGTAGCATACGTAGAAAATTTATAACCTTTAGTATAATCGAATTTATCTACCGCTTTAATCAGACCTAGGTTACCTTCTTGGATTAGATCCAAGAACAACATACCACGACCTACATAACGTTTCGCGATACTTACAACTAATCGCAAGTTAGCATCTACCAATTTTTTCTTAGCCTTTTTACTAAGTTGAATATCTTTATATGTAGCATCCTCTTGTGCACCAGCTTCGATTTGCTTAGCTAATACGATTTCTTCATCAGCTGAAAGCAATGGTACGCGACCAATTTCTTTTAGGTACATTCGTACAGGGTCATCGATATTAACACCAGAATCAACACTTAAATCGATAGAAATTTTCTTCTCACTAGAAACTTCGTCTTCATCTTCATCTGTTTCAATTGTATGACTATCTGTATCATCTGCATCAATATCTGCCACAATCTCAACATTCAGTTTACCCAAAGTCGTATAAATATCATCTAATTGTTCCGCAGTAATTTCCGTCTGCTCATGAAGAGCATCTGAAATCTCGGATTGTGTCAACACACCGCTCTTACGGCCTTTTTCAAGAAGTTGCTCAACAATCTCCTCTATTTGACTTTTTTGTACTTTCTTAGCCACAGCGCTCTCCTTTTTAACCATTAATGATTTACTTAGACCATTCTCTAATTAAATTCTGTATTTCTTGACACTTATGTAATTCGCTAATAAACGTCGAATCTCCTGCTCTTTTTAATTGATCCGCCATAATCGAATGCGCTTTATACTGTTCACGCAATGAATGGAGCCTTATCTTGCGAATTAATGCAGGCACTTGTACCTTATATTCATCGTCACTCATGACGACCAACCTAGAGTAAATATCGTATTCTTGAGAAGATAAAACAGACTGAATTGCAGTTTCATCTAGACGACCTTCGGACTTATACAAGGTGAATAGCTTTTCTATTATACCCCGATATTCAATTTTTTCAAAGTCCTCTAATGGCAAATAGCTCATCATATGTTGTAATACTTCGCCATTTGTGAAAGCTAAGGACAATAATTTTTCCGCATCACCCCTTGGTAAATCCTGTGTTGGCAAGGGTGTTGATGCAGTATCCACTAATTCAATTTGTCCTTTTTTCACATAATCTCTAAAGTATCTAAAAATAGTACTATTATCAAGCCATAATGGCAATGCCAATGTTTTTAAAGCATCATCTCTCTGCGTTTGACTATCTATATTTGCAATATATGGGAAAACATCTGCCATAACAGCCTGCTTTCCTTCTGTATCATTTGTATCGTGTTTAATTAAAGACTCACTTAATAGATAATCAAGAGGCTTAACAGCTTTAGCAACTAACTCCTTAAATGCCTGTCCCCCATGATTACGCACATAATCATCTGGATCTTTGCCGTCTGGCATGGCAAGGACACGCACCTTAAAATCCGTATTTTGCAATAATTCAATAGCTCTAGCAGCCGCCTGACGACCAGCACCATCCATATCATAAGCTAACACGATTTCTTCAGCCTGCCTCATCAAGATATGTCCATGATCTCTTGTATAAGCAGTCCCCAATGATGCGACTACATTAGTAACACCATGATTATGAGCAGATATAACATCCATATAGCCTTCTACAAGAATAGCTTGTTTTTCCTCACGAATAGATTTATAAGCCTTATCAAAAGCAAATAGAAGTTTACCTTTTTCAAAGATTGATGACTCTGGAGAGTTTAAATATTTTGGTGTACTGTCATCCATAACACGTCCACCAAAAGCAACTACTCGCCCTTTACCATCCATAATGGGGAACATAATTCTATTTCTGAAGAAGTCATAAAATTGACCCTTTTGATTCTTTCGGACAAGATTCAACTCCAAGAGAATGGAATCATCAATGCCACGGTCATGAAAGGCACGATACAACTTATCCCAACCATCAGGAGCAAAACCAAGCTTAAATGTTTCTATGGTCGCTTGTGTGAGTCCTCGCTTTTTCAAATAATCTAATCCCACTTTACCAATAGAAGTTTGAGTAAGACAGTTATGGAAAAAAGTAGCCGCTAAATCAGAAGCTTCATACAGTTTTTTGCGTCTTTCATCTCTAGCTCTTTGCTCAGGTGAAAGTTTCGCCTCTGGCAATGGAATATTAGCTCGATTAGCTAGCCGCTCTAGGGCTTCTACAAAAGTTAAATGCTCTAATTCCATAAGAAATTTAATAGCATTTCCTGATGCATGGCACCCAAAGCAATAATAAAAACCCTTTTCAGGGGCTACACTAAAGGATGGCGTTTTTTCATTATGAAATGGACAACAACCCCAATAGTTCTTGCCGCGTTTCTTTAAGGCTACATGCTCGGATACAACTGACACGATATCATTAGCATCTTTGATTTGTTCAATCAACTCATTTTCAAAATATCGGCTCATAGCCAACGCCTCCTTCCCCATATATATATTAATTCTATATACAAATAAAAAATCCTCTATTTGTAAAGCATTTTAATCAATTAAATTATTAAAAAAGTATAAATAACTTGATACGAATCATAGGAATCATCATCTACAACACAATGTAAATGATGATTCCTATACGCCGTATATAGCAATATATAATTACCGAAACTTTGATAACAATAGGCTGCAATGAAAACATTGCAGCCTATACTTATCGCTTATAGCATATTATTTTGCGTAATCCACAACGCGAGTTTCACGAATAATTACGACCTTAATTTGGCCTGGATATTCAAGTTCTGACTCGATGCGTTTTACGATATTCCGAACAAGTAATGTAGACTCAGCTTCATCAATCTTATCCGGTTTTACTACAACGCGAATCTCACGACCGGCTTGAATAGCAAAACATTTTTCAACGCCTTCGAAGGATTCAGCGATTTCTTCCAATTTAGATAAACGTTTTAAGTAGTTTTCTAATGTTTCTCGACGTGCTCCTGGACGGGCAGCGGAGATAGCATCAGCGGCAGCTACTAATACAGCTTCTACAGTTTGGAACTCTTCATCACCATGATGAGCACCAATACAGTTAATTACTGCTGCACTTTCACGATATTTACGAGCCACATCAACACCGATTTGAACATGAGAACCTTCAAGTTCACGGTCTAATGCTTTACCAATATCATGAATCAAACCACCTCGTTTAGCCAAAGTTACATCACAGCCTAGTTCAGCTGCCATTAAACCTGCTAAATGAGATACTTCAATGGAATGTTTCAATACGTTTTGACCATAACTAGTACGATATTTCAAACGGCCTAAAATCTTAACAATTTCAGGATGTAAGCCATGAACATCAGCTTCAAATGTCGCTTGTTCACCAGCCTCTTTAATAGTTTGGTCCACCTCTTTACGAGCTTTACCAACCATTTCTTCAATACGAGCTGGATGGATACGACCATCTACAATCAATTTTTCCAGCGCAATACGAGCCACTTCACGACGAATTGGATCGAAGCCGGAAAGAATAACTGCTTCTGGTGTGTCATCGATAATCAAATCAATACCTGTTAATGTTTCGAGTGCACGAATGTTACGGCCCTCACGACCGATAATGCGCCCCTTCATTTCATCATTAGGCAATGCCACTACGGATACGGTAGTTTCCGCTACATGGTCAGCTGCACAACGTTGGATAGCAGAGGAGATAATTTCTTTCGCTTTTTTCTCCGCTTCATCCTTAGCTTGCTGCTCCATTTCCTTAACCATAATCGCCGTTTCATGACGGATTTCTTGTTCCACATTCGTTAACAAGATATTTTTTGCTTCTTCGAACGTCATGCCAGAAATACGTTCCAATTCTGCCATTTGTTTTTCATACAAAGCTTCTACCTTTTCACGGCTTTGGGCTAAGTCAGCTTCTTTGCGATGTAAAGCTTCCTCTTTGTGCTCAATATTGTCTAATTTTTTATCCAAAGATTCTTCTTTCTGAAGAATACGACGTTCCATACGTTGAAGTTCAGAACGACGATCTTTATTTTCTCGTTCTACATCAGAACGGAGCTTATGAATTTCTTCTTTCGCTTCTAATAAAGCTTCTTTCTTTTTAGACTCAGCTGTGCGTTCACCATTTGCAATGATGCGAGCAGCCTCTTGTTCAGCTTGATTCAGTTTTCCTTCAGCAATATTTTTTCTTAAAAAATAGCCTACCCCTAGTCCAATCAGTACCATTACCACTGCAATTAGACTATACTCTAAAATTTCTTTCACCTCCTTTTTATTTCTCAAAATTGAGCTTTCATGCTCCTTTTTATGCCCTTTATGCATTAAATTATCAATTAGCCATATCATCATATAAATAAATAAGGCTATTATTAATTTTAGACTTCAAAGCCCTTTCTGTCAAGATTTTACAAGCCTACCAAGGCCTCTCAAAAAGCAGAATTTATTCATAAAAATCATTGCATACAACTTGAATTGTGCTTGTTGAGAACCCCCTGTATTTGAGAAAACTAAAAACTTTTACCCGAGGAGTCTTCTCTTCATTGAGAATAGATCCAAATTTTTTTTCTACCACCCGATAAGCAGCTTTTACCTCATCATAAGCAGAAATTTCTTGAGGAATCGCAAGTCCTCGAAGTTTCATTTTTTGCTTAATCATATAAGCACCGTATTTCTGTTCTTTCATCAAATACGCTAATACCTGCTCAGATAAACGTTCATCATTAATGTAATCATAATCTTTAAGGCGCTCAAGGACCCTCTCAATGATAGGGTCCTCGAATTGTTTACGTCTCATTTTTTGCGTCAGCTCATAAGAACTAAGGAAGCGCTGAGCTAGGAAGCGATACGCTTGATCCATAGCAGCTTGCATCGTTTCGTCACTCATGATTATACTTCTTCAGTTACTTCTTCACCAATTACATCGATTTCTTCAGTGCCAACAGCCAATGTATCACGAATAATGCGATCGATTTCATCAGCTATTTGTGGATTCTCTAACAAGTATTGTTTAGCCGCTTCCTTACCTTGCCCCATACGTTCCCCATTATAGGAGTACCAAGCACCAGATTTATTAATAATTTCCATATTTGTACCAATATCAATAAGTGTGCCAGTTTTAGAGATACCTTCGCCATACATCAAATCAAATTCAGCTGTCTTAAATGGAGGTGCCACCTTATTTTTGACAACTTTGACTTTTGTTCGAGCGCCAACATTTTCGTTGTTTGCTTTAATTAATTCCCCTTTACGAACATCAAGTCGTACGGAAGAATAGAATTTCAACGCACGACCACCAGTCGTTGTTTCAGGATTACCGAACATAACACCTACTTTTTCACGCAATTGGTTGATGAAGATAACAACTGTTTTGGATTTACTGATGATACCAGTCAATTTGCGCAAAGCTTTACTCATCAAACGAGCTTGTAAGCCTACGTGAGCATCGCCCATTTCGCCATCGATTTCCGCTTTAGGAACCAAAGCCGCTACGGAGTCAACTACAACAATATCTACTGCACCACTGCGAACAAGAGCTTCTGTAATTTCTAGAGCTTGTTCTCCATTATCTGGTTGAGAAATCAACAAATTATTGATGTCTACCCCCAAGTTGCGAGCATATACAGGATCCATCGCATGTTCCGCATCAATAAATGCTGCAATACCACCTTGTTTTTGAGCTTCTGCTACAGCGTGAAGAGCGACTGTTGTTTTACCAGAAGATTCTGGACCGTAGATTTCAATTACACGACCACGAGGGAATCCACCTACACCAACAGCAATATCGATAGCAAGAGAACCAGAGGAAATCACCTCTACATTCATGCGATCTGCCGCTTCACCAAGACGCATAATAGCACCTTTACCAAAATCTTTTTCAATTTGTTTTAACGCGTTATCCAACGCTGCTTGTCTGCCATCTACAGCCATTATTTTATTTCCCCTTTTCTGTTATATAAGTATAAACATAGTATAGTGCTAGTTCTGCCGCACTTTGTCTAATATCTTCTCGATTGCCAATTAAATTAGCTTTATGGGCCACTGTGCCATATGGACCAGTAACACCAAACCATACAAGACCAACAGGCTTTTCTCGAGTACCACCTCCAGGACCAGCTATGCCTGTCGTAGAAACAGCATATGTTGTTTGGCCAACAGTTCGTGCCCCCTCTGCCATAGCCTTAGCCACTTGTTCACTAACAGCGCCATATGTATCTAACATATCTTGTGGTACACCTAAAACACGATGTTTCACATCATTACTATACGAAATGACACCACCCATATAGTACTCACTACTACCACTGACATTAGTAAGAAGCTTACCAACCAATCCTGATGTACATGATTCAGCAGTACTAATAGTACTATGTTCCTCTAACAAGGTTCGACCTAATGTTTCCTCCATAGAAATTGTTAAGTTGCGCCCTATGCGAGAGCCTAAGCGTTCTCGTATGATTGCATCCCAAGGATTAAGTAGGTCTTGTGCCGCTTCTAATGTTTCAGCCTTAGCAGTGATACGAACCTCAATGTAGCCTTTTTTAATGAGTAAAGCAATGGTCGGATTAGATTGCTTCTTAATTAGATCCATCAAGGTGCTTTCTAAATCAATTTCACGAATATCATATACGCCATAACGATAGGATGTAACAACACCTTGAGAACCAAATCGGCCATTTAAATAAGGAACTACGCTCTCTTGGAACACGCCCTTCATTTCTCCAGGAGGTCCAGGTAAAAGTATGTACGTAGTGTCGCCATCTTCAACGACTACACCTGGAGCAACTCCAACAGGGTTATATAATACCTTTGCCCCTTTTGGTAATTGTGCTTCTCGCCGACTCGCATCGGGTATAGTACGGTTTACACTTTTAAAGAATCTTTCAAGCTCGTTCATGGCCTCTTGATTAAACACAATAGGTCTGCCAATTGAATCGGCAAGTACATTACGTGTAATGTCGCCCTGCGTTGGTCCTAGCCCACCAGTACTAATAACGATATCAGCCCTTGTACTAGCGAGCTGAAAAACTTCAGCCATTCGTTTCGGATTATCACCTACCACCGATTGATGGGCAATGGTATATCCTAATTTATTTAACTCTTGTGCTAGCCAAGATACATTCGTATTTACTGTATCACCTAGCAATAATTCTGAACCTGTAGAAATAAGTTCTACAATCATCAGATCACCTCCACAATCGAATGTATCGAACTGTGTATTATTCTACAACCGTAGCTACTACATCATAAGCAAAGCCTTGCTCTACTTGTACCTTAAGAATATCACCAGGTTGAATGTCTTCACCGCAGTCTTCAATGTACATATTACCATCTACATCAGGTGCTTGAGATTTCAATCGACCTTTTGCAAGCAATGTGTTATTCTCGCCTTCTTCGATTTCCTCTACCATAGCATAATCAATGGTACCTTCTAAATTGCGATTGTTCTCTTCAGAGATAGCAGCTTGGATGGACATAAGAACGTGATAACGCTCTTCTTTGACCTCTTCTGGTATTTGGTCTTCACGAGCACCAGCTGGTGTACCATCTTCTTGAGAATACGTAAATACGCCCATATTATCGAATTTGATTTCTTTTACAAAGTCACAAAGTTCCTCAAATTGTTCATCTGTTTCACCAGGAAATCCAACGATGATAGAGGTGCGCAATGTAATATGAGTCGGTGCATTTCTAATCTTCTTAAGCAAGCGCTCAATATCATTGCGATCGTCTCGGCGATTCATTTGTTTCAAAATATCGTTATTAACATGTTGCAATGGAATATCTACATATTTACAAAGCTTTGGCTCATTAACAATAATATCTAACAATTCATCAGAGAAAAATGTCGGATATAGGTATAGCATGCGAATCCATTCTATGCCTTCTACAGTTGTTAATTCTTTTAACAATGTCGTCAATAATGGTTTGCCAGCATTAAGGTCGATACCATAGCTCGTTGTATCTTGAGCGATAAGGACAACTTCCTTAACCCCGGTCGCAGCCAATCGTTCCACTTCAGCCTTAATAGACTCAATAGTACGACTACGGAATGCACCGCGTACCTTAGGAATAATACAGAATGTACACCCGTTATTACAGCCTTCTGCAATTTTTACATATGCACTATAACGAGGTGTTGTTTGAATACGAGGCATGCGCTCATCATAGATATTCGTAATATTTTCCATGATACAACTGCGATTGCCGTGCTCAATAGCATCAACGGCTACCATAACTTGATCCCATGCACCGGTACCGATTAATGCATCAATTTCAGGAATTTCTTGGAATAATTCATCCTGATATTGTTGGCTAAGACAACCTGCTACGATAAGGCCCTTACAAGTACCATCCTCCTTATATTGGGCAACCTCAAGGATGGTATTTATAGACTCAGCCTTAGCTTTTTCAATAAAAGTACAGGTATTTACAACGATAAGATCTGCTTCGCTTAAGTCTTCTGTAATCGAATAGCCATTATCTCTCAATAAGCCTAACATTACCTCTGTATCTACTAAATTTTTAGCACAACCTAGGCTAACATATCCTAATTTTTTCCCCATTCTATATCCTTTCGTCACTAGATTCTTTTTTATTTATTTCATTTATACAACTGACTTAGTCCTTACGGAATCGTACTTGACTAACCCAATGATTTAATAGTAACTTTTTACCTTCTAGAGTATAGCCACCATTCACAGGCCATAATACTAAATCATGCCCCATAGAATCTTTTGGCTCATCCATCTCAGGATTAGTAAATATATAAGTAAAATTCTTTTCTACCATATATTTCGCCGTTTTAGAAGATAGTAACCAATTAATAAACTCTACACTATCTGCTTTATGTTTTGAATTTTTTAAAACGGCAGCACCAGTCACATAATAAGACGTACCATCTTTAGGATAAATGATCTTAATTGGATACCCATGATGACTATATTGCGCCGCATCAGACAAGTTACCAATACCAATATTTGTCTCCCCTAGCGCAGTTAGGCGTATTGGAGTAGACAAAAATTTAGCATGTTGAACCACATGGGGCTTCAAACTATATAAGTATTCAAGAGCCTCTGGTTCCCCTTTATACTCTACCATATTATATAGCAAATTGGCCGCATTCTGAGATGCTACAAAATCGGTCATAACGATAGACCAATCACCTTGTTTTCCCAATGTATCCCATGTAGTAATATATTTACCAATGCCATTATGGAAGGTATCATTCTGAACAAATACGATGGGATCATACCAAATACCAACCCAATAGCCATTTGGATCCTTTAGATTATCACGTACCTCGTCAATACGTTCATTGACGATGGGCATATATTTACCTGCATTGGCACCAATTACGAGATTATCTTCAGAAGTTAGCACCAAATCACCAGAAGTATCAGCCACTGTAGAAGCCGACCGTTGTGACATTTGTTCCTCTGTAAGAGGCATTACAGTGACTTTTACCTTTTGTTCCTCTTCATAACGCTCAGCAAGCATAGCTGTCAAAGTATTAGGTAAGTCCGTATAGACTATAATTTCACCACGAATAGGCTCTTTGGCCTGTTCTATTTGTTCTTGTTGGTAAAAGTTTATGCCATAGATCAACATTCCTACCACAAATAATGCTAAGATGCTCGGAGCAATCCATCGTTTCATATATGCCTCCCATAAGACATAAAGTATCTTAAAATGAGAGTAGCTAGAGCTACTCCCTACATGTAACGACCACCAAAACTTTTATTAGATGTACGAACTTTAGTCACATCTCTACTACGCCTTTTTCCAGTCTGGCATCGATTCCTAGATTCGCAACCTCGTTTGCCATTACGAGATTTACTAGATTGGCTAATACGCTTAGAATTTCCACCAATTGGTCGGGGTGGAATTAAACATTCTGGGCCAAAGCCAATTAAATCACGTCGATTGGCTTCTATGAGAGCCTCTTTAACAAGGTCATAGTTTTCAATATTTTTAAACTGCATCAATGCGCGCTGTTTTGCTTTATCTCTACCCTTTTTAGCAACATATACAGGTTTTCCATCTAGTGGATTAATGCCCGTATAATACATACAAGTAGAAAGGCTACCCGGCGTAGGAATAAAATCCTGTACTTGCTCTGGGTACATATGGTGATCTCGTAAAAATTCCGCTAATTCAATAGCATCCTCTAGGGCACAACCGGGATGAGAGCTCATAAAGTACGGTACTAAGTATTGTTTCTTACCAAGCTTTTTATTTGCCTCTTCAAACCAAGACTTAAAGGTTAGGAATTCTTCTTTACCAGCTTTCCCCATCATATTGGTAACCCGTTTAGATACATGTTCTGGAGCTACCTTTAGCTGCCCACTTACGTGAAACTCACAAAGTTCCCGCACAAAGTCTTTATTGTTATCGGCCAGTACATAGTCATAACGCAAACCAGAACGAACAAATACCTTTTTTACACCTTTTAGTTTACGTAATTTACGTAGTAAAGCAATATAGTCATCATGATTTGTATTCAAGTTTTCACAAGGCTCTGGAGCCGCACAAGTACGACCTTTACACGCACCATAGACAGCTTGTTTATCGCAAGCTAGATGGCGGAAGTTTGCCGTAGGGCCCCCTACATCATGAATATACCCTTTAAAGTTGTCCATCTTGATCATCATGTGAGCTTCTTCAATCAAAGACTCATGACTACGATTCTGGATGATACGCCCTTGGTGATTAGTAATAGCACAGAAAGAACAACTGCCAAAGCAACCTCGTTGGCTCACAAGGCTAAATTGAACTTCGCTTAATGCTGGCACACCACCCTTATCATCGTATTTAGGATGCCACTTTCGAGTATATGGCAAGTTATAGACACCGTCCATTTCCTCCTGTGTCAATGGCAAGGCAGGCGTGTTCTGAATGAGATATCTATCACCATGCTTTTGGACTACAATACGTCCATAGAACGGATCTTGTTCATCGTATTGAATGCGGAATGCATCGGCAAAATCCATCTTATCCGCCTTAATAGCTTCATACGATGGGCACTCTACATAGTCAATAGTTGGAATTTCCTTTGCCATGTAGCAAATGCCACGTATAGATGGCAAAGACTCTTTAAATCGCCCCTGATCTAAGGCATCAGCTAGTTCAACAATTTGAAGTTCTCCCATGCCATAGACGAGTACATCGGCCTTAGAATCTACTAAGATGGATCGACGCACCGTATCTGACCAATAGTCATAATGACCAAAGCGACGCAAAGACGCTTCTATACCACCAATGATAAGAGGTACATCACTGTAAGCCTCCTTCATACGGTTAGCATATACCAAGGTAGCACGATCTGGACGATGACCTGACTCACCACCTGGAGAATAATCATCTTGACGGCGAACTTTCTTTGCTGCCGTAAATTTATTAAGCATTGAATCTAAATTCCCTGCCGTAACAAGGGATGCTAGACGTGGTTTACCTAGTTTTTTAAAAGCCTCTACATCATTCCAATCTGGTTGATCTATAATGCCTACACGATAACCTTTGGATTCCAAGTATCTACCGATAACTGCAGGCGCAAAGGATGGATGGTCCACATAAGCGTCCCCACTGATGAGAACGAAATCTAATTCAGCCCAACCACGTTCCTTCATATCCGAAGGTTCTGTTACTAAAAATCTATCCATTGATTGTGTAAATGCCTTTCTATCATGCCTAATCAGATACTAGAACAGGAATAACCATAGTAAAAATAATGCCATGCAAACTAAAATAATCCCTAAAATAATGCGTTCTTGTACAATAGAGCGTTGACGTTTTCGTTGACGCGTTTCTAAGGACATACGCTTTTTAGATGTTTGATATTCAACAAACTCACTTTGTACCAAATTAGGAGTTGCTTGAGCCTTCCGTCTTGTAACAGAACGTAAAGAAAAGGTATCTATGTCTCCTACTTGGCCCTGATATACTTTCACCAAGCGATCCCCATCAAGATCTAAGTAGTTACCATAGTTTCGAATAAAACCTTTTACGTAGACTTGACCAGGAATGATATCATAGTTACCATCTTCGATAGCCTCTAAATAGGTTGTTTTAATGTGCAGCACTTGCTCCACATCTTTAAAGGTTAGATTACGTCTTACCCGTTCACGTCGTAATTCTTCGCCTAATTCAGCCATTTTCGTTCCTTTCTAAATCTACGTAATATTCATATAGTAATTAGCTAATTATTGCTCATCATTAGAATCGGAGAAATATCTAGCCTTAGCTTGTTCAGGGCTCATTAAAATTTCTCGAGCCTTACTGCCCATGCTAGGGCCAACGATTTTAAGGTCTTCCATTGTATCTACAAGACGTGCCGCACGGGTGTAACCTATACGGAAACGACGTTGCAACATCGATACGGAAGCTTGACCAGATTCCATAACGAGATTGACAGCTCGCTCTAATAATTCATCGCGGTAAACATCATTATTATCAGAAGATTCTTTTTCAGCTTCCTTTTCCACTTCTTGAGTTACCGTATTATCATATTCTGGTTCTCGTTGAGCTTTCACAAACTCTACAAGTTTTTCTACCTCATCATCAGAAATGAAGGCCCCTTGTACACGAATAGGTTTATTAGCACCAATCGGAGCAAATAACATATCCCCTTTACCCAATAGTTTCTCTGCTCCTGCCATATCAAGAATGGTACGAGAGTCAATTTGAGAGCCTACAGCAAAGGAAATACGACTTGGCACATTGGCCTTGATAGAACCGGTAATAACGTTAACAGATGGCCGCTGCGTAGCAAGAACCATGTGAATACCTGCAGCACGAGCCATTTGTGCTAAACGACTAATAGATTCTTCAATATCATCAGGAGCCGTCATCATAAGATCAGCTAACTCGTCGATAATCAACACGATTAGCGGCATAGCAGCCTTAGGATGCGCTTCATTATAGCTCTTGATATCACGTTTACCAGATGCAGCAAACGCCTTATAACGAGCCTCCATTTCACGAACGGCCCAACGCAATACAGCTGCTGCTTTTTTCATATCCGTTACAACTGGAGCCATCAAGTGCGGAATCCCATTGTAAATAGACAATTCAACCATCTTAGGGTCGATTAATAATAACTTAACCTCTTCCGGTTTGCGGCTAAAGAGAATACTAGAAATTAATGTATTTACACATACGGATTTACCAGAGCCAGTTGTACCAGCTACGAGCAAGTGAGGCATCTTCGCAAGGTCTGTAATAACAGGCTTTCCTGCAATATCCTTACCAAGGCCGACAGGAATACCTCCACGAGCATCTTTAAAGTCACTGCAATCAAGTACATCGCGTAAATGAACGGCTTCTGTCGTTTTATTAGGGACCTCAATACCGATGGCAGATTTACCTGGAATCGGAGCCTCCATACGGATATGTTGCGCTGCTAAGTTGAGGGCAATATCATCTGTTAAATTAACGATACGACTCACTTTCACGCCTGGTGCAGGTTCAATTTCATAACGTGTAACAGTTGGGCCTTGTGTAGCATTAACAACCTTTGCAGTAATACCAAAGTCACTCAATACATGTTCAAGCATCATCGCATTTTGTGCTACTTCTTCACCATTGTTTTGACTCCCCTTCCCTTTCGCCAAAATATCTAGGCTTGGGAAATGGTAAGGTCTATCATAGGACCGATGAATCTGTCCATCTTTAGATACAGCTACTTGCGCCGTATCTTCTGTAGTACTAATAATGGACGGTACTTGTAACCCCATACCTGCCATACCAGCTCCAGCACTTACAGAACTTGCCGCTGCACCCGTTCCTGGCACAGCGGAGGCAATAGCACCGTGATTCGTTTCCAATGGTCCTATTGTTGTATTTTGATAAGAGAATTCTGGTTCTTCATCATCAGAGTTTTCTACAGTTCCACCCTCATCTGAATACTCTTCATCTGGTGTATATGAATAGTCCTCATCTGGAACATATACATAATCATCACTCGTAGATCTATGCGTATCAGAGAATTGTTCAAAATTATCAGCTTCATAAGACTTAGCATCACCAGATGCTTCAGATATATTAGCCAATTGCTCAGCCGCACGATTACGTGCTTCTATCTCAGCCAATTCCTTCCAAGATGTAGGAGTTCTTTGTGACTCCATAGTAGTAACTGTATCTTCAATAGGATCAACATCTACAGCTGTGGTAGAGTCAAAAAGGTCTCTTCCAGTAGCAATGCCTTGTTTTTCTAGGGCATCTAATGCTTGATCTGCCGCATCAGCAAAGCGTGTATCTTTTTCCCTGTTATAAGCTTTACGCTGTTCTGCCGCTTCTTTACGTTGTTCATTCCAATCTTCAAAGACTTCTTTTGCAACAGCAACCTTCTCGGCAGCTACCTCTTTTGCAACATCAAGGCCAACCTGTGTTTTGTCCGCGGCCTTCTGTAATCCACTGCGCAAAGACAAACGTGTCACCAGTAATCCAAAAGCTATGAGTAAGAATACATCAAGAATAATAGCCCCTAGATTGCCTAATAGTGTACGAAGGAATGTAGCAATTGCACCACCTACGAAACCACCTTGATTAGCTAGTTGTGTAGTAATGAGTTCCTGCCCCTCAGGAACGCGCCACAAGGGAACAAGAGCTAACAAAAATAGGAAAAACAAGGTCATTACAACCCCTCGTTTTGTAATGGAAATAAATGTATCCTTATATAATAATCTCCAACCTAACCAGAAAACACATAAACAAGGAATAATCCCCCCTAAGCCAAAGCCATAACGGAATATACCTGTTAAAATCTGTCCTACAAGGCCGAGTTCAAAGCCGAAAAAGCCCAGAAAGGAAATCACAGCAAAGGCAATGACAATAAGGCCTTTCACTTCGCTGCGCAAAGAAAAACTTTGAGACTTTGATTGCTGTTTTGTACTTGTTCGCTTACGGCGTGTGTTGCGTCTTTTGGTGGAAGTATTTTCTTCTGCCATAAATCTATACAAACCCCTTACTTATATAACATTACAGTAAATTAACTTATCATTATATTATAGCATATATCGTAATATTAAGTTAATTTTTACAACGTTTCTCCCAGTCGTGAAGTAACTGTTCCTCAGTCCCTCTCTTTATGCCCTTATAGTAGGTTGCATCGACTAGAGGCGTTGGTAAATACTGCTGTTTTACAAATCCATTAGGATAATTATGGGCATACTTATAAGCTTTCCCATGGCCTAATTTACTAGCCCCGCTATAGTGACTATCTTTCAAATGATCCGGTACTTGTCCACAATCCTTATGTCGCACATCAGATATCGCGGCATCAATAGCTACATAAGCAGAATTACTTTTAGGTGCGAGAGCAACATAGCACGCAGCCTCAGATAATATAATGCGCGCCTCCGGAAAACCTACCATATGAGCCGCTTGAGCTGCTGCATTTGCGAGTATGAGAGCTTGTGGATCCGCAAGACCTACATCCTCTGCTGCACAAATAACAATACGACGAGCAATGAAGTTAGGATCCTCTCCGGCTTCAATCATACGCGCTAAATAATGTACTGTTGCCTGCACATCGGAGCCACGCATACTTTTAATA
The DNA here is from genome assembly GCF_000163715.1 of Veillonella sp. 3_1_44. Taxonomy (NCBI): domain Bacteria; kingdom Bacillati; phylum Bacillota; class Negativicutes; order Veillonellales; family Veillonellaceae; genus Veillonella; species Veillonella sp. 3_1_44. The sequence goes on from NZ_GG770199.1 coordinate 658,176, forward strand.
AAAGCTGAAATTGTATCGTAATGACTATCACCTTTTTTATCGTATGTATATATGCGACGACCTACGACCTTTTCGAGAACTTCAATAGTAATCATCCCCTCATCAGGAACCATAGCTGCTGCTTGTTCAAGAATATTGAGAGCCATACGCCCATCGCCATTGACGAAAATCCCCACATCCTCCAGAACTTCATCGGTTACCTGTAGATGGCGTTTGCCAAGGCCTACCTCTTCATCGGTAATGGCGCGACGTAAAATTTGACCGATAGCCTTTGGTGTAAGTGCTTCTAATGTAATAAGACGCAAACGAGATAAAAGTGGTCTATTAACTTCAAAGAACGGATTCTCTGTAGTAGCGCCAATAAGAATGATAGTACCATCCTCTACACAGGGTAACAACACATCTTGTTGGCTTTTATTAAAGCGATGGATTTCATCAAGGAATAGAATTGTTCGTTGCTGTAAAGAACGAACCCGTTTTCGCGCGTCTTCAATGATAGTACGCAACTCACCAATACCAGCGTTAGTAGCATTCAGATTTACAAAATAACTATTGCTCACCTTAGCTATGATTCCGGCTAATGTAGTCTTACCCGTTCCACAAGGCCCATAAAAAAGCATAGATGGTATTGTATCCTTCTCTACCATAGCTCTCAAGAAAGTCCCCTTACCTACGGCCTTCTCTTGACCATATAAATGATCTAGTTTAGTAGGACGCATTCGTACAGGAAGCGGCTCGTATGTATTTGTAGGTGTCATATCAAACAAACTATCCATTCTATCACCTCAATTCTCACTCAGTTTAACTGTCGTATTTTCATATCTATAACTATTCAATCAAAAAACAATTACTTCCCCGTCATAAAAGCCTAATAACATCAGTAACTCGGTAACACTGATAATATTGGCAAGACATTTATGACGTTTATGACATTTAGGACTCTTAAGATTTTAAAAAGTTTAAATTCTTACCAAAGATATATTTATAGTATATGATATTTCAGTCTATTTTTACACGCAAAAAAGCCCCACCATGCCGTAATGTACCGCGTTTTGATCCTGCAAGGGCAGGTGGGTGTCCTCCTCATCCTGCAGTTGTCCCGTAAGGGCGTAACGTTCAGACGAGAGTTCAGACTCCCAAAGTAAATGTGTTGGCTCAAAACTGCGATATCACACGCACATGGCAGGGATATCTTATACATAAATAGTATCAGAAAGATTAGCAATTAACAAGTCTTGACATTTCAAATTTAATCAATTCTTGCCTATGTTTTTACACTAAAGATTGCTCTTGTTCTTCTTCTACATCTGGTTTAATATGCAACTCTTTTAATTGCTTAGGTTCTACTTCAGATGGAGCTTGGCTCATGATATCAGAAGCAGATTGAGTTTTAGGGAATGCGATTACGTCGCGGATAGATTGACGTTTTGCCATCAACATAACAAGACGATCTAAGCCAAATGCACAACCTGCATGAGGAGGTGCACCATATTGGAATGCATCAAGCATAAAGCCGAATTTGGATCTTGCTTCTTCAATGGACAAACCAATTGCTTTGAATACTTTTTCTTGTACGTCAGCTTGGTAGATACGCAAGGAACCGCCACCGATTTCTACGCCATTCAATACCATATCGTAAGCAATCGCTTTTACACTGCCAGGATCGGATTCTAATTTATCAAGATCCGCATGGCGTGGCATTGTGAACGGATGGTGCATTGCAACATAACGTTTTTCATCTTCGTTATATTCGAACATAGGGAAATCAGTTACCCATGTGAATGCCAATTTATCTTGGTCAATCATATTCATACGACGTGCCATTTCAAGGCGTAGTTCACCTAATGCACGTGCCACAGTTGCAGGTTTATCAGCAATCATCAATACAAGGTCGCCACCTTTAGCGCCCATTTTTTCACCGATATTGCGAATTGTGTCTTCACCTAAGAACTTCATGATTTGAGACTTGATGGAACCATCTTCGTTGAAGCAAGCCCATGCAAGGCCTTTAGCGCCGTAACGATTTACATATTCAACAAGGTCGTCAAGTTCACGGCGAGGAATGCCAGCATCACCAGGTACAACGATACCTTTAACTACACCACCATTGTCGATAACAGAACGGAATACTTTGAATTCTGTATCTTTTACAAGATCAGTTACATCAGTAAAGGCCATATCAAAACGAAGATCTGGTTTATCAGAGCCGTATTTATCCATTGCTTCGTCCCATGTAATACGAGGCATAGGCAAAGAAATTTCTTTACCTAATGCAGTTTTAAATACATGAGCGATCATCTCTTCAAGCAATGCATAAATATCTTCTTCATCTACGAAGGACATTTCTAAGTCAAGTTGAGTGAACTCAGGTTGACGGTCTGCGCGCAAATCTTCATCGCGGAAGCAACGAACGATTTGGAAATATTTTTCATAACCAGCAACCATCAAGATTTGTTTGAAAATTTGTGGAGATTGTGGCAACGCATAGAATGTACCAGCATTTACACGGGAAGGCACTAGATAGTCACGAGCGCCTTCTGGTGTAGATTTAGTAAGCATTGGCGTTTCAATTTCCAAGAAATCGCGGCTATCGAAGAAGTCGCGCATTGCTTTAGTTACTTTGTGACGCAAAATCAAGTTGCGTTGCATTTCTGGACGACGTAAGTCAAGGTAACGATATTTCAAGCGAATATTTTCATCTACATCGATATCATCTTGGATATAGAAAGGAGGAGTTTTAGCGGAATTCAATACGCGCAACTCTTCACAGAACATTTCGTATGCACCTGTAGGAAGGTTTGGATTAATAGCAGCCTCATCACGTTTTGTAATCTTACCACGTACGCAAAGAACATATTCATTACGAACATCCTCCGCTTTGTGGAAAGATTCTACGTTATGATCTGGGGATGCTACCACTTGTACTACGCCAGAACGATCGCGTAAATCCAAGAAAATCAAACCACCATGGTCACGACGGCGTTCAACCCAACCACATAATACGACCTCTTTACCTACCTCTTGTTCAGAGATGGTGCCACAACCGTGCGTACGGTGTAAGCCTTGCATTGTTTCCATTCTAATTGTCATCCTTTCACCAAAGAAGTTATACGTTCAGCCACTGTATCAAGAGATACAGTCTCTTGTTCACTAGTATCCATGAATCGAATTATGGCTTCTTTACGAGCCAATTCATCATCACCCAATATAATAACATATTTCGCATTAATTTTGTTAGCGTATTTTAATTGTGCCTTCATACTCTTGCCCTGCCCGTCCATTTCAACGGTAATATATTCATCATGTAAGGCTTGGCAAATTTTGAAAGCCTCTACCTTAGCCGCATCACCAAGAGCGACTACGAATACAGATGGTTCTACAGTTGGCTCAGGCAATAAGTTTTGTTTTTCAAGAGCTAATAGTAAACGCTCCATGCCCATAGCAAAACCGATAGCTGGAGTATGAGGTCCATCGAGCTCTTCTACGAGACCATCGTAACGGCCACCACCGGCTACAGCACTTTGAGCACCTAAAGGAGTATATTGTACCTCAAAGGCTGTCTTTGTATAGTAATCAAGGCCACGTACGAGACGAGGATTTAAAGTATATTGCACATTAGCTGCAGATAAATAGGTTTTCAATTCTTCAAAATGATCATGACACTCTTCACATAAATGTTCGTGAATTTCAGGAGCACCTACGGATAAGGATTTACATGTTTCATTTTTACAATCCAGTATACGCAAAGGATTTTTGTACAACCGTTCTTGGCAATCGCTACATAATTGTTCCTTTTTTGGTTCAAAGAAGGCGATTAATTTTTCGCGGTATACAGGGCGACATGTTGGACAACCTACGGAGTTCACCTCTACATTGAGATCTTTAAGACCAAAATCTTTTAACAATTGTACAACCATGCAGATAACTTCACTATCTACCACTGGAGATTGCGAACCTAGTACCTCTGCACCAAATTGGTGGAATTGACGATAACGACCCGCTTGCGGTTTATCATGACGGAACATAGGGCCCATGTAATACCATTTTGTGAGACCTTCTTTACCATATACTTTATTTTCTAAGTATGCGCGCACAGCAGACGCCGTATTTTCAGGGCGTAAGGTAAAGCTAGAACCACCGTCATCACCAGTGGTAAAGGTGTACATCTCTTTTTGTACTACATCTGTAGTCTCACCGATACCGCGTAAGAATAATTTAGTTTCTTCAAAGGCAGGTGTGCGAATTTCATTGAACCCATATACTTTACAAATTTCGCGCATACGTTGTTCAATATAATGCCAATGTATCATCTGTTCTGGCAAAAAGTCTTGTGTACCTCTTGGTTTTCTTATAGCCATTACACAACCTCCCAAAATCTTTCACAAATTCTATGTCGTTTCTCTAAAAGTGCATCTATCGTTTCGTGATAAACATCTACGTCTTTTGGCATATGCTGTTTAAGTTGACGGTATTCAGGGGCTCGCATCCACTTAGACGAGCTGCCAGGCCCCATAGATAGAATACTCTGCCGTTCTTCCATGATCTGAATATTATATTCACACGCTTTGCCAGGCAAGGTATAGCCAATATTCTCTAACTGCCCTCTCATATATTGTTGGCGATATAAATAATATGGCAAATAACCAGCTGCTTCAAGACGCTCTTTACCATATTGTACCATTTCCGCCACAAGATGTTCTTCAGGAATATCATCTTCCATATGTAAATCGTACAACGGACTACCACGTTTTAATGCTAACGTATGAATTGTAACATTTTCTGGCAGATTTTGACATACATAATCCATATTCTCTATCATGTTTGGCATTGTTTGGTTAGGCAAGCCTGCAATAAAATCCATATTTACAGATAGTGATGTATTGTTTTTTACATATTGTAAAAGTTCATCAACATCCCGTACGCTATGACCACGCCCAATACGACGCAAAATATCATCTTGCATCGTTTGCGGGTTAATGCTAATACGATTCACACCTAGCTCAAGCATGGAACGTAGTTTTGTAGGATTAACAGAATCAGGTCGTCCTGCCTCTACAGTAAATTCATGACCTTCTGGTACGAGTAGAGACAACTGTTTTAGAACCTGGTAAAAGTCTTCATCCGCTAGCACTGTCGGAGTACCACCGCCCATGTAGAGGGTATCTACGGTTAGATTATAAGATTCTATAATGGCTTTCATATCTTCTATATCACGGGTTAAAGCCCTTAGAAATTGACTTTTACCAGCATAATCCTGATAGAGACCATATGGAAACGAGCAATATACGCAACGCGTGTCACAGAAAGGAATACCACAATAGAGGCTTACCTTTTTATCATCTGTATCAGATAGAAATGGACGTTGATACTCGCCAATGTCCCCCAAAGTAGCAAGCTTTTCCATAGACACAGAAAACTCGTCCCGAATGTGACGAGTTGCTGCGTGGACAGAGCCATATGTATCTATATATTTATGTAGTAGCTTTGTAGGGCGCACACCTACCATGGTTCCCCACGGAGCCTCAGCAGGTAAGCCTTGATATTCACGCAAATAGCGCAACAAGGCTTGTCCAATTTGACGACGCCCCATAAAGGAAACAGGTCCTTCAAAAATCTGAACCGAATCACCAATAGTAACAGTTAATGTGTACATCCCTTCCATTTCATGCGCTTCAAGGATAACCTCTGGATTTATCTTATCAGAAAAGAGTCCCGCCGCGCCACAGTTATGAGCTACTACGGAGCCAAGTGGTAATGGACCCGTATATAGATATCCATTAACCATGATGGGACATACGCTCAAGCTTTTCTAATTCTGCTTCAGTCATATGATTTTGGCAATCACTACAATAACCATATACTTTCAATTGATGATCAATGGTACGGAAGTTTAATTTCTTAGCGATAATAGACTCCAATGTTTCAAGCATGTCGTCTTCAAACTCGGAAACTTTACCACATTTTACGCAAATCAAATGGTGATGGAAATGAGCGAACTCTTCGTCATTTAATTCATAACGATTACGGCCATCACCAAAATCAAGACGTTTTAACAAATCAAGTTCTGTAAAGAGATCAAGAGTTCTGTAAATTGTTGCCAGCCCGATATCAGGTGCTACTTCTTTTACAAGAACATATACATCTTCAGCACTCAAGTGATTTTCATCAGCATCAATGAATGCTTGTAAGATTGTTTGACGTTGAGTTGTCAATTTGTACTTTTTGTCTTTAATGCGTTCTTTTAATTTTTCTAATGTTGTGTTCATAATAAATTTTCCCCCGACTGTAAAAAATAATTCGTTTAAACCTACTGACCAACGAATGGGTTGTATTGTTTTTCATACCCTATATTTGTTTCCGGTCCATGACCAGGATACACCATTGTATTATCAGGCAATGTATAAAGCTGAGTCTTAATCGATGATATCAGTGTCTCATAAGAACCATTTGGAAAATCTGTACGGCCTACGGAATCTCTGAATAGAGTATCCCCCACAAACACAAGACCTTCCATGTAATAGCACACACCTCCTGGCGTATGACCTGGTGTTTCAAGCACCTCAAGATCGATATCACCACATGTAATGTGATCACCTTGTTTAACCTCGATGATTTCCGCTTTTACCATAATTGGCGTTGGATTGCTATAAGCACTAAGATTAAGTTCAGGATCAGATAAATACGGTACATCGCCCTTATGAATATATACAGGTACGTGATAGATATTTACAATCTCTTGAATGCCACCAATATGATCTCCATGACCATGTGTCAGTACAACCGCCTTCGGCTTTAAGTCATGTTTTTTTAGCGCATCTAGTACTTCAGCTGTTGCAGGATCGATAATGAAAGCTTCACCTATCGCTTTATCACCGATAACATAGCAATTTGTTCCTAGTGGACCTAAAGGCATGCGCATAAGCACTAATTGTTGTTCGCTCATTAAGCCCCTCCTTTACTACGTTGAACAGTATACACTTCACGAATACGACGCAATTTAGTCATTACGAAATCTAGTTGTGAAATATCCCGGATATCAACCACCAAATTGATACTTACATTTTTTGTATCTTCTTGAACCTTAGCATTGATGTTAGTAATGGTGATTTTCAATTCTGAAAGCACTGCCATAACCTCCATGAGAATGCCAGCTCGATCATAAGCTTGAATATCAATGCCTACGTGGAAAGATTCGCCAGAAGAACCGTCCCAAGAGACTTCTATCATCCGCTCTAAGTCTTCAGGAGAATGTCCCATGCTAGGGCAATCACAGCGGTGAATAGAAACGCCACGACCACGGGTTATGTAACCTATAATATCATCACCAGGTACAGGATTACAGCATTTTGCCATACGCACCATCACACCAGCTTCACCTTTTACGAGAACACCAGTGCCATTTTTAGTTTTCTTTTGTCCTTGAGATTTTAATTTCTCAATAATTTGCTCTGTACTGCGCTTAGATTCCTCTACCTCTTTCGACTTTTTATAAAGTTCAATTAAACGCAAGAGAACAGTACTTACAGGAATGCCGCCATAGCCACAGGCTGCAAACATTTCCTCTTCTGTACCGGCTTTAAGTTGTTTCGTTACATGTTGTAAACGGTTGTCTGCACATAATTCTTTCCAATTATGATTCAATCGTTTCGCTTCTTTTTCAAGAGCTTCTAAGCCTTTTTCAATATTTTCAGCTTTATTTTCACGCTTGAACCAATTGCGAATTTTACTCTTACTTTCAGAAGAACCTACGATATTCAACCAATCAAGGCTAGGACGACCTGTTTTGGATGTGATGATATCAACAATATCACCATTTTGCAAGGTATAATCCAACGGCACAATTTTGCCGTTTACCTTAGCACCAACACAATGATGACCTACATCGGTATGAACTCGATAGGCAAAGTCAAGCGGTACAGAGCCTATTGGCAACTTAACAACGTCACCCTTTGGCGTAAATACAAATACCTCACCAGAGAAAACGTCTAATTTCAAAGCATTAACGAGTTCCGTTGGATTACTAGTATCTTGCCATTCAAGAACCTGGCGCAGCCATGCAACCTTTTGATCAAATTCTTTATCGCCGTTTTTATTTCCTTCTTTATATCGCCAGTGAGCAGCCACACCATATTCAGATACACGGTGCATTTCCCAAGTACGGATTTGAATCTCTACCGGTTGCCCCATCGTGCCGATAACGGTTGTATGCAAGGATTGATACATATTAGACTTCGGCATGGAAATATAATCTTTGAAGCGATAAGGCAATGGCTTCCACAAGCTATGTGCAATGCCAAGTACTGCATAACAATCAGGAATGCTATCAACAATTACACGAACGGCAAGCAAATCATAAATTTGGGATAAATCACGATTGTCCTTTTTCATCTTCTTATAAATACTGTAGAAGTGTTTTGGACGACCTTTGATATCCGCCTTAATATGGGCTTCACTTAAGGCCTTTGTAAGTTGCCTCATCGTATCATTAACAATGTCTTCCCGGACTTGGCGTTTTTGTTTCATTTGATCGACTAGATCATAGTATTTTTCCGGCTCTAAATAACGGAAGGATAAATCTTCCAACTCCCATTTCACATTGAAGATACCAAGACGATGTGCCAAAGGTGCAAAGATTTCTAGGGTTTCCTTAGCAATACGTTTTTGTTTGTCACTACGCATATGCTTTAAGGTGCGCATATTATGTAAGCGATCACCCAATTTAATAACTACGACACGTACGTCCTTCGCCATAGCTAAAATCATCTTTCGATAGTTTTCCATTTGGCGATCTTCTTTTGTTTCATACTGGAATTGGTTTAATTTTGTTACCCCATCAACGAGGAATGCTACTTCAGAGCCAAACATCTCCTCTAGGTCTTCCTTCGAGTAAGATGTATCTTCAACCACATCATGCATAAGAGCTGCCATGAGTGTAATATGGTCGATTTGTAAATGTGCCAAAATATCAGCTACAGCTAGAGGATGCATGATATACGGTTCACCGGAAGCTCTAAATTGACCTTCATGAGCCTTATCAGCAAGCTCAAAAGCTTTCAATACTTGGTCACACTCATCATCTGTTAAATACGTATGGATATACTCCATAAACTCAGCTAAGGCTTTACTTTTATCAAATGTACTTTGTTCCACCAAAGCTTTGCCTTCTTCATTTACAGTTGTCATGATGTCACCTTCTATACACTATACGTAAGGAATGTTACGGATGTGACAAGATCTAATTTTCCTTCAATGGCGTTCCATCTAAGCATTAATTGACCATCATCACTTGTATATTCTTCAACAATGCCCAATTCTTTAAATACATCGATAGATGTTAGAGCACTGCGATTATTCTGATCTGCCGGCTTACGGCGCAATATATCTTGTTCTACATTATAAACCGATTGACTACGACCTCGCATGGACTGTTTTATTATGACATACATTTGTCTAAGCCCTTCTGTGGAAAGCTTAATCGGCTCTTCAGTCAATGGTTCAATCGCTTGAATCATGAGCTGTGGAGAAACCAAGCCTTGCCATTCATTCTTTTGCAAGGAAAATGCCACTTTTACCACAGTTCCCACAAAGATAGATTTAAATAAGTCTGGACGATTCCAAGCTATAGCATCTAATGTACCACTCGAAGTTTCAAATATTATCTTACAATGATTTTTTAATTGGCCCATGAGCATAATATCTTGCACGGTAGCTTCCATAATAGCAAAGACTGGCGTGCTATTGGCCATCCCATAAGGTTCAAGGTCTGATACGCGGTCAATAATATCGACATCGATATCATCAACAGGTAATTCCGCATCAATAGCAACCACAGGAATATATTCCTCTTCTGTAATAACTGCTTTGCAATACTTGGTTAACCGTTCTCGTAACTCATCAATACGATTTGCATCGATACTAAAGCCTGCTGCAGCAGCATGTCCGCCAAACTGTAGCAAGATATCCTCACAAGATTTTAATGCATCATATATGTTAAAGCCATCTATACTACGGCACGAGCCTTTACCAACGCCATCATGAATACTGATGACTAAGGTTGGTTTGTAAAACTCCTCTACTAGACGAGAGGCAACAATACCAATGACTCCTGGATGCCACTCTTCGCCGGCCACAATAGTTACATAATCAGCTTTATGTCCTTGATTAGCTACATCAACACGAGCCAACTCATGAATATTTCGTTCTAACTCTTGTCGTTCACGATTCGTTTCATTTAGTTCATCTGCAATTGCCTCTACTATATCCTCGTCATCGGTCACAAGTAGTTCGACCGCACGCGTTGCATGCGTTACACGACCCGCTGCATTAAGACGAGGTGCTAAGGTAAAACCAATATGTCCAGATGTAATAGTTCGTTCATGGAGCCCCGCTACATCAATAAGCTTTTTAATCCCCAAGTTAGGTTCCCTATTCATCTTATCAAGGCCTGATTTTACAATGATACGGTTCTCACCGACCAAAGGCACTACATCGGCCACAGTGCCAAGTGCAACGATATCTAAATCATCTAAGTACCACTCTCCGCGCTTTGTAAGCCACAAGGCTTGACATAATTTAAAAGCAACACCTACGCCAGATAAGTTTTTATCCTTATATGGACAGTCCTTTTGCTTATGATTTATAACGGCCTTGGCTCGTGGAATCATATCAGGAGCCGTATGATGATCCGTAATAATCATATCGATACGGTCTCGTACAGCCTCTACAATATCGTAAGAACTAATGCCGCAGTCTACAGTAATGACTAAAGCCGTTCCCCGTTCAATAAGGTGCTCTAAAGCCTCTAAATTGAGGCCATACCCTTCACTTTGACGTTCTGGTATGTAATAGGTAACATCGGCACCTAATTTCTTTAAAAATCGATAAAGTACTGATGTTGCAGTAATACCATCTACATCATAATCACCATAAATGACGATTGGTTTGTGACTTTCAATTGTTTCCAGAACTAGTGAAACAGCCACATCCATATCTTTTAATGTAAATGGATCTAACAAATCTGACAAAGTACCTTGTAAAAACTGACGACCTTCGTCTACATCAATGTGACGATTCACCATTAATTTAGCCACAATAGGGTTTACACCAAGTTCACGGATTAAGATATTCTCTTTCTCTTGATCACCTTTACAAAGGCGCCAACGTTTTTTCTTAATCATCATATCCCTCAGTAGTTTATAATCAATATTATTCTAGAATTCAACGTATTATCATTATCATTTTTATTTATTATACCTTAAAACGCAAATAAAATAAACCATTTTATATATTTTATTCTCATTTAAACTTTGCTATTTTCTCAACAAGAAAGAGCCTCCCATTATCAATAGGAGGCTCCATATCAGTGAATTCCTTAGAACCGGAAGTCCCGTTCGCCGTCTTTCATCTGTGCAATATAAGCTTTAGCTTTTTCTTTAACTAAATCATTTTTAATATTTTCTAACTGTTGTTCGATGACCTTAGCACCATGAGCCTTAGTCTTTTCATCACCGTAATCCATGATATATTCGTTCAATGTCATCAACGCATTTGGTTGACAACAGTTGTGAATTTGACCGGATTTTGCAAGAGCCATGAATCGATCCCCAGTTCTACCTGCACGATAACAAGCAGTACAGAAGCTTGGAACATACCCAAGGTCTAGCAACCAGTTAACGATTTCATCTAATGTACGCGTATCACTACGATCGAATTGTGTCGTATTATCTTCTGGCTTTTCTTCTTCTTTGTAACCACCTACACTAGTACGAGATCCACCACTAATTTGGGAGATACCTAATGCCAAGCCACGTTCACGCATGGATTGACTTTCACGAGTGGACATAATCATACCTGTATACGGTGTGGAGACGCGGATAAGAGCAACAATTTTTTCAAATACATCATCAGGTACAGCATTACTGAAATCATCTACATCGATATCATCCGCTGGACAAATACGAGGTACAGAAATAGTATGTGGACCTACCCCATACACAGCCTCTAAATGTTCTGCGTGCATCAACAAACCAACGAAATCGTATTTATAATGTTCCAAACCATAAAGAACTCCGATGCCTACATCATCAATACCACCTTGCATAGCGCGGTCCATCGCCTCTGTATGGTAGGCGTAGTCGCTCTTAGGGCCTGTAGGATGTAAAGCTTCATAGTTTTCTTTATTATATGTTTCTTGGAATAATGTATACGTGCCAATACCAGCTTCATGTAATTTTTTGTAGTCCTCAACGGAACAAGCTGCAATATTTACGTTTACACGGCGGATTTCACCATTTTTATTTTTGATACTGTAAATCGTCTTGATGGATTCCAAAATATATTCCAGTGGATTATTAAGAGGATCTTCACCAGACTCAATTACAATACGCTTATGGCCCATCGCTTCTAACGCAATAACCTCTTCTCTGATTTGGTCTTGCGTTAATTTTTTACGTTTAATATCGCGGTTTTTGGAGTGGTACGGACAATACACACATCCATTGATACAATAGTTAGACAAGTATAACGGTGCAAATAGAACAATACGATCGCCGTAGATAGCCTTCTTGATTTCCTTTGCTAAAGCAAAAAGCTTTTCCTTATATTCAGGTAACGGACATTCTAAGAGAACTGCTGCTTCTCGGTGGTTTAATCCCTTAAATGTAGCAGCTTTCGCTAAAATAGCATCTAACAACTCCCTATTTTCCTTGTTTTCCTCTGCATAGGCAAGTGTGTCAAGGATTTCCTGATGGGAAATAAATTCCTCCGCCTTTGGAGATTTTACATCATACATAGTACTTACCTCAAATCTTTCTAGTGGCAATGCCACCCCTCTTTAGGTTTATGAAAGTATATGACAACCAGTCTTCTGGTATTTCACTGATACTGTACATAGTATACCACTATTCCTACTAAAAAGCACAGGAATTTGATACATGCAAAAAGGTTGCCACCTCATAAGAGGAAGCAACCTTTATATCATGGGAGTTTCTAATCTATATCGATTATCTATATCGAACATGACTAAAATGTATATGGTTTATTCATTCAATTACGATCACCTGTAAACAACAAAAAATCCCTAGTGGAAACCACTAGGGATTAATAGTCTTATAAAATTAAGCTTCTACAGGGTATACGCTAACTTTACGGTTATAACGACCAGCACGTTCAAATGCTACTTTACCAGGCACAAGTGCAAATAAAGTGTCATCTTTACCGATACCTACGTTAGTACCAGGGTGGAAGTGAGTACCACGTTGACGAACGATGATGTTACCGCTCTTTACGATGGAACCATCATGGCATTTAACACCAAGACGTTTAGATTCACTGTCACGACCGTTACGAGTACTGGACACACCTTTTTTATGTGCGAACAATTGCAAATCAAAAGTAAACATTAAGTTCACCTCCTATATTTCGTGAATTTGGACAAACTCTGGATATTGACGGCTAATTTCCTCCAAACCGAGAAGCATAGTCCCCAGAATATCCTGTCCACTCTGATTAATCGTACCAGAGAGAACTATATCACATTGACCTTCGCTATTCGTATACTCCCCTTCTTGTCGAGCAATTTGGGTGAGTCCTAACATTGCCGTTGCCGACAAGGCGGACACTGCGGCACATACGATATCGAAGCCATGTTCATCATATCCTGCATGACCGGACATATGACAACCAACTACTTGACCATCACTATTCCGCTGGATTCCAATAGAAACCATAATTAAGCTTGGATAGATTCAATACGAACTTTTGTGAACGGTTGACGATGGCCTTGACGACGACGGTAGTTGGATTTAGCTTTGTATTTGAATACTAAGATTTTTTTACCTTTACCATGCTCAAGAACTGTACCTGTAACTTTTGCACCGTTTACAAGAGGAGCGCCAACTTTAACGTCGCCGTCATTCACTACAGTCAAAACTTCTTCGAATGTAACGGACTCGTTAGCAGCTGCTTCCAATTTTTCGATAGTAATTACATCGCCTTCAGCAACGCGATATTGTTTACCACCAGTTTTAATAATTGCGTACATGAGAACACCTCCTTGTTATCGAACTCGCTGAATTCGGTATCCCGACCCGAACTTCGGTCGGGCGTTTAAACCTGCTTCACGCGGATTGCAAAGTTCAGTAAACCGAACTAATACTGATATAGTATATCCTATTTACACAGTCATGTCAAACAAAAATGAACAGAATCCGCTCAGTTTCTGACACTTTCATATATATAAGCCTTAAAATTCTCCAATAATCCCAAGATGTTGTAAAAGTATCTTTGTACCGATGAGGATTAATACACCGCCACCTACTATATCTGCATATTTTCCAACAAATCGGCCCATAAATTTACCTAAGTAAACACCCACTAAAGATATACCAAAGGTAATAACACCAATCATCGTAGATGCTTCCCATACATTGATAGGTAAGAATGCAAAGGTCAGTCCTACAGCCATTGCATCAAGACTAGTCGCTACGGAGAGCATCATCATTTCCCAGACACCCAAGAATTGCTTATCATCATCGTCATCTTCATCATCATCATCGCTAAGTCCCTCTCTGATCATAGCGATACCTAAATAACCAAGAAGGCCAAAGATAATCCAGTGATCCCAATCAGCAATCACATCGATAAATTGACGACCGATGAGCCAACCAATAAGAGGCATAAGAAACTGGAACAAACCAAAAAGAAATGCCAAGGTTACCTTGCGACCATTCTCACCTACAGGCATTGTCAGCCCCTTACCGATAGATACACCAAAGGCATCCATCGCTAGGCCTATACTAATTAATATAATTTCAAATATAGACACTATCCTCACCTATAAACAAACTACTTACTTATTCAGCTATAGCCATCAAGGAATACCCTTCTCGACTAATTTGTGGATTTACCACAATAGAAATCTTGCGACCTATGGACTCACCTAAATCCTCGAGAACAGCCTTTGTTAAATACTGAGCCACCTCCGGATGAACTTCGATTTCTAGATTCGTTTTAATACGTCCCGACTTAAATAACTCGCGGATACGACGCACAATCTGCATATACACGGTGCGGCCTGACAACATATAGCCCGTACCACCGCATTGAGGACATGTATCAAACATCAAGGTTTGTAAACCTTGGCGAGCTCGCTTTCGGGTCATCTCTACGAGGCCAAGCGAACTAATGCCGCATACAACAGTTTTCATTTTATCTAACTTAGCTTGTACCCCCAACAATTTTAACAATTCTTGTTGATGCTCTTTATCTTTCATATCGATAAAATCGACCACAATAATACCGCCAATATCGCGCAAACGCAATTGACGACAGATTTCTTTTGCCGCCTCTTTATTGACTGTGAAAGCTAAATCTTCCAGCTTATTAGACTTGCCAGTATAATGAGCAGAGTTCACATCAAACACGGTAAGAGCTTCAGTATGATCAATACGGATTGAACCACCAGAAGGAAGATTAATATCGCGAGAGATAAGATCTTCCAATTGAGGTTCAATGTGATTTGCTTTAAAAATCGGTGTGCTATCACGATGACGTGTTACTTTAATTTGTTGTGACGTAGGTCCATGCCCTAAGAGGTCCAGCAATCGGGATTCTCCCATATCGGAATCGACGATAATTTCCTCTACATTGCGATGCGCATAGTCCCGTACAAGGCGGAACCAGAAATCCGCGTCACTATATAAATCAGTACCGCTCTTCGCCACCTTAAAGCGCTTCAACACATGTTGCCAGGTCCGCCACAGATACTCCATATCGCGACCGATTTCATCGGCACTGGCCTTAGCTGCTGCAGTACGAATGATAAAACCGCAACCTTCTTGTACATAAGGAGTTGCCAATTCTTGTAGTTTACTGCGCATGGTTTCGTCTGTAATTTTCTTAGAAATATGCATGCCTTCAGAATATGGTAATAGTACCATATAACGACCAGCCAAACTGACGTCTGCAGTCACGCGGGCACCTTTACCGAGCATTTCTTCTTTCACTACTTGAACGAGAATTTGTTGCCCCACAGATAGGCGTGGCAAAATTTTCTGTTCCTTCCCTTGTTGAAGGTTCAAATACGCATTTTGAGAGCCCCCAATATCAACAAAGGCCGCTTGCATACCATTTAATACGTTCTTTACTGTGCCTTTGTACATATGATTTGCCATATGAGACTCATCGGTACGCTCCAAGACAAAGTCCACTAGCTGGCCTTCTTCGTCGATAACAGCCATACGAATTTCTTCACGCATAACATTGACCAAAATTTTATGCATCCTATCCCTCCCTTCTTTGTCATCTAAATTATAATTAGTAATTAATCTCTAAAGGCGTATAGCGGCCTTTTTCGTTTTCTACCATAATTGCTTTACGATGAATTTCGTAGCTAGTTGTAATAGGCCAATTATACTGTTCTTTACCAAGATTCCATACTTCGCTAGGTTTAATAGTCCCTTGCGGATAAATACCGATGCCCATTGTAAGAGTCACCATGTCATCCTTAATAGAGGCTACGACCGGTTCTTTTACAAACTCTTTTACATCAATGGTACGAGTTTTCTTAGGTGTCACCTTTTCATAAGAAATTTCCGTTGCTTCATTAAAAGGTTTAAGTAACGCATCCCAATCTGCATTTTTATCTGTCACAGGACCTGTTACCTCATAGATAGCAAAGTTACAGATGGCCATCATCTTTTTCACCTTTTCAGGCATTTCTTTACCATCTAGGACCTCAAGACCAGGAGGCGCCACACGATTTAAGCGGTCCATAATGGACTCTAAACTATCATCTTCGAGCACATCCATATCGATATATTCAGCCGCTGCGGTTACGCCTAAGGCGAGTGCAGAGGAGAAGCTAATTTTCATGTGAGGGTTAAACCCTTCAGAATACGCCATTTTAATTTCTGCTCGACGTATCATCCGCTCTACAGCTTGAGCATAATCAAGGTGTGACAGGAATCGTAATTCTTCGCCTTTATTTAAGGCCAAACGTAACTTTTTCAACTCTGCCACCCTCCTTATAGTCAATAATAGCTGTATTGAGCTCTGGACATACATTACAGCCCTTACATGGAGCTCGACGACAATCGCCTGTAAGCTTCGCTTCTACTGCTTGTTCCCACTCGCGTTTTAAGAAGGCTTTGCTTACAGTGCAATCTAAATGATCCCAAGGCAATGGCTCATCGAAATCACGGGTGCGACGTGCATAGTATGCAGGATCCAATCCGCAGTCAGAAAATGCTTTCAACCAAGTTTCATAGTTAAAAAACTCGGTCCAACCATCGAATTTACAACCTGCCTTCCAAGCCTCTACGAGAACTTTAGACAATCTGCGGTCCCCACGAGCAAAAGCGGCTTCCATGTAACCAGTATAACCATCATGGTAGTGGTAGGAAATATTACGATTATTGATGAGAGACTTTAAGTAACGTTGTTTACGATGGATTTCCTCCACATCTTGTTGACCATACCATTGATATGGAGAATGTGTTTTTGGTACGAAAAAGGATACGCTCACCGTTACAGAACCATTTCGCTTCCCTGTAATTTCACGGTGTAAATCGAGTACCTTGTAAGCAAGATCTGCAATACCAGCCAAATCTTCGTCTGTTTCTGTAGGAAGGCCCATCATAAAATATAATTTAACTGTATTCCAGCCAGATTTGAAAGCATTAGTACAGGCCGCCAATAAGTCTTCTTCACTAACGCCTTTATTGATAACGTCACGCATTCGTTGCGTACCTGCTTCAGGAGCAAAGGTAAGCCCGCTCTTGCGCACTTGCTGTACCTTTTTCGCAATATCAATAGAGAAGCTGTCGATACGCAAGGACGGTAAGCTAACACTAACTTGTTTATCTTTAAACTCTTCCATGAGCATATCTACAAGCTCAGGTAATTTGGAGTAGTCTGCAGAGCTTAAACTCATCAAGGATATTTCATTGTACCCAGTATTGGCAATCGTATCTTTAGCAATTTGCAACAAACGCTCTGGTGTCTTTTCACGGACAGGACGATATAGCATACCGGCCTGACAGAAACGACAACCACGAGTACAACCACGGAACAATTCAAGAACTGCACGGTCATGAACAATATCAAGGAATGGTACTACAGGCTTTGTTGGATAGAATACATTCTCTACATCCTCTATAATACGTTTCTCAACGGCTGCTGGTACGTCTTCAAAACGCGGCATAATCGATTTAAAATCGCCTTGTTCTGTATATTCAACATCGTATAGAGCTGGACAATAGGTACCAGGAATTTGAGCTACTTTGCACAAGAAGCCTTCTTTACCACCTGGGAAGCCTTTCGCTTTTTCTGCTTTGAATAGGTCGATAAACTCATCACCCCACTCTTCAGATTCCCCGAGGGATACGATATCAAAGAAATCTGCAATAGGCTCTACGTTATACGCACAAGGGCCTCCGCATACAAGTAGTGGGAATTTTAAATCACGATCCTTAGCATACATAGGAATGCCTGCTAAATCGAGCATATTTAAAATGTTAGTAAAGCTCATTTCATATTGAAGCGTAAATGCTAACACATCAAAATCTTTAATAGGCGTACGTGTTTCTAAGGAAAATAATGGAATATTACGTTTCCGCATTTCCTCTTCCATATCGTGCCACGGTGCAAATACGCGCTCTGCTACCGCATCTTCACGACGGTTTACGAGACCATACAAAATCTTGATGCCCAAATGACTCATGGCCACTTCGTACACATCGGGAAAACCTAAAGCCATAGTTACATCAACAGTACTGTGATCTTTCACGATACTATTGTATTCGCCGCCCGTATAACGAGCTGGCTTTTGGACATGTTGTAACCATGACGTATCTAATTGAATCATACATCCTCCGTCTTTAATGAAAGACTTCTTTCACAATCAATCCTATGAAAGGATATTAAAATATATATTTTGTCCGCTGTCTAGCGATATTTATTAAAATACCAATGCTCAGCATATTAGTTGTTAGCGCACTAACGCCATAGCTAAGGAATGGCAACGGAATCCCCGTTACAGGCATGATACCAATCGTCATGCCTACGTTTACGAGCACCTCGAAGGCAAACATCGTACCGATACCCGTTGCTAATAACATACCAAAATTATCATTGCAGGTATATGCTATTTGAATACTGCGATAAATAAGCATAAACAATAATAGCAATACTACAATGCATCCCACAAAACCAAATTCTTCGCCAATTACAGAGAAGATAAAGTCCGTATGATTTTCTGGTAAAAAGTTCAACTGACTTTGAGTGCCATTAAAGATTCCTTTACCAAAAATCATACCCGACCCGATAGCAATCTTAGACTGAATGATATGATAGCCAGAACCAAAAGGATCAATATCTGGATTTAAAAATACTAGAATACGTTGTTTTTGATATTCTTTTAGCACAAACCAGCCCAAAGGCATCAAGAATAAAGTCACACTCGCAATGATTTTTATAAGCTTTGTTTTGATACCAGATATAAAGAGCATCCCTACAAATATAGCAATATATACGAGGGATGTCCCCAAGTCAGGTTGTAAGAATACGAGAAGGATAGGAATCCCTACATATAACACTGGCATCAATAGGGATTTAAAGGTATCTAACTTGCCAATGCGCGGTTCTAGCATTTTAGCCATACAGATAATCATCAGTAGTTTAGAAAACTCTGAAGGCTGAATAGTTATTGGCCCCAATTGAATCCAACGCTGTGCACCTAGTGCGGAGGTACCAACTACCATGACTGCGATTAACATAAGCATGGTAATCACATAAATCATATTTCCCCACCCTTTAATACGATGGTAATCTAGAAATTGCATACCTATAACGACAGCTATATTTGCTAAAAAGAATACGAGTTGTTTTATCACTAGACTACCAAAACCGATAGCCTCGTGATTCACATGGGTAGCACTACCAATAGCTGTAAGACCAATTCCGACAAGTAATATAGTACATATGATGATAGTCCAATCACTATCTGTCCATATTTTACGCCACATCATATCACCTATTTCAACTTGCTACGGCGCCACAAGCTTTGTTTACCTTGCACCAACAAGCGCTGCGTGGTCCAACCACCACGATTAATGTAATGAACATTGTTAGAATCCTCAAAAATAGACTCACCTACTGTCGCAAGACTTGGTATGTTATCTTGCTCCTTAGATGCTTTTTTCTTAGTTACATAAGCATCAAAGTGCTTTTGTACATCGTAGTCTTCCCAACAATCACCGGTCGTTACATAATCTACAAGAGGTGCTAACACAGCTTTTAGTTCACTAGAAACAAATTCTAACAAACGACCATCTTGTGTATAGGTCAGAACATCCTCATCATAAGGGATTATAGCCCCTACATATTCAGCGCGAAGAACATCTAACATATCATATAAATTGATATCCTCTCCGTCGATAGGTACCGCGTTAAAAGCAATGGCATAATCACGAATATTATGCTCCTGACATACTTGAATCATGCGTGCCCCATTACGTAAGGACACCCATAATGGATGTGTCACTACGATACAGCGATTTACTAATTCTAAAATAGCCTCTATGCCCTTGCCGATACCAGCAGGAGCATCGATTAAAATATAATCATATTCCTCACAGAGGCGACGGACTAATTTTTTATATTTCTTACGACCTATATCTTCCCAACGAGCACTTTGGCTAGCTGGTAGAAAATCTAAGTTTTCAGCAATTGATACGATAGCATCATCCATATAGTCTTTATCTTTGCTCGCATCTAGTGCGTCGTAAATAATTTCATTTGCCACACCTAACACAAGGTCTAAATCGCGCAATCCAAAATCTCCATCACAGAGCAATACGTGATGCCCTGCATTGCTTAAGGCTGAACCCAAGCAAGCGGTAATCGTAGTCTTACCTACGCCCCCCTTACCGGATACAACGCCGATTATCTCGCCCATACTAATCCTTTCTTGGTTGTCCACTAGTTACCGCATTCTGAGGTTTTTGCCCTTTATTAATACTTGTCCCCGTAGCAGTTTCCTTATTGCTCTTACTATTTGTATCATTAGATTTCTTATTCACTGGTACATTGAAGTACGCAGCCAATATATCTCGTACGATAGGCCCTGCAGAGCCCGCACCAAAGCTACCTTGCTCAACAAGTGCAACCACTACAATTTGTGGCTTATCATATGGTGCATAGGCTACAAACCAGCCGTGATCTCTGCCATGTGCATTCTCTGAAGTACCTGTTTTACCAGCTACATCAATAGGGAATCCTTTAAACAACTCCCCTGCTGTACCACCTTCATTAGTAACATCACGCAAGCCTTCGCGAACAAGATCCATAATATTTTTTGGTACAGGTAAGATACCGAGCTTGTCTGGGCCAAAGATTTCTTTTGGCGTGCCATCCTTATTATCAATACGGCTCACTACATATGGGCGGTATTTAATGCCACCATTTGCTACTTCACTGAGCATAACAGCCATTTGTAATGGTGTCACCAAAGTAAAAGACTGACCTATGGCCGCATCAAAGGTTTCACCTAAATACCAATCTTCATCATACACTTTGCGTTTATAAGCAGGACTTGCCATATTACCAGAGGCCTCACCAACAAGATTGATGCCTGTCTTTTCGCCAATACCAAAGTAGCCAGCATATTTTACAAGTCCTTCTATGCCAACGCGATTGCCCATTTCATAGAAGTAAACATTATCTGATTTTGCAAGAGCTTTATTAAAGTTAAGCCACCCTAATGCTTCACCTTCTGCATTTCGTTTATCGATAAGCCAATGTTTACCACTATCAAAAATCATTTCTTCAGGGGTAACCTTTTTCAGGTCTAAAGCCGCCGTACCTGTAATAATCTTGAACGGAGAACCTGGTGGATATTCACCAGAAATAACCTTATTATCAAATGGATGATTCTTATCGTTATTCAATTGATTCCACTGTGCCGTTGTAATCCCTTTCGCAAACCAGTTAGGATTAAACTCAGGGGCGCTGACCATGGCCAAAATGGCACCCGTATTTGGATCCATTGCTACTACAGCAGCTCCTTGAGCTGGAATGCCTTGGGCACGCAACTGTTCTAATTGGTTCTTAACAGCTTCTTCAGCAGCCTTTTGTAGATTTGCATCTATTGTCAAATGGATATTAGATCCAGGCACTGTATGCTTTCTATCTACCTCCGCAACCGGTCGGCCTGTAGCATCAACCTCTACCTGTTTACCACCATCAGTACCACGCAAGATGGAATCATATAGTTTTTCAAGACCAGAACGGCCTAAAATAGTACCACCACTAATAAGGGTATTTGGATCTTGCTGTTTTAGCTCTTCTAATTCTTCTTCGCTCACTTCACCCACATAACCAAAGAGCTGAGAAGCCATCGTTTCATATGGATAATAGCGAAGTGGTTCTACATCTATGGTAACACCTGGTAATTCATGACGATGCTCTTCGATGCTTGTAACTACATCCATAGAAATATCATTAGCAATACGAATTGGCTCATAACCATATTTATGATCATTTACCTTTTTTGTAATATCTTCTGGTTTAATTTTCAGCAAAGTTGCCAACTTAGCAACTTCACCTTCGTCTAGAGCCTTCCCCGTAGGCAAAATGGAGATAGTGTATGCCGGTCTAGAACCTACTAAGATCTGACCATTTCGATCGTACATAATACCACGAGCAGCTGTCATGGATACCATGCGCAAACGGTTGCCTTCTGCCTTAGCTTGGTAATAACCACCAGACAAGATTTGCAACGACATCAGGCGTAATGCCAAGACTATAAATATGCCGGCTACAATGTAAAAGAGTACATCAAAGCGATTCGTTTTTCTTCGTTTATAGAGGCCTTCAAGCACTCTTTCACCCCCTTAATCCTTACCAAATATAACCTTGTTGTTCATCATCTTTACGCCATAACAAACCATGCACAATAGCGCCTAACAAGCCATTCCAGAACATCACGGGTAATACCATATGCCACAAGTATAGTCCAAAGTGCAAATCGCCACCACTAGCTAATATCATAAAGCTACGAATAACGCCATCTAGTAGCGTACAAATAGCTACTATACCGCTAGACCAATACCAGCGTTCTTCATAGATACGATGCTTTACGGCAGATAGTAGGTATACCACAATTACGTAAGGGAATAGATGGAGCCCAAAAAAGTTAGATATCAATACATCATGTACGATACCCCCAACAACAGCGGATATCAGCCCCATACGACGACCTTTAAATAAAGTAATCATAACAATTATCGTCAAAATTAAGTTTGGTAACCAATTTGTATGAAAAATAGTAGGCAATAATTGCGCTTGTATAAAATATATTAAAAATCCAGAGAGAACTAAAGCTAGACGCATCATTGTTTAACGGCCCCCTTTGCACCCTCTACTTGATCTCGTTGTGTTTGAGGCACAAGTTTAGGTTCAAGTTCTGGTTTTTGTGGTGCACTTAGAGAAGACGAGGTAAGCACAAAAACTTCTTCTAAACGATGAAAATCTACACTCGGTGTGACTACCGCATTTTTAACAAATCCTTCCGAATCATTTTCGATAGATTGCACGTTGCCAACAGGTAGACCTTTCGGATAAATGCCTCCATATCCAGAGGTAA
This sequence comes from Veillonella sp. 3_1_44, assembly GCF_000163715.1. Lineage (NCBI taxonomy): Bacteria > Bacillati > Bacillota > Negativicutes > Veillonellales > Veillonellaceae > Veillonella > Veillonella sp. 3_1_44. The sequence continues at coordinate 681,820 of NZ_GG770199.1, forward strand.
TCAACTTATCACCTACCAATACATCACCATCGCGAGCAATATTTACCATAGATGGTGTACGAGGTGTATTGCCATTACCTTTTACAACGCCAGACAAACGAGATTCAGGTCGTTGTACAAGGATACCTATTGCGCTACGCGGATCAAGAATGGTTTGAACGCGAGCAGAATGCGGATATACATCTGTAATAAAACCAACGACACCACTAGGTACAACAACAGCCATATTAACTGCCATACCTTCTTCACTCCCTTTATCAATGGTGAAAGTATTTGTCCAAGTACCGTAATCCTTTGTAATGATACCTGCTAGGGTCATGGAGAATTCTGGATGGCTACTCTTATAGTTTAAAAGCTGACGAAGGCGAATATTCTCTGCTACTACTTCATCGTAGTTAACTACCTTTTGTTCCAATGTAGCTTTACGAGATGCTTCCTCTTCACGTTCGATAGTAGAGAAAATAGCATTATTAAGTACTGTAAAGCTAGTTTGGACGCCCTCTAATAAACGAGCTGACCCATAAGAGAAAGGCGTTGTAATTCCTTCAAGGGTAACCGTAACAAAGGGAATACTAGTCCGTTGCTTCCACGCAAAGCCGAGCAATGCCATTAGGATACAACCAATGACAACGATGATAATTAACTTTTTATCTGACTGTATCATGCTAGTCTCGGCCCTTTCTATTCTTAGAATTTACAATAAAACGCGATAAGCTCACCAAATCAGATGAGGCCCCATTAAGGCCTACCACAACTTTTGTTTCAGGTGCTTCAGGAACGTGAACAGGTACACCTACTTCAGTACCAATCCGATCCGCTAAGCCAGATAGTCTTGCCGTACCGCCAGTAAGCCATATGCCATGTTGCATAATATCAGCCACGATTTCTGGTGCCGTAGCACGAATCATTTGCTTAACCTCATCCAAGAGTCCTATCAAACATTCATTTACAACTTGGTACACTTCAGATTGATGAATCACACAACGTCTACCTAAGCCGTTCATCATATCGCGCCCCTGAAAGGCATACTCTGCATCCTCTAAAGGAGCGATAGCTGTACCTAATGTATGCTTAATATCTAATATGGTCTCATCAGATACGATAACGCCAAAACACTCACGCACATAGCGCAATAAGGCATTATTAATATCAGAACCACCAAAACGAATTGTTTTGCTATCTACGATACCACCTAAAGAAACAATCCCCATATCAATAGTGCCACCACCGATGTCAATAACCATAGATCCTTGCGCTTCAAAAATAGGCACACCACAACCAATAGCAGCTGCCACAGGTCGTTCAATGAGGAATACCTCTCGAGCACCAGCTTGAATAACAGCATCCATCATAGCTCGTTGCTCAACATCGGTCATGCCACAAGGAACCCCTACGACAACGCGGGCTCGACGCAACGCATTAGACACCTTATTAAGAAAGTAGCTAAGCATAGTATGCATAACACGATAGTCAACGATAAATCCATCCTTTAAAGGCGTTAACGGACGCCACATATCGGGCATGCGCAATACGAGGCGCGCCGCTTCATCACCAACGGCTACTACTTTTTCTTGTTTTGTATCAGTTGCTATAATCGATGGTTCGCTTATAACAGTCCCTCGCGTCCCCCCCATGAGGCGCGTTTGTATGGAACCAATATCTATACTTACATCTTTTCCTAGAGTAGGTAAAATGGAACTCATAGTAATTTCTCCTTCATTACATCATCATTCCATTTTACCATATATAACGCGACTTTTTCCATTGATATCAGTACCTTTCCTTTTGTTAAAAGCACAGATAACGCATAATCCCTGTACTCATAAGTCATACATAAAAATTACATAACTTCATACATATAATCTCATACACAATAAGGAAAAGCACTCATTTATAGGAACTTACCCATGCGTCAAAATTAGGTATAGTTCAAAATGAGTGCTTTTAATAATCTTACTTGGCTTTGTTCAGTTTATTTAGGCTCAGCTCAATTTACCAATTTCGCTGAGGCTCGTAAATTCATTATCCCCTATAACAATATGATCAAGTACAGGAATCCCCATAAATTGACCAGCACTAACAAACATTTTCGTTAGCCGTATATCTTCATCACTTGGTCTACTATCACCTGACGGGTGGTTATGGATTAGAATAATAGCCGCCGCATTGCATGCTATAGCTTTTTTAAATACTGCTCTTTGCTCTACAAGGCTTGATACTAATCCACCATTAGAGATATGTTCCAACTGAATAAGCTTATTTCGAGATGTTAGCATGGCAGCCCACACATGTTCCACATCTTCGTGACGCAGTCGCTCCATCACATATTGAGCTATTACAAAAGGTTGCGAAAAATCTTCATAAGTCTCTTTAATCTTTAACTCCCCTAATCGCCTACCCATTTCAAGTGCTGCACATAGCGTCACTGCTTTATCTCTACCAATACCCTTGATTTTGATCAGATTATCTACGGTCATTCGGTTAAGACCATAAACACCATCATCAAAGGATTGTACAATATCACTTGCCAAAGAAATCGCAGATTGCCCCTTTACCCCTGTACGTAATAAAATAGCCAACAACTCCTCCATCGCCATATGTGATGGACCTAAGGCGAGAAATTTTTCTCGAGGTCGCTGGAATGGTAACATATCTTTTACACTTACTGTTGGTACTTCCATAGAATCTCTCCATTCAAATAGATAACACCATTTGTAAATCAAGCAACAAACACATCTACTCTCTTAAAATTTATTTAGCACAGCACAGCACAGCACAGCACAGCACAGCACAGCACAGCACAGCACAGCACAGCACAGCACAGCACAGCCAATTATAACACGATTCATCTGATGCGCTAGTGTTATTTAGCCCCTAACGCCTTGCAAAGTTCATCGTATACATGTTCAACTGGTAACCCTACCACATTAGTATAAGAACCCTCTATTTTATCTACCCATAGTGCGCCTTTTCCTTGGATGCCATAAGCTCCAGCCTTATCCATCGGTTCCCCACTAGCAATATAAGACTCGATTTCAAAGGGTGCTAATTGTTTAAAATATACTTTTGTTTCATTGTGAAAAACTATCTCCTCCCCTTTGATGAGTAACGCGACTCCAGTGATTACAGAATGTGCTCTACCCGATAAATGCTCCAACATATGGCGTGCATCGGATTCATCATGTGGCTTTCCTAATACTTTATTATCAAGGACAACAATAGTATCTGCGCCTAACACAATACTTCCGTCTGGAACACCTACAGCACAACGAGCCTTACCTAATGCTTGGGCTTTCACCATTTCAATAGGGTTGTCGTAACCCTCATTAGATTCCTCATAAGTACTGGATACAACAGTATGATCAATCCCAACCTGTGTTAATAATTCAGTTCTACGTGGTGATTGACTCGCCAAATATAATCCAGCCATATACGCTCCTTCGTATTAAAAAACTTGTACATAAAATTCTTGGTATAACTAAACTATCCTGCCTATCCCCCAGAACTTACCATCCCTTACATAGTTGTTCCTTTATCTTCTTCTGAAGAAATTAATCTTTCATAATATTCTTGTACATCTTCCCCATGTTTTACCGCATCAGCTCGCACCGCTGCATAAAATACAATATCCGCTTGAGGCACACGAATACGGCCAGGCACATGCTCTTCTAATATTTCAAAGAATCTATCGTCGGCTTTCAACAGCAAACGACCATTTTTAACTTTATTTCCATCTACAATAGAATACACAAGAGACCAAATCGGGCGCGGGTCAGAGGTAGAACATTTTCTATATTTATAGCGGTATTTAATATTTGTCAACAACTCACGTTCAAACTTGAACACCCCATCAATCATGTTATAATCTACTTCAAAATGGCGATTTCTAAAGATAGAGTGCTCTTCAATCACAAGCTTTGTATCTGTCAAAATATATGTATATCGACTAACAGCCTGTTTAACCATAACAATGATGGCCATGATTTCAATAAAATACTCAGCTAATAAAACCGTATGTAATTGAATACTGCGATACGTTGTATAAGCTGCTGCACACAACAATAAAATCACAAAAAATACTACCAATAACTCTGCACTTCTGGTGCGCTGAGATTTTTCTTTATATAATACTGTCATGCTTTACCCCTTTTAAAGAAATCACTAATTAATAACTATACATCCTATTATAAGATATTCTATGCATAAAAACTACAAAAACCCCGTCCATATCCGAGATATAGACGGGGTTTTATGACTCTATTAGTCACTCAGTTCAGATGCGAACTATATTATTTTTTCAACGCTGCAGTAATACGTTGAGTATCACGAGCAATCATGATTTCTTCGTTTGTAGGAATTACGAAGATTTTAACCTTAGAGCCTTCAACACTGATTTCTTGTTCTTTACCACGAACATTATTGCGTTCAGAATCAATACGAGTACCTAAGTATTCCAAACCGTTACAGATTGCATCACGGTTACCAATACCGTTTTCACCAATACCAGCAGTAAAGATGATAGCATCTACACCGCCCATAACAGCAGCAAAGGCACCGATTACACGGCGAACTTTGTAATGGAACATATTCAATGCCAATTGTGCGCGTTTATTGCCGTTAGCAGCAGCTTCTTCAATCACACGGAAGTCATTGGATACACCAGAAATCCCTAATACACCGGATTCTTTATTCATAACTCTATCGATTTCTTCATAGGTCATACCTGTTTTTTCCATCAAGAATGGAACGATAGCAGGGTCAATATCACCTGTACGCGTACCCATGATCAAACCGGACAATGGAGTAAAGCCCATTGTAGTATCGATGGAGCGACCACCTTTAATAGCAGCCACAGAGGAACCATTACCCAAGTGGCATGTGATAATACGAAGATCAGTCATATGTTTACCCATTAATTCTGCACAACGTTGCGCTACATATTTATGGGATGTACCATGGAAGCCGTAACGACGAATACCATAATCTTCATAATAAGAGTAAGGAAGCGCATACATATATGCTTCTTTTGGCATAGTTTGATGGAATGCAGTATCAAATACAGCAACTTGAGGTACATTTGGCATAATAGCTTCACAAGCTTCAATACCTTGAATGTTTGGTGGGTTATGCAATGGTGCAAGAGAAGCACATTCTTCCAATGCTTCCATAACTGCTGGAGTAATCAATACGGAATCAGCAAATTTTTCACCGCCGTGTACTACACGGTGACCTACAGCATCGATTTCATCCATGGAAGAAATAACACCAAATTCAGCATCAACTAAAATATCTAGCAAAATGCGAAGCGCTTCTTTATGGTTCAAAATTGGTTCAATGCGTTCTAATTTATCTGCATTAGGACGTTTGTGAGTGAAGATAGCATCTTGATCACCAATCTTTTCAAAAAGACCTTTTGCCAATTCTGTTTCAGTTGTCATATCAAGTAATTGATATTTCAAAGAAGAACTACCGCAGTTAACTACTAATACGTTCATCGATTAACCCTCTTTCTGTTGTGTAACTTGAATCTTGTTTTGAATTTCTTTGCTGATATCAGCACCTACCTGATCCTTTTCAGGATATTGGTAGACTATATTCCACAATACGCCATGATCTAAGAATACGTATTGAGAAATTCTAAATATTTGTCCTTGCGATGTAACAGTAACATCAAGCTTTTTAGCAGATGCACCTTCTAATGCTACGGACTCTTCTTTGATGGTCGCGCCTACTTTAGCAAATTCAGACTTACTGTGATTAATATACTCATCTACCGTAGGTAACGGTTTATTTTCACCAGGCCGTAAAGCCTCAACCTCAATTACCATATGTTCTGTAACAGATCCATAAATATCGATTGGATACCCCTTATCAGACATATTTTTTGTACTTTTACCCATTTCATAAGGCAAAGCAATGGTAATTTCAGATTGACCAGCACGGATAACTTGATGGCCAAAACTATATGTATCCATTACATTTGTAGAGCCACATCCCGCCATTGCTAGCAGCACAGCACCGAGCAGAGCCCCTTGTAATGTACGTTTCCAATTTTGTTTCATCATATACCTCACATCAATTCAGCATTTACAGTTAATTATAGCCTATAGTGTCAAGAAAATCTATACTAAACTTAATATTTGCACATAACATCATTTCTATAACCAGACCTTTTATATGGATATCATGAAATGTTATTTACAGCATTTCTTCGCTTTGTTACACTAACAATAATGAAAGGAGTCACTATGAAAACAATCGGTATCATCTGTGAATATAATCCATTTCACAATGGACATGCGCATCAATTACATACCTTAGCACAAGAGCATCCTGAAGCGCTGCGCATTTGTATCATGAGTGGTTCCTTTGTACAACGAGGAGAACCTGCTATTTTTTCTAAATTTGACCGTGCTCGTTGGGCTATTCTCGGTGGTGCAGACATCGTTATCGAGCTACCTACACTCTATTCTTTGGGTAGTGCACAACTGTTTGGAACAGGTGCTATTCGCATGGTAAAAGCTTTACATATCGATGCACTCTCCTTTGGTTCTGAAACGGCTGATCTAGATACACTCGTTGATATAACTAAACGTATGGATTGTGAAAGTACTCAAACAGTATTACGGACCTATATTAACGAAGGTATGTCCTATGGCTCTGCCTTCCGTAAAGCCCTTAATACAGAGATGCTCAACACCCCTAATGCACTGTTAGGACTTGAATATATTCGGGCAGGACTTACCTATTATCCTTCCTTAAAATATATACCAATCTTACGCACATCAGATCATCACGACGCGAATATTACAAAAGATTTTCCTTCTGGTACAGCATTGCGTAAACTTATAACAAATATGGCTACAGGTAGTAACAATTGTAATAAAAATAGTATCTACACTTCTACAGATATAGATACAACGACCAGTGCAAGTACAAATACAAATACAAATACAAATACAACTTCAAATTCAAATTCAAATTCAACTGCAACTACATTAACAAAATTAAATACACTAAATAGTAAAATAGAGTTACAACTTCAGTCAATCATTCCTAAGACTATTGCAGACGATATGACTAATATAATTTCTAATGGTGCTTATGTAAACTATAACCGCTACTATGATATAATCCATTCCTTAAGTCGTCGTACATCAACAACCAAGCTGGAAAGCTTTGGGGAGTTCAACGAAGGTATTGAACACTTATGGTCTAAAGCAGCTCAACAACCTACGTGGAACTTGGCTATGGAGCATATAAAATCAAAGCGCTATACCTATGCACGTTTACAACGGATGGGGGCCTATCTCGCTCTAGGAATCCAAAAAGATGTATTGCAAAATGCTATGCAAGAAGGTCCACAATATGCTCGTTTACTTGCCTTCAACGATAGAGGTCGTCAATGGCTTCGAAATGATTTTGAAATACCACTTATTCAAAAATGGGCCAAAGCACCTAATGAATTAAATACGTTGGGACAAACGATGCATCAAATTGATACATTAGCTACAGATATACAGGCCTTATGCTTACATAATGAAGTTAAACGAATGGGTCATATGGACTACACCTATACGCCACAATACATAAAATAAGCAGAACTACGATCTAGTAGAAACATTCTGCACATAAATATAAGAGTCAAATAATTTAATTTTATTAAGTTAATCATCTTATTATATGGTAATACTCAAAAAGAAGAAGGGGTTACAATACAGATTATTCCTGTATTGTAACCCCTTCTTCACCATCCAGATCAGCGACGGCAACGCGTACACTTTCAAGATGTGATGTAGGAATATTTTTACCTACATAGTCCGCTCGTATAGGCAATTCACGATGACCACGATCGACGAGAACGGCCAATTGAATAGATCTTGGTCTACCAGCCGTCATTAATGCATTTAAAGCAGCACGAATGGTACGGCCCGTATACAAAACATCATCTACAAGAATAATTGTCTTTTCCGTTGTATCAATCGTACACGGTTCCCCCTCTTTAGGACGAGCATCACGATCATCACGATACACTGCAACATTCAAAGACTCACAATCAATATGAATACCTTCTATACGCTCAATTTCCGCTTGTAAACGTTTTGCCAAAATGACACCACGCCGTTCAATACCTACAATTAACGCATTAGATAAACCTTTATTGCGTTCTAAAATTTCATGACTAATACGACGAATCGCACGCATTATAGCGTCTTGATCCATTAGTAAGCGTTTCTTTTCCATATATACGCCCTTACAGCATAGGATTGTTCTATGCCCCTATATCCAAATAAGTAGTAAAAATAAGTACTTAGACAATCAATGTAAACATTTAGACTATTTTCGTTTATCTTCACGGTAGGTCTTAGCAAATTCTAAGCACGCCTCAAAGTCAGCTGGTACCGGTGCTTCAAAGTGCATTTCTTCACCTGTAATAGGGTGTTTAACATCTAACGATTTAGAATGTAATGCTTGCCCTTCTATAGGAAAATCCATACGTCTATATCCATAAAATGGGTCATTAACAACAGGATGTCCAATATGAGCAAAGTGAACACGAATTTGATGGGTTCTGCCAGTCTCCAAATTACATTCAACCAATGTTTGATGACCATAACGCTCCAATACTTTAAAATGTGTTACTGCATCTTTACTGTTTTCAAAGACAACAGCCATTTTCATACGGTCCTTAGGATGGCGTCCAATAGGCGCCTTTATAGTCCCCTTTTCTTCTACAATATTGCCTTGTACTAGCGCCCAGTACGTACGTCTTGCAGAATGTACTTTTACTTGCTCTGCTAGACCAATGTGTGCTGCATCATTTTTTGCCACCATCATAACACCAGACGTATCTTTATCTAAGCGATGCACAATACCTGGCCTAATTTCACCATTAATACCTGATAGGTCCTTACAATGGAATAATAGAGCATTTACAAGGGTTCCAGAATAATTCCCTACTGCAGGATGTACCACCATGCCACGAGGTTTATTAACAATAACAATATCGTGATCTTCGTATAAATAATCTATAGGGATATCCTCAGGTTTAACCTCAATCGATTCGGGCTCTGGGATTTCTACATGAATGACAGTATCAGGTGTAAGCCGAAGATTAGCCTTTCCTACTTTATCACCTACTGTAACATGACCACCTTTAATTAAACTTTGAATATAGCTACGAGATCCTTCCATCTGTTCAGTTAAAAATACATCTAGTCTCATGCCTTCTTGCTCAGCACTTACAATATATTCATTCATCCTCTATTCCTCTTTGAGTCAAGTATAAGATATATATTTATTGACGAATCAAGTCAATGATCTATAAAGGACCCTAATAATGAAAGCTATTCATGGTCCTCTTTCAATGAAAACAAATAAAATACAACAAAAGCTACACCTATGCAAATACCAATATCTGCCACATTAAAAATAGGCCATACACGAAAATCAAAAAAGTCCACTACCCCATGAATCATGTATCGGTCAATGCCATTACCAATTGCACCTGCGACTAATAAGGCGGATCCGATTTGCAAAGTCCAATGGCCCTTAGCTAATCGCTTCCAATAAAAAGCACAAACAGCTAATAGAACAAAAGCCACTAGTAAGAAAAACCATCGTTGATTCGCTAACATGCCAAAGGCTGCACCGCGATTAATAATATAGGTAAGATGAAATACATTAGGAATAACAGGTAAAGATTCACCTAACAAAAAATGATTCATTACATAATATTTAGTTAATTGGTCCAATAATAACCAAATGATAAGTACTGTATAAAACAAGATTAACTCCCTTACTATAATATAATTCTTAATAGTCCTATTATACTAAGTTACGCAAATTTAGGCAAAATAAAAAGCCCCTCAATGAGGGGCGTGTTTTATTTGTGATTACTCAGCGGAAATTACAGAAACTGGGCAAACGGATTCGCAAGAACCGCAATCGATGCAAGCATCGCCAATTTCGTATTTAGTTTCGCCTTCAGTAATGCAGGAAACTGGGCAAACAGATGCGCAAGAACCACATTTAATGCAACCATCAGCAATAACTCTCATAATTAGGACCTCCATCAAAATATAGATCAGAACTTTTTATTATCATTTAGAAAGGCACTTGCCTCAACTTATGTTCTCATTATCACACAGTTCAAATTGAAAGTCAAATGAAAATGATAAAAAATTATAGAATATTTTGCATAATAATTGTTCCTTTTTATCATAAAAAGCCTATATTCATATGCATTTTGATATTTCTTTTCATTTATGTAATTGAGTTTAATAATCAATAATTGAGAATGCACTAATTATCATTTCAATTAAAATACGTACTATTATACTAGGAATTCAATTATCAATATTTATTATCATAAAAACTATTTTTTTATTACAACAGATTTAACGCTTATCTATATTTTAATCTAACATATAAACTTCACTCTAAAAAAGGCCGAATCATACGATTCGACCTCATTTATATTTATAAAGTAAAGTAATATCTTTACTATTATTCACTATATAACAATAATACTATTTTTTTCTTATAGCACTTAGAAAGATGTTAAGAATGTTAGTGTACCTAAAATAACGCCTGCAAGGTTTGGTACGATTAAAATATAATCACGTTTAGGTGATTTTGTCCAACCATATAATACCCAGATCAAACAGGATACTGCTGCAAATAATGGTTGCCATGGTTGACTAGGTTGACCATGAAGATTAGCAATTATTTGTGGGATATAGGCTAAAAATACAAATACACCAATAAATGCACCAATAGAACCAACTAACATGTTAAATCTTTCTTTTGTCATAGATGACCTCCTTATTCAACATTACATTATTATATCTTACACAATATACTATATCATATTTTTTTCGATGTAGTCAATTGTGTAAAATTAATCATGCAAATTAGTTTAATTCATATTGCTTTTGATTACACTTATATGTAATCTATATTAAAATCATATAGACTAAAATCATAAAAAACGAGGCCGAATCTTACGATTCGACCTCGTGTGTGCTTGTATAGTAGAGTAACCTATTCCCTATTATTTACCAGGGAAGAATGGCCATACCATTGGAATGATAATTAAGCTTACTACGAAGCAAACTAAAATCAATGGAACGCCAGCTTTTACATAGTCAGTAAATTTGTATTGACCAGGACCAAGTACTAATGTATTTGGAGGTGTACCTACAGGTGTACCGAATGCGCAGGATGCGGCAACGCCGATAGCCATCAATACAGCATGAGGATCAGCACCCATACCTTGAGCAATGGAGATACCGATAGGAGCCAATAATGCACAAGATGCAGTATTAGACATAAATTGCGTCATAACACAAGACAAAATGAACAATACGCCTGTTGCAAAGTAAGGACTAGGATCGGAACCCATAACACCAATTACTGCATCAGCAATCATTTTACCTGCACCAGATTGATCAAGTGCAGTTGCCACTGGCATCATACCAGCAAACAAGAAAATTGTTACCCAGTCAATAGATGTGTAAGCTTGTTTTTCATTCAAACAACCAGTTAATACGCAAAGCATTGCACCAATAACAGCAACCATGCTCAACGGTAAGTTAATACCAAAGTGTTCTTTCAATGGTTCACCTAAAATCATGGCAAGGATTACACCTAAAAGAATAAGTCCGGAGAACAATTGTTTCTTAGGATCGTTAGAAATATCTTCAGCAGCTACTTCTTGTTCTACATCACCGGCATCAGTAATTTCATGTTTAGGTAATAAATGTTTACCAATGAGCATCATGAATACGATAGTAGCGATAGTCAAAGGAATGCCAATCCAAGCAAACTCAAAGAAACCAAATGGTTCAATACCAAATTTAGTCAATGTACCACTTACAATGATATTAGGTGGTGTACCAACCATTGTAATGATACCACCGATACCTGCAGCGAATGCTAAAGGCATCAATTGACGAGATGCAGGAATCTTAGCAACAGCACAGATACCAACAACTACAGGAAGTAAAGCAGCTGTTGTACCAGTGTTAGATAAAAATGCGGACATGGTAGCTGTTACAAGCATAATCGCAAGCATCAAGCCATTTTCGCTAGTCCCTGCATGAGATACTACGGTTTCCCCAATTTTTTGAGCCAAACCAGTATAGAATAATGCAGCACCAACAACGAACATGCCTGCAAACAACACAACTGTACTATCAGATAAACCAGAGAATACAACCTTAGGAGTAATAATACCCATAAGGCCTAATGTAATTGCGCCGCCTAAAGAAGTAATAGCTAGAGGAATAATTTCCGTAACGAATAAAACAGCCATGACTGCAAGGACGATTAAGGTTTGTTCTGCAGTACCCATACATCATCATCTCCCTTCAGAGAAATGCACTGACATAATTATAAGAGATATAAAATATAACCTACGATACCAATGGCAGAGGCCATTATAAAAGTAATCCCATATCCCTCTCTTGTTTTAGGATACCCAAATAATAAAGTTTCACCAAGAAAACCTCGGCGATTAAACCAAGAATATTTAGTTCTCTGCTGAAACCATTTAGCTTTACCTTCAGCACCGATAATCAGTGCAGTAATAAAAAAAACAATAAATGCCCAAACAAAACAAATCAGTATTTTTAATTCAATTGATAACAAGTGACCACCTCTACTATATTTAAAGCACTAGAAGGTTATTCTGTGAAATCTTGCTAATCACCTAATGACCGATCTGAAAAGCATTTATTGCAAATATTCCCTTTTATGTATGATTACATAATGACCAAGGGCTTTTTGATTCACCAATAGGTGTACCTATTTAGGTACACCTGGGTGAATAAATATTAAATTATTAGTGGTTAGACAACATAGCAAGCATTGTACCTGCAGCTACTGCCGTACCAATAACGCCAGCTACGTTAGGTCCCATAGCATGCATGAGCAAGAAGTTAGCTGGGTTAGCTTTCGCACCTACTACTTGAGATACGCGAGCTGCCATTGGAACCGCGGATACACCGGCAGAACCAATAAGTGGATTTGTTTTACCACCATCTACTAAGCTCATCAATTTACCGAACAATACACCACCAGCTGTACCGCAAATAAATGCGAATAAGCCTAAAAGAATAATTTTGATGGTTTCTAAGCTTAAGAAGTGTTCCGCACTCATTGTCAAGCCAGTACCAGTTGCTAAGAAAATTGTAACTGTATTGATCAATGCGTTTTGAGAAGTATCGGACAAACGATCAGTTACGCCAGATTCACGGAACAAGTTACCTAACATCAACATACCTAAAAGGGATGTAATGGAAGGAAGCAATAAGGAAATGAAGATCGTTGCAACGATTGGGAACACGATTTTTTCAAAACGTGTTACTTCGCGCAATTGTTCCATAACGATTTCACGTTCTTTTTGAGTAGTGAAGAGTTTCATTACAGGTGGTTGAATCAACGGTACCAAAGACATATAGGAATATGCGGCAACCGCGATAGCACCTAACAAATGAGGAGCTAGCTTAGTAGCTAAGTAAATGGATGTAGGACCATCAGCACCACCGATGATACCAATAGCAGCCGCTTCTTGAGCTGTAAAGCCAAGCATCATTGCGCCACCTAAGGCAGCAAATACACCAATTTGAGCTGCAGCCCCTAAAAGCAATGTTTTAGGATTGGCAATGAGTGGACCAAAGTCAGTCATTGCACCTACACCAAGGAAAATTAAAGGTGGGAAGATTTCTTGGGAGATACCTGCACTAATAAGCGCCATAACGCCTTCTTCGAAACCGTTACGAGGAATATTGGCAAGTAAACAACCAAACGCAATCGGACCCAACAATAATGGTTCGAACTCACGAGCAAATGCTAAATACAATAGGATCAAACCTACAAGAATCATAATAGCATTGCCTGTTGTAAATGCGAGGAACCCGCTATCGTTAATAACAGATTGTATCGCAACAGCAAAAGCCTCCATATGCGTTCCCCTTTCACAAATATAAAATTGTTAGATGACGTGGCGCAGCCACGTCATACAACACTTGGTATTAGCCAAGAACAACCATGTCATCGCCAGTGGATACAGTTTGGTTAGCAGATACGCGAACTTCGGAAACTACAGCATCATGAGGAGCTGCGATTTCATTTTGCATTTTCATAGCTTCAAGAATCAACAAAGTTTCGCCTTTTTTAACTGCTTGACCAGCAGATACTGCTACAGATAAGATTTTACCAGGCATTGGAGCTTTTACAGTTTCAGCACCTGCTGGAACTGGAGCTGCTGCTGCAGCAGGAGCTGGTGCAGGAGCTGCTTTAGGAGCTGGAGCTGCTGCTGGAGCTGCTTTAGGAGCTGCTGCAGGAGCCGCTGCTTTCACTTCATTAACTTCTACATCATATGCTGTACCATTTACTGTAACGTTGAATTTTTTCATCTTAAATTCCTCCAAAATGTGTAGTTCCTACACAAAACTTATAAATATTTTTACACATATAAATTGAGTAATCCCACGGATTATCAAAATAGCCAATTATCTTATCGATTACCACGCAAACGGCCTTCCATTTTCCAATTGTAGCTTACGATTGGACGGATATGCGCGATTTGATCAGCGGAATAACCCATTGCCGCTAATGCACCAACGATTACTGCTACTACATCTTGAGATGGAGCTTTACCGTTAGTTGTTGTAGCATTGCTCATTACAAATGCCTCCTAAAAATATTTTAACCTCTACCGCTTAAGCGACCTTCCAAGCGCCATTTAGCACTAGTTGCTGTAGGTCGAATAGATGCAATTTGTTCAGATGAGTACCCCATCGCCACAATGGCACCTACGATAGCTGCTACTACTTCATCCTCATTTTGAGCAGATGCATTTGCCGGAGCTACAGGAGTAGCTGTTGGAGTAGCAACAGGAGCAGTTGCTGCTGGTGCTTCTTTTTTCTTCCTAGTAGGATCGATTAAATGTACGATTTCCATAAGAATACCTAAAGCTATCAATACAGCAAATACAACTGTCATATTAATCGCCATGATTAACCAAGGATTGGTAGTAACTGCTTGTCCTTCCATAATCATTCCCCTTTCTAAAAAAGTAGTAAAGAAAGGTATCTCCCAAATTCGATGATATGTTTACCGAATCGAATTATAATGGAATATTACCATGTTTCTTTGGAGCACGGTTTTCGCGTTTACTTGCAAGCATTGCCAAAGCGTTGATAACTGCTGGACGAGTTTGTTTAGGTTCGATTACAACATCTACGAAGCCACGTTCTGCAGCTTTGTAAGGAGTCGCAAACTCTTCTACATATTTAGCTGTTTTAGCATCTTTATCTTCGTCTTTCTTGAAGATAATATTAGCTGCACCAGCAGGACCCATTACAGCGATTTCGGATGTAGGCCAAGCATATACTTGGTCTGCGCCTAAATCTTGGGAACACATAGCGAGGTAGGAACCGCCATATGCTTTACGAGTGATAACAGTAATTTTTGGTACTGTAGCTTCAGAGTAAGCATATAACATTTTAGCACCATGACGAATGATACCGCCCCATTCTTGATTTGTGCCAGGCAAGAAACCAGGAACGTCAACGAAGTTAACGATTGGAATATTGAAAGCATCACAGAAACGGATGAAACGGGAAGATTTGTCAGAAGCGTTAATGTCCAAGCAACCAGCCATTACTTTTGGTTGGTTAGCAATGATACCAACGGATTGACCATCAAAACGAGCGAAGCAAGTAATGATATTAGTAGCATAGAATGGTTGTACTTCATAGTATTCGCCATTATCTACAGTAGCTGCAATAACATCTTTCATGTCGTAAGGCATGTTACTGTTATCTGGCAACAAGCTATTCAAGCTTTCATCCTCACGAGTTGGATCGTCACCAGTATCTACCAATGGAGCATCTTCCATATTGTTGGATGGCAAGAAGCCTAATAAGTAACGAATTTGAGCGATACAATCATCTTCATTTTCAGCTGCAAAGTGAGCAACACCAGACACGGAGTTGTGAGCCATTGCACCACCAAGATCTTCAGCGGTTACTTCTTCACCAGTTACAGATTTGATTACTGCAGGACCAGTGATGAACATTTGAGAAGTATTTTTAACCATGTAGATGAAGTCAGTCAATGCTGGAGAATATACAGCACCGCCCGCACATGGGCCCATGATTACGGAAATTTGTGGAATAACACCAGATGCATTTGTATTTTCAAAGAAAATTTTACCGTAACCAGCAAGGGCATCTACTGCTTCTTGAATACGAGCACCGCCGGAATCGTTGATACCAACAATAGGAGCACCCATTTTCATTGCTAAACGTTGTACTTTAACGATTTTAGCAGCATGCATTTCACCAAGAGAACCACCTTCTACAGTGAAATCTTGTGCGAATGCATATACTAAACGACCGTCGATAGTACCATAACCTGTTACTACACCTTCACCTGGTAATTCTTTCTTGTCTTGACCGAAGTTAACACAACGATGTTTAACGAATTGATCAAGTTCAACGAAGGAATTATCATCGAACAATTTAGCCAAGCGTTCGCGAGCAGTCATTTTACCTTGAGCATGTTGTTTCTCAACGCGTTTTTCGCCGCCACCAGCTTTAACTTTAGCTAGTTTTTCGTGCAATAACTCGATTTTTTCCTGCACTGTTGCCATTATAGCACCTCCAAATAAAACTTGTTACAGTATCATTTTATTTCATAAATGAATAAAGTTCAAGAAGCATACATATTTAATATATAACGTAGGATTATATGTATATGTATATCTACAACTCATATATAATGATGTGAATTGGATACTGTATTATTTCATACGTTGACATAATTCAAGCAAAACACCGCCAGTTGCTTTTGGATGTAAGAAAGCAATTGAGGAGCCGCCTGCACCATAACGAGGTTTTTCGTCAATCATACGAACGCCTTTAGCCATCAAATCAGCAATAGCATTTTCAATATTATCAACGCGCAATGCAACGTGTTGGATACCATCACGACCGCCATTTTTTTCGATAAATTTACCGATAGGGCCATCTGGAGTTGTAGTTTCTAAGAATTCAAGTTCAGCATCACCACAAGGGAAGAAGGATACTTTTACCTTTTGTTCTTCTACGATTTCGTCTTCAGGAAGATGTTCAATGCCTAATGCATTTTTATAGAATTCTTTAGTTGCTGCTAAATCATTAACACCAATACCGATGTGATCCACTTGTAATACTTTAAAAGCCATTTTGATTATCTCCTTTTCAAGGCTAAATCTCTAATGCTATGTAGTCGCCGTCTACTTTAGCACGCTTGTCATTACGCCATTAACAACTGTATATGGATCGCTTTCGCGTTCATTAACAGCTGCCACTTGGCTATTAAATTCGTCGCTTGTAACAATTTTATCAGCTACATAACGACCAATTTGTTCATTAATCATTGCGATGATTTCATCACGAGTACGTTCTGCCCGACGAGATTCCAATTCACCAGAATCTTCAAGATACTCAAAATGTTCATCTAAAGCGTCGATAAGTTCATCTACGCCTTGGTCTTTACTAGCAATTGTGCGCTTAATTGGTGGGCGCCATTTTACTTCACGAGAATCTAGGTCAAGCATCATTTCAATTTCTACATTCAAACGATCGCAACCATCTCGGTCAGCTTTGTTGATAGCAAATACATCGCCAATTTCAAGAATACCCGCCTTGATAGCTTGGATATCATCACCGAGACCAGGAACCAGTACAACCAATGTAGTATCAGCATTTTTTACAATATCTACTTCAGATTGACCTACGCCTACAGTTTCAATAATTACTAAATCCATGCCAAAGGCATCCATGAGTTTTACAACGTCTGCAGTCTTCTTAGATAATCCACCAAGACTACCACGCGTGCCCATGCTTCGAATGAACACATTTTCATTTAATGTTAAATCATTCATTCGAATACGGTCCCCCAAAATAGCACCTCCAGAGAATGGGCTAGTTGGGTCGATGGCAACGATGCCGATTTTTTTACCTTGATCTAAATAATGTTTAACCACCTTATCGGTCAAAGTACTTTTACCAGCACCAGGGGCCCCTGTAATACCGAGAATACGTGCGTTCCCCGTTTTAGGGTAAATTGCCTTCATAATATCGATGGCATTATCATACTCGTTTTCTACAGCTGTTATGGACCGTGCTAAGGCTAGTCTAGAACCTTCAAAAAGGCCTTTAACTAAATCCATTCGCCTCACCACCTATCTTCGAATATGGGAATAGAGGGGAGCCAACTATTAGAGTTGCACCCCTCTTTGCCCAAGCAATTATTTTACGTTTTCTTTAATAAAGTTAACGATATCGCTAGTTGGTGTGCCAGGTGTGAATACTGCCGCTACGCCAGCTTTTTTCAAGCCAGGGATATCAGCGTCAGGAATAACGCCACCACCGATTACAAGAACATCCCCCATGCCTTTTTCTTTCAAAAGTTCAACAATTTTAGGGAACAATGTATTGTGAGCACCGGAAAGAAGAGATAATGCAACTACATTAACGTCTTCAGAAAGCGCTGCTTCAACGATTTGTTCTGGTGTTTGACGAAGACCAGTGTAGATTACTTCGAAACCAGCATCGCGAAGTGCGCGTGCTACTACTTTTGCACCACGGTCATGACCATCAAGACCTGGTTTTGCTACAATTACTCTAATACGTTTTTCTGCCATGATATATTACCTCCGAAATCAGCCGATATTATAATGTAGAATGAGCTTCGTATTCACCGAATACTTCGCGCAATACATTACAAATTTCACCCAAAGTAGCATATGTTTTAACTGCTGCAAGAATTAATGGCATCAAGTTAACAGATTCGTCAGCTGCGCCAGCTTTCAAATCAGCTAAGGCTTTATCAACTGCGGCTTGATCGCGGTTAGCACGAACTGCTTGAGTTTTCTTAGATTGGTTAGCACCTACGGAAGCGTCTACGCGAAGCAAGTCTTTTGGAGCTTCTTCTTCAACTTGGAATTTGTTTACGCCAACGATTGTGCGTAAGCCAGATTCAACTTCCATTTGCCATTTGTAAGCGGATTCTTGAATTTCTTTTTGGATATAGCCTTTTTCGATTGCTACTACAGCGCCGCCCATTTCATCAATTTTCTTGATGTATGCCATAGCTTCGTCATAGATAGCGTTAGTCATAGCTTCAACATAGTAGGAACCGCCCAATGGGTCAACTACGTCAGCCAAACCAGATTCGTAAGCCACGATTTGTTGAGTACGAAGAGCTACTTGTACAGATGCTTCTGTAGGAAGAGCCAAAGCTTCGTCACGAGAGTTTGTATGTAAGGATTGAGTACCGCCCATTACAGCAGCTGCAGTTTGAAGAGCGACACGAACGATGTTGTTATCAACTTGTTGTGCAGTCAACATGGAGCCAGCTGTTTGAGTATGTACACGAAGCATCATGGATTTTGGTTTTTTTGCACCAAAACGTTCTTTCATGATTGTTGCCCATAAGCGACGAGATGCGCGGAATTTAGCAACTTCTTCAAGTACATTATTATGAGCATTCCAGAAGAAGGAAAGACGACCAGCAAATGTATCAACATCAAGACCAGCTTTCAAAGCTGCTTCTACGTATGCGATACCATCAGCAATTGTAAATGCGATTTCTTGTGCTGCTGTGGAACCTGCTTCACGGATGTGGTAACCGGAAATAGAAATTGTATTCCATTTTGGAACGTATTGAGAACAATATTCGAAGATATTAGTGATCAAACGCATAGATGGTTTTGGAGGGAAAATGTAAGTACCACGAGCTGCATATTCTTTCAAAATATCATTTTGAATAGTACCTTTCAATTCTGTGGAAGGTACACCTTGTTTTTCAGCTACTGCGATATACATTGCCAACAAAACGGATGCTGGAGCGTTGATTGTCATGGAAGTGGATACTTTGCCAAGGTCGATGCCATCGAACAAGATTTCCATATCTGCCAAAGAGTCAATCGCTACACCTACTTTACCAACTTCGCCTTCAGCCATAACATCATCAGAGTCATAACCGATTTGAGTTGGCAAGTCGAACGCACAGGAAAGACCTGTTGCACCAGATTCGATTAGGTAGCGGTAACGTTTGTTAGATTCTTCAGCTGTAGCGAAGCCTGCATACATACGCATTGTCCAGAAACGACCACGGTACATAGTAGGTTGTACGCCACGAGTATAAGGGAATTCGCCAGGCATTCCCAAATCGCGTTCATAATCAAAGCCTTCAATATCAACTGGTGTATACACACGGTTGTATTTTAAGTTTTGACGTTCTGGAGTTTTTGCGCATTTTTCGTCACAAAGTTTGTTGTACTCAGCAATTTGGGCTTTTAAGTTTTCGTAAGCCATGTTTTCATCATCCTCCTAAAAAAACAGGTTATTTTTTCATGCTTCCAGTTTCTGTGAAGCGTTTATGCCAAGAAAGAGCTTCATCAAGCAACATTGGTGTATGGGCATTCTTTGTTGCAGCTAATGCTTTTTCTAGGTATTCAGTTAACATAGGTTTGTAGTCTGGGTGAGCACATTTTTCAATAATCAAACGAGCTCTTTCCACTGGGCTCAAACCACGACAGTCAGCAACACCTTGTTCTGTACAGAAAATCATAGTGTCATGTTCTGGATGATCCACATGGGATACATATGGAACGATAGAACTGATGTCGCCATTTTTAGCAACGGAATTGGTACAGAAGATAGTGAGATATGCACTACGTGCAAAGTCACCAGAACCACCAACACCATTCATCATTTTGCTACCCATAATATGAGTAGAGTTTACATTGCCAAAAATATCAAATTCGATAGCGGTATTCATGGCAATGACACCAATACGACGAGCAATACCAGGGTTATTGGAGATTTCTTGCGGACGAAGAATAATTTTTTTACGATATTCATCAATATTCGCATAGAAACGTTTCAATCCATCTGGAGAAGGACTCAATGCAGTACCGGAACATACAGTTACTTTACCAGCATCGATCAAGTCAAACATACCGTCTTGAATTACTTCTGTATAAATAGATAAATCTGTGAAAGGCCCTTGAGCCAAGCCACTAATTACCGCATTTGCTACAGAACCTACGCCGGATTGCAATGGAAGCAAGTTTTTAGGCAAACGACCTTCTGCAATTTCTTGTTCAAAGAATTTGATAAGATGTTGACTCATTGCCTTTGCATCATCATCAATAGCAGCTAAAGGTCTTGTTGTATCAGGTACATCACTTGGAACCACAGCAATAATTTTGCTAGGATCACAAGGTATTGCTTCTGTACCGATGCGATCGCCGGACTGTTCCAACGGAATTGGTTTACGATGTGGCGGATCCAACGGTTCATAGATATCATGCATACCAACTAAGGATAATGGTTGAGATACATTTACCTCTACGATAACCTTTTTAGCTTGACTAACAAATGTTGGAGAATTACCAACAGAGGTAGTCGGTACTAAAGAACCATCTTCGTTGATTTGACATACTTCAATTATTGCTACATCTAAATCTCCGAAAAATCCATAACGAATATTTTGTGCCATTGTGCTTAAATGCATATCGATGTATTTAACATCTCCACTATTTAAAGCCTTTCTCATATCTTTATTGGTTTGATATGGAAAGCGGCGATTAATACCATTAGCACGAGTTAACGCACCATCAGCTTCATCACCTACGGAAGCACCTGTCCACAAATCGATTTTGAATGGTTCTTTTTCCATTCTTTCTGCCAATGCCAATGGCACAACTTTTGCATAACCCGATGGTGTAAAGCCGGAAATACCAACTTTGTCATTAGGGTTAATCAACTGAGCTGCATCATAAGCAGTGACAATTTTACCTTGCAGGTCCACATTTTTTACGCGGTCTTTGATGTCTATCACCATAACCATCTCCTTTAAGAGTAACATTGTTAAACGACAATTGAATCTCTTTGGTCTAATACGTTCCTTAAACCGACTTCATCGTAGTCCACATCCAATGTATTGTCAACTTATATGACTAAAATGTATTTTTTATCACACTCCGACTGTGCATTATGACCAAAACGCATAGGTTTTTACATTTTCACATAAGTTTTATTCACACCGATATAACTCACAGGAATTATCAATTTAATAGTATATATTGTTGTTTTTTATGTATATCGAACTATCTCAATACAATATATAGAGCCTTATCAATATAATAAAAAAATAATATATACAGAAACTGACCGCTACACCTCCTATAAAAATATAGATATACAAAAAACCGGTTTTCAAATGCAAGCAATAATGTTCAATTATTCTAACATTAGAAAACCGGTTAAATATACTTAAGCTTACCCTGCTAAGGTATGTATAAATTATACCATACTATGAAATTGTATCGCTACCATAAAACTTACTAATTATACAAAATATACCTTTTACATATGGGCCTTTGTGGAAAGTTGTACTTTCACAAAGGCCCCAACCCAACCAAGGAGTTGCCAAAAAACAATAGTAACTTGATGGCTATAGAGCTCAAAATCAGACAATCCACTAAAAAGAACTCCGATAGCTAAAGCGCCTATACCTATCTGTGCAGCTTGTCGGAACATATCCCCTTTCAAACGAACAGATGTAATAACATGACCGACGATAACTGCTAGGAATGATAGCAAGCCAGGAATACCTGTTTCAGCCAATATATTTAAATATAAATTATGGGCATGATACATCAACACATTAGGACCTTGAATGTAATAGTTATACTCTGGATAAACTAAGTAGAATGTATTCCACCCAATACCAAAGATTGGATTTTCTCGTACGATATACATTGTGCTATCCCATAGAGCCCAGCGAAGATCTGATGACGTATCATGACCTTGGAATATAGACCAAAGTCGCGAAGCAACTTCCCCTTCATAGAAGTATAGAATTAACGGTACCACTAACAAGGATAAGAATAGTCTTCGTTCTACGAAAATAGCCCAATACAGAATCATGGCCGCAAAACTAATCCAAATACCACGCGAATAGGTTAATAACATCGTTAAAAATAATACAACACCAATAATCAGCATTGTAACAACTTCACGAGTACGATTCTCTTTCATATAAACAAGAATATAGCTAATACATACACTTAGTACCATCAATAGATAAGCCCCTAACAAGTTAGGATTTTGCAATGTAGACGCCATTCGACGCATCAATTTAGGGAATTGTGCTGCATCTACCCATTCTTTTATATGTATATTAGGAACAAATATATACTGATAGGCCCCAATAATGCATACAAGAACGGCTGTACCTAAAAAGGCACGAAGAAAATAGTTCCACTGTTTAGGTGTTCGGATATAGGTACGAACTAAATAGTACATGCCCCCACCCGCTACAATTTGGTAGAACCAGCTCTGAATAGACCAATCCCAGTTTGGGGACATTAACGACGATATACCTGTCCAGATAACAAAGATCATAACAGTCCAAGATAAATAACCTGTCGGCAAACTCAATGATTTACTAGAAATCAAATCATATAATGCTAGACCTATAGCCAACCAGAGAAGTACATCTCCCACCATTGGCTGAAGTGGCATCGCAATGACAACACCATAGATTAATCGTTCAATATAAAAGGTAAGTCGTTTCTGATTAGGAATGAGTGAGAGTTCCATATTCTCACCTCAATGGCTCATCTCATGGAAAAACCACTGACGAGCATCTCCTAGAATATATAAAGAACCACATACAGCAATGATATCACCAGTCTTTGTATGTTTATAAGCCAATGCTAATGCAGCCTCAACAGATTCTGCAGTTTGAGCCGTCACCTTAGGTACAGTACGACGAATCACTTCAACCAAGTTTTCAGGTACCTCTGTTCTATCTGTTGGTGCAGGTACAGCGAGGACTGTGTCGCCAGATTTAATTACTTCACGAATAATAGCCTCTTGATCTTTATCTTTAAGGATAGCCATTACCACCGTTTTCGGTGTGTCCTTAAATAGTTCATTGTACGTCATGGCAAAAGACTCAGCCCCTGCCGCATTGTGAGCACCGTCAAATATAAAGGTACGATCTAAGCCTCGTTTAACTTCAAAGCGCCCCGCCCACGTAGTGCGGGCAAATCCTTCACGCATCGTTTCTTCACTGATGTTCGTATCCTCTTTCATCAATAAACGTACGGCCATCAATGCACAAGCGAGATTTACAGATTGGTGAATGCCAGCCATCGTCGTAAACAACATAGCAGGTGCAGCATCGTTAGAACTAATCGTAATCATTTGACCACCCGTTACAGCGCTGCGGCTATCAATACCAAAATCTTTATTAAAAACATAAAGCTTGGCATGTCGTTTTTTAGCTACGTCCTCAATGATATTAAGAGGTGTATCTTGTGCAGCTGTCACTACAGGCACCTTAGGTTTAATAATCCCCGCTTTATGGCGTGCAATTTCCTCGACAGTATCACCACAATATGCTTGATGATCTATTGTTACATTAGTAATAACAGATACTTTTGGAGTCACGATATTAGTAGAATCTAGTAAGCCACCTAAACCAACTTCTACTACAGCATAGTCGACACCTTGCTCCTTAAAGAATAAAAATGCGGCAGCTGTTAATATTTCAAATTGTGTTGGCGCTTCTATTCCATTGTTAATAATAGTATCTACGGCAACCTTTACGCGACTAATTAATTTTCCAAAGGCTTCCTCTGTTATATTTCCATCATTAATTTGAATACGCTCCGTATAGGATTGAAGGTGAGGCGATGTAAATCGCCCCACCCGTAATCCACTTGTAAACAGTGCGTAGGAAATATATGAGGTAACCGAGCCCTTACCATTTGTACCTGTAACATGAACAATTTTATAATCTTCTTGTGGATTCCCTAACACATCCATAAGAGCCGTAATTCGTTCAAGACCAGGTTTAATACCAAATGAAGATGCCTGCTCCAAATAGGCTAAGGCCTCCTGATATGTCATATAAACCTCCTATTATAAGGTTTCAAGGAACGCTTCACGTTCCAATAACGCTTGTTGTTTTTGTTTATATTCTTCTAACTTTTCTTTTTCTTTTGCTACTACAGCTTCAGGAGCTTTTGCTAAGAAGCCTTGGTTAGACAATTTACCTTCCAAACGAGAAATTTCTTTTTCCATTTGGATTTTTTCCTTTGCAATACGCTCTCTTTCTTTTTCACCGTCAATCAAGTCTTTAAGTAAGAGATATACTTCCATACCATTGACAACGGTTACAGTCGCATTTTCTGGTTTTGGATCATCGATACTAAGAATTGTTACTTTCTCAGCCCAAGCCAATGTTACGAAGTAGTCACTATGTTCTGCTACAGTTTTAGCTAATGCTTCATCTGTTGGCGCTACGATAACCTCAGCTTTTTTACCTAAAGGCACATTCATTTCAGCACGCATGTTACGAATACCTTTGATAGCATCCATCATAACTTCCATTTGACGTGCTGCCCCTTCAAGATTATCGAATTTCAATGCTCCAGGCCATTTAGTAACAACGATGCTGTCCCCTTCGTGTGGCAAATGTTGCCAAATATGTTCAGTTACGAACGGCATGAATGGATGTAATAATTCGAGCATATGACGTAAGATTGTTACAAGTAAATATTGAACTGTACGACGATCACGTTCGTTGCTTTCACTATACAAACGAGGTTTCGCTAATTCAATGTACCAATCGCAGTACGTATTCCAAATGAAATCATATACGGAACTTGCCGCTTCACCAAGTTCGAATTTATCGAGATTAGATGTTACGCTTTGTACTGTTTCATTGTATTTTTGAACAATCCATTGGTCTGCTAATGTCAAATCATCTGCTGTTGGAACGAAACTTTCATCATAATTTGTAAGGTTCATCAATACAAATTTTGATGCATTCCAAATCTTATTGGCAAAGTTACGGTTAGCCTCAACACGTTCCATATAGAAACGCATATCGTTACCAGGTGTGTTGCCAGTTACAAGAGTAAAGCGCAATGCATCAGCACCATATTGGTCGATAACTTCAAGCGGATTAATACCATTGCCCAAAGATTTACTCATTTTACGGCCCTGGCTATCGCGGACAAGACCGTGAATAAATACATGTTTAAATGGAATTTCATGTTCAAACTCAAGAGCCATAAAGATCATACGAGCAACCCAGAAGAAGATAATATCGTAACCAGTTACAAGCACACTTGTTGGATACCATTGTTTAAGTTCTGGAGTTTGCTTAGGCCAACCCATTGTGGCAAACGGCCATAAACCAGAGCTAAACCATGTATCAAGAACATCTGGATCTTGTGTAACATGACCGTGGCAATGAGGACATTCTGTAATATCTTCACGGCTAACGATCGTTTCACCACAGTCATCACAATACCATGCAGGAATACGATGGCCCCACCACAATTGACGAGAAATAGTCCAATCACGGATATTTTCAAGCCAATTCACATATGTTTTTGTAAAACGTTCAGGAACGAACTCTACTTCGTGGTCTTTAACAACCTTAAGAGCTGGCTCTGCCAATGGTTTCATATCTACGAACCATTGTTTAGATACCATTGGTTCGATGATTGTATTACAACGGGAGCAATGACCTACTGCATGGTCATGATCATCAATTTTTTCAAGTAGGCCTAATTCTTTAAGTTCTGCTAATACTTGTTTACGCGCTTCTTCACGAGGTAAGCCATTAAATTTGCCAGCACCTTCATTCATTGTTGCATCATTGTTCATAACAACGATGGATTCCAAATTATGACGTTGGCCCATTTCAAAGTCATTAGGGTCATGAGCAGGTGTAATTTTTACACAGCCTGTACCGAAGCTAGCATCTACATAGTCATCGGCAATTACAGGAATTTCTCGATTAACAAATGGCAAGATCAATGTTTTACCAATGAGATCTTTATAACGATCATCATCAGGATTTACTGCTACTGCTACGTCACCAAACATTGTTTCTGGACGAGTTGTAGCAACAACAACAAAACGATTATCTTCACCTTTTACAGGATATTTAATATGCCATAAATGGCCATGTTCGTCTTCATGCTCAACTTCAACATCAGATAACGCAGTGGCACAACGAGGACACCAGTTGATGATGCGTTCACCGCGATAGATCAAACCTTTTTCATAAAGGCTTACAAATACTTCGCGCACTGCATGGTAATACCCTTCATCCAAAGTAAATCGCTCACGGTTCCAATCACAGGATGCGCCAAGGCTACGGATTTGTTTTACAATAGTATCACCATATTCTTTTTTCCATTCCCACACGCGCTCTACGAATTTTTCACGGCCCAAATCATAGCGAGATTTTCCTTCTTCTTTAGCAAGCATCTCTTCTACTTTGATTTGTGTAGCAATACCAGCGTGGTCTGTACCTGGCATCCACAATACATTGTAGCCTTGCATGCGTTTGAAACGGATGAGGATGTCTTGTAATGTGTTATCAAGGGCATGCCCCATATGCAACATACCAGTTACATTAGGAGGTGGTAATACGATACTAAATGGCTCTTTATTCGTGTCTACTTCTTCGTGAAAGTATCCTTGATTTTCCCAATAAGAATACCATTTGCCTTCTATTTCACCAGGATTATATGTGGTTAAATTTTCGTAGGTTTTCATCGTTCCTCCTAAAAGACTCCTTAGCGCTTCATAATTTTAGCCAATACAAATAGGCTTGTTTCATATAGCAATATCATAGGTAATGCAATCATCGTTTGCGAGAACATATCCGGTGTAGGTGAAATGACAGCACCTATGATAAAGGATATAAGAATAAATATCTTTCGCTTCGTTTTTAAAAAGCGTGATGTAATTAAGTTGAAATATCCCAAAATAATTAAGATCAACGGCAACTCAAAGATAAATCCAAAGGGCAGTACAAAGGATAATACAAAGTCCATATACTGACCAATAGAAAACATCGGCTGTAATTCATCTGTAGCAAAGCCCATAAAGAACTTCACTGCTGCAGGCAATACGAGAAAATAAGAAAATACAATACCTATCCCGAATAGACCAATTGCTACTGGTAAGATCCAGTTAGATAGCTGCTTTTCTCGCACAGTTAGTGCAGGCTTAACAAATAGCCAAATCTGATGCAATATAATGGGAGCGGCTATGACTAAGCCACCTACAACAGACACCTTCATATATGTAAAAAATGCTTCAGTAGGTCTCATATAATAGAGCTTGCCAGCCGGTTTTAGGAGTATTTCCAATAATAAGTCTACATAATAATAAGAAATACAAGTTCCCACAATAACCGCTACAGCTATTATAATCAATCGTTTTCGCAGCTCTGAAAGATGTCCTACAAGGGACAATTCCCTTGCTTCACCCATCATCTTCTGCTCTATAGCCGTATAAACTGGTTCATCTTCCACATCCTCAGAAATGTGTTGAGTTGCCACCTTATATCGTTCTTGCTCAGACTTTTGTTCTGCTTCACGCCTTTTTTGACGAACTACACTATCAAAAGAAGGTTTTTGCATGGGATATTCGAAATCCGATTTTGGTTCGAATGGTTCCATATTATACCTTTCTATCAGCCAGATTTTCTACAGCCATCACAAGAAATTCCTTCCCTGGGAAATCACGCACTGCAGCGAGTGCCGCTAGAGCATCTTTACAATATTTATCAGCTACAGCTAATGTATTATCAATTCCACCTTGAGCAATAACATAATCAATAATGTCTTGCTCATTACCACCATTATTTAAGCCTTTAATCTCTTCAAGCAATTTATCTTTATTACCATCGTTAACGATGCTTAATAACGGATACGTCAATAGTCCCTCTCGAAGATCATTCCCTACAGGCTTTCCCGTTGTTTCCGCTGTTTCACGATAATCCATAATATCATCTGTAATTTGAAATGCCATACCTAATGCATGACCATATTTTTTCAATTCTATGATTTCAGATTCTTGCCAATCTCCTAAGAGACCACCAAGCTCCATACAACCTTCCATAAAGTCTGCTGTTTTCTTTTGCGTTTTTGTCATATAACGCTCTATGCCTTGATCGATGCGATATACATCTTCCATTTGCATGAACTCACCCTCTACGAGGCATGTAATAATATGAGAGAATACTTGAAGATACTTCATATTCGTCATTTCAGATACGATTTTAAATGCTTTGGCAAATAAATAATCACCACTAAGGATAGCTACCTTATTACCTTTATGCATATGAATTGTATCCTCCCCACGGCGAATTTCAGCTTGATCTAAAACATCGTCATGGATAAGTGTTGCTAAATGAAGCATTTCAACAGCCTCAGCAATTTTAATGCGTTGACGCTCTATAGATGTACCTGCATTAGCAATCAATAGACACAATTGAGCGCGCAAACGCTTACCACCTGCTGCTGATAACGGTCGAATCAGTGCATTGAAGTCCTCTGCACCGGTATTAAAAGATGATGCAAGAGACTCTTCGACATGCTCTAAATCTAAAGCAATGCGTTCCATAATCTCTAATTCGTTCATTTGACTCATGCTTCATCTCCTACCAAAATTTTATTGATTCGTTGTTGTAAAAGCTCACGTCCAGTATGCTTTAAAGAGCTGTACAAAATCGGCGGGGTAGCCGTTGGATATAGCTCTTTAATAATAGACAAGTTTGCAGACTTTTCTTTAGCCGTCAATTTATCGGCCTTGGTCACTACAATTTGTAACGGAACACCAGCTTCGACGAGCCAATCAAAGGCCACCTTATCAATAGCCATTTCAGGATGGCGACCATCGATAAGTAAACACAACAACATCAATCGTTCAGAATGTAAAATATAATCGGCAATAAAGGAAGACCACAGATTGCGGTTTCCTTTATTTGTCTTTGCAAAACCATAACCAGGAAGGTCAACGAGAAACCAGTTATATCTGCATTCCTCGGTTTCAGAAATATCCTCTTTTGATTCAATATCAAAGTAGTTTATCGTCTTAGTCTTACCTGGCTGACCACTAACGAGGGCTAACCCACGATAGTTACATAAAGAATTAATCAACGAAGACTTGCCCACATTAGAGCGTCCAAGGAAGGCGATTTCTACGGTATCCCCTTCAGGATATTGATCCGCCTTCACACAGGAAGTATTATATTTTGCAGCTATAATACGAGGCCCCTTTGGTTCTTTTCGTGTATATTGTGGTTTTGGGTCCATTGGTTTAGTGGATTTTTTCTTCTTTTGCATTACACAAGTGCCTTTGCTAATACTTCATCCATTGTCTTAACTGGCGTAATGATGAGGCCTTCTTTCACAATGTCAGGTAATTCTGCAATATCCTTTTCATTGCCTTTTGGAATCAATACCTCTTTTATACCATGAGACAAGGCTGCTAATAATTTTTCTTTTAAGCCGCCTATTGGTAATACGCGGCCACGCAATGTGATTTCACCAGTCATGGCAATATCAGAACGAACCTTGCGGTTAGTCAAAATAGATACCATAGCTAATGTCATTGTAATACCTGCTGAAGGACCATCTTTAGGGGTTGCCCCTTCTGGCAAGTGAACGTGAATATCAAGCTTTTTATAAAAATCTTCTTCAATCTTTAAAGCTTTTGCATTATGGCGAATATAACTCATAGCTGCTTGACCAGACTCTTGCATAACCTTGCCGAGACTACCAGTTAAAGCCAATTTACCGGTACCATTCATAGTTGTAGCTTCACATGGTAATACTACACCACCAACAGATGTCCAAGCTAATCCATTTACATAGCCAACTTGTGCTTTCTTTTCTCGCTCTTGGTCAACAAAGATTGGTGCGCCTAAGAATTCGTGAAGATTCTTAGTAGTGACTTTTGGTGCGTCTCCGCCTTCTTCAACTACTTTGAAAGCAATCTTACGGCAAATCTTAGCAATTGTTTTCTCTAAAGTACGAACACCTGCTTCGCGAGTATATTCGGAAATTACCTTTCTTAACACAGCATCAGATAATTTAACCTTGTAATCTTCAAGGCCATTTTTCTTAATTTGCTTAGGTGTTAAGTAACGCTTAGCAATTTCTAGTTTTTCTTCTTCCATATAGCTGGACAACTCAATAATTTCCATACGATCTAACAATGGACCAGGAATATTAGATGCTACATTAGCCGTAGTAATCCAGAAAACTTCAGAGAAGTCGAACGGTACTTCGATAAAGTGATCACTAAATGTGCTATTTTGTTCTGGATCCAATACCTCTAATAACGCTGAGGATGGATCACCTTTATAATCAGATGCTAATTTATCAATTTCATCCAATAAAAATACAGGGTTCTTAGTACCTACATTTTTTAACCCCTGAATCATACGACCAGGTAAAGCACCAATATAAGTACGTCGATGTCCACGAATTTCAGCTGCATCACGAACACCACCTAAGGATGCACGGATAAACTTACGATTCATTGCTTTAGCAATAGAGGTAGCCAAAGAGGTTTTACCAACGCCTGGTGGGCCTACTAAACAAAGAATAGAGCCACTATTTTTACCGGTTAATTTACGAACCGCTAAAAATTCTAAAATGCGTTTCTTAACCTTTTCAAGGCCATAATGATCGGCCTCGAGCATAGCATGAGCGCCCTTGATATCTAAACGGTCTTCCGTTAATTCGTTCCACGGTAATGCCAATACCCAATCTAAGTAGTTGCGCAAAATTGTTGCTTCCGGCATCAATTGAGGCATGCGGCTGTAACGAGAAATTTCTTTATCAATACGCGTATGTACGTCTTCACTTAGGTTAAGTGCTTTTAACTTAACTCGTAGTTCTTCTGCCTCCTCCTCGGGATCTCCTTTATCACCCAACTCATCGTGGATAACGCGGATTTTTTCGCGCAAGAAATATTCCTTCTGCGCTTTTTCCATGGATTGACGCACTTGATTATTGATGGAATTTTCCAAATCAGAGATTTGTAATTCCATATTTAAAATGCCTACAATCATGTTAAGACGACGAGCCACAGATAATTCTTCAAGTAACTCTTGACGTTTCAAATTATTAATAGGCAATAGAAATGCAACTTGGTCAGCTAATTCACAAGGATTGCGTAATTCCATAACGCGCGTTACACCTTCATCAGTAACTGATTTAGCTTCTTCTGCCCATTCGCCAAATTTAGCTTGAACCAAACGACGATAAGCTTCAAGCTCTACATCGTCTTCAAATTCAGACGCCACTCGTTCATAGTCTCCTATATAATAAGGATCCATGCTAGTGATATTCATAAGACGAATACGAGTGATGCCCTCTACAAGAACACGTACTATACCACCTGGTAAGCGCAACATTTGTTTAATTTTTACTAATGTACCCATTTGGGCTAAATCATGAACTGTTGGTGCATCTACAGCATCATCTTTTTGAGTTACGACGGCTAAAATGCGGTCCTCATTCATTGCGGCTTCCACCGCCTTAATGGATTTGTCTCGACCGATATCGAGGTGAATCACGATATTCGGGTATACTACCATGCCTCTGAGAGGTACGGTAGGGATCCCAACTTCGAGTAAATTCATACTTCCTCCAGGTATATATATTATGAAAAGAAACTCATTCCTACACAGAAATGAGTTTCTTCGAATTACGATTTCAACTGGATGTCTTGGTCTGCCTCATTTTTGAGTATAGGTTCACCTGTGCTTAATACGGATTCACGATTCACAATGCACTTAGTTACTTCCGGCATGGAAGGAACCTCAAACATTACGCGTTTCATCACCTTTTCAATGATAGCACGCAAACCACGAGCACCTGTTTTTCGCTGTAATGCTTCATCAGCGATTTCTTCTAATGCATCTTCAGTGAAAGTTAATTCTACACCATCAAGGGATAGAATTTTTTCATATTGTTTTGTTAATGCATTTTTAGGCTTTGTCAAAATTTGAATTAACGCATCTCTGTCTAATTGATCTAATGTCACCATTACTGGCAAACGTCCAATAAACTCAGGAATCAAGCCAAATTTTAATAAATCTTCAGGTACAACATCTTTTAAGATAGCCGATACATTGCGTTCTTCTTTACGCTGTACATCTGCACCAAAGCCAAGTGTTTTCTTAGCGGTACGCTTAGTAATAACCTTATCCATACCATCAAATGCACCACCACAAATAAAGAGAATATTCGTAGTGTCAATTTGAAGCATTTCTTGATTAGGATGCTTCCTACCACCTTGTGGGGGAACAGAAGCGACAGTACCTTCTAAGATTTTAAGCAATGCTTGTTGTACGCCTTCACCAGACACATCACGTGTAATGGAAGGGTTCTCAGACTTACGAGCAATCTTATCAATTTCATCGATATAGATAATGCCACGTTCAGCCCGAGCTATATCATAATCTGCAGCTTGGATAATTTTGAGTAAGATGTTTTCTACATCTTCCCCTACATACCCAGCCTCAGTTAAGCTTGTAGCATCTGCAATAGCAAATGGTACTTCTAGCATTTTCGCTAAGGTTTGAGCCAATAGTGTTTTACCACTACCAGTAGGACCAATGAATAAAACATTAGCCTTTTGTAATTCTACATCATCAACTACATTATCTGTTTGTAAACGTTTGTAGTGATTATATACAGCCACGGCTAAAGAGATTTTAGCATCATCTTGACCAATGACATATTCGTCAAGATGAGCTTTAATTTCTCTAGGCGTTGGCAATTCTTTTAAATTGAAGTCGTCCGTCTCAACCGCACCCAACTCATCTGCAATGATGCGTTCACAAACTTCAACGCATTCATCACAAATATACACGTTAGGCCCCGCCACTAATTTGCGGACTTCTTCGCTTGTGCGTCCACAAAAACTGCAGCGCATAGTGTCTTTATCTTTTGCCAAGGGGCGCCTCCATTACTTGCTTTCTACAGGTTCTCTTGTGAGCACCTCATCAATTAAGCCGTATTCAACGGCATCCTGAGCACTCATGAAGTTATCGCGATCTGTATCGCGAGCTACTACTTCAATATCTTGTCCACTGCGAGAAGCTAAGATACCATTTAACTCTTCACGCATGCGAAGAATCTCACGGGCATGGATTTCAATTTCAGATGCTTGTCCTTGTACACCACCTAATGGTTGGTGAATCATGATGCGCGCATGAGGTAACGCATATCGTTTACCTTTAGTGCCAGCTGTTAAAAGCACAGCACCCATGCTCGCTGCAGAGCCTACACAAATAGTAGACACATCTGGTTTAATATATTGCATCGTATCATAAATAGCCATACCTGCGGTTACAACACCACCAGGGCTATTGATGTACAAATGGATATCCTTATCAGGATCCTCTGCTTCCAGGAATAACATTTGCGCAATAACCGCATTTGCCACATTATCATCGATGGGGCCACCAAGGAAAATAATGCGATCCTTTAACAAGCGAGAGTAAATATCATAGGAACGCTCTCCGCGTTCACCTTGTTCAACTACGATTGGTACATACATGTAATCACCTTTTCATGTACCTAGTTGAGCAAACTATTATTCAGCCGCTTCAGCGCCTTTTGCATTATCAATAATGAATCGAGCTGCTTTTTTGCGAGCTACAGAGCCTGCCAACATAGCTACACGACCTTCTTTTGCAATAATATCCCAAACTTCTTTAGGATCTGCCCCAAAGTTTTGAGCCATAATGAAGATTTCACGGTTCATATCATCTGGAGTTACTTCGATACCTTCAGCAGTTGCAATAGCATCCAATACTAAATCAGCGCGTACGTTTTCAGCTGCGGAATCTTTGTATTCAGAGCGTAAATCTTCGATAGTTTTATTGGAGAATTTCAAGTAGTCATCAAGTTTCAAGCCACGGCCTTCCATATTCATAGCCAATTCTTGAATCATTTGTTCTACGCGATCTTTAATCATTACTTCTGGGATTTCTACAGTTGCATTTTTAACAGCTGTTTGAATCAAGTCAGCATTGTAAGTATCGATTGCACGACGGGAAGCTTCTTCCTCCATTTTAGTGCGAAGATCTTTTTTCAATTCTTCAATAGTTTCGTAAGAGCTTGCTTCTTTTGCAAATTCATCATTCAATTCAGGCAATTCTTTACGTTTAATATCATGGATATGAGTTTTGAATTCTGCTTCTTTACCAGCAAGTTCTGCTACGAAGTAGTCTTCAGGGAATGTTACTTTTACAGTTACATCATCACCAGCTTTAGCGCCAATTAATTGATCTTCGAAGCCAGGAATGAAGCTACCAGAACCGATTTGTAATGGGTAGGATTTACCTTCACCACCATCAAAAGGTTTACCATCAACGGAACCAGCAAAGTCGATTACTGCGAAGTCATCTTTTTGAATTGTAGCGCCTTCTTCAGCAACAACCATTTTTGCTTGTTGTTCACGAATATTGTTCAACTGTTCTTCGATTTGTTCATCAGATACTGTAGCATCTTGTTTTTCTGCTTCTAAGCCTTTGTAATCGCCAAGTTTAACTTCAGGGCGTTTAGTTACAGTAGCTTTGAAAATCAAATCTTTGCCTTCTTCGAATTGTTCCCGTTCGATTTCAGGTTCAGATACAGGCACGATATCATTTTCACGAAGTGCAGCACTATAGTTTTGGCTAGCCAATACTTCAAATGCTTCTTCCAAGATAGCTTCTTTGCCGAAGTTCATTTCCAAAATACGGCGAGGCGCATGTCCTTTACGGAAGCCAGGGATGTTCACTTGACCTGCAATGCGTTTTACAGCTTGTTTAATGCCCTTATCTACTTCTGCTGCAGGTACTTCAATAGTTAACGTTACTACGTGTTGATCAACAGGATTTACAGTTGCTTTCATTTAAAATATGTCCTCCTCGAAGGGCAATATGCCCAAATTTCTGTAGTATATTATGCACTCCTAATAATAACATAAATGCAAGGTCAATGCAATTCTTCTCAATATACACTAAAAGACCACCCCAAAATGGGTGGTCTTTACATATTTTACATAATTATGCTAATTAGTTATCTTTAGCAATCAATTTGATAATGTCACGACGAGACAAAATCCCGATCAAACGATACTCTTTATCTACAACTGGCACATTTTTCAAATGTTGATCAAGCATAACAGATACAATTTCTTCTACATCTTTATCCGGTGTGGTTGTAATTACTTCATCAGTCATCAACTCATGAACGTGAGATGCCAATAATTTTTTGAATTGAGCATTGTATTCGCCAATGCCATTGTAATAGATGCTAGCGCCTAATACATTAACATAATGAGGCACATGAGGACGTACTTTTTTATATAGTAAATCACCTTCAGAGATAATACCTAACAACTTATTATCATCATCCACTACGGACACCGCTGTTAAATTATATTTAACCAATAAATCAGCTACATCAGAAATCGGCGCATCTTTGCCAACAGTAACAGGGTATTTATTCATTACTTCTTGGATTTTCATAGTGAATTCCTCCTTACAAATACATCTTGCTTTATTATACTATTCGCCACAGTATAATAAAACTCCTTTTTTCTGAAAGTATTATACAAATAATTTTTAAGTCTACGTCTTCTACCAATGATAAGGTTCATTACGATTGATTTTTGATGCTCGATAAATTTGTTCTACAAGTAGCAATCGAACCATTTGATGAGTAAAAGTCATAGGGCTAAAAGATAATTTATAATTTACAGCCTGACGTAATATATCACTCACCCCAAAGGCACCACCAATAATGAAAGCCATATCGCTAACACCATCCACCTCAAGCTTAGATACCGTCTTAGCGAGTTCTTCAGAGGACATTGGTTTGCCATACACGTCAAGTAATACGGTATACGCATTTTTAGGGACCGCTTTTAATAAACGGTCTCCTTCTTCTGCAACGACTTGTTTGCGATCCGCATTACTCGGCTTATCTCCAATTTTACTTTCATTCAGCTCTGTAATTGTAATGCCACCATAGGGGCGCATGCGTTTCACAAACTCTGCTACGCCCTCACGTAAATAAGCATCCTTCAATTTGCCGATACAGACTACATAAAATCTCATTTTTACCTCTTCACAGATTGGATGGACACAATTTCATTAGGCTGACCATGTTGTAACTTCATTTCAGGTCCAATACGAACACCACCATCCACAAGCATTTTGCCAATAGTTTGGGTAACAAGGACAGAGTTATTATTATTTTCAGAACGATGGGCCAATATAACTTGCATAAAATCAGGACGTTTCATCATGAGTAGTGCTTGCGCAGCCATTTCATTACTCAAATGACCTTCATCACTAGCCACCCTTTGTTTCAAAAACGGCTGATATGGTCCGAATCGCAACATATGAGGATCATAATTCGCCTCTAGCACTAACAGAGTCGTATCATCAATTCTACGTAAAATATCATCTGAAATCACGCCTGTATCAGTGACAATAGTTGCCTTATCGTTCCCAGCAAACACATTTATACCAATTGGATCAGCCGCATCATGACTTACCGAAAAAGGTTCCACAATTAGACTCCCCAACGTCAAACTGCCCTTTGTAAGCTCGATTAATCGATTCTTTGGCACGATTAACTTATCTTGGATTTCACGCCAGGTGCCTTGCTTCGTATACACAGGAATATCAAATCGTTTTAGTAATTGTTGTAATCCCGCAATGTGATCACTATGTTCATGACTGACAAATATACCCTCTACCTGTGCCATATCAATTTGTAATTCTTTTAACCCATTGACAATGCGTCGACAACTGATGCCTACATCATGCAATATGACGGAGTTCCCTTTTTTTATCACTGTACAATTGCCCTTACTACCACTGGCAAGGACATGGACCTCCAACGGTGAGGATTCACTCATCAAAACACTCCATATACTTAATCATAAATCTATTATTTCTGTAAAAGTCAATAGCTTAGTTATTTAGTTAAATATTGTATTAACTCATTTAAATTCAAGCTATTATTACGTTCTTTCAGATAATTTAGTCAGACGCTCTACAAAATACGACATATTAGCCTCAATATCTGGCCCTCTGCGGAACATATCGCCTCCAACAAGGAACATCGTATCATTTCCGTACAGCTCAACAAGTTCATTAAGACGAGTATCTGTAACGCCACCACCTGGTGCAGGGCAAGCCGCCTTCATCAAGCCCATTGGTCGTTTAATGTAAGAGGAAATCCTCTTGCATTGTTCCTCTGTAAAAGTAAAGCGTCCACCATAAGATACGAAGATTGGCATATCAGCCCCAAAAATACGAGGTAATAAACCTAGTTGTAAGTAATCGGCTACACCAGATACACCAGGGCTCACAAATCCACCAGAATAAGCGGGATGATGAATAATAGGCAATCGTAATTTTTCATCAGTAGCTAATTTGTGTAACCAACCGAAACCAACGAGACCTGAAGCCACCATGAGAGCTGTAGCACCAGCCTCTTTGGCAAAATAAGCGCGTTCCAATACGTCTGTGCCATCACCAGATACATTTGCTGCATATAATGTATGTGTCCCATGTGTAGTGTTCATTTCCTGTACCATAGAAGCACATCGTTTTACACGATCTTTATATTGAGAGAAGGACTGATTAGAAATACCATGATCATCCTTTATGACATCTGCCCCACCACGTGTATAGGCTCCACACATGCGAGCCAATTCCCCGTTTGGTGTTCCCATCGGCTTTACAACGGCTTGAATCATTGGACGCGTCGGGGTTTCCACTAAACAACGAATTCCTTGCAAGCCAAATCGTGGTCCCTTAAACACATCGTAAAGTGTTGGACATAGTTCAATATCTACTACCCAAATATGTGGCTGTAACGAAGAATTACCAAAGACAACATTTAAAAATTGTGTAGCCTCTAAGGCCGTGGTATCTACGTGATATGAAATACGAGCCAAATAGTAACGAGAGGTGTCAATTACAGCATTTGGCATCACACCTACATTGATATAAGGAGAGTCTTCTACTATAGGTTCAAGAGATTCTAGTCGACCAGTAATAGTTTCTTTAATGTATGGATCCGTTACAAACTCATAAGGAAATTCTATAGTTTGCTCCACTTGAACAGCCCAAGCAATTGATTTTGCTTCTTCATATGTACTCGCTTCTATTCTATATGTAACTATAAATCGCTCGTCTTTCATAATGCGTCTCCTTTGCAATAATATTATTTAATTATATACCAAAGTAGTATACGATTCCATAAAAAAAGACCTCACTCCAAATCAGAGTGAGATCTTTTTAACAAACGAAACCATATATATTGATGTTTTACCTATACTAACAAGGTTTCTACTGTGAGAGACAATACATATAATCGCATGAGAGTAAACTCGTCTAACTATATCTTATTGGTAGAAATGTTTAGGATAACCTTTGAATCGTGTGAAGTGGCGATATTTACGAGTCGCACGATTAGGTTCGTTAACAGTTTTATAACCAAAACCATTAAACATTACATTTAAAATAACAGCTACTATACTACCAGCTGTGATACCAGATTTCAACAGAATTTGAGCCCATGCTGGAAAGTGTGTATAGAATTGAGGTGCTGCAAGAGGAATCATGGATACCCCAATACTAATGGCAACTAGCATCAGGTTATAGTTACCATCGAAACTAACTTTACCAAGAGAACGAATCCCACTGGCGATAATCATGCCGAACATAGCAATCCCTGCGCCCCCTAGTACAGCATTTGGAATACAAGCTACGATAGCGGCTAATTTAGGGAAAAGGCCTAATAAAATTAAAATTACACCAGATGCTGCTACAACGAAACGACTCTTAACACGTGTTACAGCAATAAGACCTACGTTTTGAGCAAATGCTGTATACGGAAAACTATTAAGGATACCACCAATAATAGTAGACAAGCCATCCGCGCGAAGTACCGCAGCCAATTCATTTTGACCAATAGGTTTATCTACAATTTCACCTACCGCAATACTATCACCAGTTGTTTCTACCATAACTACGAGCATTACAATAATCATAGATACAATAGAAGCAAAGTCAAAGGTTGGAAGGCCAAAATAGAATGGTGTCACAACAGAAATCCATTGAGAACGCCCTACTTCTGAAAAATCTGTAATACCAACAATCATAGCTAAGGCTGTACCGAGAATAAGCCCAACTAAGATTGCCAAATTACCAAGGAAACCTTTACCAAATCGATAAGTTAATACAACGAGAACAAATGTAGCTACACCAAGAGCTATGTATAGTGGATCGCCAAAGTTTTTATTGCCTACGCCCCCCCCCATCCAGTTAACAGCTACTGGCATCAAGTTGATACCAATAATAGTAATGATAGTACCTGTTACTACAGGTGGGAATAGCCGAATCAAACGACTGAAAAATGGTGCCACAAGGAATGTAAAGAGACCAGCTACGATAATCGCACCGTAAATGGTAGTAATATCATGCTGCTGACCAATCAGAATCATTGGACCTACAGAAGCAAATGTTACACCTTGAATAAGAGGAATGCGACCACCGACAGGTCCGAACCCTAATGTTTGAATCAATGTAGCTACACCACATGTAAATAAGTCAGCTGTAATCAAACGAATTAAATCTTCAATTGGCAAATGCATAGCTTGTGCAATAATAATTGGTACAGCTACTGCCCCAGCATACATAGCCAGAACGTGCTGTAAACCATAAGCGAATAACTGCGGGATTGGCAGCATACCATCTACATGGTCGACACCAGATGCACCTTTACTCATAAGAATCACCTCATATCTTACGTTTTAGTTACTAGTTAAACAATATAGTCATACTATCGTACATGATAGAGTTTAGAAATCTCATCGACTTCACGTGGGAACCTTGATGGCTAGGGGCAAAAGCCCCTACCATTAAGCAAATATTCTATTTTTTATAACCTGTATGTTTAATCGGCAAGGACCTACGTGGTTCTCCGTCGATACGACGATACGCATTTGCAATAGCCGGTGCAATCGGAATGCTAGAGATTTCGCCAATACCTTTAGCACCGTATGCATATTGTTCTGGTGTCCCTTTTTCGATAAGACTTACATGAATTGGAGGACATTGGGTAGCTCTAAGAAGTCCTAGCGTACCGTATTTAGATGTTACATACCCTTCTTTATAAGGGAAGTCTTCTGTAACGGCATACCCCATTCCCATAATGGCACCACCTTCGGCCTGACCTGTACAGGATTGAGGGTTCACTACACGACCTACATCGTATGCTACATGTAAATTAGCAACCTTATTGTCTTCACCAATTGTTGCTACACATGCACCATAACCATAGGCAACGTGATTTTTTGGATGCGATTTATCAGAATTAAATGGATCTGTTTCACCGAGAAACTCTTCATAAATCTCTACGCCATTCAGTTCTTCTAATGTTTTAGTATCTAACATTTCTTTTAAGCGAAGACTTGCTTTACGCGTTGCTTCACCGGTAAAGAGCGTTTGGCGAGATGCAGTAGTTGTACCAGAATCTGGTGTACGTACTGTATCAGGTCGTTCTACAAATACTTTATCCGCCGTTAAGCCTGTCGTTTCACAAAGTACTTGTGTTGCCATAGTAGCCATGCCTTGACCAATACAAGCGGCACCCGTACGAATACGAACTTTACCATCACGTACTTCTAAAATAACGCGACCCGTATCAGGTAGTCCTACACCAATACCACTATTTTTCAAACATACCGCAAGGCCAGTACGATCAGAGGCATAATATGCATCTTTTACAGCTTCCAAACATTCTACTAAAGCGGTTTCTTTGGAACAAATTTGGCCGTTTGGTAATGAGTCACCAGGGCGTACAACATTTTTGTAGCGGAATTCCCAAGGATCCATGCCTACCAACGCAGCTAATTCATCAATATTTTGCTCTTGACCAAAGATAGTTTGTGTTACGCCAAACCCACGGAATGCACCACCAGGAACAGTATTTGTATAAACACATACACCATCAAAGGCAAAATTATCAAAGTGATAAGGGCCACAAGAATGAGTACCAGCACGTTGAAGTACAGGACCACCTAAAGATGCATACGCGCCACAATTAGAAACGATATTTACCTTACTTGCTACCAAATTACCTTCCGCATCACAAGCTGTTGTAATATCCATTTCCATCGCATGACGTTTAGTATGAATATTGAGACTTTCTTGACGGGAGAAAAGTACCTTAGTTGGTTTTCCTGTAAGCCAAGCTACGAGTGATGCATGATGTTGTACGGTCATATCTTCTTTACCACCAAAGCCACCACCTACGAGCATACTGTGAACCTTTACAGCCTCATTCGGAATACCAAGCATACGAGCAACTTCACGACGATCATCATAAACATTTTGGCTACCTGAATGCAGATGAATTTCATCACCCTCACGATATGCAACGGCACATTCTGGTTCCATAAATGCATGGTCGGTTTGAGGTGTGGAATAATGATTTGTTACTACAAAAGCAGCCTCTGCAATAGCCTTATCTACATCGCCACGAGATAATGTTTGACGAGATAATACATTT
This sequence comes from Veillonella sp. 3_1_44, assembly GCF_000163715.1. Taxonomy (NCBI): domain Bacteria; kingdom Bacillati; phylum Bacillota; class Negativicutes; order Veillonellales; family Veillonellaceae; genus Veillonella; species Veillonella sp. 3_1_44. The sequence continues at coordinate 724,322 of NZ_GG770199.1, forward strand.
CCCTCTGGATGTAACTGAGGAGCATCTGGTTTTAGTGCTTCCAATGGATCTAGTACGGGTTCTAATTCAGTATAATCAACTTCAACTAGAGCCAATACTTCGTCTAAGTATTTCTTTTCTGTAGTTGCAACAAGTGCAATTGCATCGCCTACATAACGTGTAATATCACCTTCGGCGATAAGTACATCCCAATCCGGTACTAAATGACCAGTCTTATTGAATGGTACATCCTTAGCAGTCAATGCCGTTACACATGCTGGATGTTCAAGAGCTTTAGACACATCAACACGATCAACTCTAGCTCGTGGGTATTTAGAACGCAATGCTTTGGCATAAATCATGCCATCCATATAGATATCATCAGAGTATTGTCCAGTACCTAATGCTTTTTCCTCAGCATCTACACGGTGTAAACGAGCGCCTACATTACCATTTGTATCCTTTTCTGGAACTGGTAAGTTCTCACGGAACATTTTTGCAGCTAGCATAATGCCCTCTTCAATTTTTACATAGCCTGTACAACGGCAAATATTACCTAATATCGCCTTTTTAACATCGTCAGGTGTAGGGTCATTATTTTCGTCAATCAATACTTTTGCACTAATAATCATACCTGGTATACAGAAACCACACTGCACCGCTCCGCATTCACCAAAAGCATAGGTGTATACTGCTTTTTCTCGTTCAGATAAACCTTCAATCGTGACAATTGATTTACCGTCTAATTGAGATAGTTTGCTTACACAAGCCTTTGCTTTTTTTCCGTCTATAATTACTGTACACGTACCACATGCACCAGCACTACAACCTTCTTTAGTGCCCGTCAACTTTAAATCAGCTCGCAAGAAATCAATTAAACGTTGATCCTCTTGAACCTCATATTGGGTGCCATTCACTTGAAAGCGGTACATATATAGCCCTCCTCTCATTAAGGAATACATTCACCAAGATACGATTCTGTTAAGGATCCATCTTGTACCACATGGTGACCTCTAAGGATAACATCTCGAACCTTGCCAGTTACAGATATTCCTTCGTAAGGTATATAGTCAGCCTTTGTATGGGCGGACTCTTTTGAAAGCATATGTTCTATATGCTTATCTACAATTGTTATATCCCCATCACTACCTACAGCTAATGTACCCTTCTTGGGATACATGCCATATAGCTTTGCTGGGTTTTCACTAACTAATTTCATAAAATCTACAGCGCTCATATTGCATTGGTTAACCAACACATCATAAGCAATGATGCCCCGTTCTTCGGCTCCAGGAATACCTCCAGGAATTCGGGTAAAGTCATAACGACTCTTTAATTTTTGATCATTAAAGGTAAAGCTACAATGGTCGGAACCAATGGTTTGGAATACACCATTTACTAGTGCATCCTTCAATGCCATTTGATCTTGTATCGTTCTAAGTGGAGGACTCATCACATATTTAACCCCTTCAAAATCAGGTAATTTATATCGTGATTCATCAAGCACCAAATACTGTGGACATGTTTCACAAGTCACTTGATGTCCTAATGCCCGCTCACGTAGAACTTCATCTACGCCTTCTTTAGAACTTACATGCACAATATGCACGGGATACTCTAATGCAGCACCAATTGTACTAAATCGCTTAATCGCTTCCGATTCAATCATGGCCGGTCTTGTGAGTGGATGATTGTCTACATCTAATTCACCACGTTTACGTTTATCTGCTACAAAGGCATCGATAAGATCACCGTTTTCACAGTGAGCCCCTACAAGCGCACCCGTTGGTTTTATAGCTTCAATAGCATCATAAATTTCTCGATCTGTTAAACGGAAGCCATACGCTAAGTACACTTTAAAGGACGATACACCAGCTTCTACAACCTTTGGTATTTCATGAGATACCTCTTCATTCATTTCTACAAGCTCCATATGGAATTTGTAGTCACAGGAGCAATGCCCCAAGGCACGCTCCTTATGAACTTCTAACCCTTTACAAAGGGATCCATCCTCAGGAGAAGCAAAGTTGATGATTGAAGTAGTGCCGCCAAGAATAGCAGCCTTTGTACCACTATCAAAATCATCTGCAGTAGACGCCAAGGCATTTGTCATTTGAAAGTGTGTATGAGGATCAATAAATCCAGGGAACACATAGCAACCTTTTGCATTAAGAACTTTAGCCCCTTCTGGAACAGAAAGGTGTTCATCAATGGCGACAATTTTGTCGCCATCAATTAATATATCTCCGGTAAGGATTCTGTCAGTTAAGACCAATTCCCCTTGTTGTATGATAATCATGATACATAGTACACATGCTCTTTACAGAAGGCATGTACAACTCCTTTCAATTCTTCAGGTAATGCATCAATGTCACATACGGCTTCTTCACCTTTAAAGCGATAACCACAGCTAGTGCCTTTGATGTAGAAACCATCATTTGTACTATCTGCTAAAGCTTCAGCATTGTGGAAGAATGTAATGCGATCCTTGTATGGTTGACAAGGTTCTACGCAATGACACGCACAGTTACCACATTCATTACAGCTTTGATCAACATGGATGATCAATTTAGCATCATTTACAGTAACGACTTCATTACATCTATTAGGACATACGCGAACACAAGCACCACAAACAACGCGGCAGTGGTAGTCAGAACTACGTGTACCTGGGAAGGATGGCATTGCTTCACGTTTTTTCTTCATTGCATCGCTCTTCTTGAAGATTTTGTTCTCAGCGATGTCTTTAGCAAGTTTAGCTATAAGTTCTTTATGAACTTTTAAAGCAGCATTGTAATCAGTAGATTCTACTTCGTCTGCTAAGCCTTTGAAAGTATTGTAACCTTCACCTTGTAGAAGAATTGTACATACTGTTACAGGCCAAATACCACAATCAAAGATAGCTTTGATATTTTGTTTTACAGCACCACCACTATAAGACATAGGTAAACGTTCGCCGAATTGAGCACTTAAGAGCTCAGCTACACCAATTGTTACAGGTAACAAGGATTTACCAGACATATACATTTGCTCGCCTGGCAATTCATTGTTGTGAATTTGTACAGGGAATGTATTTGTCAATTTAACACCGAAAATCTTATTGTGTTTTTCACCAAGAGCGATAAGACGCTCTAACATTGGAACAGCCTTATCGAATTGAAGGTCAACTTCAAATTGATGATCTTCAAAGTCAATGTACTCAAAACCAGCGTTATCCAATAATTCTCTAATGCGTTTTGGACCTAACAATGTAGGGTTGCATTTTAAGTATAGGTGAAGACCTTTTTCACTGATAAGGTACGAACAAATGGATTCGATTTCTTCTGCTGGGCAACCGTGCATTGTGGACAATGTAATTGCTTGGCAAAGTTCATCACTAATAGAGTTAATATAATCAGCATCAATATGCTCAAATTCATCTACATGGTCAAGACACCATTGCTTACATGTATCCCACATAGGAGATTGAGATGCATTTCGCATTGTATTGATGAATTTATCAACCATAGGGCTCTTAATACCAGCCAAGTTATAGCCAACACTCATGATGAATAAAAATCCATCTGGATCACCTAATCCTAATTCTTTAGAGATTAATTTCAATGCGAACCAAGCTTTAATGTATTCATCAGCAGCTTCATCACAGCTATATTCAGAAGACCATTCTACGTTATATGCTTCGTCTACAGAGTAGATACAAGGTCTAGGAATACCTAGTTCTTCACCATACATAATTTGTACGGTTTTTAATTCAATGCAACGAGCACCAGCTACATAGGATGCCACAATGTTTTGTGCCAACTGTGTATTAGGGCCAGCTGCTGGGCCTACAGGATTTTCAATAGATTTACCAAAGATAGATAAGCGTTGATTATGATTCGTACGATGAATTTTATTTACATTGTAAATACGATTGTACATCTTGTACTCAGTCATAATGTGGTTCATCAAATTTCCGAAACTTACCGGATACATAATGTCACTCATAATGTCACACTCCTTTAAAGCGTTTGCGTTATGGGTTTAGTCGTTTCCATAAACCTTTAGATGTTGCTAAAACTTCGTTCATTACTTCAGCTTTATCAATGCCTTGTAATTTACGATCAATCATGCGTGGTACACCATCACTAATAGTTGTTACCACATACATACCATTAGCACCGAATAGTAAATGACCATTGATGTTGTTTTCATCAAGTGGTGTTGGTGCTGCGTAATCAAGAACAATTACGTCAGCTGCAGCACCTTTTTTAAGGATGCCTACCGTAGTATCGAAGAATTCATTAGCCATTTTGCGGTTGTTTTCAAATAGCATATGAGGTACTTCACCCCAGCCTACATATGGTTTATGTTGCTCATGTTTCACGAGACAATTCGCTACTTTATAAGATTCGAGCATATCATTTGTATAACCATCTGTGCCAAGCCCAACAGTGATCCCTGCATCTAATAGTTTCAAGATATCTGTCGTGCCTACTGCATTACCCATGTTACTTTCTGGGTTATGTACGACCTTAGCTTGAGATTTTTTCAATAATGCCACATCTTCGTCAGTTACGTGTACACAGTGACCAGCGATGCTCTTAGGGCATAAAATACCTGCCTCTACGAGGCGTCTAACAGGTGTCATGCCATACTTTTCTTTACTATCGGCCACATCTTCAGGACCTTCTGCAACATGAACATGATAACCCAACTGATCCTCATTATGAGCTTTCACATAATCTAATGTTTCCGTGCTCAATGTGAAAGATGCATGCAAGCCCATCATCGCCGCCAGTCTGGATGGATCTTGTTTTGCTTCTTTACCAAAACGTACGTTTTCTGCAACAGCGGCTTTCATTTGGTCTACGCCATTGCGGTCGGATACTTCATAGCATAAACATGAGCGAACGCCGAATTGTTTAGCTACATCTGCAATGATGGATAAGCTGTTAGGAACTTCACCATAACTTGCATGGTGGTCAAAAATAGTAGTTACACCATTTTCGATACAGCCTAAATACGTAAGTAATGCACTTGCTTTTACATCTGGAGCCGTCAATTTATTATCTAAGTAGAACCAAAGTCCTTCCAAGATTTCACCGAAGTTAGTCGGTGCTGGACCTGGCAACGATAAGCCTCGTGCAAGAGCGGAGTAAATATGATGATGTGCATTAATGAAACCTGGCATAATCAAGCCACCATGAGCATCAATAATTTCTGCGTTTGCATAAGCTTTGCATAATTCATCATATTTACCAATATCAACAATTTGAGTCCCGTCGATAGCAACAGCACCATCATAAATGATAGGTCTATCAGCGTCGCGAGTAATAACAGTACCTTTTCCTAATATAATCATGTGGGCACCTCCTCAACGATTCGTTGAAAAGCATACTTATAAACTTATATATTATTATAATACGATACGTGTGCCTGTTTTTCCTGCTATACCATCTTTAGATTTCTCTAATAATGTGATAATTGAGACACGGCCTTTTTTGGATTCTGCAAATGCTATAGCGGCTTCTACCTTTGGTTTCATCGAGCCTTCTGCAAACTCACCAGCTGATACATATTCTTTAGCTTGTGTAACGGTTATTTCATCAAGCCATTTTTCATTTTCTTTACCAAAGTTAATGGCAACCTTTTCAACAGCTGTTAAAATAACGAGAACATCAGCATCAATTTCTTGGGCCAACAAACTACTAGTCCAGTCTTTATCGATAACAGCAGCTGCACCATGAAGTTCATTACCTTCTTTAGTTACTGGGATACCTCCCCCGCCACAAGCAACAATTAATTGTTTACCTACTAAACCTTTAATTGCTTCTAGTTCAATGATTTCTTTTGGTGCTGGAGATGCCACCACACGACGATAACCACGACCCGCATCTTCTTTTACCACATAATCGTAATTCTTTTCTGCGTATTCAGCTTCTTCCTGAGTCATAAAATGACCAATTGGTTTTGTAGGATTTTGAAAAGCTGGGTCATTTTGATCAACAAGTACTTGTGTAACCATAGTCATTGTTGGCAAATCTTTAATACCACGATTTAAAAGCTCTTCGTGAAGAGCATTTTGTAAGTCATAACCAATATAAGCTTGGCTCATTGCTACACATACAGATAATGGAGTGTTTGGTTGACCTTCTACTTCACGAGTCAATGCAGCCATCGCATTGTTGATCATACCAATTTGAGGTCCATTACCATGTGTTACCACTACGTCACAATCAGCTTCTACTAAATCAATGATTGTTTTAGCTGTACTTTTTACTGCAATTTTCTGTTCTGGTAAGGAATTGCCTAATGCATTCCCCCCTAATGCTACTACAACTCTCTTTTTCATGTTATGCCTCATAACAAACTATTAAGAATAAAAGGAGCCATCAATACGGATGGCCCCTAAACTTTACTTTACGGTTGAACTCGTTCGGTTCCCTTCCGTTCTAATTCTTTTAAGGTTTCTACAGGATTTTTAAATTTGCTAAGGAAAATCATAGCTGCAATAACATATGGTTTGTAGCTTGCTTCCTTATAAAGAGGTATGCGGTAGCGATCAAATACTGTTGCATCTACTTCGCCTTCTTCACAACTTACACCTGTAATATCTGCTGGTAAGCAATGTAAGTAAAGAGCCTTGCCGTCCTTTGTGAGACTCATCATCTCTTCCGTACATGCCCAATCTTTATGTTTACCATTTTCTTCAAGAAGAACTTTTTCTAATGCTTTAATACCTTCATGATCATTTTCACCATACAGTTTTGTACGTTTTTCCATTGCACCGAATGGAGCCCAGCTCTTAGGATATACGATGTCTGCATCTTTGAAAGCATCCTTCATGTCGTTAGTTCTACGGAATGAACCGCCGCTAGCTTCAGCTTGTTTCTTAGCGATTTCTTCAACTTCCGGCATTACTTCGTAGCCTTCTGGATGTGCTAATACAACTTCCATACCTAAACGAGTGAATAAACCAATAGCACCTTGAGGTACTGATAAAGGTTTACCATAGGATGGAGAATACGCCCACGTCATAGCAATCTTTTTACCTTTAAGGTTTTCTACACCGCCAAATTCTTTGATGATATGAGCTGTATCAGCCATGATTTGTGTAGGATGGTCGATATCACATTGTAGATTTACAAGTGTTGGGCGTTGCTCTAATACACCATCTTCATGACCTTCTTTAACTGCATCGGAAACTTGATGCATATAAGCATTGCCTTTACCGATATACATATCATCACGAATACCGATAACATCTGCCATAAAGGAAATCATATTAGCTGTTTCACGAACTGTTTCACCGTGAGCGATTTGAGATTTGCCTTCGTCTAAATCTTGAACTTCAAGACCTAGCAAATTACAAGCGGAAGCAAAGGAGAAGCGTGTTCTTGTAGAGTTATCACGGAATAAAGAAATGCCAAGACCGCTGTCAAATACTTTAGTAGAGATATTGCGTTCTCTAAGAGCACGTAATGCATCAGCTACTGCCCATACACCTTGCAATTCATCATCAGATTTTTCCCAAGTTAAGAAGAAATCTTCGCCGTACATTTTACTAACGTCTAATTTTTGTAAAGTTTCAATACTTTTATTGAAGTCTGTCATCTGTAAGTCCTCTCTTTCAATTCCCTAAAGGGCTACTTAGGATCTAACTTTATACGATGCCTCATCAAATAGTGAGGCACTATATGAAATTCTAAATATCAACTATTTTCAGTTATTTTCGTTAAAATAGATCTAATTCAATATATGTGATATTAGTCTTTGCAGTATACGGATGGTAACAATGCATATACGGCGGCACATGTTACAAGATCTTGTTTCCATGTAATTTCGTTAGGAGCATGTGCTTGTGCTTCTGCGCCAGGACCGAAGCCAATACAAGGGATGCCATTACGACCCATGATAGATACACCATTTGTGGAGAATGTCCATTTATCAGTTAATGGGCGAGCTTTACGCATTTCAACTGTATCTTCTGCACCAATACGTTCGTTGCCATATAAGCTAGTGTATGCTTCTTCCAAAGCTTCTGTTACTTTATGATCTTTAGGAATTACCCAAGTTGGGAAGTAGCATTCGATTGGATATGTCAAACCAGTCCAAGATGGACGAGCATATTCGTACATAGATACTTTCGCACCATATTCTTTAACATGTGGTAATGCTTCGATTTCTGCCAAGCAACTTTGCCAAGTTTCGCCAGCAGTCATACGACGGTCCAAGGAAATAGCGCAGGAGTCAGCTACTGCACAACGGCTTGGAGACGTATAGAAAATTTGGGAAGTAGTTACTGTACCGCGGCCTAAGAAGCGAGCTTCTTCATAATGGTCAGGGTTGAATTTAGGGTCAAGCATTTTAACAAGTCCCTTAATTTTTGTGCTTTCATCAGCAGAATTAGCATTCAATTCACGGATGTCTTGAAGTATATCTGCCATTTTATAAATTGCGTTATCACCGCGTTCAGGAGCAGAACCATGGCAAGATACGCCTTGTACATCTACACGAATTTCCATGCGACCACGTTGCCCACGATAGATACCGCCATCGGTTGGTTCTGTAGATACTACAAATTCAGGACGGATATTGCGTTCCTTAATCATATATTCCCAGCAAAGGCCATCACAGTCCTCTTCTTGTACGGTGCCTACAACAAGTACACGATATTTATCACTTAGAAGTCCTAAGTCTTTCATAATTTTAGCGCCGTATACAGCGGATACAATACCACCCAATTGGTCAGATACGCCACGGCCACCAATTTTAGTTTCGTCTTCGAAACCATCATATGGATCAAAATCCCAATTGTCACGATTGCCAATACCAACTGTATCAATATGTCCATCAAAGGCAATGAGGGTTTTCCCTGTACCCATATATCCGAGAATATTCCCCATAGGATCTACTTCAACTTCATCAAATCCTAGGTCTTTCATCTCTTGTTCTATACGTTTTACATGATCTTTTTCTTCAGCACTTTCACCTGGGAATGCTACGATCTCACGTAAAAACTTTGTCATCGCTGGTCCATAAGTTGCCGCTGCTTGTTTAATTGCTTGTAAATCCATAATTAATGCCTCCTAACGATCTTCACCATACCACATAATATTTTTATATCTTTCAGGATCCGTATCACCTTCAGTGGAGAAACAGAGTACCTTTGAAGACGCATCTAGTTCTAACTCTTTCCGTAAGTCTTCATATTCCGGCATTGTCATAATTGCCATTACAAGACCTAATGGAACTGCACCAGACTCTCCAGTAGTAATTGGAGTATCGCCTTTAATCGGTGCACCGCCAACGCGCATGCCTAAACGTGCCACCCAGTCAGGAGCAGAAACGAATACATCTGCATGATTTCTCAAAATATCCCAAGAAACTGTGTTCGGTTCACCACAAGCTAAGCCTGCCATGATTGTTTCTAAATCACCCTCTACGATACGAGGTTTACCATCATCAGCTACAGCACCTTTGTATAAACAAGCTGCAGCTGCCGCTTCTACAACAACTAATTTAGGTTTTTTAGCCACATTGCTGTATAGATTAGTGAAGTAACCCACTACAGAACCGGCAAGGGAACCTACACCAGCTTGTACAAATACATGTGTAGGAACTTTACAATTATCAGCTTCTAATTGATTGGCTGTTTCCATAGCCATCGTGCCATAGCCTTGCATAATCCAGTTTGGAATTTCTTCATAACCTTCCCAGGCAGTATCTTGAACTACAACACCGTTAGGAACTTCTTTAGACTTTTTGGTTGCTAAGCGTACACACTCATCGTAGTTGAAGTCTTCGATTGTTACGGTAGCTCCTTCGTTTTCGATTTGTTTTCTACGATATTCTGTAGAGCCCTTTGGCATAAATACTACAGATTTTTGACCTAATTTATTGGCTGCCCATGCTACACCTCGACCATGGTTACCATCAGTGGCAGTAAAGAATGTTGCTTGACCAAACTCTTCTTTTAATTTTGCAGATGTTAATACATCATATGGTACATCCTCAACAGCTTTACCAGTTTGTTGCGCCACATATTTTGCCATCGCATAGGAACCGCCTAATACCTTAAATGCATTAAGGCCAAATCGGTAAGATTCATCTTTTACAAAGAGTGCATCAACACCGATATAAGACGCTAAATTCTTAAGCGATACAAGTGGAGTAACGCTATATTGTGGAAAACTTTCATGAAACGCTTTAGCTTTCTTAACCTCTCTAACATCCATAACTGACAAAAACTTGTCACTTGATGGTGCCATTGTATTACGTTTCCACTGAATTCGTTCCATATTTGCCTCCTAGGATTCTTCCTTTACAGTATTTAAATCACTATAAAGAGTAAACTTAGAAATATTAAAATACTCTGCTATCTTCTCAGAAGACTTCGAGATAAGAAAAGCCCCTTTTTCGTTTAAATAGGAAATAGCTTTTAAACGTTCCACCTTATTCATCAATGGTCCTGGTTTACCAACTAAACGTTCTACGTCTAGTAATAAATCATCTAAAAGTTCCGATACACTCGTCGTAATTTTTTCAACAGATCCTGCATCTTCCTGACCTGTATTGACCAAACTATCCAAAAGTCGATGCATCATAACAAACTCTGTTATATCTTGGTTAATCCCCAACAAGTATGCTATACGACCTGTATCATCACGAATATACATGGTAGAAGATTTTAATATTCGACCATCTTTAGTCTTTGTGAGATAACCAAATCTGCCCTCGCTACCATCGTCATGACTCAGCACATCTAAAACCACATGCGATGGGCCATCACCAACATGTCTATTAGTTATAGTTCCATTCTCAATATATACAAGAGAAGAATTAATATCCCCTTGTAAATCATGAATCAATACTTCACAGGATGGTCCAAATTGTACCGCTAATCCATGGGCTATGACTTTTATTCGCTCTAATGTACTCATTGAAATAACCCCTCTTTCAATGTCATAGATTAACCTTTCCCGTTTAAATTACGCTAGCCCGGTTAATAGCTAATATAAAATTAACCCTAACTATTTTTGTATCAACCTAAATTTTTGTTAGGTTCTTAACTAAATTATAGGACTATGTGTACAAAAACGCAATATAATTATGTATTAAAGTTATTTATAATTATGCGCTTATATACACAAATAGAGATAAAGATAAATAAACATTATGATTTTCATCACATTTACTTATCGATATCAAAATTTTTAATGACCTTTGCTCCATCATATCAATCATAAGTACATACAAAAAAGGCTGTAATAACGAATTATCGTCATTACAACCTTTTATTATTAACTATTAGTATTTATGTTAGTAATTAAAATCAAATTAAGCGTTTGCTAATGTTTTACCTAATTCTTGGCATTGTGCATTACCATCATCATCAGGTTCGCCCAAGATTGCTACGCCATCAGCCACTAATTCGCCACCAGCATCTTTAATTCGAGTGCCCCAGTCTTCCAACCAAGTACCACCCCAACCATAGGAGCCAAAGATCGCTATTTTTTTACCACTCAACTTGCCTTCTAGTTCAGTGTAAAATGGTTCAAATTCGCCTTCTTCTAATTGTTCTGCACCCATATCAGCACAGCCAAGAGCTAATTTTTCATAAGCGGCTGCTTCATCAACAGATACTTCAGAAACGGATTTTACTTCAACTTCTTGACCTGCAGCTTTAATACCTTCAGCTACTTCATAAGCCATGCGTTCTGTATTGCCTGTACCGGACCAAAAAATTACACCAATCATCTTGTACCTCCTAGGCCGTTCTTGCGACCAATGAACTAAATGTTTTTCCCAACATCAATTGAGTTTGACAAAATTCACGACATGCTTTGTAACACAAGAAAGAGCGTTGCGCATTTACCACATCATGGTAAACCTTCCACTCTCCGCACATTCGGTATCCCCCACCACGATAAGAAATAAAACATTTCACATCCTTTAATGGGTAACCTAGAAAAATGCCGATTTCATGTGGAAACTCAATGCTTACTTCCATACGATATCTAAGATGTTCGAGCATCTCCATAATGCTCATTCGATCATGATAACCGTAGGCTTTCAAAAATAACATCACCGCAGGTTGCCGTACATAGTCTCTTAATTGCTTCTCACGGAATACCAATAATAGTCTTCGCGCTTTACAACGACATAATTCAAAGAAGAACAATCCTTTTTCATTGAACGCTTTATTATACTCTATCAATACAAATTGGATTTGTTCATTCATGTCCCGTGGAATAGAAACCAAGTTCGATAGCTTAATACCTCGAATTGCCGGTGCACAATGATATCCAATGATATGGTCAATTGAATTCATCATAATAGTACCTGCCTGTTGCACATCGTTAGAATTTCCTCTAATGAGAATAATTCCTATAGGCTCATAGTACTCTTGATGAGAAAAATTGTCAAGAATAATTGATATATATTTTCAATAATTATTAATTATTTGGTATGTAATAAACCTTTAACTTTAGGGAATACAACACTATCATTAGCTTCGTCAACAGCAATTAAATGAGCATTTGGTCCTGTATATTTATCTTCAGAAATACTAATATGTAATATCTCATTATAAGAATTATTATTAGCTATACTTTTATATTTCAATGTGCCTTTATAGGCATTGCCTTGTTTTGCTAATGGATTAATTACCGTGAAAGTACCAAGTACAGGGCTATCGCCATTGTTAATAGCAGCTGCTAAGGCTCCAAGAGATGAAGAATCTGTATTCATATGCTTTGCTTCACTCATGCGACTAGATAATTGTTTTCCTAACACAACATTAGCATAAACAGCATATTGCATTTCATTCTCGTTTTTAATATTTAATGTATATACATCTGCAGAATACGCGCCCGCCTCAAGAAGTACAGACTTAATATCTTTTTTGCCCTCCCCAGCAAACAACGCTTTAGGATTATTTTGATACATAGTAACGCCTTCAGGCAATTTAACACCTTGATATGTTACAGTTTGACTTCTATTTAAAATGGACTTAATGTTCGCTGCGGAACCCGTAGCAGGTATAGATACCAACACAGCCGCTACCGTAGCAAGTAGTACTATTTTTTTCATTTTTCTCCTCATGAAAGCATTAATATAATGCATTATGCTATTTCTTTTGTGCCTTAGCCCAACTGTCGCGTAAACCAACAATACGGTTCACTACAATATGGTCTGAAGTACTGTCTTTATCAGTTACAAAGTAACCTTGACGCAAGAATTGGAAATGATCCCCTGGTACAGTTGTAGCAAGACTTGCTTCACCTTTACTGTTGAACACTTGTAAAGATTCATGATTAAAGTCACCTAAGAAATCTTTACCATCAGAATCTTCTTTAAGCAGGTAATCATATAAACGAGATTCAATATCTACTGCAGTAGACGCTTCAACCCAATGTAATGTGCCCTTAACCTTACGTGTACAACCGCTACCGCTCTTAGTTTCAGGATCATATGTACAGTGAATTTCTGTAATATTACCATTTTCATCTTTAATAACATCAGTGCATGTAATGAAATAAGCTCCTTTCAAGCGTACTTCTTTGCCTGGTGCTAAGCGGAAAAATTTCTTAACTGGTTCTTCCATAAAGTCACTGCGTTCAATGTAGATTTCACGACCGAATACAACTTCACGGTTACCCAACTCTTCATTTTCTGGATTGTTTTCAACTGTGCAAAGTTCAGTTTGACCTTCTGGATAGTTCGTAATAACAACTTTCACAGGATCAATAACTACCATAGGGCGTGTAGCTTTGAGTTTCAAATCTTCACGGATACAGAACTCAAGCAAAGCAATATCAACAACGCTATCCGCCTTCGCTACACCAATGCGATCACAGAAATCACGAATTGCTTCTGGCGTGTAACCACGACGGCGCAAACCTGAAATTGTCGGCATACGAGGATCATCCCAACCAGCTACAAGGCCTGCCTCAACAAGAGCACGCAATTTACGTTTGGACATAACCATTTTAGTTACATTCAAGCGAGCAAACTCAATTTGTTGTGGAATTTCAGTATCATCCCATTCCTCTAACACCCAATCATATAATGGTCGGTGAACTTCAAATTCTAATGTACAAATAGAATGCGTAATGCGTTCAATAGCATCTTCAATAGGATGGGCAAAATCATACATAGGATAAATTTTCCACTCATTACCCGTATTATGATGCTCTGTATTTACAATACGATAAATAACAGGGTCACGCATTACGATATTAGGATGCGCCATATCGATTTTTGCACGCAATACCTTTTCCCCATCTTTATATTTACCAGCTTTCATTTCTTCGAAGAGCATCAAATTTTCTTCTACACTACGATCACGGTATGGACTATTGACACCAGGAGTAGAGAAATCGCCACGATTTTGTTTAATTTCATCTGCAGTTTGATCATCTACATAAGCTTTGCCAAGCGTGATTAATTTCTTAGCATACTCATACATTTGGCCAAAATAATCAGATGCATAGCGTGGTTGTTCATTCCATTCAAATCCAAGCCATTTAACGTCTTCCATGATGGAGTTTACATATTCGACATCTTCTTTTACAGGATTTGTATCATCAAAGCGAAGATTTGTTAAACCATTGTATTGTTTACCAATACCAAAGTTTAGGCAAATAGATTTAGCATGTCCAATATGCAAGTAACCATTTGGTTCTGGTGGAAAACGAGTCAATACACGCCCACCGTATTTGCCAGTTTCGTTATCTTTGTTGATAATAGCTTCAATAAAGTTAACAGATACAACTTCTTCAGGAGCTACATCTTTTTCAATGTCTTTATGTTCCAACGTTCTTACCTCCATAGGAAAAATATTCTTTTATTTTACCATACTTTGTATAAAACCGCATATCTTTTAATGTCTTGCACTGTTAGTCGAAATCGGTTAAATCAACGCCAGCCTTTTTAAGCTCTTCTAGCGCAGACTCTACATCCATTTGAGGTTTCTTGTAGTTCACTTCTTCGTTCACACATGTTTTTAACGGTTTCTTATGAACGCCGGCAATAATATTATCTGCTGTCAAAATAGACATGTCATAACGAGTCCTATCTGTGTAAGAGCCAATATGTGGTACAATGAGGCAATTTTCTACCTCTAATAATGGATGATCCACTGGTAATGGTTCTGGATCCGTCACATCGAGTGCCGCATAATCAATTTCACCTGTATTTAAGGCATTAATGAGTGCCTCTGTATCAACGATAGGACCACGACCTACATTTACAAATAAAGCGGTATTTTTCATCTTCTTGAAGAATGCTTCATCACACATATGATAGGTTTCATCTGTTAATGGAGCCATTACACAAACTACATCACTAGTCGCTAAAAGGTCATCTAGCTCCATATAAGTAGTCTTATGAATCTTATCATCCAAGCGTTGATTACGATTATGATATACAACAGTCATACCAAAGGCACGGGCGCGGCGAGAAATAGACACGCCGATAGCCCCCATGCCAATGATACCAAGAGTGCGACGACTTAAATCAAAACCTTTAATATTAGAAGGTCTTTGAGCCCAACGACCGTCTTTTACAAAGTTAGCATTTTCTATAATACGACGACTAGCCGTGGCAATCAAGGTAAATGCAAGTTCTGCTACCGTTTCATTGAGAACACCTGGTGTATTGCCATAAGGAATGCCTGCCGCTGTTAGTTCATCAATGTTTACATTATCATAGCCTACGGCCGCTTGTGCTATAACCTTTAAATTTGGCGCATTCTTTACAAGATCAGCATCTACATCTAAAGGTCGTACACACCATAAACCATCTGCATCAACGAGCCATTCCTTCAGTACCTCACGAGGCATCACTGTTTTTTCAGTCCATTGGCGCACATCTACATGCTCTTTTAAATATGCAATCGCATCTTTGCGAACCAGTCCATTTACTACTACTAGAGGTTTCTTTTCCATGTATATCCCTCCCTAAAAAATTCTATATATTATAATTATATTTTATACTAGAAAGCTAACGTAATACAACAAAAAGGAGTAAGGCCAAAACCTCACTCCTTTTATGTATAATTTAAATTTGAACTAGTTCAAATCTGCAGTACAGTTAGGACATTTAACTGCATTAATATTGATTTCAGATTTACAGAATTGACATTCTTTCGTTGTAGGTGCTTCTGCAACTTCCTCTTCTTTCGCGGATTTCATCATTTTAGCCAAGCCACGAACCATCAAGAATACAACAAATGCCAAAATCAAGAATTGAATCAAATCAGTAATAAATGTACCATATGGCAATACAGATCCAGCTGCACGAGCTGTAGCAATATCAGCGCCAGCCATGAATGCATCTTTAGAACCTGTGCTCAATGGCAAATACAAATTACTAAAATCAATACCACCTGTGAATACACTGAGAACAGGCATGAATAGGTTGTTTACAACAGAATTAACCAATGCTGTGAAAGCAGCACCAATAATCATACCAATAGCTAGGTCCATCATATTGCCTTTGAAAGCAAATGCTTTAAAGTCGTTTAAAAAGTCTTTCATTTTCATACTCCTAGATACGTTTAATTGAGAATGCATTAATAACAGTACTAATCATAAAATAAAGATAAAAAGATGTCAAGAAATTTCGATGTAGTTTTTAAAATTTAGTTAATATAGTTTTTCATAATTCTATCTATTATTGTAATAAATCACGTATTATGCGTATTTTTTGCACCATATTTTCTATACCTACACTCTAAAACGCTTTGATACATACTAGAAAATAGAGCCTAACCAAACTTTGGTCAGACTCTATTAATTAGAAGTATTAATGTATTGTTCCATTAACCTAAACCTAGTGAAAGAAGTTTAGCACGCTCTATTACTGCAATAAATGCAGGTGGTATCATGGAAGCATCTAAGAATTGACTTATACGACGCCCTACAATTACCCCTTTATTGGCATAGAACCAAGAGAAGTAATAAATATGTAAATCATCTAACTTACGATCCGAAATATTCGATAAACATCGTTGTACAATTTGACTTTTAGTAATACCTAGTTTCGCATAACCACGACGTGCCATGTCCTTTGTTACCATTGGCCGAGCATCATCAATAATATCCTTGATAATGGCATCCATTATGGAACGCTTGTGCATCGCAAGCAAATACGATACAAAATCCATTTCAAAACAAATTTCTTGTGTGTAAAATATATTGCTATGTGCTTTTGCATACTTTCCCTCTACATCTCGATCATAGAGAGCTACTGTTGGAATAGAGAATCTATTAAATAATTTTTGTAATTTACTAATAGAAGACTCTCCTCGGGCATTGATAAGACAGATGCCAAAGTAATCAAAATCTACCCCCAATCGTTTACCAAAACCTGCAAAGCTACCGTACTCTGTCTCTCCTTCTACAATGATAATACACCGAGCGTAGAGCGCCTCCTTAGCCTCTGGAAAATGCATAATCAAATGTTTCTCTACCTCTTTAGGGAAGTTAAACGTAACCCCACAAGCTGCACAGACCATATTATTTTCATCCCGATAAAGGCGAATAATGTGCCGATAATCATCAACAAGCGCATCTGTACTATGTGTAACTACAAAAAGTTGTCCTAACAATCCATCAATTTTAAATACATCTCGCAACAACGATAAAAACTCTTCATTTTCATTAGTTGCAATTTGGCGGTAATAATTGAGCACAGCCCGTTGCAAATAAGGGCTTAAATGTAGCTCTGGCTCATCCACACTGATAAAGATTGGTAAAAACTTGCGACCCTTTCCATCATATACAAGTAAAGCTTCTAGATTTGTAGTCGCACTACTCACCTTCATATAGATTTGAGCTAAAATTTTAAGAGCCACAGCCATTATTAAACGCACATTATCAGCAGAATACTTGCGTTCTATAGCAGAAGATGTAGACAACACCTCTATAAGGTGTTGAATATTGAGCATACAATAGGGATCTAAATCCTTGCGTAAACTGACAATTTCACGCTGCAAATCATCAGTCGCCATTTCTAATCGAGATACATAAGCTTGTAAGAGATGTCCTAATTCAATATATACAGCAGAGGGTATAGAAAATAGCTCTTGCTCTGATGTATCGCGATGACACACATATAAGGCATGACGAATCATAGATAACGCCATAGGTTCAATCCCTGCATCAGTGACTCTGTATAATCGTGGATATACCTCTTGTACAACTTGTTCAAGTCGTAAACGGTAGGTGGGGCCTTCATCAGCAGTATACATGCTTTTATAATTTAACTCACCTAAAGATATTTCAAAATCAATGCGGATAGGCTTGTTTACATCCGTGAAATCACTTTCAATGAACCCATGGCACTCCATGATAATTTCTAAGAGATCTAGAAAATTAGACTTACCTACTGCATTCTCACCGACAAAGTAATTAATATCATTGTGAAAGCTTAGTGTTACATCGGCTAAGTTCCTATAGTTTTCAATATGCATCCATTTTATATACATAGCTCCTCCGTCTGTAGCTACTTTCAAAATGAAAGAGCTCTAGTATATTTCATTACCACAAATCACTAACTAATACCCTTGTATTATCTCTTTTATGTAAAAAGGTGCTAATCACGAATGTAATCAGCACCCCACTGTCATATACAATCTGATATTGTATATATTCGACATTTATTTGATTTTATCCTCTATGACCTTGCCCTCTCTTAATGGACCACTCTGTTCTTTAAGACGCGCCAACATAACAGAAGATATAAACATGGCAATACCAGCACCCACTGTGGCTATGGATAAACTTTCACCAAAGATCAAGAACCCGTAGAAGGAACTAATAAATACGCCAACGTATTGCAAGAATTGAGCCACTACAGCATTGGTCGTAACAAAGGCTCCGGTCAAGAAAAACTGAGCCACTACACTAATACCACCGATAGCAAAGATAATTAGCCAGTCTGTACCTTGAGGCATAACGAGCTGTTCTGTAGTGACGAGGCCCGCAATCATACCAGTAATCATAAAATAGGCCATAATTTCAAAATTACTATGTTGTCCGCGTTTACTAATAGTTCGTATTGTCGTATAAGCCGCCGCAGCTAGAGCAGCACCTAAAATTGCTACCAAGGCATACCAAGAAAATGATTCATAACTAAAAGGATTTACCATTACTAAGACAGCAATCAAAATAACTCCGAGCCATTTGCCAGCCCCTTTAGGTATCGATTCCTTCAGAAACAGAGCACTAAAGATAAAAACAAATATTCCTGTCGTCTGAAATAGAATTGTTGCATCAGATAATTTTATGTGTACCAAAGCAATAAAATTACAGACCATACCAAAACCGCCGTATAGGCCACGCATGACAAGGAGCCCCCGATTCTCTTTTGAAAATCGGATTCCCTTCACATACATGATAATGAGCACCGCAACAGTCCCAAAGAATCCACGGGCAAAAGCGATCTCCCCAGGTGGAATATTCGTCCCCAACAGTTTTACGAATACATTCATCGTACTAAACAAAAGTGCGGATAACAATGCATATATAAGGCCCTTTTTAGCCATAGCCCCTCCTATAATTATATTTCTCTATATAATTATAAACCCATATTTCTATAAATAATGGATACATCAATACATACTAACAAAATTCCATACCATATATGATGAATGTTAATTTAATGAGAAAATGAATTTAATTGGTTAATCAATAAAAAATGGTTACTCAATAAGAAACATATAGATATGCCGCCCTTCTAATGAAAGGCGGCATTGTATTATTTAGAGAATGTATCTACAAAATCTAAGATTTCTTGTTTCATATTCTCTTTGTCGATTGCTTTTGTAAAGCGCAATGGTTTGGATTGTAAGGCTTCCAATTGTTTAGGGAAGGCAACACCCGTTACAGTAGAGATATTCTCTAAGCTTTCATAAGGAGTCTCGCCTACCTTGATATCCAATGCCTCACAGATTGGTGTAGGGAATTTAAATGGATGTGCTGTAGATGCAATCACTGTATGACGAGCGCCATCTTCAGGATGCTTCTCCAACTCCTTCATATAGGCCCCCATAGCAACCGCCGTGTGAGGATCCATTACATAACCGTAAGAATTGTATACTTGTTCAATGATTGCTTTCGTTTCTTCATCATCCACATAGGCACCAGCAAAATCAGTCTTAATACGTTTGAACTCTTCTTCATTAACAGTTAATTTGCCTGTTGCTTTAAGATCTTTCATCCATTCTGCTGTACGTTCGCTATCTTCACCAGAAATATAATATAAGAATCGTTCAAAGTTAGAGGATTCAAGAATATCCATGGATGGAGAAATCGTCGTATAGAATGGGCGGTTCATATCGTAGGTACCGTTTTCAAAGAAGTCAGTAAGTACGTTATTTTGATTAGATGCACAAATCAATTTGCCGATAGGAATCCCCATTTTTTTAGCATAGTAAGCAGCCAAGATATTACCGAAGTTACCAGTTGGAACTACAACGTTGAAAGCTTCGTCTTCATGGATTGCACCTTGTGCAACCAGTTCAGCATAGGCATTTACATAGTAAACTACTTGTGGAGCTAAACGACCAATATTGATAGAGTTCGCACTGGAGAACATAACCCCTTTTTCAGCAACCTCTTCTGCAGTCGCTTTATCAACAAAGAGGCGTTTCAAGAATTGTTGAGCATCGTCAAAATTGCCATGAATAGCCGTAACATTAACATTCTCCCCTTCTTGTTTTTGCATTTGTTCCGCTTGCATAGGACTAACGCCATCAGTTGGGTAAAATACCTGAATATGAGTGCCAGGTACATCCTTGAAGCCTTCAAGAGCTGCTTTACCAGTATCACCAGAAGTAGCCGTTAAGATAAGAACTTCTTTTTTCTCACCTTCCGCCTCTTTAGCTGCCACTAACAAATATGGGAATAAGGACAACGCCATATCTTTGAAAGCTTGTGTGCGGCCATGGAATAATTCCAATACGGAAACCTTTTCCAATAAAGAGTGTAATGGTGCAATATCACGGGTGCTGAAATTAGCATCGCAGTAAGCAGAATTAATCATTTCATTTAAATGAGCTTCAGAAAAGCATGGAAACAACTTTGCTAAAACAACGGCTGCTACTTCTTGGTAGTTTTTATCTTTCACATCATTGTAAGTTAAGCAATTTGTAGGGAATAAAGATGGTACATATAGGCCACCATCCTCTGCCAATCCGTGCAACAATGCATATGTTTCATTTACCGCAACGGTACCGCGGGTGCTAGTATAATTCATAGAATACCTCATTTATAACTACAATGGATTTTTACGAGTTTAATAGATTTATTATAGCATAAAAGCGCCCACTTGGGGCGCTTTCTATAGAATTATATAATAAATTTTAATCTTGTAGATAGAACTAAACATTACTAGCTAATTAGATAAATGTTTAGTCTCCACCATCAATTAGAAATCGATTATAGTTCACCTTCTGCAATAGCATCCAATGTATCAAGAGACGGAATGAAAAATAGCATGCCCGTAATAGGCTTAGAATAATCAAGCAATTTATCGTTTTGTGTAAACATATTGGTAAGCATTGTTTTGGTCACATCCCAGTAACGAGCATAACCTATAAAGTATGTGCCTCGAACACCTTGACCAGGTTGAGCAAATGGAACATTCATACGAACGATCTTATGTTCTTCATCATCACGATTGTCTTGAGCCACTACATTGTGAGCTGCCGGGTCTTTTTCGTCATCCTCTAATTCGATATCACTAAATTTGCGGCGGCCAATGAATTTCTCTTGCATTTCTGTAGGAAGTGCACGCCATGCATCAAGATCATGTTCATATTTCTGTGCAAATGCATAAGAGCCATTAGTAAATTCAGGATCTTCATCTCCAATAACGCCCCACTCTACAGCCTCTTGGCCAACAGGGTTTTCCGTACCATCAACGAAATCAATAATCGCACGACCTTGTTCGTAGTGGAAGCCATGGGTTTCATCTACAACAGATGTAATAGGGCGTAAGAACTCCATAATTTGATCTACTACAGTATACGTAACAGATTCATCATTAGAGCGGACATGCAAAAATAAGTCAGCTGCTACAGCGGGTACATCTTGTTTATCACCTTTTATGCCTTCGAAGTCTTCTAACTCTTTTGGTACCGGTGCATTAGGGAACAAATAATCCCATGCCTTACGGCTAAAGCCAAAGGCAATGCCCAAACCTTCCCCATTAGCGCGAATACTAACAGAACGTTTAATGGCTTGAATACGATCTGCCATATCTTGAATCACTTCAAGCTCTGCCTCATGATCTTTACGGTTTAATAACAAAGTGGTGAAGTTGACACTTTGGCCAGCATCTTTATACACATCTTGTGTTCTAGAAACATCTACTGCCATTTGGTACCTCCTAGTGAGAAAACTATTATAAAACCATCATAAGCTATTATAGTTTTACTGTCTATAAAATATATTATATTGTATCAATACTATATTCAATTAATATCAAAGTTTATAAACTTAATTAAATCAATGACTACTCGTTTGAGAAAAATAGGATTAAACCACAACGTATTTTAACCATGTAAATAACTATATAAAGGCTAAAAAGATATGTAAAAAGCTAAAAGAAAAATATTTACACAAAAAAAGAACTCACACAAAATGTGAGTTCTTTACTCTGGTGGACCACCAGGGGTTCGAACCCTGGACACCCTGATTAAGAGTCAGGTGCTCTGCCAGCTGAGCTAGTGGTCCATGACATGAATAATTATATGCTTATTTTATAGGAATGTAAAGAAAATTTATTACACTCCTATAAAATATCAACATTCATATTATTAATATTGTAATACCCAATCCTTCATAATATTACAGGCCTCAGTAGGGAGTAGATCACTAGTCCCTACGCAGTTTTCACCACTATATAGTTGAAGCACACTATGAGTGCGACTTACTTCTTTTACAATAACATTCGTCAAATTAGACTTAGGAACGCTAAACTGTAACCCATAACGACCAAAATAAGTAAATACGGTTTCTTGTGTATTGTATTCTATATGGACTTGAAGCATCTTGCCTCCAGGCCAGCATGATTCAACATTCTCCTTTGATCTAGGCTTTAAAAAATCAAAAAATCCCATACTACCCTCCGATTCGCCACATTGGACGCTCAGGTTGATCCATACCTATACCATCATGTCGTTCTTGTTTTCGTTGCAAAGCACGTTCAATATGATTAGCTAAGTCCTTTATAGATACACCTTTGCGTACGAGTGATACGAGATCAGCCTCATCATCTCGCAACAAGCACAATCGCATTTGACCGTCAGATGTAAGACGTACACGATTGCAAGTGTCACAATAGCTATGAGACATAGAGAATATAAAGCCTACAGCCTTACCACTAGGTAGTGCCAAATATGTAGCAGGACCAAAGCCATAAACAGAATGAACCTCTGTGAGAGATCCGCCACTAACGCGTTCTAATTGTTCCTTCCATTCATCAAAGGTAGGTCCATGAAAGGCATCACCTTGGAACGGCATGTATTCAATAAACCGCCAAACAACAGGCCATTTTTCAACATATTGTAATAAAGATTTAACTTCATCATCGGACCAATAACGAGATAAAACCGTATTAATCTTAACGGATTTAAAGTTAGCATTAATAGCGCTACGTATACCGTCGAGAACAGACTCCAACTGCCCCTCTTTACCAACACAGGTGGCAAAAGCTTCAGTTTCAAGAGAGTCCAAACTAATATTCACACGATTCAAGCCAAGTTTTTTTAACCGTTGCGCTCGTGAGGCTAATAAACTACCATTGGTAGTCATAGAAATATCTTCAAACCAACCTGTTTCTTTAATGCGACCTAGTAACTCTTCGATATGTGGATAGAGCAAAGGCTCACCGCCTGTGAGGCGTACTGCCTTCACACCAATATGATGGAAGGCCCCTAATATATTCATCCATTCATCAACAGATAATAGTTGTGTTTGACTTTGAGGAGTAATTTCTGCAGGTCGGCAGTAGGGACAACAAAAATTACACGCATCTGTCAACGACAGACGTACATATTCAATTGTACGACCCCATGCGTCTTTCATAACACACCTCATTTACTAATACAAAATTACTTAATAATAGATACTTCATCACCTACATGAATCGTACCAGTTTTAAGAACCTTACCAAAGATACCTTGTGTAGGCATAATGCAGGAACCAACTTGTTTCATAATTTCACAACCTTGATGACATTCTTTGCCAATTTGAGTAATTTCAAGAATCACATCATCACCTACTTGTAAGTGAGTCCCTACAGCTAATTCATAAAGAACCATGCCTTCTACTGTAATGTTTTCAGCGAAATCACCAGGTTTGACATCTGCACCTTGTGCCCTCATGTGATCAATACTCGCAATACCAAGCAAGCTGATTTGGCGATGCCAATTTCCTGCATGAGCATCTCCCTCCATCCCATGATCAACAATGAGATTGGCGGATTCAATATTATGTTTTTTTTGCCCTTTTCTCTCACTTATGGAGATAGCAATAATCTTTCCGTCTGCCACGTAGTCCTTCCCTTCTTATGGGAACATTCCATATACATAACTTTTATAAACACTTAATTGTAAATACAAATTAATATTTCTATTTTATGAAAGCATCACAAAATAGTTCTACAATTATCTATATATTATAGCATAATATTCTAATGTTTTTCCTGTGATTTTATTCACTAAAAAAACTCTACCGAAAGAGGTAGAGTTCTCATATAGTTATTATTATCGGCGACCCATTTCTTTAATTTCGTCACCTTTATTAACACCATTTAGTAATAAATTAAGCAAGATTGCCATAATACTACCAAAGGTAATGCCAGATTTTAATATAATTTGTGCCCAATCAGGGAAATTAGCATAAAAGTTCGGCGCCGCAATAGGGATCATGGCCACTCCAATACTAATCGCCACAAGCATCAAGTTATGATTACCATCAAAACTAACCTTGCCAAGAGCGCGGATACCACTGGCAACAATCATACCAAACATAGCAATACCAGCACCACCAAGTACTGCATTTGGAATACTAGCAACTATAGCAGCTAATTTAGGGAATAATCCTAACAAAATTAAGATTACTCCAGATGCAGCTACTACAAAGCGACTTTTAACACCTGTAACCGCAATAAGTCCTACATTTTGAGCAAAGGCTGTATATGGGAAACTATTAAGAATTCCCCCTATTAAAGTGGAAATACCATCAGCACGAATAACAGAAGCCAATTCTTTTCGACCTATTGGCTTATCCACAATTTCGCCAATAGCAATACTATCACCTGTAGTCTCTACCATGACAACGAGCATGACGATAATCATAGATAGTACAGAAGCCCAGTCAAAGGTTGGCAAACCAAAATAGAATGGTTCAATGAAAGCAACCCATTGAGAACGACCAACTTCGTCAAAATTAGCAACGCCCATTGCAAAGGCAATTGCTGTGCCTGCGATTAAACCGATTAATACAGAAAGATTACTTAAAAAACCTTTAGCAAACTTATATACAAATACAACAATTAAGAACGTAAGAAACCCAAGGCCTATGTTTGTATAGCTTCCAAATTCTGGATTTCCTACGCCGCCCCCCATCCAATTAATGGCAACTGGCATTAAGTTAATCCCAATAAGAGTAATTATGGTTCCCGTTACAACAGGGGGGAACAGTCGAATTAGACGACTAAAGAATGGAGCTACTAGAAAGGTAAATAAACCTGCTACAATAATGGCGCCGTAAATGGCAGTCATACCATGCTGTGCCCCAATCATAGTCATAGGTCCGACAGATGCAAAGGTAACACCTTGGATCATAGGGATACGCCCACCTATATTACCGAAGCCTAATGTTTGAATTAAGGTCGCAATGCCACAAGTAAACAAGTCTGCAGTAATAAGACGAATCAAGTCCTCCACAGGTAAATTCATCGCCTGTGCCACGATAATCGGTACCGCAACAGCTCCAGCATACATGGCAAGTACATGCTGTAAACCAAAGGCAAAGAGCTGTGGTATGGGCAACATACTATCGACTGTATTTATTTGGTTCTGATCTGTCATAATGTCTCCTACATAAAACCTCGAAATATCACCCATTTATTTTACACTATCGTTCGGATTATAACAATAGAAAAAAGAGAGTCTATTATTTTATATGTATTAATAGGCTCTCTTTATATTATTTCCCGAACTTTTATAGCTTGCTCGGTTATATTATTCGATTTATATTATAATCTCTTATTATTCATATAACCCTATGATAGACGACTCTTTAACATCAAGATCTTTTTCAATGGCATACATCTTAGATATTAGTTCTTCTACAAAACTTTCATCTTTAATACCAGATAAATTAATACGCACATTCAAAAAAGCCGATTTCACCGCAGCACGCGCATTAATAGCCGCAATAATACCATCTGTAATAAGGTTTTGATTCCCCTTACGAGAGGCTAATTCTGCTAAATCAAATATTTGATTCGCTAATTCTCCAATTTCAAAAGGTACCATAGCAGCATCTTTGTATGCTTGTTGAATAGCAGCTGTACGCGCAGCCTTTTCTTCATCTGTATTCTTTGGCAATCCTAAGGCGTTCATAAAGATATTAAATACATCTGCATCAGCTTGAGATAATTCGAGCATGCGCTTGCGAATCGCTTCTGCTTTAGCTTGAAGCTCCTCCATTTCAGGCTGAACCGCTTCATAACCTTTTTTACCAAATGTAAGGTTTGCTACCATTTCTGCTAAAGCCGCCCCCGTTGCGGCAGTCAATGCCGCAATAGCACCACCACCTGGCGTTGGCTCTTTAGAGGCAGTAGCAGCCACAAAATCTATTACTCGTTGTTCTACTAATTTCATAACATAGCCTCATGTAAAAACACTTTCTATTAGAACAAGCCTTTAATTGTGCCGTCTGCTTCGATATCCATATTAAGAGCAGCAGGACGTTTAGGTAGGCCCGGCATGACCATTACGTCACCTGTACGACATACGATAAAGCCTGCCCCATTAGCAACACGAATATCGGATACAGTAATTGTAAAGCCAGTTGGTGCGCCTAAAAGAGCTGGATTATCGGATAAGGAGTATTGCGTTTTCGCCATACATACAGGCAAACGATCAAGTCCCCAATCTGCTAATTGTTTAATTTGCTTTTTGGCTTTGTCCGTAAAGATAACACCATCGCCACCATAAATAGTTTTAACGATTTTATTAACTTTGTCCTCTAAACTATCTTCTAACTCATATACGAATTTAGGTGTTGGCTTAGGGCCTTCAAGTAACTCTACAACTTTTTTCGCCATATCAGTGCCGCCTTCGCCGCCCTTTTCCCAACATTCATTAAGCTCTACAGGCACGCCAAACTCATCACATAGGCGAGTCAACTCAGCAATTTCTGCATCTGTATCGCTAGCAAATTTATTGATTGCCACTAATACAGGCACATTGAAATAACGCATGTTTTCAATTGCTTTTTGTAAGTTGCTGAAACCTTTAGTTACGGCTTCAACATTTTCTGTATTCAACTCTTGTTTTGGTACACCACCATGCATTTTAAGAGCTCGTAATGTAGCTACGATAACGATTGCATCAGGGAAAATATCGCCGTATCGGCATTTAATATCAAGGAACTTTTCAGCACCCAAGTCAGCGCCAAAGCCCGCTTCCGTAACTACGATATCACCAATCTTAAGTCCTAGTTTTGTAGCTACAATGGAGTTACAACCATGAGCGATATTTGCAAAGGGACCACCGTGAACAATAGCTGGTGTATGTTCCAATGTTTGTACGAGATTCGGCTTGATAGCATCTTTCATAAGGAGAGCCATCGCACCTTGGCAACCAAGTTGATGAACATAAACAGGATTACCTGCTAAGTTACAACCGATAACGATGCGACCAAAACGTTCTTTCAAATCTTCTAAGTCCTTAGCTAAGCAAAGAATAGCCATGATTTCAGAAGCTACAGTAATCATGAAGTGATCTTCTCTAGGGAACCCACATACTTTACCACCGAGTGCAACTGTCACATTGCGAAGAGCACGGTCATTCATATCTAGAACACGAGTCCATGATAACTGACGCAAATCAATTTGTAATTCATTGCCTTGATGGATGTGATTATCGATCATAGCGGATAATAAATTATTAGCCGCTGTAATAGCATGCATATCACCTGTAAAGTGAAGATTGATGTCATCCATAGGTACAACTTGAGCATAACCACCACCTGCTGCACCACCCTTAATCCCAAAAACAGGTCCTAAGGATGGCTCACGTAATGTAGCGATAGCATTTTTACCAATTTTTTGTAAGCCTTGTACGAGACCAATGCTCGTTGTAGACTTACCTTCCCCAGCTGGTGTTGGCGTAATCGCTGTGACTAGCACCAACTTACCATCTGGCTTGGATTCTAAACGGCGAATGGCATCAAAAGAAATTTTCGCTTTATAATGACCATATTGTTCAATATCATCAGGTGTTAAACCACATTTATCAGCAATAACCTGAATCTTCTCCATTGTATTCTGTTGGGCAATCTCAATATCGCTTAACATAAAGCCTCCTCGGCACCATGGCCACATAAACCTATATAACAACTATTAGATAGACGTGTACGTTTTGTAATATATGTCTACTGTGAATGTATATTTGTACACTTACATTACTCTATTATATGTGAAAGTTTCTCTAATGTCTAATACTTATGTCTAACAAATTTAGTAATCTATCTAATATATAACAAAACAAGCACAATATATGCAGGTAAGCAAGAAAAGGCCCTGACGTAAATATACATCAGGGCTTTCAATATATACCAAATACTTATCTTATTAGAATGGGAATAGGATTGGAAGTAAAATAAGTGCTACGATACTAGATACAACGATAAGTGGTACCCCAGCTTTCACATAATCCATGAAGCTATAACCAGCTATATTGTATACCATAGTATTAGCAGGCATGCCAATTGGTGTAGCATATGCCAAAGAGCTAGCAATTACGATAGCTGCAAGTACTGCTTTAGGATCAAATCCAAGCTGAGATGCTAAGCTAAGACCGATTGGAACTAATAATGCACAAGTAGCTGTATTAGACATAAAGTTTGTCATAAACACACCAAGCACAAAAATTACTACTAACACAACGATTGGAGATGGGCTTGCTCCAAGACTATTAACGATAATGTCAGCAATTACACTACCAGTACCAGTTTTTACCATTGCATCACCGAGAGCCATAGAACCAGCAAATAGCATAATTGTTTTCATGTCGATAGATTTAACAGCTGCCGTTTCGCTAATAACATTAGTAGCTACTAAAACAAGCGCACCTATCCAAGCACTTACATAAAGTTTTACACCTAATTGTTTTTCAAAAATCATAGCAACGACTGTCAAAATCAATACAATCGCAGCAGTCCATTTCTTCCAAGATGGCACATGACTATAATCATCATTACCTTCAAAAGCACCATCTGGTTGATGACTTGGAGCGTCTGGTAAGAAACGTTTACCAATTGTAGCATAGAATATAGTACCTACGATAAGGATTGGTAAACCTACTAAACCATAATCAAAGAAATTAAAAGAACCTAAGCCTGCTTGTTGTAATCCTGCTTGAGCAATCATGTTACCAGGAGCACCGATAAGTGAGATATTACCACCCATGGCTGCCGCAAATACGAGAGGCATCAATAACTTAGTTTGTTTAAAACCACTCTTTTTACAAATACCGATAATTACAGGAATCAGTACAGCAGCTGTACCAGTATTAGATAAGAAACCAGATAAAATACCTGTAATCATCATAACAGCAACAAGCAAAGAGGTTTCAGTTTTAGCAAACTTATGAACTACATTACCTACACCTACTGCGACACCTGTTGCAAAAAAAGCTTCACCAATAACAAACATGCCCATAAATAGTAAGACGTTTGGATCCACAAAACCTGCGAATGCTTCTCTAGCGGATAATACCCCACTTAAGTGTAGGCCTACCGCTACAACCATAGCGGTAATAGACAAAGGGATTTTCTCCCACGCAAACATGACGATGGCAAATATCAAGAAGCCAAGAGTTATCATTACACTCGTATCCATATATACCTCCCAATACGTGTAATATACCTAAAAAAGGGTACAAAAAAGGAGGATTGTACAAAATCCGTATAATCCCCCTATTAAGTTAAGCTCACAATGAGATTATTTAATGAAGTTTACGTGTTTATAAATCTCTTCTAACACTTCTTCTTTCTTCGCATTGTATTCTACTTTTTTATTTTCAAAGTAGTTATTACCTTCTGCATCAATAGATACGATGAGCGGACCAAATTCTTTAACCTTAAAAGTCCACAAAGTCTCACACATACCTAGTTCACGCCAATTAGCAGATTCTACTTTTTCGACTTCTGTAGCTGCAAGAACCGCATTGCCTGCAGGGAATACACAGTGTAGTGCGCCAAAATCTTTGCAGGCACGTGCTGTTTCAGGACCCATACCGCCTTTACCTACAATGAGACGTACCCCCGTCTTTTTAACAAATTCATATTCGAATTTTTCCATACGCATAGATGTAGTAGGACCTACAGATACAACTTCAAATTCATTATCGCTTATAGTGCGAATAATTGGTCCTGCATGAAGTATAGCCCCATCTTTAACATCAACCGGTAACGTTTTACCTTCTTCTACCACACGACGATGCCCCATATCACGACAGGTTGTAATATGCCCAGTCAAATAAATCACATCGCCTGGCTTAATGCCTGCTAAATCAGATTGTTGAATAGGTGTAGTTAATATTTTCTTAGCCATTATAATGTCACTCCTTTATGAGATTTTACTGTGCAATTACCATCCTTATCAAATACGAGATCGCCGCGACGATGATTCCAACAACCTACACTAACAGCACAAGAAATAACAGATGGATGACGTGTACCATGTTCAATATTCACACCTAAAACAGTTTTATCCCCACCCATACCTTGAGGTCCAATACCAATCTTATTAATTCCATCTTCTAACAATTGTTCCATATAAGCCGCTTTTTCATTAGGTGCTTTTGAAGATACAGGGCGCATTAATGCTTTTTTAGATAATCCAGCAGCGGTATCAATAGTTGTAGCAATCCCTACACCTACCAATAGTGGAGGACACGCATTCAATCCATAGCTTGTCATCAAATCAAGAACAAACTTAGCAACACCTTCATAGCCTTCGCCTGGCATCAATGTTTTACCTGACCCTGGCAAGGAACACCCGCCACCAGCCATATAAGGTAAGATTTCTACATCATCGCGACCAGGAATGATATCCCAGTGAATATAAGGTGCAGTGAGGCCAATATTTTTACCAGTATTAAACTCATCAAAAGTTTCTACACAGTTCAATCGTAATGGAGCCTCTTGTGTAGCCTTATAAGTTGCTTCCCTTAGAATATCTTCTAATTCGCCTAGTAAGGGATAATTAGATCCAACCTTTACCCAAAATTGTAAGACACCTGTATCTTGACAAGAAGGACGATTAAGCTGAGCTGCTAAATCCATATTATGTTGCATTGTTTCATAAATAGATTTGGCCATAGGATTTTTTTCATCCTGTGCTAATTCATGAATCTTTTCTTGTACATCATCAGGCAATACCTTTGCCATATAAGAAATGAAATTAGCTATCTTATCAGTCATTTCTTGTACTTGTTGTTCCTTCGTACTCATCGTAAACCTCCAAATGGACTTCATTATTTAAGACGTGATTATTTATGTTTCGAAACCTTAGCTCCTTTCGATGATTTCATTGTACTCTTTTTTTAGGATATAACTATCCAATTTACAAGTTCATTTTCAATGGTAAAAGTCTGTTAAACACATACAAAATTTCCTTAATTATTCTCTTTTAACCCATTAAAAAAATACAATTTCACCTATATGATTGTACAAAAAAAAGAGCACTACCATCGGATCGTAGTGCTCTTTCACCATATATTTTAATAGGATTAACAAATATACAAAATCACCTAAACCTAATGATTGTATATCCGCTCAAATTTAATCTCAAAAATATGCAACTATAATCAGTTACAATGGTATATAACAATACCAGTTAATCTTGTAATTTTTTTACAACCATCTCAAGTTGTTCTCTAACGTCATTTAACTTTTGATTAGCCACTTCTAATCTAATCTTATTAGTAGAATCATCTTGATATGGTAAACAAGATTGTAGTATCTCTATAATATCCTGTTCTTGTGTTGATATAATTTCCTTCCAATCATGTAATTTTGTTTTACGTCCTATTTCGTTTGCTTGCTTACGATATTCAGATGGCGTGGTATGGAAATGTTTTTTAAAAGCTACATTAAAAGCTTTAATATCCGCAAAACCACAGCTACTTGCAATATGTGCAACTGCATCATTAGAATTAACTAAACGAACTGTAGCCTCCCTCAATCTTAATCGTAATACATATTCAAGGAAGGAGACACCTAATTGGCGTTTAAAAAATTGTGATGTATAGTTCACATTATAACCGCCTATTTTAGCAATATCTTCTAACTCTATCTTCTGCTTATAGTTTTCATCAATATAGGCAATCATTTTATCAAAGGTGGCTACTGTTATATCGACAGGCTTTGTATGTACATGAATAGATTTAACCTTATTAATTTCTTTATATATATCGCTAACTAAAGATAAATAATGATACTCCACATCTAATCGATTAGTAGGACTTTCACCATTCACCATCAATAACATCATCATAGCCGCATGATGACGCAATGTGGTAAAGAAAGAGTTGTACCGATTACTTTCATCAGAACGTAATACAAATTGATACATTCCAAAGTTAGGATCAAACTGCTGAAAGAAATCCTTTCCGACATGAATAACAAGAGCTGTCGTATCTTCTTCCAACGCCAACGTAGCATGACCTACTTGAGGTGAAATGATAATTGTATCAAGCGGTTCCATTGTAAAAACCTCACTATTACAACTCATGTCGATTCTGCCCTTTAACAAGATCAAGACTTCAACGCCACTGTGCCAGTTGTAATGATATGTACTAACCTTGTATATATCACTATTGAAATCTATATAATTGTGTTTATAGGTATAATGAAAGTAATCCATCTAGCATTCTCCCTGATACAACTGATTGTGAAGCACATCTTAACAATTCCATTTTTCAAAGCATATAAAAATGCATCCCATTCTAATCTAAGGGATGCATTTATTATGATATATTTATTTAACTACAGTTAACAGCATCTTGAAGCTTTCTCGTGCATCCAAACTATGAGGCACTTCAGACGGCATGATCAAGGTTTCACCAGCTTTCACAGTATGTTCCACATCACCAACAACGATGTGCGCCTCACCATCGAGGATTTGCACAATCGCATCACCTACAGTTACATGTGTAGAGATTTCTTCACCCTTTGGCAGCGCAAATAATGTAATGCTAAGTCGCTCATTTTGGGCAATCGTAATACTAATCACTTGCCCCTCTTTATACTCCAGGTGTTCGCCTAGATGTAAAATTTCGTTTACTGGGATATTTTTTGTGAAAGTCTTACTCATAGAAATCACTCCTTAATAG
Source organism: Veillonella sp. 3_1_44 (assembly GCF_000163715.1). NCBI lineage: Bacteria > Bacillati > Bacillota > Negativicutes > Veillonellales > Veillonellaceae > Veillonella > Veillonella sp. 3_1_44. Next base: position 757,935 of record NZ_GG770199.1, read on the forward strand.
CTATATAATAGTAAAAGTAAATAAAAAGTAGATTAAAACAATTTTATCAAAACCAATTGATATAACTAAAAAATATCCTTCCCTTAATTTTATTATAATTTAATTGAGATTAAATTTCAGTATCTTTGGTGACAAAATTTAAAATATTTTTGGATAAACGAAATGTTTTGAATAAACGCAAAGACGAGGACTCCTAAGAGACCTCGTCTTTTTATATTATGATTAACTATAAATATTATAGTTATTTAACTAGATATATTTGTATCTATAACTCTAAAACGCTAAAAAATCTAAAGCCTTAGAGTAAGAATCTAAAAATCAATACGGTCTAAACTGCAGGCAGCAAGCCTAATAGATACACATTAAATGTATCACCAGGATGTACTTCATGAATCCCTCGTGGAATACATGCCAACGCATTCACAGTATATAGGCCTAACATACTACTACTATTAAAGTGACGATTAGCCACAAAACGTGGCGCTCCACCCCCAAATATAACTTTCCCTTGTACATAACGATCAAAGGCATTACGTTTGAAGATTTCTGTATCCATTACACAAGCCACCACTGGAGTCGTCCAATTAGTCAACCCTTTGTAACGTCTCAAGGTAGGCGCTACGATTAAATGCCATCCATTAAAGGCAGCCCCTGGATTACCGGACAAGCCAAAGATAATCTGACCTTTCGGGGTAACCGCACCATAGGCTGCTGCACCCGGTCGCATTTGAATACGGGCATAGATAGATTCTGCCCCCAATTTTTCATAAATAAGAGGCATCGTATCAAAAAGACCTACCGATACACCACCAGAACTAATTATAACATCTGCTTCTTCACTAAGTTTTAAAACATGATTGATTTCAGAATCTAGCTCCTCCGGAGCATCACTTACATGATAATGTGTTATCTTGTGAAAACCTAAGTCCTCTAAGAGTCCACAAATCATAGCTCGATTGGAGTTGTAAATTTTACCAGGCGTTAAGCTTTCACCAGGTTCAATAACCTCATGACCAGAGGTAAGAACTAATACACGAGGCATGGCATTAACAGAGATCTCAATAATGCCAAGTCCCGTCAAAATGGTTTGTACTGTAGATGTTACCTCTGTACCACGTGGGATTACAATGGTGCCGGCAACACACTCCTCACCTTGTGGAATAATATGATCACCACAATGATATTTGCCTTGAATCGTAATTGTAGTTTGTGGTTCACCAGTGCCAACCACTTGTTCTTGCATGATGACAGTATCACATGTGTCTGGTACCGGTGCACCAGTCATAATACGCACCGCATGACCAACGTCTACGGGATGTTCCCATACAACACCAGCACCAATAATACCGTCAACGATATATTCATTACGACCTTCTTCGTAGGCGATGGCATAACCATCCATAGCAGATTTTGGGAATGCAGGTACGTCTGTCGGTGCAATAATGTCCTCTGCTAACACGTACCCCTTCGCAGCCTTAACATCTATTGTTTCAACTTTATGAACTTGCGTTTGTAAGGCTTCATCCCATAATTGGAGAGCCTTCTCAACAGTAACGACGGCCATTTAAACTCCTCATCATTTCCTGTATGTGGCGTACCAATTCAGGTACGTCTTGATCCAATTTGCCAATTTCTATCGTCGCCACTCGGTCCATCGGATCCGAGATTAGCTCTTCCGTATATCCCTCTTGAGTAACCTCTATAATTGGGGCAATCCCTTGGGATCTCGTTTCTAGTATAACTATATCTACAGGCATAAACTGTGATATTTCATACAAGTTGGATTGTTCTTTCGTACGTATGCGAATCGCTGTTTCAGTAGGCCCTGCAATTGCAACCGCATCAGCTCCAGCTTTATAGACAAGGTCTGTATCTGTTCCTTCATGATCCATCTGAAAGCCATGCTTATCGCTTTTTACTACACCAACCGATAAACCGATATTTTGTAACTCACACACAAGACGCATTACAACAGTTGTCTTACCTGTTTTACGTTTTGATGCGACCACACTAATTAAAGGTACACGGCGAAATTCATTTTCCGCCAAAGCTCGCGCCCATTGATAATCTTCAAAGCGATTAATATTACTTAATTCCCAGCTATAGTCAGTCGCATCAATGGACTCAATATGCCCAATGACGTCAAGAGCATGATGCAAGGATACATTTTCGCCAACAAGAATAGATTGAATTAAGGACGCAATATATGGCCTATAAATACCCGCCATCGGCTCAGATTTTCCACTTTCACTATATGGGACAATGGCATTCCAATCATTATGCTCTACTTGATAGAGCCAATCATAATACAAATCCATTTCCATGAATGGCATATCTACTGCCATTACCGCATAAGCAGAACTAGTACCAACCGCTAGAGTACTATACAGCCCTCCTAAAGGTCCGCATCGCCCAACAGAATCCCGAACAATAGAAACCTTATTTTTCTCATCGTTCGACAATGTATCTATAATATGAGTCTGGATAGCAAGTCCTAATTGCTCGTCATCACCGATGGAGATAAGAATATCTTGAACATCTGCATCTAATCCCTTACGAAGTGCATGAGATATAAGACTTTCACCATTAATCCAAGGCAACAAAGCTTTAGGTCGCCCCATTCTAGTACTGAGTCCTCCAGCCAAAATAATTAAACCTAATTTATCCACGACGTTGTAAACCTCGTTTGACACCTTGGTAGACGAATAGTAAAACTGCAATATTTAAAAGGCCATCTGGCACCATATAGGATGCATTATAAATCATAGAATAAACCCAAGGATTCTGCCCTTGTGGAGCATAGCTAGCAAAGACTACAGCACCACTCGTAACAGATGCTCCCCAACGCAATACAATACCTACGATGGATCCAGTGATAAGTCCAGAAAGAGAATCTTTAAAATAACCACAAACGCCAATAGCACCGTAAGCAACCAGGTAGTCTAATATAATACTTAAATAATGAACAGATGATTTAAAGCCTAAAATAAAGTGTAATATACCATATACAACACCTGCGAAAATACCTCGTGTTCCGCCCCAACGATATGCGTAAATCATGAGTGGTACCAAAGCTGCCGCCTTAATAGAGCCCCCCTGTGGCATATGAAAAATCGTAATAAATGACAACACTTGAGCAATGGCAATTGCTACGCCAGCTTCAGCAAGCATACGGGTTTTAGACTGTTCCACATTAATCAACCTCCTTTTACCATATATCTATAAATGAATATATTATTTATACAATCTACTTGTATTGTACTACAGTTTATCCCTTATACCAAACAAAATATTCGGAACGTATTGAAAATTTTATGAGTCTCTTGTATAATGGTACAGGTTCAATATGTAATACTCGAAGGAGATATAGAAACTATGATTAATACAACTAACATCTTTGATTATGAAGACGTGCAATTGATTCCTAACAAATGTATTGTCTCCAGTCGTAGCGAATGTGATACACATGTAAAATTAGGTAAACGCACATTCCGCTTGCCAGTAGTACCTGCTAATATGCAAACTATTATCGACGAAGAGTTGGCTGAAAAATTAGCTCGTGAAGGGTATTTCTATATCATGCATCGTTTCCAACCAGAACGTCGTATGGACTTTGTAAAACGCATGCACGACCTTAACCTATATTCTTCTATTTCTATCGGCGTAAAAGCTGAAGAATTTGCTTTAGTTGATGAATTTAAGAAAGCAAACTTAACCCCAGAATATATCACTATTGATATTGCACATGGTCATTCCAATGCGGTCATCGAAATGATTCAATACATAAAAAAGAACTTACCTGAAACCTTCATTATCGCTGGTAATGTAGGCACTCCAGAAGCAGTTCGTGAACTAGAAAATGCTGGTGCTGATGCGACTAAAGTAGGCATCGGTCCTGGTAAAGTATGTATCACAAAATTGAAAACCGGCTTTGGTACTGGTGGCTGGCAATTAGCGGCTGTTCGCTGGTGCGCAAAAGCAGCTACTAAACCTATCATCGCTGACGGCGGTATTCGTGACCATGGCGACATCGCAAAATCCATTCGCTTTGGTGCTACTATGGTTATGATTGGCTCCCTCTTTGCAGGTCACGAGGAATCCCCAGGGGAAGAAAAGATTGTTGACGGCAAAGCTGTAAAAGAATACTTTGGTTCCGCTTCTGAGTTCCAAAAAGGGGAACGCAAAAATGTAGAAGGTAAAAAAATCTTCATCGATTCCAAAGGTTCTATCTTCGATACATTAACTGAAATGGAACAAGATTTACAATCCGCTATTTCTTACGCTGGCGGTACGACTCTACAAGCCATCCGCAAAGTAGACTATGTGCTTGTTAAAAACTCCATCTTCAATGGCGATCGCTAATCTAATCAATATATAATGATAGTTCTAAAAGCCACAGGTTCTAGACCTGTGGCTTTTTAATGCGAGAAATACATAAAATATAAAAATATGAAAAAGGAGCTACGATACGAAAATCGTAGCTCCTTAATTATAGGCTATTAAATTTGTTCTTCACTAAGACCACAGTCTTTACTCATTAAATGGTATGCGTATTTACCAATACCTGCACTTACAACAAGCAATGTAGTCAATACGATAAATGCTACTGTAAGACTTGTACCGTGCGCAATGAAACCAATTAAGGCAGGTCCCATCAAAATACCCATATAACCGAGCATTGTGGATGTTGCGACCGCTTGTGTCATAGGAATGACATTTTGTTCCCCCATTGCAGAGAATAGGTTTGGTACTATCATAGCTAATGAAATACCCAATAATAAGTAAGTATACATGGATGCATGACCTGGCAAGAACACGATAAGCCCCATCGCAATAGAGCCAAGTAAGTAGCCACCAACAACAACTTGCTTTGATGTTAAGTGTTTACCTAATCTATTACCAAGCAAACGGCCTATACACATAGTACCATTAAAGAGCATTACACCCATGACAGCCTCTTCGATAAGAATCCCTTTATCTTCAAATAAATATAATGCACTCCAATCCCCTACAGCACCTTCTACCAAGTAAGAAACAAAGGACAATAAACCAAAAATAAGAGCGATTGGATGGAAGGACAATGGACTTTTAGATTTTTTAGTAATCTTTGCATTTGGGTCACTACCAAAGGTCAACATAAATTGGCTAACTATGACCATCGCAATAAATAATACGATGAGTAGCCCCCAAATACTTTCATTAACAGGCAGCGATAAGATTTTTAAAAGCACGAGCAAAACACCGGCACCAGTAAAACCACCTAAGCTCCAGCCACCGTGATAGGCGCCCATTAAATGTTTTTTGCTCACCTTTTCTGTTAGGATAGCTTGTAAATTAGCAGAAGCACCACTAAGGCCTACACCAATACCAAAAAAGAACAGGGCTACTGTTGTTGTAGCAATAGTAGGACACATAGTAACGATGGCAAGAGATACCATACCAATAAAGCTAGCTAACAAAACGACTCTCTTACACCCAAAGCTTTCTACAAGCTTACCTGCTATAGCCATGGATAAACAAGAACCTACACCGAGCAACAAAATCATGGAACCTAATACATCTTCACCAATACTAAGTTTTGCTTTTAAATATGGCACAAAACCAGCCCATAAAGCTGTGTACATACCGGGGATAAAAAATGCCCCAAAAGCACCACGAATATTTGCTGTTGAAATAGAAACTTGATCGTTCATTACATCCTTTCTGGCTTCTAGAACCGTCCGGCGAAGAAAGGTCCTTTTTATCCGCAAAGCTCTAAAATATGCACTATTACAGGAAACCATTTTAATTACATATGACTAATATTGGAATATAATAAACCCCTTTACGAAAAAAGTAAAGGGGTTTATCAGATTAAAATTTATTTATTTTCTTTTAACCACTGAATGGCATATTCCGCATACACCGCAGATGCGGCAGATAATACAGTATCATCCATATTAAATCTATTATTATGATGATCGTATGTAGCTTCTACATCAGGGTTTTGAATACCAATAAAGGCAAAGCATCCCGGTTTATCTTGTAAATACCAGGCAAAATCTTCTCCAGGCATGACTTTACGCATCTTAGAAAGCTTGTCTTTACCCAATGTATCAATAACGACACGTTCTGCCAGTTCACTGGATTCAGGATCATTAATAGTAGGGGGCACTTTTTTTACATATTCTAATGTAGCAGTCGCTCCATAGGCCTCTGCAGTGTGTTCTACAATGCGGCGAATAGTATCGACAATATATTGTTCTTGGTTTGGATCAAAGAAACGAACTGTACCGCCTAGGGAAGCTTCCCCAGGGATGACATTCCATTCTGAGCCAGAATGAATATTGCCAATCGTAACAACGACGGAATCAAGGGCACTTACATTGCGAGAAACCACGGTTTGTAAATTCATAACGATGGCACTAGCCACCACGATAGCATCAATCGCTTGATGAGGCTGTGCACCATGACCTTGTTTGCCTTTTACATTAATAGTAATCTGGCTACTCGCAGCCATACGAGGACCCTCTTCTACAGACATGAGTCCCGCTGACAAATCGATCCACACATGCCCTCCAAAGATAGCATCTACCTTATCATACCAATCGCCAAATTTAATGAAATCCGGAGCCCCTGCTCCAGTTTCTTCCGCAGGTTGGAATGCTAAATACACATCGCCTTCAATACGGTCTTTCATAGACATTAGCATCTTAGCCGCACCTAATAAAATAGCCATATGTCCATCATGACCGCAAGCGTGCATTTTGCCTTCTACTTCTGATTTATAGTCCACTGCATTATGTTCATGAACAGGCAGTGCATCGATATCGGCACGCAACGCGATAGCCTTTCCATGTTTAGCACCATGGATAATGCCGATTAAGCCGATACCACGTTCTGTGTCTACATGAACCTCTACGCCCATTGATTCTAGTTCTTTAGCGAGTGTCTTTGTCGTCTCAAACTCTTCATTGCTGAGCTCTGGATGTTTATGAAAATATCTACGCCAATTTTGAACGTAGCCTTTATATTGCTCTATTAAATCGCGACTATGCATCGTATCGCCTCCTCTAATATCAATATGCATCGCTAATATATAACGATTAAACAGTCTCCGAATTTATAAATACAAAACCTACATGCACCAAGAAAAACCCCTTATTTAGGGGAATAACATGGTAAAAGTAAAAGAAAACGACAGGCAGCGCGCCATGTCGTTTTCTCAGTTTCTTATCGGTTGCGCAATACTGCTTGTACCGCTAAGGATACAACAGCTGTTGCAACTGTCACAGCAGCGGTGATTTTCGCCGTTGTGATAAGTTCTTCTTTTGTAGGTTTTGCTTTTGCCGCAATGTCCAACGTTTTTGCTACCGCCGGAACCAATACTTCATTACGTAAGGATTCTGTATTCATATTTACTCCTCCAATATAGACTGTTTCTTCTAGGGTAACACGAATACGGACTAAAGTCTATATAATCATCGGTTTATTTCCATAGTTCAATGTTACATAACTATAGTAAACGATATTTATGAAAGCTAGACGAATTCTTATTTTACGGCTAATTCTTCAATCACTTCCGCTAAAATAGCAATCGCTTTTTCTAGTTGCTCTTGTGGAATATTAAGGGCTGGTAAAAGACGTACCTTATTTTTAGCAGATAAACATACAACACCTTTTTCAAGGCATTTTTCTATAACGGTTCTAGCATCAACCGTAGTTTCAATGCCAAGCATGAGTCCCATACCGCTAACACCAATGACACCAGGTTTACCAGTTAAGGTCTCCTTTACGTATTCCCCTTTTGCTTTTACAGAATCGAGAAATTCAGGAGTTAACCGGCTAATAATAGTGTTCCCTGCAGCCGCGCAGATTGGATTTCCCCCAAAGGTAGTAGCGTGGGCGCCAGCATTTAAAACGTATTGCATCTTTTCGTTGAATAAGGTTGCCCCCATTGGTAGACCTCCTGCCAAGCCTTTTGCAGTAGATACCACATCTGGTTCGATACCAAATTGTTGGTATGCATATAGACTGCCAGTCCGACCATTACCAGTTTGTACCTCATCGATAAGTACCAGTTGATCGTGTTCATGCGCATATTTTGTTACTGCTTGGACAAACTCCTTATCTAATGGCATAACACCACCTTCACCTTGGATAGGTTCCATCATGATAGCACAAACGGCTGGATTAGCAAGGACTTTCAAAGCCGCATCAATATCATTGACTGGGGTGTGAATAAATCCTTCAGTAAATGGGAAGAAATGTTGATGGAATACATCTTGTCCTGTAGCAGACAAGGTAGTAATAGTACGACCGTGGAAACTATTGACCAAGGTAACAACTACATGACGACCTTCGCCGTATTTATCATGGCTATATTTACGAGCTGCCTTAATAGCACATTCGTTAGACTCCGCACCAGAGTTAGAGAAAAACACCTTTTTCATCCCCGTTTTCGCGCAGAGCTGTTTCGCTAGTTCAATCTGTGGCAAAGAATAGTATAAATTAGAAATATGATTCAACGCATGAGACTGCTTAGTAACAGCGTCAGTCCACTCATCATCGTCAACACCAAAAGCCGTTACACCAATACCAGAGCCAAGGTCAATGTATTCTTTACCCTCTACATCCCACAAGAGAGAACCCTTCCCTTTTTGAAAGCATACGTTGAACCGACCATACGTATTGGCTATATATTCTTTATCTTGTTGTTCGAAATCGATTGTATTATTCATTATACCCTCCAAACGTACGGCCTTGCCGTCGTCTATCTATATAAAAGATAACCTATAGATGATTACCAGCATTATATCTACTATATTACGCAACAAACATTGTGCCAAGACCTTCATCGGTTAATAACTCGATAAGAATAGCATGTGGGATTTCACCATTAATGATAAATACTTTTTGAGCCCCTGACTTAATAGCCTCTAAGCAGCAATCCACTTTTGGGATCATACCACCGGCGATAATACCATCTACTTTTAATTGATTCGCCTCTGCCATAGTGATTTTAGAGATTAAAGATTTAGGATTATGTACATCTCGTAATACACCATCAATATTGGTCATAGCCACCATGGTTTCCGCCTTAAGGGCACCTGCAATTTTCGCGGCTACCGTATCCGCATTAATATTATATGTCTTGCCATCGGCTCCCATGCCGATAGAAGAAATAACCGGAATATAGCCACGGCTAATTACGTCATGGATAATGCTCGTATCAATAGTATCAATATAACCTACATAACCAAGTTCTTCGTTTTGTTTATGAACTTGAATCATGTTGCCATCTACGCCACAAAGGCCAACAGCTTTGCCACCAAGATCCGTTAGATCCGCCACGAGCCCTTTATTCACCTTGCCGGCTAGCACCATTTGTACAACATCCATCGTTGCTTCATCGGTAACACGTAATCCATTAGCAAAATGTGATTCAATTTGCATCGCCTCTAAGGTGCTATTAATAGCTGGACCACCACCATGAACGAGCACAACTTTTACCCCCACTAATTGAAGTAATAGTAAATCCTTCATGACAGATTTCTTTAACGCTTCATCCACCATGGCATTGCCACCGTATTTAACGACAACGTACTGATCTGTGTATTGTTTTATATATGGAACGGCCGCCGTTAAGATATGCGCCCGCATTGCATTTGTTACATTCTTCATAGATTCCTCTCTAACCTAATACTAAACCAGTATCCTCTGGTAAACCCAATGCAATATTCATACATTGAACGGCGGCACCCGATGCACCTTTACCTAAATTATCGAAAATGGCGTGAACCATGATGCGTTCATCGTTACCAGTGACATAGATTTTCATACTGTCCGTATTGCTCAATTGATTAGCGTTTAACATACCGCTATTACTATTTTCAGTAAATGGTGCAACCGTAACGATTGTACTATCTTTGTAAAAGTATTCTAACGTTTGTTGTACCTTATCAATACAAACAGGTTTATGACATAAACGACTATGAATACCTACGGTAACCTCCATTCCAGAGTAGTAATCATCAACAATTGGCATAAAAATTGGAGCTTCACTAATGCCGCATACATGTTGTACTTCGGGTAAATGTTTATGTTCTTGACCAAGCCCATATTGACGAGGCGCATAAAGGAAATAGTCCTTAGGACTGCTTTCATATTGACCAATCATCTTCTTACCACCACCGCTATAGCCTGTTAAGGATGTAATGGTGAAAGGATAATCCGCTGGCACAAGCCCTGCTTTTACAAGAGGCGCTATACAAGCAATCATACCGCTCGCATGACAGCCAGGATTTGCAATATGTTTTTTAGTTGCAATAGCTGTTTTGTAGCTTTCACCAAGTTCTGGGAACCCATATGCCCAACCAGCTGTAGTTCTAAACGCTGTAGAAGTATCAATAACCTTACATGGAAAATCACCAATAGCGGCCATAATTTCCTTAGATGCCACATCAGGTAAGCAAAGAAATACAAGATCCGCTTTTTTTGCAACCACTTTAATGGCCTCTACATTTTTGCGATCCTCATCAGCAGTCGCTAAGAGTTCTATATCTTTTCGATCGGATAATCGTTCATGAATTCTAAGACCAGTTGTGCCTTCATGACCAACAATAAATACTCTATGGGGTGTCATAATAAACCTCACTTCTCACCTATTAGTGACTCACACCTATTTATATAGCCCTTTATCCAATATAAATAGGAAACAAACTATACGATTCATCACCATTTAGGAGGATGAATTTATTTCAATGGATAATCTCCAAAGGTAGCAACCATAACTGCCTTAATCGTGTGGAGACGATTTTCGGCTTCTTGAAACGCTAAAGAGTTTGAACCTTCGAATACCTCTTCGGTCACCTCAATGCCATTCATGCCAAACCGTTCATAAATATCTTTACCTACTTGTGTTTCTGTGTTGTGGAACGCAGGTAAACAGTGGCAGAACTTCGTGTTCGGATTGCCAGTTAATGCCATCATTTCTCCATTTACTTGGAATGGTTTAAAGGTATTGATACGTTCCTCCCACATATCGTAAGTATCACCCATCGTTACCCACACACCAGTGTAAATAACATCTAAGCCTTTAACGCCTTCAGCTACATCATCTGTGCAAGTAATAGTAGCACCCGTTTCTTTAGCCACTTTTAAGCACTCTTCGTAGAATGGACCAGCCGGCCAGTATTGTTTAGGGCCAATGAGTCTGAAATCCATCCCCATTTTAACGGCACCACTCATCAAGGCATTGCACATATTTGATTGACCGTGTCCAACATAAGCAAAGGAAATTTTATTCAACGCTTTATCGATATTTTCTTGTATGGTTAAGAAATTTGCTAATGTTTGTGTAGGATGATCCATATCGGTAAGCCCATTCCAAACAGGTACGCCAGAATAATCAGCTAATGTATCTACATCGGCTTGATCAAAACCTCTAAACTCGATAGCATCATACATAGATCCTAGAACACGAGCTGTATCTTTTAAGGATTCTTTTTTATTCATTTGGGAACCTGTAGGGCCAAGATATGTTGTATGAGCACCTTGGTCCGCAGCCCCCACCTCAAAAGCACAACGTGTCCGTGTTGAGTCTTTTTCAAAAATTAATGCAAAGTTTTTACCTACTAATGTTTTGATTTCTTTGCCCGCTTTTTTATCGGCTTTTAATTTTGCTGCTAAGTCCAAGAAGTATTTAATTTCTTCCGGTGTGTATTGAAGCATTGTTTTAAATGATGTATGTTGTAAACTTTTCATGATAACCTCTTATTTCAAACTACTTATTTAACTACTTTTCTTGTAAAAATTCGGCGGCAATAGCAGCCATCATTGTTATACCAGGTTCCAGAATGCTTTCATCAATAGTGAAAGCCTCATTATGTAAGGCCGGATTGCCTTCAAACCCAGTACCTAACCAAAGAAAAGCACCTTTTATTTTATGAAGATATGCGGAGAAGTCCTCTGCTGCCATAGACGGAAATTCAGGATGGACCACAGCTTCTTTACCAAGATATTTCTCTACAATAGATGTGGCATAATCAATGGCCTCTGGATTGTTGATGGTAGCACCATGGCCACGCTTATAATCCAAAGTGCTTTCCGTTTTAAACATCACATCGAGGGCCTGTAAGCTTTCACCCAAACGTCGCTCAATATAATCACGTTTCTCTGGTTCATAGGTACGACAAGTACCTTCAAGATACACATCACCACAGCCCACATTGTATCGATCACCACCATTAATCACTCCAATTGTGCACACGAGATTTTCCATGGGATTCGTTTCGCGAGCCACCATGGATTCCACATTTACAATCCAGTTTGCGGCTGCTACAATTGCGTCTACCCCATTATGAGGTTCTGCACCATGAGTAGCTTTCCCTTTAATGTGTACGAGGAAGTGATCGGATGCAGCCATGAGATTACCTTTTTTAAGACCTACAGTTCCCACTGGCAATTGAGGCCACACATGAAGTCCATATATCTCATCCACATCGTCGAGGATGCCGCTATCGACAATGCCTTGTGCACCTGGGAATAAAGCTTCTTCTTCGGAAGGTTGGAATACGAGTTTCACGGTCCCATGTAATTGATTTTTAATAGATTGTAGAATCGCCGCTGCACCAAGTAAAATTGCCATGTGGCTATCATGACCACACGCATGCATAACACCTTCATTTTGTGAAGCAAAGGGCACGCCTGTTATTTCATGTATGGGTAACGCATCCATATCGGCACGCAATGCAATAACAGGGCCTGTATGAGCACCTTCTATCTTACCGATAACAGCATAATCAGAAATATCGTTTACAAAGGGAATTCCTAGTTCACCAAGCACCTTTTGAATAAATAAAGATGTATGTTTCTCTTCACCAGATAACTCTGGATGGCTATGAATATGTCGGCGCCATTCCACAACTTGTTCTTTATATTGGGAGGCATAAGTTTTTATTAAATCTTGTAATGCATTCATTACTCTATCTCCTTTATACACTGTATGTATATTTTATACATATTTTGTGTATTTTTATAATCTATACACGTATTATAATACTACCTACCATAATTAGCAAGTATTTATACAAATTTACTGTATTTTTATTTGTTATATTGTAAATCAATTTTACTCATAGATTCTTGCTACCTTTGATTAGAGAAAAATAGACAAAAAAAGACACCTTCCAAAGAAGGTGTCTTTCTCTTATTTTTCAATGACGGATTCGTCGAGCTGAGTACCATCAGGTAAAAATGATTTTACAATCAGCTTATTCGGTGTCACTGTCATAGACATATAATTATTCGTTTCAGGCTGAGGCGCTACATATACATCTAGAGGATGTTGCTTCTACTTAGGACGTCGTGCATCACCAGCTATCCCTGTAAGGATATATAGTGGACCAGATGGGTCTCGATCAAAGTTTCGTACATGGCCACGGTTGCGGTATGTATGTAAATGAGCAGATAAAACTAAGTCTACATTAAACTCATCAAAGATAGGCATAAATAATACGCCCTCATCATCAAAACCTACATCGCGACTTGCACCTGGTCGATCAAAGGCATATCGGAATGGATCTCGATGCATGAGAACTACTGTCCACTTTTTAGTATTTGTAGCTAAATCTTGGCGTAGCCATTGAACTTGTACATCGTATAGATCAGGATGATGTGTATCATGATTGTCCTCATGATTACTTTCATATAACATCGTATCTAATACAACGTAATGTACATCGCCAAAATCATAGGAATAATAACGTCGATTAAAGGTTTCATTCCCATTAGGTGGTACTCCGAAGTAATTCAAATACGCATAAGGCTCGCGCATTTTCCAATCTAATGTATACATCTCGTGATTACCTAATGTCGTTGCTAACGGCACATTAGCACTCAACGGTCTAATGGAATTTAACCAAGTACGCCATTGATAGGCCTGCTCTCCATTATCTACAAGGTCACCCATGCTAATATACAAGGCGGTCCTAGGGTTACGATGTGCTGAGTCCATTACAATCTCTTCCCACTGAGAATAATCCCCCGACTGAGAATCTGGATAGATAAGAACATCATACACACTGGCGCCAGCCGTTTCCAGAGAGTACCAATCACTACGGCGATCACTACCATAACCAACTCGATATTCGTATTTAGTACTAGGCATCAAACCAGTTAATGTACCCTCATGGATATAGGTAGTACTACCATCATCGGTAAAAGCTTTGTCTGTAGCTCTTATCGTTTGAGTCGTATCGGATCCAACAAGACGATACTCTATTACCGCATCAGCTTCACTGCTATCTGATTGCCACATAATAGTACGACTCGTGCTATTATCTTGAGCTACAATTTGCCTAATATAACGACTTTCAGAATCGAGGAGTGGCTTAATTTCTTGTCCACTTACAACGGCAGCAGTTCTAGCTATACGACTCTGTATAGCATCCTTATGGACATATCCACCTATAGTAACACAGACCAAGGCAATAATGGCTAGCACGGATATAATTAATCTTTTTTTGTTCATATAATTCTAATTCTTTTCGTAATATTGTTTCATTTGTGTATAGCCATTAACAATGACTTCGATTTCACCCGTTCTAGGATGGAAGATAAGACCGTGAATAGGCACATCTTTAGGAATCAAAGGATTCATACGCAATTCGTCTACTGTATCCTCTACATTTTCAGCAGGATGTGTAAAGCCATCAGCCCAGCGTTCCATTTCTTTACGGACCATATGAATCGCTTCTGGTGCAATACCACGAGCCAACATTTTTTCTGTTAGATCTTTTGCCGTAGTTTTTGCCATACCACATTCGTGATGACCAATGATAAAGATTTCGTTAACACCTAGCTCATAAATACAAACAAGTAAACTACGCACAACGCCATCAAAGGGACCTGTAATACAGTTACCTGCAGTCTTTACGATTTTCGCTTCACCGCGCCCAATATCCATGGAATCTTCTAAGAAGTTAACAAGACGTGTATCCATACATGTAACAATTGCCATTTCACGACTAGGCATTTTACTACACTTTGTATCTGTATCTACATAACCTGTATTTTGATCTTCTACATATTCTCGATTATGGGCTAAAATATCATCTAATAAGCTCATAGTACCTCCTATATAAAAAGACTTTGGCATACAACCAAGGTCTCTATATCAATAATGCTCGATATACATATTATATCATATTAAGTTGTACACGCTTTAAGCCACAAAAAATAGGTCTATTCAAATACATGTATTATATATTTGAATAGACCTAAATCGCTTTTAAAGTGCTAGAGTACACACCTTATCTATCAGGTGTAGATAATGCTTCGATAGCTACGCTACCACCGCGTACAACTTCAATACGATTGACGAACATATCTTTAAATAAGGCAATCATGTCATTATTTTTAGATACGGTCTTTACACATTGTACTAGTACAGATTTACGATTATAATCCACAACTAATAGATCAAAGGTTTGGGCAATGCGGAAGATTTCTTGTTTATCCGCTTCTTTACAGCTATTGACCTTGATAAATAGTAATTCTTTTTTCGTAATTCGCATGTCAGTAAAGTCGATAACCTTAATCACCTCTACACTGCGATTAAGCTGTTTAATGATTTGTTCATATGTCAAATCGTCACAAGTAAGATCAATCGTCATACGAGACATGGTAGAATCTTCAGTTTCCCCTACAGTCAATGTATCAAGATTATAATTTTTGCCTGCGAAGAGGCCTGAAATCTTAGCTAGTACACCGATTTGGTTTTCTACATACGCTGAAATACAGCGTTTTTTCATATGTACTTCCATAGCCCCTCCTATTTTTTATCCTTCAACAACATATCACTTAAAGACTTACCTGCTGGTACCATTGGCAACACATTGAGTTCTGTTGGAATGATAAACTCAAGTAATGTAGGGCCATCTTTGAAAGTATCCGCCAATTGGAATCCTTTTTCGATGTCCTCTACCTTAGTGATTCGCATAGCTTTAGCACCATAAGCTTCTGCCAATTGTACAAAGTTTGGAACATATTCAAACTCATTATTATCAATAATATCACGCGTTACAATAGAGCTTTCATCCATCAATAAATTTGTACAAGCATATCGTTTGTCGTAGAATAATTGTTGCCATTGGCGTACATTTCCGAGGAAACCATTATTTAAAATAATTAGCGTCACAGGCAAGCGGTAGTGCATAGCAGTGGCAAACTCTTGGATATTCATTTGCACGCCACCATCACCACAGATGGCAAATACACGCTTATCTGGATTTCCCATTTGCGCACCTAATGCAGCAGGGAAACCATAGCCCATAGTCCCTAAGCCACCAGACGTCAACATTTGATATTGACCTTTTACATCAAGGAACTGGGTAGTCCACAATTGATTTTGACCCACATCGGTTGTAACGATAGGATGTTCATAATGATGATTGATGTACTCGATAACAGTTTGAGGTGTTAACCCCTCTTCGTCAGCTTGAGTGACAGGGCGCTCTGCCTTAAGTTGCTGTAATTGTTTTGGCCAGTCGCCAAGATCGTGAGGTTCAATATATTCTAAGATTTTTTCGATAGCCAATTTAGCATCTGCTACGATTGGAATATCAACCTTAATATTTTTAGAAATAGACGCCGCATCTACATCAATATGGATAATCTTACAATTTTGTGCAAAGGTACTTAGTTTACCAGTAATACGATCATTAAAGCGCGTACCAATAGAAATCATCACATCACAATCAGTTATGGCTACATTAGGCGCATAGCCACCATGAATCCCTACATTACCAAGATACAATGGATGACGGCTATCAATAGCACCTTTCCCCATCAATGTTGTTACTACAGGAATCCCTGTTTTTTTAACCAACTCCATCATAAGGTCGTTAGCACCACTAATGCTTACCCCACCGCCTAATAGGAATAGAGGCCTTTTAGCTTTACTAATAATAGAACAGGCTTTTTTGACTTGACCTACGTGAACAGTGGTATTTGGTTTGTAACCGCGAATATTAACCTCAGTAGGATACTCATCAGAGCCCATAGCCTTTTGAATATTTTTAGGAATATCTACAACCACAGGACCTGGTCGACCTGTGCGAGCAATATAAAAGGCTTCTTTCAAAATACGGCCAAGCTCTTTACGATCACGAACGGTAACAGCATATTTACAGATATTGCGTACAATGCCAACAGTATCTACTTCTTGGAACGCATCATTGCCCATCAGACCCAAGTCAACTTGGCCTGTAATACAAACGAGAGGAACACTATCAGAATAAGCAGTAGCAATACCAGTCACAAGATTTGTAGCACCAGGTCCAGAGGTTACCATACAAACCCCTACTTTACCGGTACTACGAGCATATCCATCTGCCGCATGGGCCAATGCCTGCTCATGACGCGGCAAAATCACTTTTACCTTATCTTGTTTATATAATTCATCCATGATATCAATAGTAGCCGCCCCAGGATAGTTAAACAAAAACTCTACCTGCTCCTCTTGAAGGGCTTTTACCAGATACTGTGCGCCTGAAATCATAGGTATCTCCTTATTTATATAATGCATGCATATCGAATTCTCAATATTCACATCTGATATATCTAAAAATTGAATATCTTATATAGATATGTTATACTCAGTAGTGTACCATATGTTGTGGTACATGAATATGTATAAAATCTCAAATTATAGAAATATATGTAGATTCTATTTTGAAAGGACTGAATATCATGAAAGAAATATTAGGTTTCCATTTAAACGGTTGCCCTTATTGCGCTAATGCATTCCGTGCTATCGATGAACTCGTTGCAGAAAATCCTGCATACGCAGATATTCATATCAACTGGGTTGAAGATCAAGATGCTCATGAGCTCTTCAAAACTCATCCATATGAATACTATCCGAACTTATGGTTCGACCTCGACAAACAATACGAGGCGCAACCTGGTGAAAGCTATGCCCAAACAAAATCTTTAATCAAAACTGTATTGGACAAAGCACTCGCGTAAAACGCTATATTTACAAATAATAATGCACCCCTAACATATAATCTAATGTTAGGGGTGCATTTTAGTATACTGTAAGATTATGGCTTTTTTTGTACCATAAACTTACTGACTGCCTTATACACAATTAAAATCAATGCAATTTCTAAAGGGAAACAAATGATATTTTTAATAAGACGTCCAATAAATATAGCAGATACTGCTTTGTTATAAAATATTGTGAGCCATATTGTATTTAATATCAGATGTATACATACAGTAACAATCGTCTCCGGTAAAAGTAATTGTTTAAATGTAACATTACGTCCGTGTAAAAAATACCCATACACATAGCCTACAAGAAATTCAGATATGATAAAGCCGGGAAAGAATACCCCTTGTCCAAATAAAGACATACCTATAAAACAGGCAATAGCAGCCATTATACCTGCTGCCATAGGCCCATAAAGAATACCAAATATAGCGGTTGATAAAAATCCAAAGGTAATATGTATAAATGTAGTATGAATAGCAAATATATAAGATAGTAAAACCGTCAATGCTACAAACATTCCTGTCTTTACAATCATATCAGTTTTCATAAGAAGTACGACTCCTTTTTCTATCCTTCCACTCTAAATACATATGGCGAATAACTTGAATTGGTGATATAAATAACATTCTAGGTCCACCATAGCGCATGATTTCACGTATTTTTTCACGATACGTAGGCGCATAGCAATGCGTTTTACATACGCTGCAGAAGGTCTTGCTTTCCATATGAGGACATACATCTATACGATGTTCAGCATATTGCCAAACTTTTTGACACTCCTCACAGAGTTGTCCTTTAGGAGTGTGGTGCTTATTATGACAATAGATGCCAATAATCTGGTACATAGTTTTTAGTTCTAACTTACGTTTCTCATCAACTGTCATGTTTCTCTCCTATTTCACAGACCATGAAACCCAAGCCACCTTATCAACAGTCTTATTATGGATTTCTCCATCAATAGCTAGTGGCTCAATGAGATTTCTAATCTCTTCTTTCATGTCTTCCATATCTCCCCATCCATTATTATGAAGTCGCATGGTAAAATAATTAACTGCCTTTTCAAGAGACATAACCTCTGTTTCAGGAACTGTTTTATAAGTTACTTTCACATTATGCCCCATCTCATGGATAGCATCTAAACACTCTTTCATCTTGCCATCCCATGGGAAAGAATCACGGCCAAAGAAATGTTCAGATAACATATCTACCATTTCGTCGCTCCGTTCACTGAAAGCAATCCACAAGCATTTATCATTACTTGCATCATGCATGGCGCGAATATTTTCTACATCAAACATAATCGGGCAGAAGATACTATATGCCAAGTCAAAGCTTTTATCCCAACCTAATTCTCGACGAGTTTCATCAGACCAAGGTCCAATATATAAGCTAAGATCTAAACCTTCTGACTCTGCCAATTGTTTAGCACCGCGAATCATACCATCAGATAAATCGATACCAGTCGCCTTATAGCCTTCCCGAGCTAACCCAAGTGCGTAGTCACAAACACCACAGCCTACATCAAGTGTACGACCATTCGATGAAGGTAATAAATTTTCATCCTTTAAGAAGGCTAAAAAATCAGTGACCTGTGCCTTGCGATCCTCGCGATTGTGCATTTCTACAAAGTACTCGGAACGATGGTTCCATGCGTCTTGCTCATCGCGCCAAGTTTCGTTGACCGTGAGCTCCTGTATTTTATTTGTCATATTATCCCCTCTAAATAGCTACATCCTCAAACGGATGAGTTATAGATACATATATAAGTAATTTTCACTTAGTTAAATTCACTATGTAATTTAACGCTCCCCTATATGTCCTAGTGTTCCGGCTAGGATGTTCAGATTTCCATATAGCTATTTTTATTGTACATCATTCTCAAAACAAAATGTGTTACCCAAATCACATTTATTATGTTATTTCGATATTATTGAATATATAATTTCACATCAGTAAACGAATTATCCATATCTAAAACTAGCTCAGTAGCAAAAATACGTTCATACTTCATATACGGAAAAACTCCACTCAAAAAAGTGGAGTTTTTTATTTCTCATTTTTTATTGCTAACAGAATTAAATTCTACCTGCTTGTATACATCTATTCTATATAACTATTTCTCTTCTTGCTTCTCTACAACTGTAGAACTATCACCAGTTTTTGATGCGTCTGGTTCAGAAGTATCCTCAGCTTTTGGTACTTCTTGATCAGTGTTCTCTTCAGCCGTTACTTTTTCATTATTAGAAGCGGCTTCGCGCTCTTGTCTAATGCGTTCTTCTCTCTTAGCTTGTGCCTCTTGTTCTTTCTTTTGTAAGGTCTCACTAACTTTTTCAGTAGTTTCCTTTAATTTATTGCAACCTTTTTTAGCTAGGTCTTTAATAGCTTTAGAATCAGCACCACTGAACTCAGAAAACGCACCTTCTCTATTTGGCTCAAAAAACGGCGCTTCTTTAAAGCCCAATAATGATGCAGCAAATACCATTGGAATTTGTGCCAAAGTACTGTTGTATTGTTTCACTTGATAGTTATAAACTTCACGCTTATTTGAGATTAATATGTCATTTTCTCTAAGATATTCTTGGAATTCAGCATATTGAGTATGGGCCTTCAAATCCGGAAATTGATTTACTAAGGCAGTAATATTTTCTACCGCTTTAGATGTTTCACGAGTCATTTCTACAAAGGTATTGGACAATTTTAAGGAAGTTAATTTTTCATAACCATCTAGCTCATTTACAAGGTTAATAAACTCATTTATAATAGACACCTTTTTCTCATAGAAAGCCATAATATTAGTACGAGTCTCTCTGATTTCTCCAGACAAGTTTTGCAACAAGTTATATTGTTTAATGAATAGGTAAACTAAGAATACAGTTAATAAAAATAAAAGTGTTGAAAGCATAAAAACCTCTCCATATCTACATCAAATAACAATGCAAATTTTGAGGACATTATACCATTCCAACTATATAAGGAGTATGAAGCTACCTTTATTAGATACTTTCACAATTCACGCAAAATTTCTCGTTTAAAACTAGGGACACATACAAAAAAGGCCTCTCAAAATCTTGAGAAGCCTTTTGCTATTGGTGCGCCTAGCAGGAATCGAACCTGCGCACCCGGTTCCGGAGACCGGCGCTCTATCCCCTGAGCTATAGGCGCATGAACACCTAAAAATTATACCATATTACGCTATGCTTCGATAGTATAAAGTACATATGAATACTAGGTTTATACCAAGAAGCCCCTAATATTAAGTCCTATATTAACCAATATTAGAGGCTATTTTAATTACATATTCTTTTTAATCAATGCTAATAGAGCATCACAGCTACGGCTCACATCGTCATACGTTTCATCAAAGTTTCCCGTATACCAAGGATCCTTCACATCACGGCTTTCACCAATGAACAACATCGCCTTATACACCTTGGAATCTACATCATCACCGACGATACGACGTAAGTTCCGCCCGTTATTTTCAGCCATGATAATGAGATAATCAAAGTTGTGATAATCCTCCATCGTCACTTGGCGTGCCTTGCGACGAGTATAAGGGATACCCATTTCATCTAATTTCTGTTTAGTCCCATAATGGGTATCATTCCCTATCTCCTCACGAGATGTACCAGCGGACTCGATATGAATAGAATCACTTAAACCAGTCATGTTAACGATATGTTTCATATAGAACTCTGCCATTGTAGAACGACAAATATTGCCGTGGCAAATGAATAAAATCTTAGTCATAATTAACTCCTTACATACTAATGGTCCTTACAGCATACGCTATAAGGACCATTAGTGCAATATTTAATTAAAAAATATGTCGTACCCCAGCATCAATACGCCAAGTATTATCTATAATTTCATAGCTTTTTTTCATCAGTATCAATATAAATTTCATAAGATATATTAATACTCCATAAGTTCTTTAAATGCTATATCACAAATTTCATCTGTAATAGTTCTCAAGCGTTCTTCCTTTTTTTTCTTAAAGCATAATTTATAGTATTTTTTTGCCCACATTGCCTTAGTTTTAATTTTTGCAGATTTTGGATGACTAACCTCGAACACTTTAAAGAGTTGTCTCCATTTTTTGCACATAAGCATAATAGAATCATATATTTCAAATAGCTCAGATTGGCTAAATACACTTGTATCTTTATCTTTTAAATAAAGATGCAATGCTTTTTCAAACTCTCGCCAATCATCTTCTCGGATTTTTTCATCCAAACTTTTTATCCACTCAAATATACGAGAGTCTTCCCTATTCCCCACTCGATCTAAAATATCTTGCCATTGACGCCAGCTCAGCTTTTTAACAGCCTCTACTTCTTGCTGTGCTAAGATATAACATTGTTGATAAAAACTTCTTGTTACAGATTTAGCTCCTTCATTTCTTTTCCGATTTTCCTTAGTAGCTAAAGTTTTAATTTCATCCCAAAATCTTCGACGATCTGTTACTGATATATTATATCGTTCTAATAGTTCACCAAGAAATAGGCCTAAATTGTATTTGTATAATACATTTTTACCATATTCTTGAAATAAATCTTCTTCAATAATAGGTATTTCTTTTTGGAGTGTTTCTAAAATCTCATCAACAGTAGCTTTCTCTTGTGATGACAGTAATCCATCATATACAAGATGCCCATCCACCAACCTAACTATATGTCCCATTTGCAACACCTACTCTAGACTTTTATGATAAATCTTTTCAATTTTTTCAAGAACTTGTTCTGCGGCCTCTTGAGGTTCTAAGTTTAAAAAATTATTATCTATATCACCAAACATATCATATCTACCTTCAGATAAATATAGCAATACATATTGTTTTAACATTTGCTCACGAAGATATGCCATCTGTAAATCAGGGTATGCCTCCATATTATGATAAGCTGCATGTCCTATATTTAAATATATTGTTCGATTCGCACCAGGCTGATTCCATGCACGTTTATAATTTTCAGGAGCATCGATACTTTGAACTTCAAATGCATCATTTTGTCCATTCTTATCATCCATATTCAAATAAATATTTAGATTATATGAAGTAATTTTATCACCTTTTTCAAACTGTTCATCGTCCTCATTAGCAATTAATCTAGCTCTTAATTGTATCATTCCCTCATTTAAATATTTCTCATAAACATTACGTGCAAAAGTAATATGATCTATATAGGGTGTAAAAATTTCTTCGAATGGATTTAGTATTCCAGAAAATGAACCAACATCAGTAATCTTAGAAGCATTATCCATTACATTGTGAATACTAATATTAAGTTTATAATTCAATGTATAATTTCTTTTATTCTCAATTCTATAACAAACATTTGTAATTGAATCATCAAAATTTACTCTACGGCTACCCTCTATAGGAAATGTACATTCATGTAAAGAAAGACTAACTGACTCTCTAGTATTATCAAGTTTATTAATATCATAAAAATATGGAAGCTCTTTCTTTTTTTCCTTACCACTACCAATAACCTTTACAGATAATATAATTCTATTTTCGGAGTATCGTAGCGAACTATCAGGATTTATAACATGAGAAAATTCTTTTTTAAAGACATCACTAGGTTTAATAATTATTTCATCTTTATCAATATATGAAATAATTTCACCCGAATCAGGACTTAATACATATAAGGAATAAGCAAATTTTTTATCAATTGTATATGAGCTTGTAATTCTCATCGAAAATTTAATTTCGTCACCGCTGGTAACCTGCTCACTCCCCTTAGCCGGATATTTGATATCTTGCCAACGTACATCAAAATCAGGTTTTTTAAGTCCTATACCTAAATTTTCATATCCTAATTTACCAAACAGATCCTGTAACTCTTCTGCAATTTTGGTAAGGTTATCTTTTAACTTTTTATCTTCATACTCTTGGTTTTTAATATACCCCCATTTAATTAGCAGAGATTGAACCATTTGATTACAAAACGCTTTTAAATTTTGATATGACTTAGAGTTCTTTTTACCTTTACTGACACCAAAATGAACTCTATCTTCGATTTCAGAGAGCCCATCTTCCCACGCCTCATCAACTTCAATATATCCCCAAAATTTTTTATTTATTTTCTCGGGGATATCCTTTAGATCGACGTCCCCAATCTTCATTCCTTTTCTATAGTAAGAGATTCCATGCCACATACTATCTTTGGTATCAGAAACATATAATCCAAAATGTTTTACTCTATAACCGTCCATATATTTTTCAGAATTTTGTAATTCAAAAATATGCTCAACATTAAAAGGTTCTGATGGCACTTTAACCATTTTCCCGTTTACAGAAATAGAAGCACCCTCATCTAATCGCTTAATTATTAGCCACCAAGATTCTTGAATATATGAAACTATATCTCCATTTGATATAGATTCAACTAATTCTTTTTTAGGAGATTCTATAATTACACGAGTACCTACATTTTGTTTTGGAACAAGCCCAGTAAAGTCATAAATAAAATTTTTAGCTTCATCATTTTCAAGTGCTACAGATTGAACCTGTCCACACTTATTCATATTCGCAACATATAACCCATCTTCTCTTAATGAGTCAAAATAATATGTATACGTATCTGAAGCTACTGAATAAACACTCTTTCCAGCCCCGAACAAACCTCCCCCTGTAGCATTACCGCCGGAGTTAAACATTGATGTAAACCGTGCTAAACGTTGTGTTGAATCAAGTGTCTCACCTGCTGCCATTAATTTATTAATCTCTTCAGCTGGAATATTCGCTCCAGTTAACCCCATAGTCCCCGAGTCTTCTACTATAACAAATTCGCCTTTATCAGTTTTACAAACGGATATATTGCAAGACCAATTCTTCCATTTATTTGTTTTTCTTGCGCCAACTGCATTTTGAATTGCATCCTTTTGAAAACCATTGGGAAATGTTACACCAGCATCTTCATAGGCACCTAAAATCCATTCAACATTATTCTTATAATTTTGAGGTATTGCCGTCATCTTATTCATCAATTAATCCCCCTTTAATCTAAAGAAAAACGAGCACCTTTCTTACTTTCAGTTTTATTAAATTTCTTTTTTACCTCCCTCACCTCTGACTCTATAGTACTGAAGATTTTATCGACATCTGATTGTGTGTAACTGTACGTACTTGTATTTGAACAATTTCCTAGTAACTGTAACATGTCAATAATTTTATTAGTTCTTGCCTCTGCTAATCTAACAAATTTATCTCTTTTTGATTCCTTATCTTTTTTCATTTCTATGACAATCCTTTTTTAACGAAACTTATACTAAAAATATAACATATATATTCTATATATTCAAATATATAAATAATATTTACCATATATTTGAAAAATAAAAAATAATATCCATCAAATATTATTAATTTTGATGGATATTATTTTGACTTTATAATATATAATTTAATATTTGTTGTGCTATAGCTTTCGCTAATAATGGAGGAACTGCATTTCCTACTTGTTGAAATTGTGAATCTTTAGTTCCTACAAATCCAAATTTATCAGGAAATGATTGAAGTCTTGCAGCCTCTCTAACTGTTAGCCCTCGATTTAAAATAGGATGAATCCACATAGATTTTCTTACATTAACAACGGTACCTGAAGGTTCATTTAATTTAAGTCGTAAATAAATTGTATTTTGAGTTCTTTCAGGTTTTGTATATGTATTTTTCATATTTTCGGAAAGACTATGAAAATTTTGACCAGGTTTAATTGCTTCAAAACGTTTCAATGCCAATTCAGAGGTTTTTGTAGTTATATGGTTTTTAACGGTTCCACTCCCCTGTCTCATCATATTAGCATAATCACTTAGAATATCATCAGAGTTATAAGGGATCTCTTTGTAATCTTTTTCATACCCAGCTTCATAAGAAACTAAATCCATTATCGCATCTTCTACAGTATTTATATTTAGAGTATCAGGATTTCCAGGAAGTGATGGGTTTATGTTAGGATATAAATCCTTTCTAATACCTATAACTATATATCGTCTACGAGTTTGAGGCACCCCAAACCATTCCGCATTAACAGTTGAACCTATTTGACTATATTCACCACCTAAAATAGCATTTATATAATCTATTACAGAATATGAATTCACCTTAAATATTAAATGAGAATCCCCCTTAATTTCAAATTTACCTATCAATCCATTATTCTTTATCTCTTGTATCGTATGAATTACTTTCTGAAGATTAACAATATACTCAATAGAGTTTAATTTGTTCTCAATATTATTGTTAGTTAATGAATCACAAATAGCTTGTAATCTAAATTTAATAGAAGCATCTATCTCTTCATCAAGAAAGGTTGTAATTCGTCTAATTAACCCCAACCTATTTTTTTCCAAAAATCGCACTAATCTTCTTTCATTCGATAAATTCTTATATAGTATATTTAATAATTTAAAAATCTCAATTGGAATTAAAAATCTATTAAGGCATATATCATCAATCATTGTATAATCAATGTTCTCAAATTTTTCATTTGTTATAAATAGAGAATCTAATCTTTTAGGAATATCAAATCCATCCTCAATTAGCGCATCTATCTCTTTATTATCACTGATTGATTCATAAAATCGGTGAGTGTCTGATCTAAGCATACTCACATTTTCCATTACAAATGCTTTAGGTTTGATTTCTTTTATAGCTCTAAAAAATTCTTTAACTAAACTATTATTCATACTAATTAAATGATTTTTCTGTCTATTAGCATTTGAAAAACCTTGACATGGGGGGCCACCTATTACTACATCAATACCACCTAATTTTTCATTTAATTCCATAAAATCATATCCGTTGATATCTTCAATCATTGTAAATGTAGGTTTACCTTCAACAATATTTTTTTTATATGTAGCTTGTGCATTTTTATTAATTTCAGCCGCAGCTAATACCTTAAACTTTCCAGTCATTTCAAATCCAAGGCTTAATCCTCCGGCGCCTGCAAATAAGTCAATTGTTTTTAACATTTACTTATCCTCATTCCTACTATTTAAGCAATATGTTTCATGTAACCAAGTATCTACTTCACTTATTTTAAACTTCCATTTTCTATCAAATTTATAAGCAGGCATGTTCTGTAATTTTATCATTTTTTTTATTGTATCTCTACTTACACCCATATGCTCACAAATTTCATCCATTGATACCCAACGTTCAACTGCCATAACAACCACCTCTTTCATATATTGATATAGTATCATACTAAATTTAACCACTCAATACAAAAGATTATGTTTTATTATGTTTTAATATGTTTTATTATGTTCTAATAAGATTTATTGTGATTTTTTACTAATCGACATTTTGATATAAAATAAGTCAGTTTAGACGATAATTAAAATAACCTCTGTAACAGTATATGCTACAGAGGTTGTTAATTGTTCAATTAAAAGTTATGTCGTATCCCAGCATCAATGCGCCATGTATTTTCTACGATAGCACCAAAGTTTTTGGTGAATGTACCATATAGATATGTACTAGGACGGACACTCCAAGACCCACCAATTTCAGCATCAAGCCATGTATCCTTCAAATCTACTGTTGTTTGTACTGTTGGATTACCTGGTGCGGAATATGTTGTATTTGCCTTACCAGAGAATTCATGCGCTAATGCTAATTTAGCGAAGATATTGGATTTTTCTGTTTCTTTCCCAATGCCAATACCAAGTCTGCCTACAGCAGAGTTCACAGCATCAGCTTTCACATGCATAGAACCACCACCGACAACAGAGGCATCATAGGATACACCATTCAAACGGCCTACAATAAATTCTACACTAGGATCGATGTAGAAGCCATTTTCCTTCTTAATACGTTTACCATATTCAGCGCTTAAGGATGTGCCATATGTATGGTAATCACCGTTCACACGTTGTCCACCTACGGAGTAGAGCTTATAATCATTGGATAATCTATTACCACGTGCAATAATATCTAAATAACGACCATCATCATGTTGTTTTGTGCCATATACGGCGATGCCGCCAAGTTTGCCATCACCACTGCCGTTAGCGTATGAATTACTAGAAGTACTGTAATCAATAGCGCCACCGAAAATCCAACCATTAGAAGCCTTATGATCGTAGCCGACTTGTACACCATTATTCGTCATGTGTGCATCAGCACCATCTGTGATTTTAGATTTACCGCCTATATTTTTTGCCCATACACCTTGGTTTGTATTAGCTAAACGAAGATCTCCTAAACGGCGTTGTAAATCATTGCTATTACTCTTCCATGCCATAGCGGTCGATGTAAGAGCAGATTTTGTGCCACTTACCAATGATGATTCACTAGCACGATTAATCTTTGTTGTATCATTTACAACAAGGCGCCCCTGTGAATCAAAATGATTTGCACCAAGCTCTGCGACAGCACCTGGACGAGTAATACCTTCATTGATTTGAACAGTTGTACTCAGTTTCTTATCATTGCCAGTATATTGTAATTTATCGGCTAAGGCTTGTATTTCCTTACGGTAGCTATCATCATTAGTCAAGTTAGCTCCATCGCCTTGCAACGTAATATGGCTATTATCTGCAGCATGTTCAACAACGATATTCCCCTTTCCATTTTCACTAGCTGGAACACCGGCCTTATAAACAGCATTCACATAGCCGCTATAATTTTGAATTGTAATAGGTCGTGCATCAATAGGATGAAGTATACCGGCCGCCGATGGACTTGATCCACCTACGAGATTGCGAACCTTACTGCCCTTGTATAGATATGCTGCATTATCCCCAGATGGACGTTCTCTTTTAGGGGTAGGACGCTCCATACCAATCCATTCATTATTCCAAGTTCCTCCATTTTGTAAGTAAATGTCAGCACCAGAATTATGCGGGTTCTTATTGCTTTCAGCATATTCATTTAGTACGGCACCCGTAAGTTTAGAATTAGGTGTTGTAAAAGCTAATGCTATATTCGTTGGCGTTTCGTTATGATTTGGATCACGTCCATAATCCTTATTAATTAACCCTACATTCCCAACAGCGACCAATTCTTTAGAACCTGGATGTTTTCCGTCAGAGCCTGTATTAACGTATACATTACCCTCTTCTGCCACCACAGAGTAAGTATCAGAAGTTTCTAAAGGATGAGTTATGATACGTCCACCACCCTCAACAATGATATGACCACGTTGATTAGCTTGTAAACCGACACCGATAGCATCAATATCTACATTGCCTTTGACGTGAATATTAGTATCTCCATAATCTCTATCAGGATTGTCCTTGCTGAGTCTTGGCACTTTACCGCCGTAACCAGCATACACAGCGCTCATATAGTAATGTCCGAGCTCTCTTTTGGATGCTGGTGCATCATTCTTTAACCGTACAACTAAATCCTTATCCACAGTCAATTGTGAACCAAAACCATTATAGATGCCCGTTACATTCTTACTTTTACCTGTTTCTGTTAAGCTTTTACCATGCACATTAACCGTCAAGGTATCCTCTATATGCTTGACTTCCGGTTGTGTTTGTACAGGTGACCCCATTGTTAAGCCAAGCAGTTCCTCCGCTTTATCACTTGTGGCATTAATTTCTGTAGCAAATGCAGAGCAGGTCATTCCAGTTAATACCAACGCAGCCATCACAGCCGATACATTTCGTTGTAATTTCATAAAAATCTCTCTTTCTTACCTCGCTTAATACGAGGCTCTCACAGAACGCATTTATACGTACACCCTAAAAATATAAAAAGACCCCCTAAGTCCAACTTAGGAGGTCTTGTTTATTTCACACACTTAGTAAATAGTTATATCCTATATTATTCAGGATTGATGATGAAGGACAATGCACTGAAGTATTTATTTTGCTCACCTTTAGTTTGAGTTGGGAAGCCCACTTCAACGCCTACTACGTTAAGGCCATTAGCACTTACAGTAACAGTTGCTTTACCATTAGCATCTGCTTGGCTTTCATTAGTAAGATCATTAATTACGTCTTTAATAAGAGGTGCATTTGCATATGGTTTACCGTCTTTCAAGACTTGGATTTCATATGTATCACCTTTTCTAAGAGTTAATGGGTTAACAGATGGAATGATTTGAATGAAAGCATCTTTATTATTGAAAGGTTTTGCTTCTGCATTCCAGTAGTGAACGTCATATTTAATGGCATGTGTACTTTTTTGAGCACCTGGTACTTCAGAGATTGGTTTATGAACAGTTTTACCATCTTTGTCTTTTGTCCAATAACCATAGTCAAAGTCAGTTACTGTAATACCCAATTTATCATTTGGTACAACTACTACATTTTTTTCATGTTTAATAACTTGTACAGGAATTACCATGCCATTGTTATCTAAACCAATGATGCTTTTTACCATTTCTGGGCTATACGCATCATCAACAGGGCCTTCGCCAAGTACTAGCGCTTTTTCATCTAAGCGGTTAGCAAAGAATACGCCATGCGCATCAACGGAAGAGCACACACAACCTGCAGCTAAACCTACTGCAAATAAAGAAGCTAAGATTTTCTTATTCATAAGAACCTCCATAATCAATAACTTTTTCAATAAACTTGTTATTATTATACAGCGTTACAAATATTTCGTATATACCAATACCCCTATCAGCAAGTTATTATGCGTATTTAGTATATTAACTTTTTTTTATACCCAATAATCATAAATGATAAAATTATCACCTATTTTCATGAATATATGACTTGTAAGAATATGTTAGATAAATACTTATAGATTAGATAAAAAAGGCGCTCCTTAAGGAGCGCCATTATATCCGCATGAGATATTATTTTTTATTCTTCGCTGCTTTCGCACGTGCGTTACGATCAAGAATTGTTTTACGCATACGAATGCTTTCAGGTGTTACTTCAACAAGTTCATCATCGTTGATCCACTCAAGAGCTTGTTCCAAAGAGAAGATACGAGGTGGAGTCAAGCGTACCGCTTCATCAGAGGAACTGGAACGCATGTTGGTAACATGTTTTTTCTTACATGGGTTAACATCCATATCAAGTTCACGTGTATTTTCACCGATAACTTGGCCTGCATACACGTCTTGGTTAGGACCAACGAACAATGTACCACGATCTTGAACGGAGTTCAAACCATATGGAGTAGTTTCGCCATTTTCGAATGCTACCAATGCACCACGTGTACGGGAAGGAATTTCACCTTTATATGGTGCATAACCATGGAATACATGGTTCATGATACCATTACCTTTTGTAGCTGTTAAAAATTGTGCACGGAAACCGATCAAGCCACGAGCCGGAACTACGAATTCCATACGAAGATAACCGGCCAATTCAACCATATTAGTCAACTCAGCTTTACGTTGACCGAGATTTTCCATTACGGTACCCATAAATTCCTGAGGTACGTCAATGGTCAATGCTTCGAGCGGTTCACACAATTGGTCGTTAATAGTTTTGAAAATTACACGAGGTTTACCTACTTGTAATTCGTAGCCTTCACGACGCATAGTTTCAATCAATACTGCCAAATGCAATTCGCCACGACCAGATACTTTGAACGCATCTGCAGAATCAGTTTCTTCTACTTTCATAGAAACGTTAGTTTCTACTTCACGGAATAAACGATCACGCAAGTGACGGGATGTAACGAATTCACCTTCGCGGCCTGCGAATGGAGAGTTATTTACGGAAAACACCATAGACAATGTTGGTTCGTCGATGGAGATGGATGGTAATGCTTCAGGATTTTCAGCATCCGCTACTGTTTCGCCGATGTTAATATCGTCGATACCTGCAAAGGCAATGATATCACCCATTTCAGCTTCGTCAGTTTCAACGCGATTCAAACCATTGTATGTGTACACACGACCGATTTTCGCTTTACGAGTGCTTTCACCGTTCATAATTGCCACTTGTTGATTAGTTTTCATTTTACCGCGAACGATACGACCTACGGCGATTTTACCGATGAAGTTATCGTAATCAAGTGTAGTTACCATGAATTGAAGAGGGCCTTCCATATCACCTTGTGGTGCCGGAATCTCATCAATCAATGTTTTGAACAACGGTTCCATGTTTACAGCTTCATCATCCCAGTTGGTTTTGGACACACCGGAACGAGCAGATGCGTAAACCACAGGGAAGTCGAGTTGATCATCATCAGCTTCAAGCTCCATAAACAATTCAAGGACTTCATCCTCAACCTCTTTAACACGTTGGTCAGGACGGTCGATTTTATTGATAACTACGATTGGTTTCAATTTTTGCTCTAATGCTTTACGCAAAACGTATTTAGTTTGAGGCATTGGACCTTCGTAAGCATCTACGAGAAGCAATACGCCATCAACCATGTTAAGTACGCGTTCCACTTCGCCGCCGAAGTCAGCATGGCCTGGAGTATCAACGATGTTGATTTTGATGCCATCATGCATAACAGCAGTGTTTTTAGACAAAATAGTAATACCGCGTTCACGTTCCAAATCGTTGGAGTCCATTACCCGTTCTGCTACCTTTTCATTCTCACGGAACACATGGCTTTGTTTTAATAATGCGTCCACCAAAGTAGTTTTACCATGGTCAACGTGGGCGATAATCGCTACATTACGAAGATTTTCGCGAATCATAAGATCCTCCCTTTAATTCTTTCAGTATATTCTATATCACATAGCCTCTGTAAAAGTAGCTATGTAGGTATATTTTCCAAAAATGGCAACAGTTAATTATAACGCAGTCTATAGAAAAAAGTCAAAATAGTACACCTATTCTAATCATGGCAATTTCAACATTCGATTATACTTTTGACTCATCTTAGGACAAAAACCTATTTACGCGCTATCGCCCGCTTAGCAGATTTACGCAACAACGGAATTTGTTTATCTGTTAAATGGAAACAGAATTTAGGAATCAGCTTTTTTATAATCTCCTCATCAGAAGCTTTCAAAATATATTCTGGCTGTAGCAACGGCTCTAATTCATCAAGTCCGGGATAATCCAGCCCTATGCTCCAGTCATGGTCTGCATTAAAAGGGCATGCATCCTGGCAGTTATCACAACCTAATATCCACGCCTCCAGCATATCGTCTATGACACCATCCGGTAACTTACCATCACCGAATGTATTAATAAAAGATACACATGTTAACGGATTCATAGTAAACGGTGCAGATAAGGATTTTGTCCTACACCCTTGCTGACATAAATTACAAGAATCCGGACATGGTGGTATCTCTAACTGTTGAATATACTTACAGGACTTATCAATTAAATAGCCTACCAGTTCATAGCTAGAACCTTTAGGTCCATAAAAAAAATTATTTTTTCGATAAATGCCTAAACCAGCTGCTACCGAAGCGGGCCGTAAAGGAATAATTCCGGCAGGTTTCGCCGTTTCACCGCCAATATATCGTATTCCATTTTCACCAAGCCAGACTTCAAAAGATTGCCGTCGTTTAAACTCATCACTGTGAGGAATATTTGACAAAGATAACAACAACCCTTTTGCATATCGGTTTCGAAGAGATACAGGAAACTTATAATCACCAAAATATTCAGTACAAACCACTATGGATTGTGCCCAAGGATAGTTTTCTTTCAATGTTAAAAAGGCATTACTATGTGCATATACCTTTTTACTTTCAGGTACATCTTCTAAACGCTTTATCATTCGTTCTTTATAAAAATCAAGTGCATCAAGAGGTACTATACCACAATCGTCATACCCACATGCTAGTGCTTTATCATGAATCTCTTGGGCCAACAAAGTATTCATATCATCGCCTCCCAAATATAGACTAACTATATAAATATCATACGCTTATAATGGACATAAAAAAAGATTTCTTATGAATCCATCATCCCTAAAAAGAGTAACGTTACATAAGAAATCTTATATTAGTATTTAGTTGATATTAGTCTTCACCAATCATACGTACTTCGGGCTCAAGGTGTACGCCATGTCTATCGTACACACGACGCTGTACTTCTGCAATCAAATCAAGTACGTCCTTTGCACTAGCACTACCTGTATTGATGACAAAGCCTGCATGTTTGTGGGACACTTGCGCATCACCTACAGACAACCCTTTTAGGCCTGTTTGTTCAATCAATGTACCTGCAAAGTACCCTGGTGGGCGCTTAAAGGTTGAACCTGCACTGGCATATTCCAAAGGTTGCTTTGATTCACGTTTTTCTGTTAACTCATCCATACGTGCCTTGATGGCATCCTTGTCGCCTGGTTTGAGTGTCATAATGACTTCCCCAATAACTTCATGATTATCGTGGAATACACTATGACGATAAGCAAAGTCCAAGTGAGATCCATCATACTCTTTAATATTTCCTTGGAAATCTACGGCTCTCACTGCAGTAACTACATGGCTCATTTCCCCATCATAAGCACCTGCATTCATAAATACGGCACCACCAAGTGTGCCTGGAATACCAATAGCAAATTCAAGACCAGATAAACTATTCTCCCAAGCAAATTCAGAAGCATCCTTTAACATATACCCGGAACCGATGCACAATGTGTTTTCGTTACAATCCATGATTTGGGTCATATGTCGAACTGATACGACAGCGCCACGGATACCTCCGTCTTTCACTAAAATATTAGATCCACAACCAATAATAGTTACAGGCACATCTAATTCGTGAATGGTACGAAGTGTAAAACTAAGTTCTGCCATCGTAGTAGGTTCAATAAATAAGTCCGCAGGTCCTCCAATTTTGAATGTCGTATGATGACAAAGAAGCTCCTGCTCTCGTACACGTGTACATGGTAATTTTTCTAATAAAGCTGTTTGTAATACCTTAATGTTTTGGTTGTTGTTCGCCATGATCTAACACTTTCATCCCCTCAGTGATTGGTTCGCTAATGATTTTATAAATATCATTAGAAATCTGGCTCCAACGCATTTGCGCTTGCAAATAAGCAGCCGCTGCAGCATTTTCTTGAATTTGAGGCATCAATTCCTCTTGTTTCTTTTGCAACTCATCCGCTTCTGGAGCACCAGACAACTTAGCGTATTCCCATTGCATTTGTTGAGCCATAAATGTGCGAACCAAACCCGTTGCTACTGCATCTGCTTTCACTGCTTCCTGAGCAGCCATTAACTCTTTGTACTCTTCAGATTCACGCATTGCGTGAGCTAAATCATGAGCTTTATCGTAGTTCATAATATCCTCCTCAAAACAACACCGTTAAAATCGCTACCGGTCATATAGATTTGGTAGATCTTCTAACACATACGTATAATATATTTCTCAATTATGAAAGTCTATTTATTTAGATTGAATCCAATTGCCTTCAGCCTTAAGATCTGGATAATCAAGTTGACGCATACCTTCATAAGCTATAATCGCCACCGCATTAGATAAGTTCAGAGAACGTGCTTCATCTACCATGGGTATACGAATGCATGTATCCTCTTTACCATCTAATAAACTTTCAGGCAACCCTCTTGTTTCAGGCCCAAAAACGAGCATATCACCGATTTCATATTTCACCTCAGAATGAGTATGCTTTGCTTTAGTAGTGGCATAGAAATATCTACGATCAGGATATTTCTCATATAATTCTTGAATATTTTCATGTACCTGTACATCTACCAAGTGCCAGTAATCAAGGCCAGCCCGTTTTACGTGCTTGTCATCAATAGAAAAGCCAAGGGGTTTGATGAGATGTAAGGTCATATGATTGGCGGCGCATAAACGCGCTATATTTCCTGTATTACCTGGAATTTCAGGCTCATAAAGTACTATTTCCATTTTCAATCCCCTATTCTTTATATCTATATTATTCTACAAAGGAACGGACAAAATGTCCACTTTTCCCGCCTTCTTTTTCTACAAGATATGTAGGGCCTATAATCATCCCCTTATCAATAGCTTTACACATATCGTAGACTGTTAAAAGTCCTACTTGAACCGCCGTAAGTGCCTCCATTTCAACACCTGTCTTTCCTGTCGTTTTTACGGTAGCATGAACTTTAACAGCTCTATTATGTGTAGCATCCGTACAGGCTGGACTTTCACCAGCAACAAGAGTACAATGCACCTCAACCTTAGTTAATGCTAACGGATGACAAAGGGGAATGAGATTACTCGTCTGTTTCGCCCCCATAATAGCTGCCAATTGAGCCACACTAAGAACATCCCCTTTTTTTATTGTTCCCGCCGCAATGCGTTCATAAATTGCATCATTAATAGCAATAAAGCCTTCTGCCACAGCAGTACGAGTTGTAATATCCTTATCTGATACATCTACCATCCAAGCATTTCCATCTTGATCAAAATGTGTTAAATCCATAATATATCCTTACTAATTATGTATAAATTATCACCAATAGTTTTATTTTCATTTATTATATTATACAATAGAATTAAGAATTGTATGTACAAGGAAGGAAGTGTTCCTATGAAAACAAAACTAACTTATTTTGGTCACGCTTGCTTTATGCTCACACGTGGCGATGTATCCATGATTTTCGACCCATTCTTGACCGGTAATACATGGGATATCGCTAAAAAAGAAGATATCAAATGCCAATATATCTTTGTCAGTCATGGCCATGATGATCACTATGGAGACACAGATTTTATTGCCAAAGCAAATGACGCCCTCGTTATCTCTACTGCTGAGGTAGCGGGTAAAGCAGCAGCTGCCGGTTGTCGTACACACGCCATGCATTTAGGTGGCAAGTTCGACTTTGAATTCGGTTCTGTTCGAATGGTTCCTGCCTTCCACGGCGCTGGCATCCCTGGCGGTCACGCTGCAGGTTGTATTGTAGATTTCTACGGAGATATCCTATACTTCGCTGGTGATACAGCACTCTTTAGCGATATGAAATTATTAAATCGCTTTGGTGAAATCGATTACGCACTTCTTCCTATCGGTGATAATTACACAATGGGAGTTGAAGATGCAGCCCTTGCTGCCTCTTATGTAAAAGCGCGTATTTCCATTCCAATTCACTACAAAACATGGCCTGTTATCGACCGTGAACCAGGTGTATTTACAAGTCTTGTAGAAGGCAAATATAACCAAACAGCACTCATTATCGATCCAGGCTCCTCTATTGAGCTTAACAACTAATAAAAGATCCACAGACCTAAAAATGACGCAATCCGCTGGATTGCGTCATTTTTGTATACCATTTTGGTTCAAGATTAAACCTATAAAAAAACATGCGACCTAATATACTAAATCTCTTGATTAGCCATAGAAAAGCCACCGCGATTAACCATACGTACAAACTCATCAATATCCTGAGTTTCATCAATCCCCACATAACCGAGTTCACGAACCATGCCGTACGGATTAAGCAAAGATAATTGTGGATTCTCACCGGTCAATACCCACAGCACCTTATAGCCTCTTGGCGTCTCTCGTAGTCGCTCTTCCCCTTTGCCATCTGTAAAGTATACAAGTAAATCTACACGGTTTTGATTAGCCAGAGAGAATACAGGAGTAAAGGCTGTAGCACCACGCACATCGAGGCGCGGCTTCACATCCTTCACGGATTCCATCGTATAGGTGCGGCGTACTTCATTATCACATTCTACAACAGTAATACGATGGTTATAGGCATGCACGATTTGTAGCACTTGCTCTAAAGCATTTGTAAACTCCACATCAGTTATACTACCACTCATGTCGAGAGCTACCCATACATTTGCCTTATGTTGACGTAATGTGCCAGACAACTCCAAACGCTCAGGTTGACGACGATTACGACGCATCGTCGTTTTTTTGTATCCACTCGCTACCTTGCCCATTAGCTTTTTAAGGTAGAAATACCAAGGCAAGGCACGACGTGTCTTTTGGAATGTATCGATAAGGCTTTTCACATAGCCTTCCATATCTCCCTTTGAGGCTTCGTTGATATAGCGCTCCGTGATTTGGTCCATCGTATCTGTATCAATAGAATCGGATGCATCCCAAATATCATGGCTGGTTTGAGGGTCAAACTCCATAGCAACCGCCGTATCTGCGTTATCAATAGGCACGAAGAGGTCTGGTTTTTCTTTCATAACCTTATCAATAGCCTTCGCATAATATTCAATGGTACGGAAACGCTTTAATAACAAACCAAAGCGCGCATTTACATTGGCTACCGTTACCGCATCACGGTCTACATGTTCAAGGTAATCGTTTACGACCATATCCATAGCCATATGGACTGCTGTTTTGTGAAAGCCTTGGCTCAGTGCTTTTACCCGCATCAAATGAGCAGAAATGATATGAAGAACTTCACGCTTAATACCATCCTTCATCACATCAGGCGATTGGCGTAACAAGATAAATGGATTTACATATAACACATAGCCGCCCTGTTTAAGATTAATACCAAAAGCACTGGCCATATCAAAGCGAATGCGATGAGTCATTTGTAAGTAAAAGTAACCAAAGAATTGGTCCTCTTCAAGAAGCAAGCTGTTTACATCATGCAATATATTCCACAACCGTTGCTCATAGGCCGGTGTCATTACGGCTTGCTGCATAACAGAGAGGTCTGTCCCCTCCACTTGTACGTCTTCAAGAGCACGACCGATAGTACCTATATGGCTATCCGACATATTATGGTTCATAAGATCAGCCGCTATACGTTCAGGCGCCATACTATGATGTTGTTCTTCATAGCTATCTACATAGGCCTCATAAGATGCGTATATTTGCGTATACAAAGCCTCTGCTTCGCGATGTATGCG
Organism: Veillonella sp. 3_1_44; assembly: GCF_000163715.1. NCBI lineage: Bacteria > Bacillati > Bacillota > Negativicutes > Veillonellales > Veillonellaceae > Veillonella > Veillonella sp. 3_1_44. The sequence continues at coordinate 796,654 of NZ_GG770199.1, forward strand.
CTCTCGTTTCGCATGCCATCGATCAAGAGCCTCGATAGCCTTCGCATCATAAGAACCCGTTTTTTCCCAGCCATCGATATGAGTCAGTAAATCCGATGCATCACGTATATCGTCCTTATCTAAGTTTCGTTGCATATTTACACCTCCTTTTCTTTAGAAAACAAATTTAATATATGTCATATGCCATATATCAATTAGCATAATAATTAATAATTTACTAAAGTCGATTATCTATATATAGCTTTGATTTGGTTAACTATACACATAGAATTATTTTTGCGCTTCAAAGAAAATATCTACAAAAAGGTCATCTTCAATAGCATAAGCGTAAACGCGCTCATACGTGTTACGAAGATCTTTCATAACCGCTACGCGCAAATCCCCTGGATACAAGGTTAAAAACTCCACAAAGTGATGTACTTCCTGCGCATTGCTATTGCGATTTAAACGATGCAACATATTTTTTGCTGCTACATAAAGGCGAGTTGGGCTTTCACCTTTAACCTGCTCAGCCATAGACATAATAGCACCTGGTTTTTGAACCGCTGTTAATACATCATCAAAGGTAATAAGAGGTTCTTGATCGGACTCGATAAAGTTTACAAAAGCCTCCGCAATGAGTTTACCTACGTTACCGCGGATAACATTCATAAATATATCGCGACTATAGCTTGTGCCCTCTTGATTCTTATAAATTCTATATAGACCGGACACGCGTTCAAAGGAACGAGGTGTGGCATCGATATCGTCTTCGTGACGTTGATTTAAATATTCTGGATAGGAAGAAATAAATTCAATAACCTTTTCTTCAATACCAGCACCAATAGCCCAGTCAATCCATTGCATATAATCAGCATTCATATAAAGCCATACGAATCGATTTTGTTGTGCCGGATCCATATCGATGGTTTGGTAATCAAAGGAATCTTCAGGGTTCATAGCGGCGATGATGCGCACTTGATCACTTAAAGAAAAGCCATTAATTTCACGGTTTAGAATAAGGTTCATCAACTCTTGTTGAACTGCATGTTCTGCGCGGTTAATTTCGTCGATAAACAACAATACTTGACGCCCTTTATCTACGGCTTGTGCCACATGTTCCAATGTATGATGCACAGCGTATACTGTAGTTTTCACATCTCGTGTATTGCCATGACCATCCGTATGAGTCACCGTTTCTACAGTAGGTAAACCACCGATTTCACCTTCTTTTAAGAGGTTTCCGTCGATAGTTACTAATTCCCAGTCGTGTGCCTCTGCAACACGCGTTGCGAGAGAGGTTTTACCAATGCCAGTCTCACCAACGAGCAAAGGCACTTGATTTGCAGCAAGCACTAATTCAACGCTTGCCATTGTATCTATAAAGTTCATCGTATCTCCGTTCTAATATTTCAAATATTCGCCTACTGCAATTTTCTTAACTATTTTGGTGCCATAAGCATCTATAAGTGACAACAAATCGATGGGCCATTTAGATTGACGTCCACCGATAGCTTTATTGTTGATTAACTCGCGTATATAGTCTTCATCAACTGTATCGCCGGAAATAGCATCTACAATTATAGCTTTGATTTCGTCTACTGTAACACCCAATGTATTAGGTATATAACCGACAATAGCCGCACTTACCTTAAATAGATGCAAGGCCAAGTCCTTAGTGAGGTTTGTAATCTGACGCATTGCCTGTGGATCTTGCTTTACTGCTGCTTCTAGAACAGTTACGCTAGGCTCATCAATGTAGCGCAAGGCTAAGTAACTTTCTTGCACGGCTTGTAACTGCACCGCCTCACTTGGAGTATTAATATATTGTAGGGCATCATAATTCGCCTTCACCGCTTCTAATTGCAATTCTTCAGATGGGTTTGCAATATAGCGAATAGCCCAGCCTGATTGAGCTAATGCACTTTGAATTAATGTATCAGACGGATTGTCGATATATTCTAAAACCGCCCAATCTTTTTCCACTAAGGCTTTTAACAATTCTTCTGTAGGATTTTCAACGAATTGTATAGCTCGTGGTGCTTGTGAAAGCGCCGTTTCAATAACCTTTTGAGTAGGTTCTTTAATATATTGTAACAACATGCCGTTTTGTCCCACACATGTAAGTTGCATAGCTTCTGTAGGATTTGGAATATTTCGAATCCCATGTGGGTTATTGGTCAGCGCCGTTATATATTGTTCCTCTGTCATAATAACCTTCATTTCTATATTAAAAGGCCATACGAATACGTATGGCCTATACTGAATTCTATCTTATTATATCATATTTTTTCGATATATTTATATCTCTTTCGTATACTTACTACACTGTTAATGCATCTAAATCAGAATTATTTCCTATGATTAATAGTTTATCCTCTGCTGAAAGAATCGTAAACGGATTAGGAGGGACTTCTAAATCCTCCCCACGCCTGATTCCTACAGCATTAAGATTATATTTCTCACGCAGATTAGAATCTTTCAAGCAAGTGCCTACCAAAAATTTTGGCATATCTACTTCAATAAGGCTAATACTTTTAGATAGCTGTAGGTAATCCATTACATGTTCTCGTGTCAACGATTGAGCTAATCGTTGTGCCACATCGTATTCTGGATAGATAACCATATCTACCCCCATCTTCTTGAGCATCTTACCTTGGAGTGCATTTTCAGCTTTCGAAACCACATGAGGCATTTTCATTTCTTTCAATAACATCGAAGTCATAAGATTTGCCTGGATATTATCCCCAATAGCAACAATAACTATATCAAATTGGCTCAAAGCTAAGGCTTTAATAGCCTCTTCATCAGTAGTATCTGCTACGATAGCATGTGTGACATAGGGGGAAACCTTTTGTACAATTTCTGGATTAATATCTACACCCAAAACCTCATGATTCATAGAGGCTAACATCTTGGCGATGGTCGTACCAAATTGTCCAAGACCAATGACAGCTATTGTTTTATATTTCATGCTATATCTCCTGATAGGCTAACTATTCTACTCAATTACAACAATACATTCTCTTCTGCATACCCAATTGGCTTCGTTGGTGACGTCCTAAGAGCCCATGTACCAATAACGGTCATAACACCCACACGACCTGTAAACATAACAAGCATCAGCACCCATTTACTGCTTTCAGATAAATCGGGCGTAATTCCCGTTGTAAGGCCTACAGTCCCAAAGGCAGACGTAACCTCAAATAGCAATCGAATAAAATCATAAGGCTCATCCCAAGCCAGATAACATGTGGCTATTAAAATGAGAAGAAGCGATAAAAATATAATCCCATTGGCTTTAAGCACGGTTACTAATGAAATACGACGTTCAAAAATCTCTGTATCTGGACGGTTATTAAACAAGGTACGCGATGCAAGTATGGTTACTGCTACGGTGCTAATTTTAACGCCTCCACCGGTAGAGTTTGGGCCAGCACCAATAAACATGAGAATAATAGTAACAAACAAGGTAATTGGATGTAATGCATTATAGTCAACCGTTGCAATCCCCGCTGTACGCGGCGTAATCGCTTGAAATAAAGAGGCCATTATTTTATTCCAAATCGGTAATGACCCAAAGGTTTTTGGATTTGACCATTCCACACCTAAAAAAATGATAGTTCCTAATAAGATAAGAATCGCTGTGCCTACTAACATAATCTTAGTGTGAAGTTTTAAGTCAACAAATCGTCTCACCTTACGGTGTGACCATATGTCAAAGGCCGCTAAATAGCCAAAACCACCGATCACAATTAGCACGGCCGTATTGATATTAAATAATATGTCCCCTACCATGGCATACGGTAGATCATTATCAAAAAATACAAATCCAGCGTTACAAAAGGTGGAAATAGCTTGCATGATACCTGTATATAATGCAGCCTGTCCAATATAAGGATATAGCTGAATCGTATAGATTATGCCTCCTACAATTTCAATAGCAAAGGTATAAAGCGTTAACTTTTTCGTAATATGTAGTAATCCAGTCATACCATCCTGTCCGACATCCTCGGACAAAAGCACACGATTTTTAAGGCCTACTCGTTTACCTAGAAGCAAAGCAATTATGGTTGTGAAAGATACAATTCCTAACCCACCTAACTGAATAAGGATAACCATTACAATCTTACCAAATAAAGACCAATGATAATAAGTATCTACAGTGGCCAGCCCTGTTACCGAAACACAAGATACGGCTGTAAAAGCGGCATCTACAAGAGCCGTCGTTTGCCCCTGAGCACTCGCCATCGGTAACATAAGCAATATGGTACCTATAATCATGACGCCTAGAAAGCTAAACGCTAATAATCGATAGGGATTTTGTTGCATGTACCGTTGTACATGAGAATGGGAAATATCGTGCCACATACTGATTTACTCCAATCCCATTAATTTATGTACAACTTGTAAACTTGGTAAAGGGCTACGGCCACCAATCCCTTGCGTATTTAAAGCTGCTACAGCGGACGCAAAAATAGCAGCCCTTTCTAGATCAGAATGTCCACAATATTGTAATAAATCTATACCATATGTAGAGGTCTTTAACCCTTCTACTGGGGCTAACTCTCTCAATAATGTAACAAGCTTTGAAAGAAATGCACCATGAAAACTATCTCCGGCCCCCGTTGTATCAACTACATATTCTTGAGGGAATGCCTGACAACGATAGAAAGTTCCATCAGGCCATACAAAATAACTACCATTAGCGCCATCCGTAACCCCCGCAATAAGAGCACCACGGTCATGAATGATACGACAAGCTTCTTCTAAATTAGTAGTGCCCGTATATTTTTCAGCATAATCACGAGCAACAATAGTAATATGACTTGACTCTGTAATAGATTTCATCTCTTCATCGTAGCGCTGTGCACCTCCATCGAGGGAGATAATAGTACCTGCCTTTTGTGCTAACGCCATGGCAGAACACATGAATTGTCGATGCCGTCCGTTAACATGTAAAATGAAAGCTTCTTTAATTAATTGCTTATGAGTATCTAAAAATACTGGCTCTGGCGCAGTAGAGCGTTCAAAAAATACGGCACGCTCGCCAGTGCTATGCTTTACTAGGATTGTAGCAACGCCACTCTTTTCCCCCTTTTCAATGTGGATAGCATCAGTATTAACATTATATTTTTTGAAATCATCTAAAATATGACGCCCCACCATATCGTCACCGATACTGTCAATCATGGCCGTACGTGCACCATATTTACCTGCAACGGCTAATGCTGTAGCTACAGGTCCTCCACCATCGGTGGTAGAAGATACAACTTGTTGTACCTCACGTCCCGTTGGGTAATGATCCACAACGATGAAGCGGTCTAATGTGCTAGCCCCAATACCTAATATATCTATTTCTTTTTGAGGACATGTACTCATACTAACCTCCTAAGCCTTTTATCAGCTATACAAGCAATATCACTTCACATCTTATAGATTTACTATCTCACTTATTGTTTTATGATTTTAACAGCAATTAGATTTTTATTGTCCTTATAGACTTATACATCTATTCCTATACATCTATTGCTATGCTTTTTAAAGTCATTTAAGTCTTATACCTACAGAATACCTTTCGCTCTATAAAAAGTAAACCCCAGACTACAGTCTGGGGCTACTTTGTACTACAGAGAGCACGTATATGTCACGTAATATGTCTTGTATATTATATGTTGGTTATTGGGAGAGGTTGTTAGAATTAAGGTGTAACATAACAGTTTAAGACATCATACGTTCCATCATATATTCAATCTCATCAGCACTTAAATTGTACATAGCTTGTACCATTCGTTCTGCTGCTTCGCCAGAAGCACCGCTCTTAGCAATTTCAGCTTTAGCCTTAGTAATAAGAGCCTCTTTACGTTGTGCTTCGGAATCTTCGTCAGTTGGTACAGAGATATTGGCTTTACCCTGGCCAATGCCACGTACCTCTTGGTTAGGATTTTCTTTAGAAGTTGTTTTTGTATCTTGTGCTGCTACTGCTTCTATAGCGAAGGAATTCTTACCAGTCATGATATATTCAACAGCTTCTAATGTACTTTGCGTAAGGTTTACAGTCCAGAATTCACCTGCATCAGTCAATTTATAAAGCAATCCATTATAGGCAACAAGACCTCGTTTTTCCCATAATTTATAGAGCCAGTTCAATTCATCTAATCTGGAATCCATTTTTACTAAGCTCATAATATTGAGGAATCCTTGTTCTAATTGACTTACTACTCGGTTTACGATAGGTTGTAAATCACTTTGTTTCATAAGGGCCATAAATGGTTTTTCACCGCGGGTAACCATATCTTCGTATGGTTTTAATGCACGATGTAACATCATCCCATAACCGTCGACGTTACCACCTGCACCACTACCAAATGGGAACATTGGAACGCCCGATTTAGCTAAAGTGTTATACAAGCTACGTTCACGGTTATTAGCACTCCAGTGAGCGGCACTCAATCGACGATAGGAACGTTCATCAAGGTATTTACGACCAAATTCAAACATATCCCCTTGCATCGCTGTTGTGGCTGCAGCTGGAACTTTGCCGTTTGTAATGTCTTTATTGAGATCACTACCATCAAATACATTTAATTGATATAAGTCCGCACCATCTACGCCAGAGCTTACCAAATCTGCTAAATCTTGTTCCCACACCTCCATAGTTTGACCAGGTAAACCATAGATCAAGTCAATAACAACAGAACATTGACCATAAGCTTTCAAAGCAGCTAGTCGTTCTAATACGGTTTCTTTCGTATCTAAACGGCCTACCATTTGACGTACTTCTGTATTGAAAGATTGCACGCCAATGGACATACGATTGACGCCGTTTGCCATCCAAACTTCAAGATTTTCAGGAATCAAATCGTGAATACGACCTTCTAAGGTAAGCTCATAATCGTTTGCCAACGGCAAGTACGCTTTAATTGCTTTGAGCAATCTTTCAGAATTTGTAGGTGATAAAGATGTTGGTGTGCCACCGCCGATAAATACGGCATGGATCAAACCATCTTTTAATCTCGAACGCTCACTAGCGAGCTTTAATTCACTGATAAGACCATCAATATATTGGTCTTCAACACTTTGACTCGTACCGTTTTGGAAGAAGCCACAATATGTGCATTTTGTCTTACAAAACGGAATATGAATGTAAGCGCATTGCATTTCGCCCTTTTTAGGAGTGCCATTCATTAACGAATCCCAAACGGCTTGTGTTTCTTTTGGAGAAACGAGCGTACCATTGAGACCTGCATGTACAACACGTTTATGAGGAAATGCACCACTCATCGGATTATCGCATTCTAAACCTAGTTGTAGATTGCGTTGTTTCTCCGGAATGGATTCAAAGAAACTTGCTAAACTCATACTCCAATCCCCTTTCAGAAATTAGGCTTGCAACTTTGCAAGTACAGATTTTGTAAATTCTTTTGCATTTGCAAAGTCTTGTTCATCTGGATGAGTTTCCGCCGCTTTATGTAACGCATCGCGTTCTGGGCTTTGACCATGTGCAGATCCAGGGGGGAACATTTTATACATCATTTCGATTACTTTAGGATCGATTTTACCTTGGCATACGAAGCCGTCTACAAGAGCTTCTTTGTTAGGCAATAATTCAGATGCTTTTTCGATACTTTCACGCGCATGATCAGAATCAGCATACATACCTAATGTAGCAAAGAATACTACATTAGGATTTTTTAAAGTTTCAATCAATTTTGCCGCTTCTTTATTCGCTGTGCCTCGATCCACCCAGAAACCTACGAATACTGTATCATAATCAGCTAAATTTTCAGGTGCATCTTTTACAGGAACGCAAGGTGTACCTTCAGGCATAACGGAAGCCATTGCTTCCGCTACACTTTTAGTATTTCCCGTAAGGGAAGAATATAAAATAATAGATTTCATATTTATCTCCTTTATTACTTAGATATATTTATTCTTCTTCATCTTCGCCATCGGCCTGTACTACAAAGTGTACAGGAACTTCTACTGGTTGTATATCCCCTGTTTCATTTGGATACGGAGTCGCTCGTCGCACTGCATCAAGAGCCGCTTCTACAAATATTTCATCCCCACCACTAGTTGGATATACGTCTATTAAATTACCATTAGTATCTAATTTAGCCATTACATTAATTGTAACATCTACGTTCATTTTACGCTTAATAGCCGCATAAGGAATTTGTTTTTGGCTATCTACAGCTGCATAAAAGCCCTCTACATTGAACGCTGCTTTACCTGTACCATGACCATCACCTTCACCGGTACCATCACCTGTACCAGTACCATGGCCTCTACCATCACCAACGCTAGTACCTTCACCGGTACCATGACCGCCACCAGAACCGCCACCTGATCCAGGGCCTGTGCCACCAACAGCGGAATTATCACCGGATGTATTGCCTTTATTTTCACTTGCTTTAGCTGCCACATCTACTGCATCAGGAATATCTGTTGCTGTAGATGGTTCAACATTTGCTACAACAGCCTTTGTTCTTGCCGCTACTTCATCTGCTGACAATGGTTTTGGGAACAGATCTGCTCTGTTACCTCCGCCACCACCAGCATGTCCACTGCCACCATCATCGAGCACACTTTGTGTGAGGTCGATTTCATAGGTATCCATTTCTTGAATGGCTGGAACCACTACAAAAAAGATTACAGCAATAAAGAGAGCAATAAGATGAACTACGGCGGATATAATGGCTGCTTTTTTCCATGATATGCCTAGTCCCATAGTTATCCTTTCTGTTCAGCTGCAATAGCTAAGCGTTTAACGCCAGATTGTTTTAACATGTCCATAATCGCTACTACTTGACCATGAGCCGCTCGTTTATCGGCTTGTAAGATAACACTAGCATTAGGGTTTTCTTGGATACGTTGTTTTACCATTGCCTCAGCATCGTCAATGCTCATTGGCTTGTTATCAATCGTAATATGACCCTCCGCATCTAATGTTAAAACCACTGGTAATTGAGCTGGTGCAGAAGCACTAGTAGCCTGTGGTAATTGTACAGACAAGGCTTTTTGAGCCACTGTTTGCAAGCTGTTCATCATGAAGAATACCAACAAGAAGAAAATGATATCAATCATTGGAATGATCATGAATTCCGGCTTAGTTTTCATACGAAAGCTTTGCAAGTTCATAACTATTTCCACCCTTCTCGTTTAGCTGTAACTATATTTACACACATATTTTCAATTTGGTTAATAATGGAGTCCAAACGATGACTAAAAATTGTGTAAACGATAAATGCCATTATGGCCACACATAAGCCAGATGCTGTCGCGATAAGCGCCTCACCTACACCACCAGTAATGGCAGATGCACCCGCACCGGAGTCAAGGATACTGAAAGAGCCAATCATACCTGTTACTGTACCAAGCAAGCCCAATAATGGAGAAATTGTAACTGTTGCACTTAAGTAGTCCATATATTTTCGGAAACCAACTGCATCAACCCCCATTTGATCAGCAAAAGCGGTCTTCATTGCTTCTTCGCTAGAATCATTTTTTAAACCTGCTTCTGCAATACGACTTGCAATAGAAGGGTTCTCTTTAATTACTTTATCGATTTCATCCCAACGTTGTAGTTTTGCGAATTCATTTACTGCATGAGTTACAACAAATGTTTTGCCTGCATACTTACGATAGAAGAAAGCACGTTCTGCAGCTATAGCGATAACCATGAAAGACAAGAGTAACAATGGATACATTACATACCCGCCACTATGAAATAAGTGAATGACATAATTTAAATTTTCCATATTTGTAACCTTTCTGCCTGTTTACAGACTGAACATTAGAACCTGTAGGTCCCTTGAATTCTTGTATAATCGCCTAACTTAAAGCTTTCACTACCATATAAAGTGTCTCGTTTATTAGTGCCCTTCGCATCAAATGTATAGAATGCTTCAAGGAGCAAATCCTTGCGCGGTACATAGCCGGCACCAAATGTAAAGCTACGAACACCATCTAAGTAACGATCAGGTACTGCACCCGTACCATTACCACCGAAGAAGGAGCCATGTTCAAAGTATTTGTAATCGATGAACGCATTCCAAGATTTCGGAACATCTAAATCAGCACGCCCAATATCTAGACGAGCCATCCAGAAGTGTGGTGTGCCGCCCATTTGATGACCTTTTAGAGTAAAGTCTGCTGTGCCACGTTCATGTTGATATACGGTATTACCATTGAGGTAACGTCCTAAGTTAGAACGATTTTGACCGTAATCAACCGTAACAGCTGCATTAGTACCAAGTTGATACTTAGCACCGATACCAAATACATGAGCTACATTGGAGAAGCTGTATTCATCATTACTGTTTCCATTAGCATTTAAATATGTATGTGTTTTACCGCCAAAGGAACGTAAGTACCAAGCTTGTAAACCAAGACGAGCACCAATTTGTTTCTTGTATTGAATAAATGCGGCCTTATCGATGGCTGGTACAGTATCTTTTTCAAGAACTACACCTTCTGTTCTGATCAAGTTGCCAATGACCTTACCGATTGCTTCGCGTGGTAATTTATTTTCAGACTCTGCGTCATGTACAACTTTTTCAAGATTATACATATAGTTAAACAATGCATTAGGCATACCCCAACCATAGTAAGAACCACCTTCGCCATAATCACCAGAGGACATGGTGAAGTTCTTTTTGTAAATGGCATCTTTAGCATCATAATCACTAAATACGTATTTACCACTATCGTATTTGTAAGTCTTTGCACCTAAGAAGCCAGTGAATTCATAATCACTTGACGGTTGACCATAGTAATCATAAGATCTCTTAAATGTACCATCAGCTTGTTTCACCCAAACTTCGTCAAGCCCACTATTGTTATAATTACTCCAGTTATCTTTTGCATTATATTTGGCAATTTCTGTAATCGATTGATTAATCTCAGCTGCATGTTTATCAACATACTCTTTAGGATTTAGCAAGGCTTCTTTATTATCAGAGGATACGATAAGACCTTTTGCCTTTTCTTTCATAGATTCAGGGTACAATGGGGAATTTACGTTATACATAATGTCGCCTGTTTTATACAGTTTTTCCCCTGTTTTCTTATTGGTGATTTCATACATTGCATACCCACCAGATGGGATATCAAGGGAGAATTTAGTCCCTGCCATATCTGTAGGATATGCTTTTGTAAGAATATCTTGTAATCGACCCATAATTTGAGCTTGTTTTTTCTGAGTTTCAGCTAATTTAGCATTAGCCTTTTCAATTTCTTGATCACGGTTCGGATTACTCCATCTTAAGTCTAAGCTTTCTTTATAAGCTTCGTATTCAGCTTGCAAGTCTTTGAGCTGTTGATAGAAATAGAGGCTATCTGTCTTACCTTTGTAAGTGGAGTTATAAATACCAGTTGGACTATCTGGAGCTGCCGGATCTGTTGAGGTCTTCTTCTCACCATCAGAACCGGTTTTAGTAGCACTCTCAATATCGTATGGATAATCATCGCGATTGATACCAATCAATTCAGCTGCTGTTGGTGGTCTAAAGATAACTTTGTGCACTGCATGAGTATATGCAGAATCAGTGATACCTGTACTATGTTTGAAAGTACCAACACCAATACGAACTTGAGAATCATGGCCATTCCAAACAGCACGAACGCCGTCATAAGATTGACCAAACCAGTAACCACTAGCGCCCATAGGCTCAGTTAAACGCCCTACAGATACGTCCCATTTCTTAACGCGTCTTGTAAGATCAACTGTATCAAGTCGTTGATGGTTGAGACCTTTGGAATCAGATTTTGTCCAGCTTGTATCTACTCCACTCATACCACTCATGCTGCCAATAACCTTGAGGTTTGTGAACTCATTGAGTCGAGCATCAAAGCCAAGGCGTAAGCGTTGTTCAAAACTATGACGATTAGCATCGTACATATTGGCTTTTGCAGAACCGATGGCAGAGTTTGCTCTAAATGGAGATTGCGGTCTATTAGAACCATCATGTGCCATCCAACGCGCTCTATAGTCGCCAACCATTGTAATACCACGTTCTTTAGTAGTATCAAAATCAGAACGAATAAAGTCAGTTAAACGAACTACATCAGCTACATTTTGTACACCAGATTCAGAATTTACCACTTCACCATTAGCTATATTAGCACCTGTAGCATTAACGTTTGCACCATTCTTAGTTTTGCCGATGGCTGTAGTTTTACTACCATCGCCACCACCAAATTTAAGGTTAACACCCATGCGGTATACGCGTTCTTGTGTGGCACGATCATCATCGCGATGGTTAAAGATATTGTTGATACCGAAATACATCATGGCATTTTTATTGAAACGTTTTTGAATCATTACATTCCAAATGCCAAATGTTTTCTTTTCATACATTTGTTTCTTATAAACGCCTGCATCACCAGACAAGATATCTGGCCAGTAGTTACCACCATTATTAAGAGTATTACTATCAAGCATATTGATATAGTAATCACCCCAGATGGAGCCATTCCAACCGGATTTAGGGTTATCATAAGTAATGCCAATATCAACTTTGTGCATTGGTTTATCCAATAATTGACGTGGCATGGATGGATCGCTTTTGTTGATGGCGTGTAAATATGTATAACCTAATTTACCAGACCAATATTTGCCGAATTTTTGTTGTACTTCCGCTTGCAACCCTGTAATTTCAGCTTTACCAATATTTTTAAAGCTATAAATCATATCCGGTGCACGTTGGTATTTCGCATCACCTTTGAGATATGGTGCGAAGTCCATAAAATCACCAGTGAAGTATACAGACATATAGTTCTTAATACGGTTATGGAATACACCTACGCGTGCATATGTATTTTTATTTTCACCTTCCAAGCTCATGTCGAAATTGACTGATTTTTCTGGTTTCAAATTAGGATTGCCAGCCCAATACCAACCGAGTTTTGCTACCCCAATCCCTACAGGGTTAGAAGCATACATTTCCCAGTTATACCACAATTCGCCCATACCAGGTTCTGTATAACCAGTACCTACATTGGCTTTAAATCTGCGATGTGTATTACCCTTAACGTTATATGTCATACCCAAGGATGCAGATACGTTAGAACCAAACAAGCTACTATTATCAAAACGCACAATTGGAGACAATGTTAAATTCTTATTGACTTGCCATGTATCAGAAATATAAGCGTTTATTTTACGAATCGTACCACTACCAGTAGTCAAGCGTTGGTCGCGATTACGGTACTCTTCCAAGAAAGCCTTACCATTTAGCTTAGGCGCTTTCTTACGCATTTCTGGATCGTTAGACTCACCATATTTAAAATAGTCGCCTACAATATTTGCACGATGTGCTGCCATTTCAGGATTTTCCGATTTCAACCGATTTTCCAAAGCATAATATCGCTTCTTGAATTCATCCGTTACGGGCTGATTATTCGGCGATGTGCTTGACCATTCACTGAGTCGGCTTTCCGATAGACCGTAATTCACATAATCATCATATGTAATCCCCGGTTTTTGCGCATCATTCCCTGCACCATAATATTCATAATCCATATCCCATTGTGGCATGCCACCACCAGAATTAATGAATTTATAATCATGGATGTGAGAGTAAACTTTAACACTGTTATCGCCTTTACGTCGCACGAGACGATCAAGGCGGTCTACTAACAAGCTTTTATCGTAATCCCAAGGATCGATGTACATCGTACTTGTATTAGGAGAGCTCTTTAAGCGACTACCAGAGCCTTCTTCACGAGCATAGCTAACACCATAGCTTAGCAAATGATTTTTATTGACTTGCGTATTTGCATTGACTCGAATATCTAATTGACGATGATCGATGTTATCGATATAACGCAACTCATTGGATCCTTCATAAGCGGAACGACCTGTATAGTTAATGAGGGCTACGTCATTTTCTTTAATACGAGAGTAATTAGTTTCTACCGTCCAGTCACTCTTTCCAGCTCTAGAGGACCATTGCAAGTTAGCTGTATTACGATCTGCGGTACGTTTGAAGTGTTGTTGTGGCTCTAAGTCAGAGTCGGAATGCTTAACATCGCGTACAAGATCTTCCGTGTACCGATTAAGTCTCAATTCCACCTTATTTTTATCATTTGCCTCATAGGTCGCTACAAGGCCGATATCTGCCGCATCACCATAGTAACGAAGTACATTTGGCTTAAAGTTATGTTTTGCATAGTCAAAGGCCATCCCAGAGGCACGACGTTTAACAGATGCTAGAACAGGCATAAGATCTCGTTTACTACCTGACAAACCAACCTTTAACTTGCCCATTTGACCAGAATCGGCACGAATGAAGAAGTTTTGGAACGGAAACACATCGCCATCGCTCTTACGACGCATGCCTTCAGCATTAAATTGTACGGATGGTTTTTTTTGTGCTTTTTTAGTGATGATATTAACTACACCACCTACTGCATCGGATCCGTATTTAGCACTAGCCGCACCTTGAATAACTTCAATTCTCTCTACGTTCTCTGTGCCCAAACGTTGTACTTCATCTGCCGCACCAGAGTACTTATCAAAATCACCTAGCACTGGTTGACCATCTACGAGGATGAGAGTGTGACGCGCTTCTGCACCGCGAATGGACACGCCAACACGTCCCATAGCATCAACTGTTCTAGATACACCTGTTTGTGTAAAAATAATATCTTCGACGGACTTCGCCTGTTTCTTTTCAATCTCTTTCTTGGTAATGATTTGCACTTGCTGTGAGTTCAATTTTGCTTCTTCTTCTGCCCATGTGCCTTTCACATGAACAACATCTGTAGTGACAGTCGCATTATCTGCCCAAACCACTAGAGGCGCGCTAAGCCACAAGGCAACTGCACTAGACAGGATTATGGTACGCTTTGTATGTCCCCACCGGTTCATTGTGCCCTCCTAAACTTATAACTAAACATATATCTTGTATCTTACACACAAACTAAAAAAGATACACTTCACTAACATATAATGACATTGAATATCATTCACATTTTAATGTTAGCAAAGTGTATCTTGCATATCTACTCCGAATAGACCAAAAATATACGTTTCGGACAAATCGGACATAATTTTTAGAATTTATACGTCATTTGGAAACGAGTATAATTCCCAAGTTTAAAGTTTTCAGATCCATATAAGGTATCTCGTTTATTAATCCCTTTAGCATCAAATGTATAGAATGCTTGTAAAAGAAGATCTTTAGTTGGCACATAGCCACCACCAAAGGTAAAGCTCTTAATACCATCCAAGTAACGGTCAGGTACAGCCTCTGTGCCATTGCCGCCGAAGAAGGAGCCATGAGCAAAGTATTTATAGTCCACATAGGCATTCCAAGAGCCAGGTTTATTCATATCGGCACGACCAATATCAAAGCGCAATGCCCAGAAATGAGGTACACCACCTATATCACGACCCTTGATATCGAATTGAGCAGATCCAGCCTTATGGTCATAATGAGTATTGCCATTCATGAAGCGACCAAAGTCACTACGGTTTTGTCCATAGTCAAAGGAAATACTTACATTATGATTTAATTGATACTTAGCTCCAACACCGAAAATATTAGCCATATTGTTGAATTCATGCGCTTCTGTAGCATTACCATTCGCCGTATAGAAGCGATAGTCACTACCGCCAAAGGAGCGCAAGTACCATGCAGCTAAGCCAAGTCGAGGTGTTACCATATGTTTAACTTGAACATAGGCAGCCTTTTCAATTGGTGGAATTGTATCCCGCTCCAATACGACACCTATTGAAGGAATAACAGCACCTGTATATTTTCCTAACGCTTCTCTCGGCAAACGACTGTTGCCGTCCGCTTTTTCAAGCATTCGAGCCAAGCTATTAAAGTACGAAGCTATCATAGAAGGATAATAAGCACTTCCTTTTACGTTAATAAGACCGGATGTGCCGGAGTCGTTAATATCAACGACATTTGCCTTATAAATAGACTCATCCAGCCCGTCAAAGGCATTATCTTCAAATTTCATCGTATACGGATTATTACCGAAACTATAGGTTGCTATATCTTTCGCCTTGGCACGATACGCCTCTACGATAGCCGCCTTATTCTGATTGTACCAATTTGAAATAAACGGTTTTCCGCCATTAGCAAGAACAGAGGTATCACTCAACTTCATTTCAAACAATGGGTTTTTCTTATCAAGCCCAATCGTTCCCGGTGCTATTTTCTGAGTGAAAGTACGTTCATCTTCATACCATTGTTCATCATCTTCATCATAGTATCGCGATTTATAAGAATAAGTTACCGACACATCTGGCATCTTAATCGATACAGTCTGTTTAGCCGCATCTGCACCATAAGCTTTCACCGCGATTTCCTGCATTCGACGCAACACATCAAACTGCGCAGCTCGCAACGGTTCTCGTTCTTTCGCCACACGAGCTTCCACATCCGGTAAAGATGCTTCCAACTTTGCCAGCTCCGCTTTTAATGGAGCCAGTTGATCCGCGGACATGCCGTCAATAAATTCTTTAGACCAGATATCGGAAGTCATATCATCGATTTTCTTCTTTACTGTACCTACCTCCGCATCTAAGGTGCCTTCCTTATCGCGCAAGGCTTTTAATTGCTGGTAGAAATTAATAGTATTCCCTGCATTTGGTACGATGAGTTCCTTATTAGCACCGTCCGAATCCATAGTAACACCTAAGAATTCCTCTACCGTTGGAACCCGTTTAAAATGGGTATAAATAGCATGAGTATAAGCACTATCGCTAATTCCCGTACTATGTTTAAAGGTCCCCACACCGATACGGACTTGAGTATTCTTATTCGTCCAAACACTACGAAGGCCGTCATATTCTTTATTAAACCAATAACCTGTAACCCCCATAGATTCAGTAATACGACCAACACTATGATCCCATTTAGAACCGTGATGTGTTACATCTAGTTCTTCGAGACGTTGATGATTAAAACCTTTAGAGCCTTCTGTTTCATGACTGCTATCTACACCAGCTTGGCCAGAAGCACTGCCTACAACACGTACATTCGTATTATCGTTAATGCGAGCATCGACACCGACACGTATACGTTGATTCAAGCCATGTTCCTTGCGGTCCGCCAGATTCTTTGCCGCCTCGTCGGATACGTAACTTGTAGTCGTCACTCGCGTAGCAGGACGATCGGATCCAAGATGACTGTCATTACGTACACGATAATCTCCTACAAGTTCCATACCTCGTTTCCTGTCTGTATCGAAAGGACGCGTAATAAAATCTTGCAGCATAACCGGAGGTAACGATTCAAACTGCTCCTTCGTAAGTTTCGTTTTACTTTCACCTGAACCGAAACCGAATTTCATATTTAATCCGATACGATATACTCGAGCCGATAAAGCCCGATCATCATCACGATGATTAAAGAGATTATCAATACCAAAATAAATTCGTGAATCCTTATCAATCTTCTTTTGAATCATCAAATTCCATATGCCGTAAGTTTTATGTTCATACATATCGGCGGTTCTTCTATTATTCAAATTATATCTGATAACGGAACGATCGGAATTATTAGGATCAATATAAGATACCATATAATTACCGCCACCAGACAAGGAGTTACTATCCAGCATATGAATATAATAATCGCCCCACAGGCTACCGCTCCATCCGCTAGCCTTATCCTCAAAATCTACACCGATATCCACTTTATGACGAGGTTTATCCAGTAATTCACGAGGCATATCTTTATCGCTCTTATTAAGCGCTCGTAAATACGTATATCCCAAACGGGCTTTCCAGTGCTTATTCAAAGTCTGTTTCACTTCAAATTGAAGCCCTGTGATTTGGGCCTTGCCGATATTACGGAAACTGTAAATCATATCCGGCGCATGCGCAAATTTCGCCGCTCCATATGTGGTAGATTCATCATATTGAGGATAAAAATCCATCAAATATCCCGTATTGTAAATCGACATATAATTCCGAATATTATTGTGGAATACGGTTACTTTACCATAGGTATTTTTATTTTCCCCTTCCAAAGAGAGGTCGAAATTCATGGATTTCTCTGGTTTAAGGTTCGGATTTCCGACCCAATACCAACCTAATCGGGCTTCACCGCCACCGATTGTGGCATTTGTAATATTCGGGCCATACATTTCCCAGTTATAATACAGCTCGCCCATACCAGGTTCCGTATAACTGGTACCCACATTAGCCTTTAATCTGCGGTGTACATTTCCATGTACATTGTGAGTCATGCCGAAATTAAAAGACCAGTTAGAGCCGAATAAATCACTATGATCCAGTCTTATAATTGGTGATAAAGTAGTATTTTTATTAACCTGCCACGTATCCTGAATAAAGAAATTCTGTTTCTTGATCTCCGCACGTCCTGCGGTCTGTTGATTAACGCGTTTTAAATATTCTTCTTTAAAATAAGCTCCGTTTAATTTCAACTTCGTAGAATCAAAATCCGGTACGGCGCCATAGTAAAAGCTCGGTAAATAGGCATCATAAAGTGCTGGATAATACTTACCGTTTTCATCTTTTCGGCCCTCCTTATTAAAATGATAGTCTTCAATAAATTCTTTATTCTCCGCTAATAAACGTTTAGCAAACTGCTGATATCGCGCATAAGCTTCAGGATTCCGTTTTTTCAGCGTACGCTCCGTCACGGGGCCATCCACAAGCCCCATTACAGCCGCCGAATCAATTCCCGCCTGAGGATCCAAATATTGAAGATATTCTTCGTAAGTAAATTCTGGCAATGTATTTGGCTTACTTTTATCTCCGTTATACCATTCTTTCTCCTTATTCCACTGCTCTACACCAGCGTCGTTTTTCCTGAAAGAATGGTCATAAATTGTGGATGAAGGAACACCGTTTTTTACCGCTAGACTTTTATCGTAATCCCAGGGATCGATATGCCGTTTATAGGTATGAGGCGCATTTTTAAGTCTGCTACCTTCGCCTGTCTCCCGTATAAACCCAATGCCATAAGACAAGAGATGTTTCTTATTGACTTGCGTGTCTGCCCCGAGAGTTACGCTCCATTGACGATGATCTACATTATCCACATAGTTTAATGTATTTTTCCCTTCATAGGTACTGTTCCCATAATCACTGGTTAATGTTACATCATCTTCTTTGGTCCGCGTATAATTCAATTCCGCTTTCCACGAACTCTTATTATCCTGACCAGTATACGTCAAATTGAGATTATTCCTGTCTAAATCCCGTTTGTAATGAACCTGAGGTTCCAAATAAGAAGTACTGCGCTTTACATATCGTTCCAAGTCTTCATTATACCGATCAATACGGACTCCCAAAGACTGTTTATCATTAATATCATACGTAGCGGCCAATCCTATATTGGAATTTGTACCGTAATATCGTAGGGAATTCTTTAAAAAACCGTGGTCTTCATCATTGGTCATAGCGCTGATACGACGCTGCTCGCTAGCATAAATAGGCATAATATCACGTTTACTACCGTGAATATTAACTTTTAACTTACCTAATGAGCCAGAATCAGCGCGCATAAAGAAATTAGAAAACGGTACGATATCACCGTCGCCTTTAGTTCTACGACCTTCTGCATTAAACTGAAGGCCAGCGGTCTTACGTGGTTTATTGGTGATAACATTGATAACACCACCGATGGCGTCGGATCCGTATTTAGCACTGGCCGCACCTTGAATAATTTCTATACGTTCCACATTTTCTGTACCGAGACGCTGTAATTCATCACCAGCACCTTGATATTTGGCAAGGTCGCCCATCACAGGCTGTCCATCCACAAGAATCAAGGTATGACGAGGATCCGCTCCACGGATAGATACGCCGACGCGCCCCATCGAATCGACGGTTCTAGATACGCCAGTTTCGGAAAATACAATATCTTCTA
Organism: Veillonella sp. 3_1_44; assembly: GCF_000163715.1. NCBI lineage: Bacteria > Bacillati > Bacillota > Negativicutes > Veillonellales > Veillonellaceae > Veillonella > Veillonella sp. 3_1_44. Next base: position 816,501 of record NZ_GG770199.1, read on the forward strand.
CGGATTTTGCCTGCTTTTTGACAATATCCTTCTTCGTGATAATCGTCGTCTGCTGAGACTCTTGTTTTGCCTGCTCTTCAGCCCATGTACCGCGAACATGAACCACATCGGTTGTTACAGTCGCATTGTCCGCCATAACCACCGGCATTTGCAACCAGCACGCTACTGCACAGGATAGTATGACATATCTCCTTGCCCGCACCCAACTCCTATTCATTAAATTTCCTCCACACATATATTTAACTATGCATATAAAAATACACTTTACCACTACAACCAAATGACATTGAAAATCATTTACAGGTTTAATAGTAGCAAAGTGTATTATACATATCTACTCCGAATAGACCAAAAATATACGTTTAGGACAATATTTAATTTTCATAGGCTATCAAACCTAGCATAAAGCACAAAAATTTTTAGCTAGGATAATATAAGGTCCAAATTATTTAGACCTTACGATAAGCACTTGGCGTTACACCAGTAGCCTCTTTGAATGCACTAGTAAACTTACTACCATTCTCATACCCTACCGCATTAGCGATTTCTAAAATAGACTGATCTGAGTCCTGAAGCAATCGCTTTGCCGCATTAATACGACATTCTTTTAGATACTGATGTATAGTTGTACCAAATACACCTTTAAAGCAACGTTTCAGGGTAGATGTAGGAATATCAAACTGTTCAGACAAGGAATCAATAGTAATACGCTTCATAAACTGTGTCGATACATATTCACTTACAGCTTTTACAATATCTACCTGTTGCTTTCTATAGGTACTTCTCTTTTCAGGATTGGCTGTAGAGATAACAGATAATAATAAAAAGATTTCAATCACTTTTAATTTAAAATAGTGCTCTTTTATTTGATCTGGCACATTATATAAACTGGAAAAAATGTGACGAACAGTTTCCGTTTCTTCCATCATCATACCAAAATCAGAATGCTCACAAAACCGATTGGCCAACTCAGTCAAATCAATTCGAGAATCACTAACAAGTGCATCTAATACGGATTGAGCTTTTTCAACATCTACTAATAATACAATTCCTTTAAATAATTTTGTAGGAAAGTAATTTTCATGTTGATAATCAGCGCGTATATGCCAACCTAACGACATATCCCCAGGCCCCATATATAAATACTCACCAGATGAAAACTTGCACTCTATGCGCCCCTCTTCACAGTGATTTATAGCAAACGTCTTGGTATGTGATTTAGCATAAAATTGAATCGTCTCTTGCTTCACATCTAGAAACATTAGATCGATACCGTCAAACACCGTATACCTTGACATAGATGTTCCAGCATGTGAAGCCGCATGATTATGTGGATTCATACTATCACCATATACACAAATACTATAAACATAAATTAATAATATTATATTATAGTATACTTATTGATAGTCATTGTCAACTTCAAAATAGTAATAATTCATTTTACTTTCAAAAATATGAGTTGGCTCATTTTAGTAATATGAAACAATTACAATCATCGCTAGAAGTTGTGCTGGGTACTATAAAATAAGCCTCATGAATTAAACTGTAAGAATTTAATTCATGAGGCTATATTCAGAACTACGGATATAAATTCCTATTTTTTTGTTTTTATAATAAAAGCTAGTGCTATGATATGAGCGACCCATATAATGCCCATAACAATAAGAGCAATAGGCATATCTTGACTAAAATAGGCACCAATTGTCATTATGGCACTAACGGATATGAGAATGGACAACTTTGTCCGCAATGTCAACGCTTTATCGCGTTCATAAGCAGCAACAGTCTTTTGATATAAACTAGACGCCAAAAACATTTTATGGAGTCGTTCAGATCCACGAGCCAAACAAAATAACGTTAGCATATAAAAAGGAACTGTTGGCAATAGTGGTAGTACGATACCTGCTGTACCAAGGGCAAAACTTATGGCCCCAATAGTCAGGAATACATATCGAACAACTACATTACGATGTTGCTCAGTTGTTTTCATTAATCCTCTTCTACATAGTTAATAACTTTACCCTTTGTTTTAATAAAGTTCGGAACAATGAGTACTAAAGCGGCAATAGCTACAATGCCATAGATACCAGCCATACCTACCCATTCATAAGCATTACCTAATACTAGACCCATTACGGCAAAGTCCGCATCACCAAAGGTTGTATTTTGGAAGCCTAATTGACCAAGAACTGGCAACGCCAAAGCTGGCAAGAATGTAATAGCCAAACCATTTAGGAAAGCGCCTACTGCTGCACCACGACGGCCACCAGTAGCATTGCCATAAATACCTGCAGTAGCACCACAGAAGAAGTGTGGCACAAGACCAGGAATGATTAATACGCCACCTACAGCACCAAGGATAAGCATACCGATAATACCACCAATAAAGGAGCTAAGGAAGCCTAATACCACTGCAGTTGGAGCATAGGTGAAGAATACGGCACAATCTACAGCTGGAATTGCATTAGGGATAATTTTTGTAGCAATGCCTTGGAATGCAGGGATTAAATCACCTAAGATCATACGCACACCAGAATATACGATTGTTACACCAACAGCAAAATTCATAGCACTCATAACAGCGTATAAATATGGGCTCATATCACCTGATAAAGTGGCTACAAACTCGGAACCAGCCGCAAAAGCTGCAATTAAGTAGAATACAATCATAGTCAATGCGGTAGATAATGTTGAGTCCCGTAAAAAGCCCCATTTTTCTGGTATTTCAATATCTTCTGTACTATCTTCAGCTTTACCAACATATTTAGCAACCCAAGCCGATAAATAGTAGCCTAAACTACCAAAATGGCCAATGGCAATTTCATCACCATCTGTCACTTTGGATGTATAACTTTGACCAATAGCTGGAGAAATGGCAGACCATGCCCCATTAAGAAACCACCTACAAGTATGAGTTCCATACCAGATAAACCTGCAGTACCAAGTACGGCAGACATAAGGCATGCCATAAATAAGCTGTGATGACCTGTTAAAAATACATATTTAAACTTGGTGAAACGTGCAATACATAAGTTCATCAATAAGCCTACAACAAGAATAGACATTGTTTCAACGCCAAGTACCTTTTGTGCAACAGCTACAATAGCTTCATTATTTGGCACTACACCAGTAATATGGAATCCATGTTCAATCATTTTCCCCAAAGGGTCAAGATTGCTAACGATAACACCCGCACCTGCAGCTAACATTAAATACCCGAGAATAGGTTTTAATGTGCCCGTCATTATTTTATGAAACGGACGTTTCAAGGCGATCAAGCCTATACATGACATAATACCAATCAAAAGTGCCGGTTGAGACAGCACATCACGCAAGAACTCTAATACCATTTCCATGGCACTACCTCCTATATAATTGTTACATATTATTGAGCAGCTAGTTTTAATGCTTCAAGAACATCTTCTGTAATCTTCTTTTTATTAATATAGCTACGAACAATAGCAACATTTTTATCGTCAAATTGTTCAGCCAACTCTTTTACAGTTACGATGAGATCTGCCTTACGACCTTGAGCCGCGTTAAAATCGATAGATTCGACTTGTGCATCGATACCATTTTCAGCACAAATTTCTTCAATTTTCATTTTTAACATCAAGCTAGAACCAATACCATTACCACATACAGTTAATACAGAAATCATACTTGCCTCCTTATAAATGTTTATTGCTCGTCTAAATGCTCTGCCAGGAATGCTTGAACATCATCGATACTTTCAAAGTCAACGGCCGCATCTAAGAATTCTTCAGCCTCAAATAAAGTAGCAATATCTGTTAACAATTGAATATGCTCATCTTTATTAGGAGCACATAAAAATAATGCGACAGATACAGGGTCATTATCAGGACTGCCAAAATTCAATGGTTTTTCCAATGTCACCAAAGCCGTTCCTACACGCTTTGCACCATGTTCTGGGCGAGCATGTGGCATAGCAAGACCTGGAGCCAATACGATATATGGGCCCATTTCGCGAACTACTTCAACCATAGCCTCTGTATAAGATGGATCCGTAAAGCCCGCATCAACCATCAGTTGACCACCATGACGAATAACATCCTCCCACGTCTCAGCGGGATAATGAAAGGATACATTATCCTCAGATAATAAATCTTGTATCAAACTAACACCTCCTAAACGTACTTCTGTACATATAGTTCTATTATAGCTATTATAATAAATTTTTCATATATCAAAATAACAATGAACTTATAAAAATGAATAAAGCTAACATAAGATTTTGCTATTTATAATTTAATAAACCCTTATACGTATAATACCTATACAGGTATTAATATTGTATATATATTGAAAATTCTCTATACTTAGATAAGACTTAAACTACCTAAATAAAAAATAGAATAAGGAGATTTTATGCAGACTTCGGTAAAAGTATTTGTACTCTGTCTAATCCTCTGTATTTCATTAGTAACAGCTTTACAGTTTGGCGCTAAATTCATTTCTCTAGACCAAATTATTTCAGCTCTTCTATCTATGATTGATGTAAATGCTACAGCATCTATGACTAATACGATTATTACAGATATCCGCTTACCACGACTTATTTACTCTGTTCTAACAGGTATAGGTCTATCACTTGTAGGTCTATTAATGCAAACTGTCACACGCAATGCCCTCGCAGATCCCTATGTATTAGGTGTTTCTTCTGGCGCAAGCACAGGTGCCGTTTTCGCTATTATCATGGGTGGGCTACCATTCTTAGGTCAGTACAATACGCCTATTTTTGCGGCCCTAGGCGCAGCACTTTCAATTATATTAGTCCTCTTATGTGTTGGTAAAAGCAACAGCCCCGTAAAACTTATCCTCATAGGTATGGGTATGACTGGTGTATTCTCAGCCTTAACGATGATGATTATTTACGGAGCCAAACACGAAGCTCAAGTGCGAAGTGCCATGTTTTGGCTACTTGGCAGCTTTGCGGGCATACAATGGGGTGATTTACCATTAACAGCAATCATCGTAATCTTATTTATGCTATATATCTATATGTTCAATCAAGACCTTGATGTGTTGCTACTCGGTAATCATGAAGCAGCACAAATGGGCCTTTCCGTTAAGCAGTTACAATTAAGCATCGTTATCATATCCTCTGTTGTGATCGCCACACTAGTATCAAAGGTTGGTGTAGTTGGCTTTATCGGCCTTATCATCCCTCACCTTGCTCGGATTATAGGCGGACCTAAACATAAACATACATTACTATTTAGTGCACTCATAGGTAGCATCGTTATGATCTGGTCAGACGTATTATCGAGAGCACTCTACAGTCCAGAAGAAATCCCTATTGGTGTGCTTACATCTTTATTGGGGGCTCCACTCTTCATTTGGATTATCATGAATCGTTATAAACACAATGGTTAGTGTATATCATATCTATAGGAGATACTATGTATCAAATTAATCAGCTGTCTTTTTCTTATGAAACCAAAGAAGTGTTAAAGAATATTTCTGTAACATTTCCTACCAATAAAATAACAGCCATAATTGGACCAAATGGATGTGGTAAGTCTACGCTACTTAGCCATCTATATCGACTTCATCCATCAAAAAACAAAATCACATTAAACGAAAAACCTTTAGAGTCTTATAAAGGTCGCGAATTTGCTCAATTAGTAGCAGTCTTAACACAATCTAGAGACGCTATGATCGATGATTTTCTCGTAAAAGATATTGTTCTCATGGGACGGTATCCGTACAAACAACACTTTGGCACCTATAGTTCTGAGGATGTTAAAATTGCAGAGCATTATATGAATGAAGTAGGCATCACCCATTTATCAAATGAAGAAATTCATCATTTATCAGGTGGTGAGAAGCAACGCGTATTCATTGCTAAAGCCTTAACCCAGAAACCTCAAATACTTCTTTTAGATGAACCTACTAATCATTTAGATATGAAGTATAAAGTGGCACTTATGAAGCAATTGCGTGCTTTTAAAGGCACTACAATTGTAGTCCTTCACGACTTAAATCTAGCGGCTCAATATTGCGATCATATAATCATCATGAACAACGGAACTATCCTAAAAGAAGGTTCCCCTACCGAGGTACTCACACCTGAAATTCTTGAACCAATTTTTGAAGTTCCTTTCAAAACCTCTTGGGATGAAGGGCGCTATCATTTATATTATTAATTAGTAAAGAAAGGACTTACTATGTTTCAGAATTTAAGAAAGTCAAAAAAATTATTATTAATCGCAATGACATGTGCTACATTCGCTATTGCTGGTTGTGGTTCTGATACTACAAAAACTACAGGTGATAACGGGACCTCTGTAACATGGAGTGAAACATTTGACGGTACAAAAACAGACTTTGCCGTAAAATCTGCCCCAACTCATGCAGTGTCCATGTCCCAAGCAACAACGGAAATGATGTTACAATTAGGCCTTGAAGACAAAATGGCTGGGACCGCTTTCAAAGAAGAAGAAATCTACCCACCTTTACAAGCGGCTTACGACAAAGTAAAAGTATTATCTGATAAATGGCCTTCCTATGAAGTATTCATGTCCGTAAAGCCTGACTTTACTACGGGATGGCCTGATTCTTTCAGCAAACGAGCCATTCCTGCAGATAAAATGATTTCCCAAAAGGTTAATATTTGGATCCCTGAATCCATGTTATCTACTAAAGCTGACCTCGAAACGAACTTCAGCGACATGATTAAATTGGGTGAGATTTTCGGCGTAAAACCTAAAGCTGAAGAATGGGTTGCAGGTCAACGTAAAACATTGGCAGCTATCCAGGATAAACTAAAAGACTTACCTCGTAAACGCGTTTTCATTTATGACTCTGAAGACGGTCAACCATTCACAGCATTCGAGGGTTATACTACTAACATCTTAAAACTTATCGGTGCTGATAATGTAATGAGCGGCTTAGGCGTTGATAAAACATGGGCTAAAGGTTCTTGGGAAACAGTAATTGCGCAAAATCCTGACTATATTATTATCGCTGACTATGGCAATTCTATTCGCAACGATGATGATTTCCAACAAAAAATTGAAAAGATCAAGGCTAATCCTCAACTTCAAGACATCACAGCCGTTAAAGAAGGTCACTTCATTCGTGTAAAACTTTCCGAAATCACTCCTGGGGTACGTACCGTTGATGCTCTAAAACGTTTAGCTGAAGAAATTCACGGCATCAAAGTAGACTAATTTAATATAACAAAATATAGAGTAATATGTAATATGTATTGTATATTATATATAACGAAGAAGGTCCCAATTCAAATGAATTGGGACCTTTTCGTACTGCTTGTATTGCACACAGCATATTGTTTTAGAGAGTAAAGATGTGTTGTAGTTGAAAGATTTAGAAATAATGAATTATTGTAAAATAGATTTAAAATGTATTAAATTGTATATGCTGTGACAATGCCTGATTATTTATACTTCTCGGCTATATTGTTGCCTATATCGTTTATCATTATTTGCCTTAATAGCCATGATCAATGGCTTTAGCGAAAGAAACTCTTCATCACTAAGTCGAAAGGTTCTACCAATACGTTTAATAGGATTACGTGGGCGCCCGGCACCGCGTCTAGATCCACCCCATGCCATATACATACCTCACTTTTCACTTGAAAAACTCCTTCTACCGATAGTATAACCTCCGATACATAAGTATGCAATAGCCATTCACTTTAAACAACCTCTTAACAGCCTATAAACAAGTAATAAACTTCATTTATTAGTAAAATGCATAATCAACAAAACACATATTTATAAGTATTTTCCCCTATTCAACTTGAATTGTAACATTAATGTTGCCAAATATAGATAAATCTCTTTTATAGAATATAGTATTTACAAATCAGTTTATTTCTATATTTTTAGATTATTTAGAAACTATCACGTACATATATAATAAATAGAATTTTAAAATAGAAAAGCAAATTATTTATAAATATGACAATATAGGAAGAATATTTTGACAAACAAAAAAGACTGCGTTTGCAGTCTTTTTTACTGTAATAAAAAGTATATGAATTAGCCAAATAGTAAGTGACCTACTTCATAAGCAATAGCGGCAACGATGCCAGATAATGGAATCGTTACAAACCAAGCCATAACCATAGATCTTGCTACGCCCCAGTTAACGGCTTTAATGCGTTTAGAAGAGCCTACACCTAGTAAAGAACCACTTACTACGTGTGTAGTACTTACAGGCAAATGTAAGAATGTAGCTGTAAAAATAGTAATCGCCGAGTTTAAATCAGCAGCGAACCCATTAATAGTTTCTAGTTTGAAAATCTTGGTACCCATTGTAGAGATAATTTTCCAACCGCCTACAGCAGTCCCCATAGCCATTGCAGTAGCACAACAAAGTTTTACCCAAATCGGTACATCTAATGTATCGATGAAACCACCGCTAAGTAAGGTTAATGTGATTATCCCCATCGCTTTTTGTGCATCATTAGAGCCATGAGAAAATGCCATCATAATAGCTGATACAATTTGCATGGATCTAAATCGATCATTTAAAGCAATTGGAGAAAATCTACCGAAAATAAGCAACAATACTTTCATCACAATATAGCCACCAATCATGGCTACAATCGGAGATAAAATAAGAGACAAAAAGATTTTTAAAATCCCCGCCTCATTCAACGCATCAAATCCTACAGACCAGCCCACAGCACCGATGATACCACCAATCAAAGCATGGGATGAGGAACTCGGGATTCCCCAATACCAAGTTAAAAGATTCCATGTAATGGCACCGATAAGGGCTGCAGAAATAATACCACTATCGATAAGAGATGGCGACATTACTATATCACCACCGATAGTCTTTGCAACACCTGTACTAACCATTGCACCCAAAAAATTGAGAGCAGCGGTCATCATAATTGCCTTTTTAGGCTCAATAGCTCGTGTAGAAACGGATGTGGCAATGGCATTCGCCGTATCATGAAAGCCATTGATATAGTCAAAGGCTAATGCTAAGAATACAACTAGCCATACTAAATAATGGGCATCAAGCATACTTCAATACTACCCGGCGGAATGTACCAACCAAATCTTCGCAGCCATCAATTACATCTTCCATAGCGCTAAGGATTTCCTTCCATTTGATAATTTCAATTGGATCTGTACACTCTGTAAAGAGCTTAGCCATTTCTTCATGATAGATATTATCCGCTTCAGACTCAAGTTTCAATACTTGGTGAACACGCCCCTCTACCTTCACATGATCCTTTTTAAGACTACCCATATAACCAATGGATTTATTGATATGCTTAACACATTTAACAACAATTTCACTCATGCGAATAGCACCATCACTTGGTTTGCCAACGTGATACATAACCATTTTATCCATGATTTCTTTGATATTATCCAATGTAGTATCCAGTTGGTCAATCAAAAGCTGAATATCCTCACGATCCATTGGAGTGATAAATGTTTTGCGTAAACGCTCTACAGTTTCATTTACTAATTCATCGGCAGCTTTTTCCTTTGTATCAATTTCAAGAAATGCCTCTTCCTTAGAGATATCCCCCTTAAACACGCGTTCCATCATTTCCGCACTTTCATAAGTTAGTGCAGCATGCTTTTCCAAAATACTGAAAAATTTTTCTTCTTTTCCTTTTAATTTAAAAGCCATGAAGATCCTCCCGAACCAGTATTGATTGCTTCTATAATAACAATTTAATTATAGCATACTACAAGTAATTCCTAAACCAATTTACCAATCTCTATATTTTAACCCCTATGCGTATATGGCATATATAGAATCTACATCTGTGAAAGCTTTTATTAACCATATTTCCACTATATAAAGTAGAAAAAAGCAGATAGCTGACTAACATATCAACTATCTGCTATATATTTCTTAGCTATCTTTGTGTTTTTTATTAACTAATAACCATCAACTCTTAGCTATTAGCTTCCGCTGCCGCTTTAGCCGCCTCTGCCGCCTTTTTCAAATTAGGTACGGATGTAGGGCATGTAGCAGGCGTACAAGCGCCATTAGGGCCTAAATCTTCAGAACGATTTACAAAGGTAGTATGTAACATGTGATGTGCTTTGTGGCTCATAGGTTTGCCATCAAAGAACTCAGCATACAATTTTTGGATATCTGGATTATCACAAGCAGCTTTTACAGTTACTTCTGCATCGCGAGTATACAAGGAAGCAATACGAGCTTCACGAGCTTTGTCAGCCATCGGTAATTTAACGCGTGGTTGACCACCACCACCGATACAGCCACCACGACAAGCCATTACTTCGATAAAGTCATAATGGATATTTTCTGCACGCATGTGTTCGATGAACTTACGCAAATTACCTGTACCATGAACTGCCGCTACGTGTAATGTTTTATCCCCAATCACTACGTCTGCTTCGCGAGCACCATCCATGCCGCGAATAGCTTCAAATGGAATCAATGTTTGAGGTGCATCTTCACCTGTCGCCATCTTGTAAGCCGCACGCATAGCCGCTTCCATAACGCCACCAGTGTTACCGAAAATGATACCACCACCAGAAGCTTCACCCATCAATGGGTCAAAAGCAGAATCTTCAAGATCATCAAAGTTGATTTCTTCTGCGCGCAACCATTTTGCAAGTTCCCGTGTAGTAATACAGTAGTCTGTATCGCGCATTTCTGGTGTATCCCAGTATTCCGCAGAGGAATTCATTTCATCGCGACGAATCTCAAACTTCTTAGCTGTACATGGTGTTACTGCAACAGCAACAATTTGTTTTGCATCAAGGCCCATTTTTTCAGCAAAATAAGTTTTTTGTGTAGGCGCTTGCATAGCAATCGGGCTCTTAGCCGTAGATAGGTTTGGCAAGAATTCTGGATAGAATGTTTCCGCAAACTTAACCCAAGCAGGACAACAAGATGTGAATTGAGGCAATACTGCATCACTATTAATAACGCGTTCTAATAACTCAGATGCTTCTTCCATGATAGTCATGTCCGCACCAAAGTTTGTATCAAGAATATAGTCACCACCCAATTTACGAAGAGCGGCTACCATTTTACCTTCTACAAATGTACCAGCCTCAAGGCCAAATTCCTCGCCTAAACCAACACGTACGGCAGGCGCAGTTTGGAAAATGACGATTTTATTAGGATCAGCAATAGCTGCTTTTACTTCATCAATTTCAGAACGTTCATTAATGGAATCGAATGGGCAAATAGATGCACATTGACCACAATGAATACAAATTGGATGATCCCCATTTGTTGTTAAATCATAATAATCAAATACACCCATGTCTACAGCACAAGCTTTACGACATAAGGAGCAGTTTTTACATTTAGTTAAATCTTGTACTAATGCAATATTTCCGTCTTCAATTGGCACGCGACGGTCTAAAAATTGGTACTTACTCATGAGTTCCTCCTACTTAGGTAACGTTGTTATCGTTAATCGTAGAAATTATACTATACATTGTGAGTTTTATCAATAAACTTACACGTAATTCCTTTGCATAACAGATATTAAAAAATAGCATGATAAAAGGAGTTATAGGCGTTCCTCTAATTCCATCCACCGTTCAGTGAGCACATCTATTTGAGTCTGTGTTTCTTCTCGTTCCTCCATCAGTGACTGCATTTTTTCATAATCAGTAGCCACTTGGCTTATCATAACATCGAGGCCCTTCACTAAATGTTCTAGCTTAGGCAATTCATCCATAATTTTGGCATACTCCGCTTCTTCTGCTTTATTGAGACCCTTCTTTGGTATTTCTTTGAAAGTATCTGTTTCATCACTAGCTACAACATTATCATTTCCAAGGGTATCTACCCTATTAGATTGATTATCAACAGAGTCATCGCTATCAGCCTCTCCACCTTTTACAGCTCGTACCGCTTTGGAATTAGCCGGTATATTATCATTTGGCATATAGAATGGGCGCTTGCTGCCACTACTTTCATCAAGAGCATCTTTGTAGTCAGAATACGAGCCATGAACGATTTCAATATGCCCATCGCCTGTAAAGACAAACAGTTTATCCACTACGCGGTCTAGGAAGTACCGATCATGGCAAACGGTGATGATGACGCCACTAAAGGAGTCAAGGAAATCCTCTAATACCTCCAATGTTGGAATATCAAGATCATTCGTCGGTTCGTCCAGCAATAATACGTTAGGGGCGCTCATCAACAATTTTAAGAGGTATAAACGACGACGTTCCCCGCCAGAGAGTTTTCGAATCGGTACACCATGTAATTCTGGGGTAAAAAGGAATCGCTCAAGGATTTGTCCTGCGCTCAATGTAGATCCATCACCGAGCACCATATAAGAGTGGTCCTCACGAATATAATCGAGAACGCGCATATCTTCATCAAATTCAGGTAGCTCTTGTTTAAAATGAGCAATACGAACGGTCTCACCTTTACCAATAGTACCTCTCGTCGCTTCGTAGGTGCCATCAAGGATATTCATAAAGGTAGACTTACCAACACCATTGGGCCCTACTATACCGATACGATCATGGCGTACCACGTGATAGGTAAAGTCCTTAATCATAGGACGTTCATCAAAATAAAACTCTAAATGCTCAATATCAAAGATGGTTTTTCCTAAACGTGTCTTCAGCGCAATAGGATCCATTTGATCCGGACGACGGGTTTTCTCCATATTCTTTAATTTTTCGTAACGGTCAAGACGAGCCTTTTGTTTTGTAGTTCTTGCCAGAGCACCACGACGTACCCATTCGATTTCCCGCTTTAAAAATTGACGTCGTTTTTCTTCCGTAGCAGCTTCACGAGCCTCTCGATCAGCTTTCAAGGCAATAAATTCTTCATAATTGCCATCGTATTGATACATATGACGATTTGATAGCTCTAAAATACCATTACATACGGAATCGAGGAAATATCTATCATGGGTACTGATTAATAATCCTCCTTGACGTACACTCAAATACGACTCTAGCCAATCAATACTATCTTCATCCAAATGGTTAGTCGGCTCATCTAGTAATAAAAGATCACATGGATATAGCAATGCTTGCCCCAATGCAAGACGACGCTTTTGCCCTCCTGATAACATAGCTACCTTTTGCTCCACATCAGGAAAGCCCAATTTAGATAAAATAATGCGCGCCTCTTGCTCTACTTGCCACCCGTCTTGCTGATCCATTTGCTCCAGTGCATTCATATAGTTGCGAGATATTTTAGCATCGTCTTTACCAGACTCTTGCATTTGGCGATACTCACGACTAATACGTTCAAAGACTTTTACCATTTGCAACCGAGGATGATTTCCATCAAGAACGGCCTCAAGCAAAGTAGCTTCCGCATCAAAATCAGGTGTCTGCGCTAAGTAATAAATGCTAGCCTTACCATTACGCTCAATGGTGCCTTTATCAGCTTCCATTTGTCCTGCTAATATTTTTAGAAATGTAGACTTACCCGTTCCGTTGATGCCCACAAGACCTAATCGTTTTTCCGTGGTAAAAGTCATACTCACCTCTTTAAACAGTAGCCTTGTGCCATATGATTTCTCTATGTTCTGTAAACTAATAACGTTCATATTCCGCTCCTATTTTGTAATTCTGTTATTTATTATACTACACATTACCATTGACAGTAACAGGCGCCCTCAGTAGAATAAACGTAACATATATATTCATGAGGAGGTCCACATGGCGACGGATATGGTTTTAGACTTTTATGAAAGTATCAACTTTGAACTTATCGACATTGATGGGTATGACACATTATTTACTGAGCTCTTAGAGGATGGCACGTATGCAACTGTGTCCGATGATGACGGCTATATGCCAGAGGACTTAGAGACACCAGTCGTATTCAATGTGTACGACGATAACGACTCCTTCCAATGGAGTGTTACCCTTGATGACTCTTACCAATTAAAAGATCTATTGGATGGTGCAGAAAGTACGGATGCTTTCTTAGTTACATTACAAAAACTTCGAAAAGAACATATTGAACAGTATCAATAGAAAAAAGCGATGGCCCTTTAGGTCATCGCTTTTTCTATATTGGTTAGCTAATTGCCTCTTGAGCTTTCACAAGCTCATCTTGTGCACTAGCATCTAAAATTTCAATGAGACTATTTACGATATCAGCAGCCCCATCCACATGCCATTCGCGAGCACGTTCAGACATTTGTTGAAGTCGCGGAGAATTAATTAACAGTGCAGTTACCACATCTTCTAAGTTGTGAATATCGCGAGCCCAACGAGCACATCCCCGTTGCTCTAACAATTCTGCATTTGCCTCTTCCTGCCCTGGGATAGCATTAAAGAATACCATTGGCAATCCGATTGTAACAGCCTCCATACAGGTCAATGCACCAGGTTTTGTAACGAGCAAAGACGATGATTTCATGAGCTCAGAAATATTGGTAGTATAACCATATACGGTGGTCTTCGTCTTCATAGATTCACTAAGGACAACTAACGATTCGTAAAGAGACGTATTTTGTCCGGCTACAACGGTAATTTCACCAATACCATTTACTTCATCTAGATGTTTTAAAGCCGTCTCAAGAGAGCCTAGACCCAGGCCACCACCCATAACAAGAACTTTCACAGGTTCCTCTAAGCTATACTCTTCAATAGCATCACGAAAAAAAGATCGCCGCACTGGAATGCCAGATACATGAATACGAGATTCATCGATACCTGAAGCTACCATTTCAGGTACCATAGATTCTGTTGCAACATAGTAAACATCAATCTGTGGATAGAGCCAAAACTGATGACTACTAAAATCTGTCATAATAGCCACTAGTGGCACATCTATATGACCTTGACGTTTTAAAATCGATGCCGCCCCACAAGGAAATGGATGTGTAAAGACCATTACATCTGGCTCTTCTTGTTGTACTAGTTTAAGCATGCGGCTTTTAAGTAGGTACGACAATGCAGTTTGCATAATGGTACCTCGTTTTTCCCCTTTCGATACGCGATAAATCATATCATAGAGCATGGGGAATACGTCAATCATCTTGATATAGGTACCCTTAATTAAATGCTCTACAGACATAGTTTCTGTATCAAGAAAATCAACATGGGTAATCGATGCTTGTGGCTCTTTTTCTTTCCAATATTCTTCTATGGCTCTTGCGGCTTGCATATGTCCAGTGCCGATTGAGGCAGACACGATGAGAACCTTCCTTGATGTTTCGTTATTCATAATGCACCCTTTCTCTGTGCATTATACCATAAATAGATAAAAAAAAGAGACCTCGAAAGGTCTCTTTCGCATCCAATATGGATTATTTTTTGCGTTTTTTAGCTTTTGCAGCGTTAACTTGTTCTTTCAAACCTTTACCAGCTTTGAATGCAGGGGATTTGGAAGCTGCAATTGTGATAGTTTTACCGTTTTGTGGGTTACGGCCTTCACGAGCTGCGCGTTCACGAACTTCGAAAGTACCGAAGCCGATAACTTGTACTTTGCCACCAGCTGCCAATTCTTGAGCTACTGTGTCAAATACAGCTTTTACTGCTTTTTCAGCATCTTTTTTAGTTAATTCAGTTTTTTGTGCAACACTTGCGATTAATTCTGTTTTGTTCATGACAGAACCTCCTTAAAATTACAATACCTTAGAAGTGTATAAACCTCTAGGTTACTTTTCCTGCACTTTAGCCTCCTCCCAAAAAGCATCGAGCTCAGCTAATGAAAAGTCTTCCCATGAGCGATCGCTTTGGTTAACACAAGCTTCTACATGTAAAAAACGCTGTCGGAACTTTGTGTTTGTGCGATTTAGTGCATTTTCACCGCTTATTTTATACCATCTGAATAGATTAATCAAGGAAAAAAGCACATCTCCTGCTTCTTTTTCCATATTTTCTCTATCATTTTGGTCAATAGCCTCCTTAAATTCCCCCATTTCTTCGGAAACTTTAGCCCAAACAGGATCAAGCTCATCCCAGTCAAATCCTAGCTTTGCAGCCTTTTCTTGGAGCTTATAAGCCGCCATTAAAGCAGGTAAACTTTTCGATACACCATCCAATACAGAATTTTGAATATTTTTCTTTTCTTGTGCCTTTAATTCATCCCAAGTGTATGATTTTTCATTATTTTCTGGGCTAAAAACACGAGGATGACGACGAATCATTTTTTCAGCGACATCATTAATTACGTCTTGAAGTGTAAAATAACCAGCCTCCTCTGCCAATTGACTGTGAAAGACAACTTGCAATAATACATCACCTAACTCTTCACGAAGATTCGGCATATCTTTATTATCAATGGCATCTACCACTTCGTAAGTTTCCTCTATAAAATAGCGACGTAAAGATTCATGCGTTTGCTTTTGATCCCAAGGACAGCCATTTGGTGCACGCAAAGTTTTCACTACATCGACTAAAGGTTGAATATCAATATTGTTCTTCATATAGCTTTGCTTCCTCCCTATTGCGTCGAGCTTGTAAGCGCTTGCCTATGATTGGGAAATGGTATATATCATCTTTTACGACAGCTTTAGTAAGCCATAACGATAAACCATATACAAAAATAGCCACTACAATTGCTGCAGCCACAGCGCCACCATTACCTAATAAGTCAACAGTGCTCACATAGATGACTTGTGTAGCACCGCCCATGGCCATGGCAGATACTATTATTTTTAATAACTCTAATGTGTTGAGTACCGAACCTACATATCTTTTTACAAAAATATAATTAATAAGCGCTGCAATAGCAAAGTTTAAATTCGTCGCCCAAGCGGCACCATTAATGCCCAACTCAACACTGCCTGTCAATTCATAATCTAAGAATGTCTTCACTAATAAGCCGATAAAAATCGACACCATAGGAATTACTGTCCTTCCTAACCCTTGCAAAACACCTGCAGTAACCTGCTGCCATCCGAGGAACACAATACTCAAGCTAATAACAGCAATAACAGGCCCTGCGTGGGGTGTTGCATATATTAATTGCGATATTGGCGTAGCTAGTACACAGAGACCAATACAGGCTGGAATCGTAAACATATTAGCAATTTTAATCGCCGTTTCCGCTCGTTTCACGATGCGATGTACATCACCTTGAGTATGGGCCTCAGATACGGCTGGCACAAGACTAGCGGCTAAGGACGTAGTTAGAATGATTGGCAACCCAATCAGAGATGTTGCCATCCCCGTTAAATAGCCAAATTGTGTGGTTGCTTCATTGAGATAGTATCCAATATCCATCAATCGTTTTGGGACGATAAATGTATCAATGAGTGATACCATAGGAAGCATAATATTCGCCATAGAAACAGGTATAGCAAGGCTAAACAAGCGTTTAACTACGGTGCCATTACTTTCACAAATAGCATTAGGATTCTGTTGTGAAAGCATCTTCTCTCGAACATTGCGTTGTCGGTAGTAAAAATAAATTAATACCAGTAACCCTGCCAATACGCCTGGGAATGTAGCAAAGGTCGCACCACCTGCCGCCAAATGGAGTCCACGATCAATGAAGTAGTATGCCAAACCTACCATAGAAGACACGCGAAAGATTTGTTCAAATACTTGACTCGTACCAGTAGGCACCATATACTGGAAACCTTGGAAATACCCTCTAAAACAGCTCAGGATGGTCACTACAAAAATGGCTGGAGATAATAACTGAATAGCAATTAAGGCACGTGGATCGGTGATAATATGATTATCTACGAGCCATTGCGCACTACCATATAAGGCCAAACTAAATACCAGCCCTAATATAGCGAGTACCCTTAAAGATACGGAAAATACTTGTTGTACGCCTCGCATATCATCATTAGCAAGTTTCTCTGCAATCATAATAGATATGGCTACAGGAATACCTGCAGCAGAAATACTAACGATAATTTGATAGATTGGATAGGCCATCATATATAGGCCAATTCCTTCACCACCTAAAATCCGTGCAATAAGAACCTTACTAAACGCACCGATGACCTTCACGATAATACCGGCTAAGGTTAAAATCATGGCTCCTTTTAAAAATCGATTCATAGGCCCTCCTTAGTCGGTGACTTGTGGCTAAGAGCCTTTATCACCGCTTCCGTAATGGTCAAAACAGAACCTTTCATGCCATTAAGATTCACATATAATGTGGCTGGCTTGGTGTCCATAAACTTCATTTTTTTCCATAAATCTTCTCGTACAGCCCCCATGTCCCAATCGGCCATTTTAGAATCGTCATACCAATGGATGGTGAGCTGCTTATCTCTACGGACGATACTTTTAATGCCCAGTATGCGCGCTTGCTCTTTAATTTGAGCAATGCGCAACAAACGATCTACTGGATCGGTTGGTGTACCGAAGCGATCAATGAGCTCATCCGTCATATCGTCGAGTTGCTCTTTAGATTTAATATGTAACAATCGTTGGTATACAGAAATCTTACGAGCGCTATCTTTGATATACGCATCATCAATAAACGCATCTACCTCTAAGTCGATAGCTGGATCAATGGATACATCTCGCTCAACTTCTTTATTTTGGGCCTTTGCAATCGCCTCTTCTAACATGCTCACGTACATACCAAAGCCCACGGATGCGATATTGCCATGTTGCTGTGAACCTAATAGATTGCCGGCACCGCGAATTTCTAGATCTCGCATGGCCAACTTGAACCCTGCACCGAGCTCTGTGAACTCTTCAATAGCTTTTAAACGCTTTTCAGCCGCCTCTGAAAGTATTTTATCTGGCCGATACATGAAGTATGCATAAGCACGTCTACGAGAGCGTCCTACACGACCTCGCATTTGGTATAGTTGAGATAAACCTAAGCGATCTGCATCATAAATGATGATAGTATTGGCATTAGGAATATCTAAGCCAGTTTCAATGATACTCGTGGACAAGAGTACATCATAATGACCTTCATAGAAATCGGTCATAATCTCCTCAATTTGACGGCCTGTCATCTGTCCATGAGCAATAGCATAACGCAAGCCAGGCAATGCGGATTCTAATAGTTCTCCCATGTGATTAATGGACGCGACACGGTTATATACGAAATAGACCTGTCCACCTCTTGCAAGTTCTCGTTTGATAGCATCTGCTATGAGATTCATATCGTATTCCACCACATAGGTTTGAACAGGCAATCGCTCCTCTGGCGGAGTATTGATAACAGACATTTCTCGAACGCCAACAAGGGACATATGTAAAGTCCGCGGAATCGGTGTAGCACTCAAAGTGAGTACATCGATATTGCTAGCCCACTCTTTCCACTTTTCTTTTTGTGCTACCCCAAAACGTTGCTCCTCATCTACAACGAGCATTCCTAAGTCTTTGAATACCACCTTTTTATTAAGTAATGAATGAGTTCCAATGAGAATATCAATAGATCCATCCTCTACGCCTTTAAGAATTTGTTTTTTCTCTGATGTAGTTCGGAATCGATTAAGCACATCTACTTTTACCCCAAATGGAGCAAAGCGATTTAAAAAGGTTTGGAAATGTTGCTGTGCTAAAACCGTAGTCGGTACAAGTACTGCCACTTGTTTTCCGCTCATAACAGCCTTAAAAATGGCGCGCATAGCCACTTCCGTTTTACCAAAGCCTACATCACCAGCGAGCAAGCGATCCATAGGAACAGGTCTTTCCATGGATTCTTTAATCTCTGCGGTAGCCTGTAATTGGTCTTTCGTTTCCTCATAGGGGAATGCATCTTCAAACTCTTGCTGCCATGGTTGGTCTGGCAAGAATGCAAAACCTTCTGTGATTTCTCGTTGTGCATATATCTCAACGAGTTTATCTGCTAAATCATCAATAGATTTTTTTGCCTTTGTAACAACCTTGCTCCAGTCACGGCCACCCATCTTATTAATACGTGGCACATCACCTTCGTTGCCAATATATTTTTGCAGTTGATCTAAATTATTAGCTGGTAAGAATAGTTTGTCCGTTCCAGCATAAGCAATCTCAATATAATCGCGGTGAATGCCTTCCGTCTCAATTGTTTTAAGACCAATATACTTGCCGATACCATGCATATTATGTACTACATAGTCACCAGGCGTTAAATCTGTAAAATAATTGATTTCTTGGCCCTTTTTAGGCTTATTACGAAGCTTGCGCTTTTGCTGTCCGTAAATATTACCTTCTACGACAACCACGAGATGGCTATTGGGCAATTCAAAACCATCTGTTAATAAGCCCTTTAAAATAACGACGGTGTTCGACTTTGCTATCCATGTATCACTATGAATAAATGCAATATTCTCCCCTTCAAGGGCGCGCTCAATACCTTCTCGTCGTTGCTGATTATTTAGTACTAGTACCACTTGATGATTTAAACGATGCCATTGTTTAATTTCATCTGTTAATAGGGGAATTTGACGCTCAAAGCTCGTCATCGTCTTCCCTTGAATACCAATAGGGTTAAATCCAGTGAGACCAATAGAACGTTGTTGCATAAACGTGAAAGCCACTTGATTCGTAGCATCTACAGTGCGTTGTAGTTCATTCCAATCACAATGATTTTTCCGATGTGTAGGATCTTCTTTTAAGAATTTCTTTAACGCCTCTTGAATACGACCTGGCTCGTCATAAATCAGAGTGCCCTCTTTCACATATGATAGTAAAGTACTATCTGCATCACTTTTACCAAGAAAGAAAGGCGTCACCGTATAGGATTCGATTTGTTCAATAGAACGTTGATTCTCAACAGAGAAGAAACGCAATGTATCGATTTCATCACCAAAAAACTCAATGCGAATCGGATGATCACTATTTACAGGATAAATATCCAAAATATCTCCACGCACGGCAAAATGACCACGTTGTTCCACCTGGTCTACGCGTTCATATCCAATTGTTACGAGCTGTTCAAGGGCTACATCACGTTCAATTGAATCATTCAAAGCAAAATGCAACGATTGCCCCTTCAAATAATGGGGAGATACAACATATTGTGTAACCTCTTCAGCATTGGCAATGACTACTGCCGGCTCTTGCCATGCTAATAATGCTAATGCTCGCATTTGTGCACCTTGATCTTCAAGACTACGTGCTACAGTCGTAAAGTCTACATGATCTGTTATAGGAAATGATTGGACTGGCACATTAGGCCAGAAGAAGGCTAAATCTCGCTCCCACATCTCCTTATGATCCTTATCATGGACTACGATGACTACAGGCTTTTTAAGACCTGCAGAAAAAGATTGGCTTAAGAGAAAACTTTTTTGAGATCCACTAAGACCATATATGACTGACTTTCCCTTACGCTGAAATGCGTTTAGCCCATCCACAAAGGATGGGTTCTGTGAAAGCAGTTTTGTTAATGTATTATCCATACTGCACCATATAGTATTAATTTAAATCTTGTAACTTATTAATTATAACATATTTAAAAATATCAAAGATTCATCTATTTCAATTTTCGAAATACAGAAATATTAATTGACCTTATCACTCTAGTTAATTTATTATTAACACTTTTGATTCTTTATAATTACAATAACCATATACCACAATTTTTATTATAAACAGCTATAAGCCCTAAAACTTTTAATAATATATCTTAACAAGATACATTTCTATTCTTTTATACAATCTTACTTATACCCAATACCTATTGCATAAAGTTTTATACTGGCTTTTTCTCATTTTTACTCATTCAATGATTTACTTTCTAGTGTACTCTTAATTTCAGAATCCTTATTTATATGAAATAATATCTAATATTAGTATAGCTTTTAACACTCCTATACTATAAATTCAAATATCTTTGTTATTGTTTTCAAGTAAACATAAATCTAGAAAAATAGTTATGTCCTAACAACCTTCATCTTCATTTCATTTGCTAATCACTTTTGATATAATCATTTTAGAAAGGAGGTGATTATATGACTAAAACAATAAGAGAACTACAACTACTTGAAGCGGCTATAGTTGAAGCTTTATCCCTTGACGAAATCTATGATGTTAAATTCTTGTGCAAAATTAATAATGAATTGGTATCATGCAATACACTTACATATTTTGATAATACACCATGTATTCCTATTCCTCCAGATGCCTTTTTAGGTAAGCCTAATAAATTTGAACCATTCTTCCCAATGGATATTTTACATGCTATAGATCCTAGTTTGAGCGGTTCATCATTAACCATATTCTTAGCAAATATAGTAAATTCACAAGATTTTTTACTATCTATATTTTCTGAATTAGATTTAAAATCGATTGCTAATATGAAACAGCTTGAGCAATTACCATTAACATTAAGAAATGTTACGTTTTTAAAAAATAATCAAACGTTCCCATTTATTCTTGTTGATGAAAATGAACCAATTACGGTTCTTTCTTTATCAGCAACTTTGAAATAAATTAGATTCAAATATTAATACTTAAAGGATTCCATTTGAACTTGAATATGTGAATCCTTTTTTCTTTTATACTATAATACTCTCTATTGCTATATATTCCTTAAATAGTACTTCTATAAAATTTTTTGTTCTTGTAAGTTCTTTATTTCCTTTTTTACTATTGTAAAAATCAAACATAGTATACTTATCATATTTCTCTAATTATTTTTTCTTTTCTATTCCTATTTTAATTGTATTTTTTTAATAGTATAATCACTTTATAAAGGTGGTGATTAGTTGAAAGACTTTTTTAAAGACCATGAACCTGGAATTAGTGCTTTGTTAGCATTTATTTTTTCTGGAATTATTTGGTTAATTCAGCCTCAGGAATTTATTCCTAGCTATCTCCTTATTATTATGTCAGCAATCACATTACTTATGTTTTACTGTTTTATGCGCGAAAGATATTTATTAACCAAACCAATTCAAAATCCTAATTTTAAAGCTACAATTCACGATTGTTCGGAAAAAGGAAAATTAGTATTCACAGTTAATATTCAATCAGTACTATCTCAAGGCAGTTATTTTCTTATTGCTGAGCTTTCTAATGAAACAGAAACTATAGTTGCGTGGGGTATTATTGATTCTGTAAATACTAAGGGCTTATATCAAGCTAAATACAATATGTTTGATCAAGACCCTCATAAATTGACTAAAGAAAATTTAATCATTAGACCCTCACTAACAGAAAGGTCTTTATCTTTAATGCAAAATGCTAAATTTCCAAAATAAATTAATTTCCAAAGCAACTATTACTTACAACAAAAAAGTAATTATATTAATTTGATATATCTATATCTCTTGAATATAAATATTCTTTTTGGGAGGTTTTTATGAATATAACTAAACAAATCAAAGTAATTCAAACTCTTGACGATAATGATAAAGTAGTTCTAAATGTTGGCTCTACTGATGGTATAACTGATAATCAGCGCTTTCTTATATATTCATTAGGTTCTGAATTTTTTGACCCAGATACCAATGAAAATTTAGGTCGTTTAGAAATCGTTAAAGGTACAGGTGTTGTTATTCATCTACAACCTAAAATGTGTACGGTAAAAAGCGATCGAATTGACAAAAGCATTAATACTAAAGTTATCACACAAGAGTCATCTTGGACTACTTTATCTTTCCCTGGTCAAAAAATTACTGAATCAATACCTGTCGAAACTCAATTACCATTTGATAATCCTGAAGTTGGCGACTTTGCTAAAATTATAGAATCTTACCCAACCAAATAATGCATTTTAAATTTACCATAAACATTTTCGATAGTGTACTCTCTGAATATTTACAATATACTTTTTACTTATCGCTCTTTATAAATCTACCTTGATAGAAATCAGACAAACCAAGAGTTTTAACTCTTACTTTCATTTCACAGAAATGATGCCCTCATAGTACAATAATCAAAAATATATTAATTATTATAAGTGGGCAAAAAAAAATACACCTCTAAAGGTGCAATAAAGTTGGTGCGGGAGAAGGGACTTGAACCCCCACGCCGTAAGGCGCCAGATCCTAAGTCTGGTGCGTCTGCCAATTCCGCCACTCCCGCGTCTCAACTGAAATAATAATATCATGTATAGAATTCATCGTCAATCATTTTTTTATAAATGACTTAAAATTCATACATCTAAAAATAGATTCCAAGAAATAGATTCCAAGAAAAACAACTATCTAATTACACCTTACTATTTATGTAAACCCAAAGCAAATTCTAAATCTAAAAGCTCTTAATTATTCTACGATTCTATATCTATTTACACTTCATCTAAAGCTTAACGCTACAGACCTCTATCTAAAAGATCTTACCGATAATTAATATTTGCAAAATAAAAAGAGACTGACCCAGAGTCCGAACTACTAGAACCCTGGGTCAGCCTCTTTTTTAGGATGATGATGAATAAATGCATGCCCTACATTTACCATAAAATATATTAACAGTCATAACATATGTCATGCTGGTAATACCAAAAAGGTAATCCACCATGACCATAGCACGACATTTAGGTCGTATAGAACTAAAATCTAAATCAACTATAATACAATTTAGATTCAATAGAACTAAAAAATCCTTTTTACGGGTACGTAAAAAGGAGCTATTAACTTCTCCTCCCTATCTCTCGTAGGTCAAATGGTGAATGTTGAATAGGCAGTTCTCCTGACTCGGCGTCATCGCTCATCTAGCCTTCCCAGTTTCCCAGTGACTTAATTTAGACTCGCTCGACCATACAGTGGCGGGACCGTGCTGGCATTTAACCAGCTTCTCTATTATGCTTTTCAGCACCTATTCCCAAATATTATATTTTCTATGCTTTTATTCTAACAGTCTACATTCATTTAGTCAATACGGCAGTAGCATATTTATTAATAAAAAAATGCTATATAGGTCTGCCGTATTGTTATAACAAAATATAAAAAGTTTAACGATCTAATCATTAGCTTTATCCAACGCGATTTCTAAATAGCCATCCTGCTATAGACATGCTTATAATGATTAGGATAATCATAGGAATAAAATTAAACCAAATATCCGTCAATCCTGCACCTTCTAAATAAATCCTGCGCATTGCATCAACAGAAAACCGCATAGGATTTCCATATGTAAGATATTGCAATATTTTTGGCATGTTATGTACAGGTGTGATTAATCCGGACAATAATGCTAGTGGAAAAAGAAAAACAAAAACATATACGAGAACTTGCTGCATATTTTTTGCAATAGCCGAAATAGATAACCCCAATCCAATGCTACTACTTATAAACGTAAACAACACGGCATACACAAGAAATATGTTGCCCCGAAATGGAACTTTAAACCAAAACATGGCTATTAATAACAATACAGTACTTTGAAACAGTCCTATTATCATAGGGGGTATAGACTTTGCAATCAAAATTTGCATAGATGATACGGGCGTCACCAATAATTGATCAAAGGTCCCCTGCTCTCGTTCTCTCGCCACAGATAAGCCCCCCAACATGATAACTTGTGTCATACTGATCAATATAACGAGACCTGTCAAGAAAGTCCAGGAAGACTGCTGATTTTCATTGTACCAGGTACGAGATTCAATCGTGATTCCCTTATGATCAACACCTAACCAAGTCTGATTGAATTGAGAAATGATTTGCCCCATATAGGCTGCAACAAGACCTGAAGTCATTGTATTCGTTCCATTTACAATAACAGTAATAGATGTAGGTTGTTTATGCTTTAAGTTTTCTTCAAAATCCTGAGGTATGATAACCGCCATAATAACCTTGTTGGAGTCTATTAGTGGTGCGATTATATCCGGAGAGTTCGCAGATTGATACAGTTCAAAAACACCGGATGAATTAATAGTCGATTCTAATGCAGCTGCGGTCTGCGTATGACTTTCATCAATCAATACATAGGGAACCTTGTTGAGATTATAGGTTGCGGCGTAACCGAAGAGGAACCCTTGAATAATAACCGGTAACAGTAAGATTATACGAGTTTTCGGATCTTTAAAGGTGGCTAATAGCTCTTTCCATATGATGGAGACAATTTGATTCCAATACAGGCGCCAATTCATTATTCCACCTTCTTCCGCGTAATATAAATTGTCAATATTGTAAAGCAAATAGCAAAACCCGATAATACGGCACTATTTTTAATAATCAAATACCAGTTATTTCCACCTAGGAACAATGATTTCAGTAATTCTAAAAAATATGTAGGAGGTAAAAGCCGTGAAATATATTGAATCACCACAGGTTGTGAATGTGGATCAAATAAAAACCCCGTCAATATCAACGCCGGTAAAAAACTGGTAAGTAACGCCATTTGACAAGCTAAGAACTGTTTCTTCGTAAACGCAGATATAAGTAGTCCCATATTTAAGGAAACAATCAAATACAATGTGGACACGATGCAGATGATCCATAAGGAACCACGCATAGGTACTTCATAAAAGAAATACGAAACACCGAGGCAAAACAACAGCCCCAACATGGCCAATACATAATAAGGCACTACCTTAGCCAAAATAATTTCAATAGGCTTAACTGGTGTAACGAATAAAGCCTCAAAAGTACCACGTTCCCATTCTCTAGCCATAACAACCGCCGTAAGAAAGACGGATACAATCGTCATGATAATCATGATGAGCCCAGGAATCAAAAACCAGGTACTTGTATTTGCTTCATTAAACCACATGCGATGGTTCATTGTTATATATCCACCACGTAGCATAAACGGAATATTCTTAACGGCCCATAAATTAATAGCTGAGTTTACATAACTTTCTATGCTCATCGCTACCGAAGTATCGACACCGTAGTAAATTCCCTGCACTTTCCCTTGTCCACGCATAATTTGATCAGAAAAGTCCTGTGGAATCACCAATATGGCATCTACCTTTCGTTTTTCCATTAATAATTCCGCCGTTTTTCTATCGCGAACCGCTATAGGTTGAAAGTACTCAGAGCCGTATAAGGAGTCATACACACTCTGGGTCATAGAATCTTGCCGTTCCATAACCACTGCTATCGGCACGTGTTTAACATCCAAAGTAACCCCTGAGCCGATGAGGATGATAAGTAGTATAGGTAGCACAACACCCAACAAAATAGTGCTAGGGTCGCGCAATACTTGTAAGGTCTCCTTGTATACCAATGAGGAAAACCGTCTTATAAATCCGTTCATACGTTATCCTCCTGTTCCCGTTTTTTTAGTATGACGGAGATAAACGCTTCATCCATAGTACAATTCTCATCGCCGGCAATCCGTCTAACTTCATCAGGTGTTCCCAGTACAACGAGTTTCCCTGCATCCTGAATCATAATACGGTCACAATATTCCGATTCATCCATAAAATGAGTCGTAATAATAATCGTTGTTCCTCGCTTTGATAAAGAAGTAATCTGTCGCCAGAAATTACGCCGTGTAAGAGGATCAATACCACTTGTGGGCTCATCCAAAAAAAGAATTTTAGGCTCATGCATTAAGGCAGCCGCCATGGACAAGCGCTGTTTATAACCACCAGGCAAATCACCGGCTATCATATCTCTCACGTCATTCAGACGAAACTCACTGATAACGGCTTCTATACGATCAAGCTTCTTCTGTCCGTGAAGGCCGTACACACCGGCAAAAAAATTCAAGTTTTCCATAACAGACAGATTACCGTACAAAGAAAACTTTTGCGCTACATATCCGAAATTGCTTCTTGCCGCCGTACGGGATTTAACGACATCAATGCCGGCCACGCGCAAATCCCCGCTCGTTACAGGCAATAATCCACACAACATACGAAATGTCGTCGTCTTCCCTGCTCCGTTTGGTCCGAGTAACCCGAATACTTCTCCGCGCTGCACCGTAAATGATGTATTAGCCACCGCCGTAAAATCACCGAATGTCCTCACCAAATGAGATACGGAAATTTCTACTGGACGCTCAACCATTTCATTGGGGGCCAACAAATGCTTTCGTTCTTTCTCTATCGCACTTTCATCTAAATCCATATCGATACTATCTAAAGGCTTAGCCCCTTGTTTTGAGGCAATTTCATCCTCTTTTAACAACATCATAAAGGTATCTTCCAAACGGCTCTGAACTGGTTCTTCCTCCATACCATACTCATTAAGCCATGGAATCGAAAGCATTTCTTTTGTTTTTATGTACCTCACAGCACCGGCCTCTGGAACTGCATCCGCCACGCATTTCCTGTCATCCATCAATGCGGCCTGTACATTTCGCATGCTCAATGACTTCGGAATCTTTACCTGAAAGCATCGTTCCTCAGATATTTGAGTCAACTCATGCGGTGTCCCGGTTGCTAAAAAGCGCCCCTTATTGAGGACGAAAACATCTTTACAACGCTCCGCCTCATCTAAGTATGCAGTGCTAACAAGTACGCTAATTCCATCTGTACATACCAGCGACTCTAAGATCTCCCATAACTCCCGCCTTGAAAATGGATCGACCCCTACGGTAGGCTCATCGAGCAGTAATAGCTCCGGAGAACGAACCAATGTACAAGCTAGGCTAAGCTTTTGCTTCATACCGCCTGACAATTTACCGGCTTGACGCTTAGTAAATTTGGCTAGCCCTGTCATATGCAGTAATTTTTCAAACCGC
The DNA here is from genome assembly GCF_000163715.1 of Veillonella sp. 3_1_44. Taxonomy (NCBI): domain Bacteria; kingdom Bacillati; phylum Bacillota; class Negativicutes; order Veillonellales; family Veillonellaceae; genus Veillonella; species Veillonella sp. 3_1_44. The sequence continues at coordinate 844,943 of NZ_GG770199.1, forward strand.
TTCGTTCTCACATGCAAAGGAATACCGTGTAAATCTGCATAGAGATTCATGTTTTCACTGACGGATAATTCCTCATAAAGCCCAAATTTCTGAGGCATATAACTGAGTCTATCTTGAACTGCCTGTGAATGTGCTTTCACATCCATTCCGAGGACCTCTAAAGAACCAGCCGTGGCATCCAATAAACCAGCTATCAAACGAATCAAAGTCGTTTTTCCCGCACCATCTGGACCGACCAACGCAGTTAAACAGCCTTTTCGAATTTTAAAATCCAAATGGTCCAATGCTATTATAGGATCATCTCCGACAAGGGGAAATTCTTTATATAATTGTGACGCTTCGATTGCATATACATCATTCACCGCACACCTCTATATATCAATGGAAACAGTGGCAGGCATTCCTAAACGGAGACGATTATCAGGATCATCTACATATACCCGCACTTCATATACAAGTGTAGTACGCACATCCTTCGTTTCTACCGATTTAGGTGTAAATTCCGCTACGGAGGATATATATCCGATTGTACCGTGAATCGGTTCATTCTTATTGGTATCCGTCGTCACATTCGCATCCATACCGTTATAAATTTTTCCTAAATCCCGTTCGTTCACATATACACGTACCCATTTCTTAGTATTCTCAGCCAATTTAAATACAGGTGTATTCGGTGAAGCCATATCACCGACCTGTAATAATCGGGCCGTTATAACACCGTCTATCGGGGACGTTAATACAGATTGGTTCAACAAGAACTCCTGACGGGCCAGTTCGCTTTTCATCGCATCCAATTGGGCTTGGGCCTGTGCTATATCTTCCTGTCTTGGCCCTGCGACAGCTAAATTGTATGCTTGCTGAGCCTCGTTTAATTTGGCTTCCGATACTTTCACCTTCGCCTGTATATCATCTACAGACTGTCGACTAACGGCCTTACCATTTGAAGCATTATAGGATTTTTGTAACTTCTCTGCTTCCTGTTTCGATTGAGCTAACGCAGCTTCTGCAGATGTAACTCGTGCCGATGCTTGAGCGATTTCTTCTGGTCTACTGCCGGCCTGCAACTTGGCCACTATAGCGTCCTGTGCTGCAATGGTAGCCTTAGCCTGCTGTACAGTAAGATTCAATTCATCAGAATGTAAATACCCTAAAATCTGCCCTTGGCTCACCACCGCACCTTCATCCACCAAAAGGCTGGCAATCCGGTCACTTCCCCGAAATGCAACATTAACTTCACGCAGATTCACATTGCCTTGCAACACAATATGATGAGAGGCAATGTACGCTTCGTATTGATTATAAGCATAATAACTTACTCCACCCAAAATTATTAGAAAGGCAATCATTATACCTGCGCACTTTTTTCTATTATTCGCCATCCACCCTTTAAGGACATCAAGTTTCTCTTTCATAATCATTCCCCGTTTCTCACACTATTTCTTAGCATGCGAGTCCGCCTCTGCCTCCTGATCCATGTCCATGGCTTCCCAACCACCGCCTAAGGATTTGAATAAACGAACGGTATCAGCAAACTCTTGCCCCCGACTCATGATATATTGCCGCCTTGCAGACAATACATTTCTTTGTGCATCAAGAACACTTAAGTAATCGCTAAGACCGGAGTCAAAATTGGTTTGCGCCAAAGATTCCGCTTGCTGTGCAGATTCTACAGCAGATTTCAATTCCTCAGACTTAATATGATCCTGAGATGCATCCGTTACCGCATTTCGGACCTCTCCTACAGCTTTCAAAACAGTCTCTTCGTAAAGTGCCAAGTATTCCTGTTCCTTTTCCGTTTGTACTTTTATATTCTTACGAATAGCACCGGCATTGAAAATAGGCATAGTGATAGATGGTCCTATTCCTATCATTTTACCGATAGCCGAAATAAGACCTCCCGATGAAAACGACTCCAAGCCTATACTGCCATTTAGTGAAAATCTAGGTTTAAGATCAGCCTTTGCAGCCTTGGTTTTCTGTTGTTGCGCCGCAATACGTCGTTCCGCCGCCTGAATATCAGGCCGTTGTCGTAAAGCTTCCGCCGGTATGCCGATAAATATGTGTGGATTCACCGTAGGTAATGAAGTATTTTCCATCAATAACCCGTCAATCTCGCCTGGAACTGTTCCTGTCAATATAGAAAGAGCAGCCATTGTGGAAGCTATATTTTTCTTTAATGAAGGAATCTCCGCTTGAGTCTGAGATAATGCATATGTAGCCTGTTGCACAGGTAATTCATTAATAATACCAGACTGATTATTTATCTTAATCAGTTCCAACGCTTCCTGTTGACGCTTCACATCATCTTCTGTTATGCGCAATTGCTCCTGTAAAGTTCTTAACGACATATACTGTAATGCGGTTTCCGCGCTCAAAGATACCCAGGTGGAATATAAATCCGCCTGTGATGCTTGTAACGAATTCGATGCAGCACGTGATTTTGCTTTTTGTCTTCCGAATATATCAATTTCCCATCGCGCATCAATTCCCAATTTACCGGTTTCTACATTTCTCGTCATCTTATCAGATATAGGTAAATTCTTTATCGCTTCTCGGTCTGAATCCCACTCACCCTGACCTCTATTAGCCGACCATGAACCGGAAGCATCTAGCCAAGGTAATCGCTGTGCTTCAGCAATACCCAACTGTAACCGCCCTTGTCTAACTCGAGAGCGAGCTACCTCTAACTGCCGATTATTTTTGAGGGTCAAATCAATTAATTGATCCAATACGGGATCATTAAAAACCTTCCACCAGTGGGCTAACTCTTCTTCACTGACCGCGTTCCCTTCCACAACCGCATACGGTAAGGGATGTTTTCCCGCTTCTTCTACCCAAGAATGTTCATTCAATTCTTTAGTTGCTTTTTGTTTCTCTGAAAGCTTAGTCTCATCAGCAGCAGTACTCTTTTTCTTCTTTTTTTTGCCATCTTTGTAATACGATGCAATAACAGGACTGCCTTGGTCAGAATCGTCAACAGTTTTTTCAGACTTATGCTGTATTATCGTATTATCTCGACGCGTTTGATTCGTATCTCTATTTGATTGACTAAAACTGATGCCAGCGCTAGCACTCCAAGCCCCTAATGCTAAACATATATAAACAATTAAAAGTTGTTTTCTATTCGTCTTCATAGCAAACCTCTTTTCATTTCCATATATATCAGTATCATTGTATGTTTATCTTATAATATAAAACCATTATGTATCAATAATATGAAGTATCATTTCAATCTAACTTGAGTTTTATCGAACTTTCACATAAAATAAAAATGTATTAATATAATTCAAGTGGAGGCGAGTATGTATATCGGTGAAATCATTAAAAGCTATCGCGAGCAACATAATATGACGATCGAAGAATTCGCAAACAAATCGAATCTAAGTCAAGCAGAAATCACTCAATTGGAAGAATTATTTCAAAGCGATGGAACAACACCTCATCCTGTTGCAATGCGACAAATTAAGGCTATAGCTGAAGCCATCGAACAGCCAATCCCCATCATTATGAATCTTATTTCTGCAGATCAAGAAATTGTCGTTAACGTAGTAGCTGAATCAGATCAGCCACATGCGAAATAATAAAACTTAGTTTATTAAATAAAGATTATTAACTCATAAAAGGACCCTACATAAATATGTAGGGTCCTTTATATACATATAAAAAGCAAAAAAAAAGCACCACATTACTGTGATGCTTTAATTTGGTGACCCAGAAGGGATTCGAACCCCTGGCCTTTTGATTCGTAGTCAAACGCTCTATCCAGCTGAGCTACTGAGTCATGTACAAGGTACTCACTTATATTAACATAATGATTGCGGCTACGCAAGCATTTTTTAATATTTTTTGAGTAATTTTATGGACATGCGGTCCGAAGACCGCCATCCAAAATTTGGCAGGGGCAGTAGGACTTGAACCCACAACCAACGGTTTTGGAGACCGCTACTCTACCAATTGAGCTATACCCCTATGTTCATCAAGCTTTGCTTGATACTTGATTAGTTTAACAAATATTACATACTATGTCAAGAAATATAGGCTTATTAATCAATAAATAATAGGAAATATTAAAGGAAAAGAGCCCTCTTTCAAGGGCTCTTATGTCTACCTAACTTTTACCTTTATATATACGGGAGATGGTATATATAATTAGAGAGTTTTGTATATGTATTGTTTTGTTTATACACAGGGAGAGTATTGTTGTGTATTTAAGTGTTGTTTTATGTGTTGTATTGTTTTGTGTTGTTTGTATTATTTGTAAAAGGGACAGGTAAAAGTTATTAGTAGTAGACCTCCATTTCCTTAGTTGATCTCAATCAACTATAGCTAGTATATAGATAGTTCGTGAAAACATAGTGAAAGTGATATGAAATATAATCAAAACGAGTAATTTTTGGTACATTTTGGTATATTATTAAATATCAGAAAGATAGCTATAAACCACGTATCTACTAGTCTAGATAGGGATCTATATAAAAAAGTGATAATTCTATGCATGAATAGAATATGTAATAAATAGTAATTATTAAAATTTATAATTAGACCTTCATTAATTATATTATCAATTAATTGATAATATAATTAAAAAATAATGAACTAAGCGATGCAGTGAATCTGTCGTCGTTTAATTCTTATTACCTTTAACTTGCCCTGCTTACCAGGTCCCCTGGGAGGATAGGAAGCCATATACAAAAAAAGACACACCCTCAGGTGTGCCTTTAAGCAATCAGCGGCTTCCTATCAATCCTCACTGTGGATTTTCCTTCACTGCTTCGCAGCTCGGTAAATCTTACGTTCGGAAGCACTCATATGGTTCGGCTGCGTCGCTTAGCTCTAAGACCTCTTCGGTTGCCCTACTTGCTTCCTCACTGTGGATTTTCCTTCTCTGCTTCGCAGCTCGGTAAATCTTACGTTCGGAAGAAAGCGATGCAGTGAATCTGTCGTCGTTTCACTCCTCCATCTTCTACTGCCCTGCTTTTCCCAGGGCCGT